>JAOEVD010000028.1 GCA_028383305.1 Candidatus Puniceispirillum sp.
CTGATAACACGCATAATTTAAGGCATCTAGTCCACGGCAAACAAATGGGTCGTAAACCGTGCCGATTGGCAAAAGCCGTTTGCCAAATAGTGATGATGATAAGCCAGCTGCGGCGAGTGCCAGAAATAGGTTCATTTCGGCTATGCCCAATTCAATATGCTGACCACTGGAATCAAACTCCCATTTGGCTGTTGATGGGATCTTTGCATCTTTAAAGGCATCTCGGATTGGTTGGCGTGAAAACAACTTTTTGCGATTGATCCAAGAGCCCAGGCTAGTAGTGCCGGAGACATCGGGGCTTAAGGTGACAATTCGTTCTGCAATCTCGTCATCGCCACGAGCAATGGTATCCAAAATTTTACCAAAAGATGCCTGCGTCGAAGCTGATTTAGATTTATCAAGTGCCAGCGAAGGGACTCTAAATATGGTGTCATCAAAGCGACGATTTTTAGATTGGAAAAAGGGCACCTGGCCCAACCATCTTTGAAAGCTAGCCTTATCAGCAACAGCTTCGAGCCGATCCCATTCGTGGCCTTCGCGAATGCCCATATTGGATTGCCATTTCTGCATCTGGTTAAGGGTCATTAGACCACCATGGTTGTCTTTGTGACCTGCTATTGGTGTCCCCCATCCCTTGATTGTATATGCTAAGAAACACACTGGTCGGTTATGATTAATCTCGGCAAACTCTTTCGCCATTGTTTCGACGCAATTCCCCCCCAGATTCTCCATTAAGCATCCAAGTTCATCATCGCTCCGTCGATCAAGAAATTCAGTAAAATCACCCTGATCACCAAGATCATTAAGCAGGCGTTCCCGCCAAACTTTACCCCCCATATAGGTCAGTGCCGCGTAATCCTGATTGGGACAGTCGTCAATCCAACCTTTTAGCTTTTTGCCACCAGGCTCATCAAAAGCTGCCCGCTGCAAGACACCATATTTAAGCCGGATTACATCCCAGCCATAGGCCGTAAATATCTTTTCAGCATGTTCCCATAAGCCTTCATGAATGATGCCATCCAGGGATTGACGATTGTAATCAATTACCCACCAGGTGTTGCGGAGGTTATGTTTCCAACCTTCTTGAAGGCATTCATAGATATTACCCTCATCAAGCTCTGCGTCACCCATCAACGCAACCATTCTACCAAGCTTTACGTTGCTGCCCCACTGTTTGGCACTCACATAGTCCTGCATAAGTGAGGCAAAACTAGTCATCGCAACTCCAAGCCCAACCGAGCCAGTGGAAAAATCTACGTCGTCAGCATCTTTGGTGCGGGATGGGTATGATTGCGCTCCCCCATAGCCACGAAAATTCTTCAATAACTCGAGGTTGAGATTGCCCATTAAATATTGCATGGCATGAAATAGTGGTGAGGCATGCGGCTTTACTGCAACTCGGTCTTCAGGCCTTAGAGCTGCAAAATATAAGGCTGTCAGGATAGACACCATTGATGCGCTGCTTGCTTGGTGCCCTCCAACTTTGATGTCATCTTCATTTTGCCGTAGGTGATTGGCATAGTGGATCATCCAGTGTGAGAGCCACAAAAGCCGTGCCTCAACTTGTCGCAACCTTGCAAAGTCTATGTGGTATGTCATCACTGCGCTCTCCCATCAAAATATGAGAGGATATTAATGTAGATTTAGATAGAAATATTACTTATATTAATGGTCAGGTGTGATATTTATAGTGATTATCACTAATAATTATAACATAAGTAGTAAAAATGATTGATGATTTTGACTGTCGTATTATTCACCACTTGACGCTTGATGGACGTATGTCAATCAATGAGTTGAGTGAGCGTGTTAACCTAAGCCAAACGCCTGTAGCACGCCGTGTGAAAAAGCTCGAAGATAACAAGATTATCACTGGTTATACGGCACTCATTGATGAAACGCGCTTGGGTTTTAGCTTTTCGGTGTTTGTTTCAGTTCGGCTTGAAAAACAGATTGACGACAACCTTGCAAAGTTTGAACGCCGGATTAGCACCATGCCTGAGGTGGTTGACTGTTGGCTGATGACAGGCAGTTATGACTACCTGCTTCGAGTGGTTACGCAAAATATTGAGGATTATGAAAAATTCTTGCTTGGCGAGTTGACACGAACTGAGGGGGTTGCATCAATCGAGTCATCAATTCCTCTGCGCCGAGTTAAATCACAGACTGCCCGTACGATTGTTATTTAAGCGGTGCTAAAACGCTCGTGATATTTGCCAGAGTTTTTAGAAAAGTTGAAATTGATGATTTCATTAACCTATCTGGTGTTTAGATGTTTCTATTTGAGTGAACTTATGTAGGCTTATCTTCACAAAGATTGAAAAACGAGGGAGTATTAAAATGAATAAGTTGCTAACCACATTGGCTGCGGGGTCAGTGGCCCTTTTGATGTCTGCATCGGCGTTTGCCGCTGACGTAACCATGCGGATTTCATTGCAACTGCCAATGAAAAGCCATTTAGGACAGAATCTTCAGCTTTTCAAAAAGGAGGTTGAAGCAAAATCAAATGGAAATATTGAAGTTCAGATTTACGACTCAGCGCAGTTATATAAGGACAAGGAAGTGCCAGCAGCAGTTGGATCGGGTGCAATCGAGGCCGGTGTCGCCTCTCTAACACGCTATGTTGGTGACGTGCCAGCAGTTGATATTTTCTATCAACCATTTTTATTCAATTCTGAGGAAAAAGTCCGTAAGGCAGTGGCCAAGGGATCCGCTATTCGTGGGCCAATCGATAAGGCTATCGAGGGGACTGGCTCAACCGTTCTTTGGTGGCAAGCCTATGGTGGTGCGATCATGCTGTCAAAAGGCGGGCCAATTGCAAGCCCTGATGACATGAAAGGCAAAAAAGTGCGAGTTTTTGGAAAGACACTCGGCCAATTTGTCGAAGCAACAGGCGGGGCTGCAACATTGGTTTCTGGATCGGAGCAATATCTTGCTTATCAGCGAGGTACCGTTGACGCTGGCATGACTGGGGTTTCTGGCGTTAAGTCACGCAAACTCTATGAAGTGATGGATACCATCACCATTACTAACCATGCCGACATCGAATTTATCGTTGTGGTAAATTCAAAGTGGTGGGACAAGTTGACCGATGGCCAACGTAAAATTATTGGTGATGCCGCTGGTGTTGCCGAAGCACATGTTCGCAACTATATCGCTGAGATTGAGGCAGATGCCTATAAAGTTGCCAAGGAAAATGGCATGAAGGTTGTGACCCCCTCTGATGCCGACATCAGAGCATTCAAGGCAGCATCTTCATCGGTTTATGAGCAGTATAAGGCTAAGGCTGGCCCGTTGGGCGCACAGCTTTTGGAAGCTGCGTCAAAACTCTAAACCCATAACCAACCCGGTGCCGGCTTTGATACCGGCCTGGGTCTTTTTTTATGGGTCAAGTCTCTTTTTATGGATTTTCTAATGACGTCATATATCTCAAATTTTGAGCGCCTAATGACCTTGTTTGCATGGATTGCAGCATGGCTCTTTGTGTTGTCAGGGCTGATGTTAAGCTTTGAGGTTATCGCGCGCTATTTCTTTCTGTCGCCAACTAAATGGGCGGCCGAATTCAGTCAGTTATGCCTGATCTATGGTACATTACTCGCAATGCCTTGGATTTTACGCTATCGGCGCAACATCCAGATCAATGCGATCACCGCAAAGCTACCCGACATTGCACAGCGTATTACCGCGGTTATAACCATGTGCGTTTTGATTGCTTTTTGTGTTTATGTGACGATTTATGGTTGGGATATTTTTTATGACTCATTTGAACGCGGCCGGACCACTGGCAGCCTAATGGATTTACCTATCTGGATAGCTGAATTACCCGTTCCGTTATTCTTTTTTTGTCTTGCTGTTCAAGCCATCATTGAAATTAAAAAATTGATTGACGGGCTCCCTATTCCCACGGGAGGGCACGAATGAAACTCGTCATCATTCTTGGTTTAATGTTTGGTTTGCTGCTTGCCAGCCTACCGGTCGCTTTCTCCCTTGGCAGTCTCGGACTTGGACTTCTGGTAACCGGCGGGTTCTCACCGCTTATGGCACCCCAAGCAATCCTGTCTACACTGGATGGGTTCATTCTTCTAGCTGTACCGCTTTTCCTCTTGATGAGTAATATTTTACTCTATGGTGGTTGTGGCAAAGACCTCTATTCTGCCGTTCAGGCGTGGGTTGGTCACTGGCCAGGTGGTCTAGCAATTGCAACCATCGTATCCTGCGGTATTTTTGCCGCTATTTCGGGAGTGTCTGTGGCCACCGCCGCAACGATTGGCGTTGTCGCAATTCCAGAGATGATCGAGCGCGGCTATAACAAGAAATTTGTTTATGGGTTGCTTGCCGCTGGCGGTACTTTGGGCATTTTGATACCGCCAAGCCTGCCGATGATTGTGTATGGTTTTATCACTGAAGAAAGCGTGATCGCATTATTCCTTGCAGGGATCGGGCCAGGCGTATTTCTGATTGGATTATTCATCTTGTTTTCGATTATCTACGCGCATTTCTTTGGTGGCTACACGCCAAGTGCGCCGGCGAGCTGGCAAGCGCGTCGCCAAAGCATGATCAAGGTTGCCCCAACAATCGGGCTGGCAGCATTGATCCTTGGGGGCATTTACACAGGAGTATTCACTCCGACGGAGGCCGCCGCCGTTGGCTTTGCGTTAGCGCTAATCCTAACGGTTGGGATTTTGCGCTCATTGTCATTTGCTAATTTCAAAAAAGCGGTTTTTGAGGCGATGGTTACCACCGCTGCGATTCTGATTATTATTGCGGGCGCCAAGATTTTTGGAAAAGCTATCACCCTTTACCGTATCCCACAGGAAATTTCGATGGCGATTCAATTGCTGATCGACAGCAAAGCCATGTTTATTCTTGTGGTCTGTATTGTGCTCATTGCGATGGGGCTGGTTTTTGAAACCCTTTCGATGGTGCTTATCATGGTGCCGGTATTATTGCCGGCGGCTATGAATATGGGCATTGACCCGATCTGGTTTGGTATCTTTATGGTGATCATGGTTGAATGCGCGCTGATTACGCCGCCTGTCGGGCTTAATCTTTATGTTATACAATCGGTTTCGGGAGCGCCCCTTGGCGATGTTGCCAAGGGTGTATTACCATTTTTGGCGCTGATGCTTTTCACCGTTTTCGTGATGTATATCTGGCCGGATTTGGCGCTCTACATACCGTTTAAACTGTAATATCTGATAAGGGACGTGCGACGTGATGGCACCTAAAAACATGAACAAGATGGCCGAGACTCTGCGCCAAAAAATTGCTTTGGGAAAGTTTTTGCCAATGCCAAGCTGCTTTGACGGTTTGTCGGCCAAGATGATTGAGCAGGAAGGCTTTGACCTTAGCTTCATGTCCGGCTTTGCTGCATCAGCCTCGCGTATTGGTGCGCCTGATCTTGGGTTAATGTCTTATGGCGAAGTGCTGGATCAAGCCCGCAACGTCGCCGAAGCATCAACAATTCCGGTTATCGTTGATGGCGATACTGGCTATGGCAATGCGATGAACGTCTATCGCACGGTCAGTGGCTTTGCCAGAGTTGGATGTGCCGGCGTACTGATCGAAGATCAGCTATCGCCAAAACGCTGTGGGCATACGCCGGGCAAAGATGTTGTCGGTCGCGAGGAAGCCTTTGACCGAATTCAGGCGGCAGTTGATGCCAGCCGCGAGGATACTGATATCGTCATCATGGGGCGTACCGATGCCAATCACACGCATGGGTTAAGCGAGGCTATCTATCGTGGGCAGCGGTATCACGAGCTGGGCGCCGAAATTATTTTTATTGAAGCGCCAAAATCAATTGATGAAATGCGCACACTTTGCCGCGAGGTACCGGGATGCAAATTGGCCAATATTGTTGAGGGCGGCCTGACACCTGATTTGCCGATGGGCGCACTTGAAGAGATCGGCTATCAGATGGCGGTCTATCCATTGACCCTTTTGGCAGCATCCATGCAGGCGATGAAATTAGCGCTTGAACACATCAAAACCGACACACGGCAAAATGCTGGTCTGATGGATTTCTCCGAACTGCGACACCGGATCGGCTTTGATGACTATTATGAAACATCATCACGCTATGAAACATCCTATCGCAAGTGACAGCCGTTGGGAGTTGGCAATGTCGTCATATGCCCCAGATGATGTTACCGTTGTCTGTTGGTGTTGTTTTGAACAATGATACTCAACTGATCGAGGCGGTTATGCGCAATTCCATATCAACATTATTTCTGGCGACAGGTCTATTTGTATCGGCCATTTCAACCGGTCAGGCCAAAACACCGATCTATTGTGAGACGACGCAAATTCTGCAGACGGAACGACACAAAATTACCACGTCAAAAAATGAAACATTTAGAATGACCGTATCAAAAGATATGGTGGCGTTCGGCATCAATGGATTTACCGATGGAACCAACGCATTCAAGATCTCGCGATTTGAGAGACTGACTGATTGGCAGGCCGATTATGACCGGTTCTATATTTCATTTTTAGATGGAAATTTTTATTTCGCTGCTGTCTTTCCACACAGTTCACGGGCTGTTAGCGCAAAGTGCCAAATATACTGAATAAAAAAGCGCCGCATAAAATGCGGCGCTTTTCTCAAATTTCAATTCAATCAGATATTGCCTTTAGACATCTCTGACGCAATCCGTTCCGCCTGACGAATTGCAAGCGCGACAATTGTCAATGTCGGGTTTTCGGCGGCTCCAGTGGTAAACTGGCTGCCATCCGATACGAACAGATTCTTGATATCGTGCGTTTGCCCCCATTTATTGACAACCCCATCACGCGCCTTAGCCGACATTCTGTTAGTGCCAAGGTTATGTGTAGACGGGTATGGCGGTGTTGGAAATGTTCTGACCGCACCCACGGCATCATAGACTGCGGCACCCTGCTTATAGGCATGGTTACGCATTGCGATATCGTTTGGATGATCGTCAAAATGGACATTGGGGGTTGGCAAGCCAAACTGATCTTTAACATCGTAATTTAACGAAACACGGTTTGTTTCTTGCGGCATGTCTTCACCAACAATCCACATCCCCGCCATGTTCTCATATTGATCAAGAGCTGACGTGAACTCGCGTCCCCAAGCGCCAGGATCGAGGAACGCCGCCATAAATGGAATACCAAGCGACAATGTTTCCAATTCATAGCCGCCAACAAACCCGCGAGATGGGTCGTGCCGAGCTTCGTCTTGGATGATGCCTGCCATAGTGGTGCCCCGCCACATTTTAACCGGTTTGTCGAAGGTCGCATAAACAGACCCCGTCATGTGACGCATATAGTTTCGGCCAACCTGGCCAGAAGAATTGGCCAATCCATCAGGGAACATTGATGACGCCGAGTTCAACAGCAAGCGAGGGCTTTCGATTGAGTTGCCAGCAACACAAACAATCCGCGCTTTTTGAACATGCTGTTTTCCATCAGCATCGGCATAAATAACGCCCGTAACCTTACCAGATGCGTCATGTTCAATCTTCAATGCTTGCGAATTGATCCGGACCTCAAGGTTTCCAGTGGCTTCACCAACAGGAATCTCATTATAGCCTGCTGACCATTTTGCCCCCCATTTACACCCTTGGAAACAGAAACCTGTCTGCTGACACGCAACAAAATCATCATAGTCTTTTGAGTTGATTGCCATGCGTCCGGTATGAACATCTTTATAACCGAGTTTTTTAGCACCAGCCTCAAACACTTTGTAGTTATTGTTACCCGGAAGCCCTTTACGGCCACCCGTGCGCGTAACGCGAAGTTTTTCTTCGGCCTTTGTGTAATAGGGATCCATGGTTTTAGCATCAATTGGCCAATCAAGCAGGCTAGCACCTGTTACATTGCCGTAGACAGTCTGGGTTTTCCATTCATGCTCTTGAAACCGCAGTGATGCACCCGCCCAATGCTGGCTTGAGCCACCAACACCTTTAACGATCCATGCAGGCAAACCGGAGAAATCCTTAGCAACGCGCCAGCTTCCAGAAGTTGAACGACTATCCAGCCACGAAATCTGGCCAAAACTCGCCCATTCATCATTGACGAAATCTTCAGGGCCATGCCGGCCTCCAGCCTCTAAAGCCACGACCTTGACGCCCTTTTGAGCCAATTCACTGGCTAATACGCCTCCACCAGGTCCAGTGCCGATTACAACTACGACATTGCCGTCCTTTTTATCGAAAGATACAGACATATTACCCCCCTATACCCACTTAATATCATTAAAGCCGCGATCGATGTAACCGCCTTTACTAAAGCTCTCACCCTCATATCCAAACACAGGCCAAACCGCTTTTTGGTTGTATAGGCCAGTGATTAATCCGCCGCGAATTTGCTGGAAAAACGGACTGGATTCCATTGAGCGAAGAGTATCAACGCGGTCGCGTTCCCAGCCAGTGGCAAGATAGCTTGCATGTCCACGACCTGTGGCGGCGGCATTCAAGGCTGCGATACCTTCCTCAACTGGCCCTTTCGACTCGGCCGTGTCATACCCTTTTACAGCGGCGGCATAAAACTCATCTGCAATGTTGTCGTGAGGGTATATATCTCGTGCCATTTGGATGAGGGTTGCCATTGTGCTCGACTTCAGATGTGTGACTTCCAGTGCCCAAGCTGCATTTGATGCGGCAACAAAACCACCACCAATGACTAGCAGTGAACCAGCGGCGACACTCGTCTTAAGCAAATCTCGTCTTGTGAGTGATTTGACGTAACTCATTATTTCCTCCCTTATTCCCTATTTTCCTATTTGAAGCGTCCATGTCTTTGAAGCACTTCGATCTCGTAACCATCTGGGTCTTGAACAAAGAAAAATTTTGCCAAAAGCACCCCATTCTGCTCAAATTCAACGAGCTTTCTTGGCTTAAGTCCTGCTGCTTCAAAACGCGCATGTTCAACGTCGATATCATCTACGCTGACAGCCAAATGGCCATAGCCATCACCTAGTTCATAGGCTTCTGTTCGGCCTTTATTGATGGTGAGTTCTAATTCAAATTCAGTCTCAGGGTTGCTCATATAGACCAGCGTAAAGCTCTCAAAATCTAATCTATCGGCAACTGTGAGATTAAACGCCGCCTCATAAAAGGCCACTGATTTGGCCTCATTAAGAACGCGGATCATCGAATGTATTGCTTTAGCCAACTCTTCCCTCCTGATTTTTTGACCTTCTGGCTGCTAAAATCTTATGGAGAGGAATTTGGTGCGTGGTAGTATCACATTACTACAAAGGCACTTTATGGGAAAAAATTTTTCAATTTCTCGTTTGTTTCAGCTGATCGTACAAACAAATTTGAACTTGAATTCAATGTAATAAGCTGCATTTTTTTAACACACGAGCATCGTAATAATGACGTGAAATTTTTTGCTTCACCGTGTATTTCAAGAACTTCTGAATGAAGCGTCGACAAAAACGTAGGGGTCGACACGCCTTCTTCTTCCGCCATAGCGTCTATGATTGCCCAGAACGACCTCTCCAGCCTAATTGACGTGCTTTGTCCATTAAGACGTATATTACGCGTAATTGGCTCATAAGAGTCTTGTGGCTGACTGGCAAAAATTTCACACATTGATCATGCCCCCCCCCCAACCTTCATTTTAAAGTTACGGAACTTTAAACTATTTAGTCAACAGACCAGTGCTAGGCCATAAGTCGACTAACGTGACAACAGCCGTAATTTTATATCAATTAAATGTCATATTCTCATCAAAAAGCACTTTTTTATTCATCATTTTTAGTGATTAACTCTAAATTACATTGTTTTAGTAGATGAATTTTTCACTCACCCAATTTGATGGGTAATTTCAACTCAGCCCAGCCTTTCGCTGCCTTGTTGGCAAAAGGGGATAATCATGACTGACATAATGCTAGCCAATTTGTGTCTGATTTAGATCTCTTTGGTGGTTATCGTGGGCGTTGAAACTTGATACCGGCAACGCCTGCAAACTAAAAGACTCAATCAAACGGGCCATATCTTTTTGCCAGATTGATGGCGAACGGATGTTTTTTTGATACCGTCACTTGAGATTTGCGCTTCCAAATCGAAATTGATGACATCATCGATAAATCCGGATTGATTTGTTTCATGAAACAGGACATGCGCTGGTGGCCCGGTGACGCTAAAAAATTTATGAGTAATGGCGTCATTGTGAGCGGCATCCGGGTTGTTGCCTTGCAGCTTTGGCAGAAAATTCTGTACTATCCATGCGCCACTCTCTTCGCCCTGTTCAATTACATTAATCACCAGAAAATCAAGCCGGTCAGAATTGATGGGCTCCACTGCCATCATATGATCACTACTTGTGCTTGGCGTGCTGCTATCGCTCCATTCATGCACCAGAATTGTGGCAAAGGGATTGCGCCGCTGCGCCATCATCTCACGAGTTAAATCATCTTGTTTTGTCTTCAGCTGCGCCGGACTGGGGTCAAGGAATATGCGGGTTGAGATACCGCCAAATAACGCAATATAGCTATGGGTGTCAGGCGTGCTGGTGCTGCCTTCAAAATGGGCGGCCCAGCGATATCCGGGTCGGGCCAGCTTTTCTGGAATATGAATCCGGTGAAACCAGTCAAGATAGGTTTCGCGATCGTCATTTGAAATCTCATAGGCCAAGGCCCAAATTGCACCTGTCATTCGCCTGTCTCATATCCTGTTGTTAGCCACAGTTTAATTGATAAGACAATCACCAGCGGGTCAAGGCACAAAGTGCCAATTGACCAGTTTTGCTTGACCAGTTTTATTTAACGCGTTTTGAGGGTAAATCCCGGTGGGTCAATCGCGTGACTCCAAAGCCAGCATTAACCTTCTGCCCGCAACGCATCAACATAGAGTTGCAGAACATCGGCAAGCGCGCGATTATCTTGCGCCGTTTCTCGGGTCTCGCTTGCCAGCGGTGTTTGATTGGCAAGTTTCATGATATCGGCTGCGCCCTGATGGAAATGCGCGGTCATGCCATAGGCATCATAGGTGCTGGCAATTTCGTCCATTTCAAAAATCCAGCGTTTGGCATCAAGCGGAATGCGCGGTGCCATCAGTTCGATTGTTGCCATTGTATGCGGCTGGCTTGCCGCAAGTTCGGCGAAGATTTCATCGCGCAAACCGGTTAGTTCGGCCATCACTGCGACCGCGGCAAAAAGTGAAAATGCACCTTTGGTGCTGCTGGCGTAAACCATTTTCATTGCCGAAGCGCGGCCAATTTCGCTGCCAAGATCACGAACCACCAAGCCGCCTCCATCAAGCTGGCGAACAAGCGCGGTCATCCTGCCGCTGACATAAAGCCGCGTTCTTTCATTTTCCTTTAACGGATTCAGCCCGATCAGGCCGCCATCAATGAAATTGACCGGCATATCATCAAAGGCCGAAGCCACCTTTTTGGCGGTGGCAGGCGATATCGCATTACAATCAACATAATCGGGATAGGCCTTGGCAGCTTTCATCGCTGCGGCGGCTTCTTGTGCTTGCTGCACTGCATATTCCGGCGGCAGGATCGACAGGATAAGATCGGCCGTTTGCATGACATCGCCAAGCGTTTGCATATCTTCAAGGCCGGCTTTTTCGGCAAGGGCGCGGGTGCGCTGGCTTCGTCCGTTAAGGCAGGTAATCACGCGCATTCCATGCTGACGGAAAACGGTGGCGCATCCATGCCCCATATCACCAGGCATTAAAATGGCAACGCAATTAAGGGATTTTGTTTCGGTCATCGGATGGGCCTTTCTGCAGGAAAGGGGAGAAGGAGTGATTGCGCCAGCGGTGTCTTACAAAGCCTGACCATCAAGCCATGCTGGTTTGCGACGGAATGCGTCAAGATTTGGCGCGCCAGTCAAAAACAGGGTCAATGCCATTTGCTGTTTTAACTGGGCGGCGAATTGCCCAAGCTGATCGGGTGATGGTGTTTTATCATCATCAAGAAGCCGTTTTAACATTGGGCCGGCAAGCGATGTCATATCCGCGCCAAGCCAATAGGCGCGCATCGCATCAAGACCGTGCCGAAGCCCGCCTGATGCAATGATCAACTGCTCATGCCGTAAAGTTTCGGTGCGCGATTTTGTAACCGCCATAAGGCAATCAAGCGTGGGAATACCCCAATCCAGAAATGGCGCAAAAGGCGTAATATCATCATCACGGCGTGCCGCTTCGATCCGCGCCCAATTGGTGCCACCAAATCCGGCAATATCAACCGCCGCAACGCCGCAGGTAAAAAGTTCGCTTGCAAGGCTGGCCGAAATTCCAGCCCCAACTTCCTTGACGATAACCGGTGCCATATCGGCTTTTACAAGCGCCGCAATGGCATCACGCACGCCGCGCCAATCATGTTCGCCCTCAGGCTGAACTGCCTCTTGAAGCGGGTTTAAATGGATCGCAATGGCATCGGCCTGCAAATCGTCAATTGCGGCTTTTGCCAGATCAATCCCGCCGGATCGTGCCAATTGAATACCGCCCAAATTACCAATGATTGGAATATCTGGGGCGATGGCACGCAGATCTGAAGCGGTTTTGCCAAGTTCAAGCGCGGCACGTTGCGAGCCAACCGCAAAGGCAACTTTATGATCTTGCGCCACCGCGGCAAGGGCGCGATTAATCGCTTCGGCGCGCATTGTACCGCCGGTCATTGCACCAATCATCATTGGCGCTGAAAGCGGTTTGCCCAAAAATTCGACCGAAAGATCAATCGCTGAAAGCGCGATTTCAGGCAAAGCGCAATGTTCGAAACGCAGCCGGTCAAATCCATTATCGCCGGATGATTTTGTGGCCGGATCAAGCGCCAGATCAATATGCGCATCTTTGCGCGAGGCAGCGGCTATTTTTTGGCCTGTCAAAATTTGCTCTTTATCCAATGTCATTCGGTTTGGTGCCCTTGTCCTTTTGCAAAAAATCCATCAACAAGAATCATATGCGGCACAGTCAACGCGGCAAGACCTATGAAAACAACTTGCAGCAAAGCCGCGTCAAGATCGCCAGTCTCAAGCCATAGGAAGGCTGCACCGCCAACAAGCCAGCTTGCCAAGGTAAAGCTTGCCGCCTGCCTGTAAAGCCCCTTTGGCGATGATGAAGAGGCTAGCACATGCCAGATGCAGCGCATATGCCTGCCAGTATGGATGATACAAAAATACAATGCAAAGCTGACCAGCGGCGGCAAGAACGCAAAAACCACGGCAAGCAAAATCAATTCGGCAAATCGGGCGCGAAGTGATGCATCACGAAAGGCCATCAACCCATAAAGACCAGCCATTAACCCCATCACCGGAACCATGATATTGCTTGTCAAAATTGCCAGATTTGAATCGCCATTTGTCAGGGCATCAAATAGTGGGATGACGCTTGTTTGCTGGAAATAGATAATGCCGAAAATCGGCAAACCGCCGTGAAGCAGAACCTGCATCATAAAAACTGACCCCGATTTTGCCGATGCATCGCCCCTGCCAAAATGAACCATCGAAATGATCAGGAAAAGCGGCAAAGTGACTGCGGGAAACATGATCCAGATCGCAATGACAAGACCGGTTGCAGCGCAATAGCCGGTGATGAATTTTGCCGCTTCAGCAAGTGAACGTCCGGCACCAAGATGATTGGCAATCGCACCGTCAAAGGCACCATGCGGAAGGCCGATTAAAACCACAAACAGCAAGGCGATCACGCTTGCCATATCGAGTAAGATCAGCCCTTCAATCATGGTTTTCCTACCTTGTCACTTTGAAAAAGCGCGCAAATAAATGGCCATTTTGGCATGGCAAGAACCAGTTTTGCCCATAGGCGCGGCCCTGCCTCGCCACTAAGGAAAAGGGCAAACTCATCGCCTGTAAGCCGGTCTGCCATCGCGGTAAAAATCTGCGGTGCCAGCGCTGGATGGTGGCGGATAACACGCAGAAAAATACCGTCCATGAATAATTCAAATTGGCTATGCGGTGTTTTGACGGTTAAAGGCTGGCCCGGTTTTGCGCTGGTAATGATCTGATCAATTTGCTTTTGGATAAAGCTAAAAGCATAGCCGCTTGACGGCCTGATGGCGCCTCCATTTGCACCAATGCCGGTCAAATTCGGGTCACGCGGCGGCAGGGTTGCCATCGGAATAACGCCTTTTTCGCGGCGGGTTATGCGATAGTCATCAATGCCAATAATCTCTTTTAAGTAACGCCTGATGGCAGAATCATAAAAAGGTTTGGGGGCGAGGGTGGGGGAAAACAAGGTTGACTCAACAAGCGCGTTACGCGCGCTAAAGGGGAGGCAGTAGATAAAATGCATGCCGCGGCTCTGGTCGCAGCGAAAATCCATCAAAATTGCTGTTGTGCTGTCAAAAACATCATGATCGGTTGTGATTTCATAGCCGGAAAAATGTTGAAGCATCAACCCATCTTTCATTGATGGTGGGCGGCTGTCTAATATTTGCAACGTCTGATTTGGGGCTGATTTTGGCTGAAAATCAACCCCTGCCGCAGCTGCCTTTTGGCGGCATTTTTCTAACCACTCATAGCGGTGAATTGCTGAGTAGGGGTGATTTTGTGACGATCTTTCGATCATGCGGTTGGGGCTGATAATGCGCCATTTAAACCATTGTTTGCGCGCACCATCACTGGCGTCACGCAACCACGGCATTGCCCAAAAACCCCAGATGTGATCATCAGCCTTATGCGTTTCAGGGTTGATAATGGTGAAATGATGATTGGTAAATTCAGACGCTCTGGCGGCAAGTGATAAGCTGGCGCAGCCTGCCCCAAGACAATCAACAGCCATTCGCTTTGCCAAATCATCTGCCATGCCATCTGCCATGTCATTTGATGCCTTATCTGACATGCGGCAAACCTCTTATCGCATCATGCAAATTAGACTTATGCGGTGGGGCTTTTTGAAAGCGTAGACGCAATGTGCCAAAGGCGCGCAAGCTGCATCTTATTTTGGTGCTGATGCTGGTGGTCTGGCGGCCGCCATACCAAGGATAGTTTTGTTGTGCAAGCTGGACACCAATTTGCCGATAGACAAGCGCGGCAACGGCAATCGATATATGCGCCCGCAATGGCAAATAGGATAATCCGGCAATGCCACTTTTGTAATAATTATCGGCCAAGGTCAAAAGGCGCGAAACGGCATTTGTGACCGGCAATGCGGCATCGTCACCGGGTGTTTTTGCCAACGCGACAATCTGTTCAGGGGCAAGATCGCCAACCCAGCTTGCCGGAAGATAGCGCCGCCCCATGCCAGCATCTTCCAAAATATCGCGGGCGATATTGGTAAGCTGCATGGCAATGCCAAGATCAATCGCATGACTCAGCGCTTGCTCATCGTCGCAATCAAGGACATTACACATCAAAATTCCGACGGTGCCGGCAACATGATACGCATAGGACAGTAATTCGGCATCGGAATTGATGCGAACCGGTTTCTGGTCACTCAGCAGCCCGTCAATCAGCGCGACAATAACTTTTGTCGGAAATTTCTGTTTGGTCAAAAAGGGCTGGAAATGTGTTAAAAGCGGGTCGCTGGCAGTGCCAGCGGTCAAAAGATCCTTACGGATATGGCCAAGCCGTTTTGAGCCATGTTGAATATCACCATCAGCCATATCATCAAGAACGCGGCAGAATTGATAAAGCCGTGCTGCCTTCATGCCCATATGCTGGCCTAGAAAGCGCCGCGCCCAGTGAAAGCTTTTCCCATAGACTGCAAGCGCTTTATCGGCTGTCATTGTCTCGCTATGGGCTGTGGTCACCATGATCTACCAAACTTCTGAAATGATTAGATCACAATCATAGCGCAGCAATAGGGGCTGTGGCGATGGTCTGTTTGTCTTCATCTTCGGCAACCAAACGTTCGACCACCTTTGCCGAGCATAAAACGCCCGGAATACCAGCGCCCGGATGGGCACCAGCGGCGGCAAAATAAAGATTGGGAATATGCGGGTCACGATTGTGAAACCGGAACCATGCTGATTGCATGAAAATTGGTGCAATCGAAAAACCAGCCCCATGCATTGACCGGTAATCATTTTTGAAATCTTCGGGTGTCATGAAAAACGGATCCGAAATCACATTTTCTAGATCAGGCAAATTGGTTTCTGATAATGCCCTGATGATGCGTTTTTGCAAATCAGGCCCTGTCACGTTCCAGTCAATATCGGCGCGTAGATTTGGAACCGGACATAAGACGTAAAAACTGTCGCAGCCTTCAGGGGCAAAACTTTTATCGGTCGCGGTCGGGCGATGAAGATACAGCGAGAAATCATTGGCAAGGATTTTGCGATCAAAAATATCTGCCAGCAATTCCTTGTAACGCGGCCCCATCCAGATTGTGTGATGCGCAATATCGTCATAGGTTTTGCTTGTGCCAAAAAACAAAACAAATAAGCCCATTGAATATTGGGTCATTGATTCCGGCATCAGGCGTTTCCGGCCAGCGTTTTTTGCTGGCAGCATCTGTCTATAGACGGTTGGCGGGTCGCCATTGCAAATAACCCTGTCGGCGGCAAAATGCGTGCCGTCGGCGGTTGTGGCACCAATTGCCCGGCCATCTTTTAGATCAATGCTGGCAATATCGGTATCAAGAACAATATTTACCCCAACACGGCGCAATAGTGCATCCAGCTCGGCAACAAGCCGGCCAGTGCCGCCCATGGCAAAAAACACCCCCCAGCGCCGCTCAAGATAATGGATCAGAGCATAGATTGATGTCGTGCTGAAAGGATTGCCACCAACCAGCAAAGGGTGGATCGAAAAAGCCTGCCGCAATAATGGGTGTTTGATATATTTATTCACAATACCGGCGACTGAAAAATAGCTTTGTAATTTTAACAGGCTTGGAACCTGCGCCAGCATTGAGGTGAATTTGGAAAAAGGCTTGTCGGCAAGTTTTTCAAAGCCAACCTCAAAAATCGCCTTTGATGCGTCAAGCAATTTGGCATAGCCAGCAACATCATCTGGTGAAAGTCGCCGGATTTCATCATTGGTATCTTCAATTGATGGGCGATAATCAAATTGCTCGCCCGTATGGAAATAGAACCGGTACCAAGGGTCAAGCGCCCGAAATTCAACATGATCTTCGCGCTTTTCTCCAAATAGCGCAAACAGCTCGTCAAACAGAAATGGCGCGGTGATGACGGTTGGCCCTGCATCATGGCGAAAGCCGCCACGTTCAAACACTTGCGCGCGCCCACCAATGGCTGACAGCCGTTCAATCAAGGTGACGTCATAGCCGCGCGCGCGCATACGCAAGGCCGAGGCGATTCCGCCAAAACCAGCACCAATGACCACCACCTTGCCCCTTGTTTCTAACAAAATATGCAGGCCCGGCTTAAAAAGAGGGAACGAAAATCAGACATTGGTGTCGGGTCAAGCCGCGCCATTTTTGCTTGCCGTCGAGCAGGCTCGCATTATCAGGCCATGAACTGGCGTAACCACCTCGGAAATTTCGGCTGACAGGTCACTGGCATGATGCGTGGCGCGATCCAGTGTCGCAAACATACGGTTTGATGCTGCCTTCATTGCGTCAGAGTCAAGAATACGCGCTTGCCATAATGCAAGATCGTCGGTATCGCCGCTGTGATACCAGTCGTTGAATCGTGCCTTTTCATCTGTGTTTAACCCATCAATGAATGACAGGGTAACGGCATTTGGCGCACGACGCGCAAGGTCGCCAGCAATCAATTTGGCACCGTCACTGCCGTTATAATTTGAGATGTCATTGGCGATTTGATAGGCCTCGCCAAGGTCGCGGAAATAACGGCTAATGATTGCCTCGGACTGATAATCGCCAATCATAACGGCAATGCCTTGAATAGGCGCAGTCAATAATGGCGCGGTCTTGTCGGCAGCAATGGTGAGATAGGCGTCCCAGCTAAGATTGCCATTCCATTCAAATTCCATTGCTTCGCCAGCAGTGGTTCGCGACATGTGTTTACTGAGGATAAGAAGCAAACGCGGCGTGTTGGCAATTTCAGCGGCTTCAGCGGCAAGCTCGAATGATAGCGCAATCAGCCAGTCGCCAAGTGTAAGCGCAACATTTCGGCCAAATTTCGTCCAGATGGCCTGATGGCCACGCCGTTGCTTGTCACCATCGCAAATATCGTCATGGATCAGCGAAGCATTATGCAGAACTTCAACTGCCGCTGCCCAGCGTTTCGCTGCGGGCAGGCTAACATTTAGCACGTGAGCGCCGCGCATCGCCATTGTGGCGCGCAGCATTTTGCCAGGACTGTTAAAGTGATGGGCAGCGGCTTTTGCCAACGGCTGATCAAGTGTTGGAAGCCTGCTTAGAATTAGATTATGGATAATGTCTTTGTCAGATGGGTGCGGTGTTGTCGCGCTAATTGATTTCTCGAAAGCAGTGCTTTGTAATGTCCACAATTCATTCATTGGCTGCCTCCGGTATAAACGTTTATCTTCGGAAGTTAGGAGGCGCAGCCAGACGATTGGCTGCGCCTGTAAAGTTTATTTTGATTCGGATTCAGTAACTGCAACGTTCCAGATGATCACACCAAAGGCGATCTTATTCCAGACGTCAGCTATGTTGTAGATCACGTTCAGCGACTCATCACTGACGGCACCGTTAAGGTAGCCCATGAAGTAGCCAATTGGATAAATTGCCCAACCAATGGATACAATCCAACGCATGGTTGAAAAGGCTGACTGTACTGCTGGAGATGCCTTTTCAGAGGCAACACGGCTGGCTTCGCCTGCAAAGATTTCGTACAGAATGTAAGCCCAACCGACCATACCAATAATGAAGCCTGGCCATGCACCGATATAGCCAACTTCACCAGCATAACCACCAACAAGCATGACTAGTGTACCTATCATCAGACGCCAGAAAATGCCGCCTGAGACAGCTGTGACTGCCCGTAGGATTAGGTAAAATTCAACCATGAGTAGCGGCACAGTGATCAGCCAATCGATGTAACGATAAACTGTCGGTGTTTCGCCGGTTGCAACCCAAACGTCACGCATATAAAAGTAATGCACTGCTGCTACAAGGGTAACAAGACCTGACACTGTCAGTGATGTCTTCCATTTGCCTTGAACGCGGGTTGTTTCGATGAAGAAAAAGGCCGTTGCTGCGACCAAAGCCATCGAGATGAGCCAGAAAGAAATGCCCACATAATCATCAGCCTTCAGTGTTAAAGCGTCAGCTGCATTTGCTGCTGCTGGCAGTAACGTAAATGCTGCTGCTAAAAGGGATGCTTTCGCGCCTTTAGTTGTTATCAAACTCATAAGAGTGCCTCCGTTAACGTATTACTCCTGCGTAAAGAACCGCACATAAAGCCGTGGCAAAATGTCGCTTCCTGACCCCGATTACGAAATTTTTTCGGGATGAAAGCAAGTTCAAAAACCACCTTTTGACGAAAAAGTTATTTTTTTCTAATCTTATCAATTAATTATGGTAAATCAAATGAATTTTGTCTTTTTCGCAAAAATAAGCTCTGTTAGCTTTTCATTTTTGAGGCGCAAGAGAAATTGGCAGAATGCTAGCAGAATAAACCTAGCGCGCTAGCTTTGAGGCAAAATTCGGAGCTGGTTCAGGCTTGAATTCTGGCCAGAGCCAAGCGCAAGCCTAATCTTGATGTGTACCGTTATAGAGTGATTTAGCTAGATAGGAAAATCGATCGAGTTCTTTGGAATTGGGTTTAAAAATTTCGACAAGAAGCGGGAAACAGGATGCGTGATCGGATGAGTGTTCGGCCGAACAATCGCCACCTGGACAGGCTGACAATCCGCCAATCAAATCAGCCTCAGCAAAAAATTCGATGTAGTCACCCGGGCGAACCGGACTTGCCTTCATGAAATATTGGTGCGTGTCTTTGGTAAAGCCAGTACACATAAACACATTTAGTACATCATGAATCAATGGTTCGGCAGCAGTATAGTCAAGCTGGCAATGCGCCGCCAAGCCACGAATCAAATTTGAATGACAGCAATTATGATAGTCGATACCGCCAAGTAATTTGGCGGTATATGGATCGCATCTGGTGCCAATTACATCATGAACTGACCCGCCATCATCATCCCAGCCATACCAACTAAGTGTATCGTGACTGATTGTGGCAAGCGGGCGCATATGCGGAAAACTTGACCACATCCTGTCCCCAATTGAGAGATGCGTTCCGTGCAGGGCGCGTGTCTTTCCTGAATAGAAATGTTCGGTCAGATCATGCGCCGACCATAAGTTCAAATCGCCAACCTGTGAGCCTTCGATACTGGTGATCCGGAAAAAATGACCCTTTGGCACATCAAAACAGCGGGCATCGCGTGGCGGCACGATCACTGCGTTAGTTTTGACAAGGCTTGCGCGGGCGGCGTTGATAATGTCCATATCGGGATGTGGTAAACCATCGGTTGGATAGCAAATGACAGGCGCGATTTGCCGCCGTTCTGTGGCGTCTGTTGGTCCGTTTGGTGTAGTTTGAGGTTTCATTGATCTTGCCTCCTGAAAGGGGATGTCGCCGCACAATAGTTGCTGATTATCAATTAGCCGTATGAGCTATAGTTGTGAAATAGTGGGTGCAATAATCGCAAGCAATTGTCAGGTTGATCTGTTTTGATTAAAATTTCCAGATGAAAACGGATCGATTGATCTGACATTGTTCCTATCGTGGTTTTGGATACCCTGATTTTAAATGCCAAAAATATAACAATGATGACTGCAACTGTTATGATTTGGGTGCCTTGCCAGCGGTGCCAAGCCCCATGGTGATGATGTCATTTACCTGCCTTAAGGACTAACTATTGTGAACGAACTTGCTTATCTGTTTCCGCCTGCGATGCCATCGCTTGATGTGGGGTTGCTTGTAGCAGCAAGCCTTGTGACGTCTTTTATTACCGCTGCATTTGGTATTGGTGGGGGTGTTGTGCTGCTTGCCTTTTTGGCTTTGGTCTTGCCACCTGTTGCTCTGATTCCGGTTCACGGAGTTGTTCAATTAGGGTCCAATGGTGGGCGTGTCGCCATAATGTCGAAGCATGTGGTTTGGCGCCCTATCTTGCCTTTTGTAGTCGGAGCATTAATAGGTGCCGCTATTGGTGGTCTTGTTGTGGTTCAGTTACCTTCTTGGCTAATACAATTAGCTCTTGGTATTTTTATCATCTGGGCGGTTTTTGCTAAGCTTCCAGCTATCCAGCAGCGCTATATTCTCATGGGAGGAGCGGTTTCTAGCTTTTTGACAATGTTTTTTGGTGCAACCGGTAATTTTATTGCGGCGATGGTAAAAAGCATGAACTTAGATCCCGTACCGCATGTGGCAACCCATTCCTTGATGATGACGTTTCAGCATTTTGTGAAAGTACTGATTTTTGGCTTAGTAGGCTTTCAGTTTGGACCGTATATGATTTTAATCATTGCCATGTTGATCAGTGGTTTCATTGGCACAGTTATTGGCAGCCGATTCCTAACCAAAGCTGGCGGACGCTATTTCAAACTGGTGCTAAACACCATATTGTTTCTGGCTGCTACCAGATTGATCTGGGCTGGGGTCGAGGGGTTGCTTGCGCTGTAATCCAAGCGTGTTTTTAATAAGATCTTGGCAGCTTCAGCACATGCTCGGCGATATAGCTTAAAATCAGATTGGTTGAAATTGGCGCTACCTGATAAAGCCGTGCCTCGCGGAATTTGCGTTCAACATCATATTCTTCGGCAAAGCCAAAGCCACCATAGGTTTGAACACACATTTCGGCGGCTGCCCATGATGCATCGGCGCAAAGCAATTTTGCCAAATTGGCCTCTTCGCCTGGATTTTCGCCAGCCTCATAAAGCCGGATTGATTCCGCAAGCATTAATTCGGCAGCGCGCATTTGGCTGTAGGCGCGTGCGATCGGAAATTGGATTCCCTGATTCTGGCCAATTGGCCGTCCGAATACACTTCGCTCGCCCGAATAGGTTGATGCCCGCTCGATAAACCATTTGGCATCACCAACACATTCAGCAGCAATCAAAATTCGTTCGGCATTCATTCCGGATAGAATATAGCGAAATCCTTTGCCTTCTTCGCCGACAAGGCTGCTTGCCGGAACCCGCATATCGTCAAAGAATAGTTGTGTTGATGAATGGTTCATCATTGTGCGAATTGGCGTAATGGTGAGTGATTTGCCACGAACTTCGCGCATATCGACCAGAAACACTGACAATCCATCAGTTTTTTTGGCGCATTGGTCAAGCGGTGTTGTTCGTGCCAGTAACAGCATCAAATCGGAATATTCGGCGCGTGATGTCCAGACCTTTTGTCCATTGACCACATAATCATCGCCATCACGCCGCGCGGTTGTGCGAAGCGCGGTTGTGTCGGTGCCGCTGGTTGGCTCGGTTACGCCAAAGGCCTGAAGCCGCAAACTGCCATCAGCAATCGAGGGCAGATATTGCTGTTTTTGTGCGTCCGATCCGTGGCGTAAAACGGTTCCCATTGTATACATCTGTGCGTGGCAGGCAGCGGCATTGCCGCCCGAACGGTGAATTTCTTCCAAAATGGCCGCACCAGCCGAAATGGGCAGGCTAAGACCACCATATTCCTCAGGGATCAATGCCGATAGATACCCAGCGTCGGTCAATGCTTTCACAAATGCCGAAGGATAGGCGCGGTCAGCATCACAGGCCTGCCAATATTTGCCGTCAAAATCGGCACATAATTTTGCAACAGCATCGCGAATTTCGACATGATTATGTGGGTAATGAAACATGAAACCGACTTTCTTGAAAAAATATGTAAAGTGCTTGCACCACGGCGCGACATCAAGCGGAAATATGTTTCTAAGACTAATTAAAATTCCAGAATGATCAATTATGCAATGTGAAAAAAATCCTTTTTAGGGCGGTGATGGTGGTAAAACCGGCATGGCCAGAGATAACGGCAATGAAAGCGCATAAAAAAGGGC
>JAOEVD010000029.1 GCA_028383305.1 Candidatus Puniceispirillum sp.
AGCGCCGCAGCGGCATCAATATTCAAAACCCGTTCAATGCCATAGAAAATGAAGAATGTACCAGCAACAAAAGTGCTGACCTGAATATAGGCATCGGCAATCGCCTTGAACAGAATGCCATTAAATTCAGATTCGACATGCGTCATAACATAGCCAGCCAGCAGAACCGGAAGTAAAATCAAAAGGCTATGAAATACGGTCGCAGGATCGCGCGGCCCGCCTGATGCGGGCTGTGCGTTTGCCAATGGTGACAAGTTCTGATCCATGACATAAATTTAGCATCTTCTAACTTTGATCACAACGGCTAATATCACGATTAATGCAAACTTGCCCGATATGTAAATTTGGTGCGATGCTGACAATCTGATATCGTTTCATCCGGCATCGTTAAATCCGATATTCTGGAGGCTCCAACATGGCATATCGCCAAGATGATCAATTGCTGTTTACCGCCCCAATTCTATTATTTGGTGCGGCTCCAATCGCCGGATCATTACTGTCTTGTCTTGACCGCTGTCAAAACTGGCCAGTCGTGGCGGCAGATGGCGGGCTTGGTAAGGCGTTGTCATGGGGGTTGCGCCCACAAGCGGTGATTGGCGATATGGATTCGGTAAATGATCTTGATCAGCTTGCCGATGATATTCGTCAGATAAAACGATCTGGACAAGATGATACAGATTTTGAAAAATCGCTTGAATTGATTTCGGCACCTTTGATCCTTGGCATCGGCTTTCTTGATGGCCGGTTTGATCATTCCTTGGCGGCGCTTGACGCGCTGGCGCGATTGCGGCATGACCGTCCGGTATTATTGATTGGTGGTGATGATGTTTTGTTGCGCTTGCGGGGTAATTTTGAGATGACATTGCCGCTGGCAAGCCGATTTTCGGTCTGGCCACTTGGCACGCAGCATTTTTTGGGCTCGCACGGGTTGGAATGGCCGTTGGATGACGTCACGATGGTGTTTGGCAAACGAACCGGCACCTCAAACCGGGTGAATGGCGTGCCGGTTTCGATTGCGGCTGGTGCTGGTGATGGCTATGTGGTGATGGCACCTTTTAATGCATTTGATGTGATGCTTAGTGCGGCGATGGCAATGGCAGATTTGCCAGCTTGAATTTGCGGGCGAGTCAAAAAAACAATGAATAAACAGCCTTTGTCTAATCTGGATGATAGTCAAAACAGCCCTGATTGGAATCGGATGTGTCGTTATTGCTTTGTGTGACGCCGCGCCCTATAGTTTGGCTTGAAATATTTTACCGGCAGGAGACAATTAATGCATAAATCCGCGTCATCGACGACAGCAGTGATGCGCCATCATGTGCTGACAGATGCTATTCTTTTTGGCCCCTTTGCAGGAAAGGCGATGTCCGCGCCTGTGGCAAAGGCATTTCTGGTTGTGGTTGGCAGTCTGCTTTTGGCAGTGTCGGCACAAATCAAAATTCCGTTTTATCCCGTGCCGGTAACAGGGCAAACATTGGTTGTTCTGTTGATTGGCATGACCTATGGCTCACGCCTTGGTGGGGCAACAATTGCAGCTTATCTGCTTCAAGGAGCGATGGGATTGCCGGTTTTTGCGGGGGCTGCTGTAGGTATGGCAGCATTGGTTGGACCAACGGGTGGTTATCTTGCCGGCTTTTTAGTCGCGGCGGTTGTAATGGGCTTTATGGCCGAACGCGGTATGGGCCGCTCGGTCATCAGCACGGTGATTGCAATGGTGATTGGTAATGCCGTGATCTATGCAATGGGCGTATCATGGCTAACAACCTTTATCGGCATGGAAAAAGCGCTGATGCTTGGCATGGCCAAATTTCTGTATGGTGATGCGTTAAAGCTGGTGATTGCTGCCTGTTTGATGCCGGTGGCATGGCGATTGGTGAAATCTGCGCAGAAATAGCCAGAATTTGCTGCCCACCTTTTGTCTGGCTAATTGTCAGTCAATAGCTGGCCAATCGCTTAACGCTAATATGACGCTCCGGCATTTGCCGGAGCGTTTTTTATGATCCTAGCTTAAATGCGCGTTAGATATTGATTGTCATTTGCTGGCTGGCCAAACGGCATTGGTGCATTGCCAAGCGTTTCAAATTCTTCCAGCACATCAGCAATATCAAGCACCTCGGCTTCACCGGATGCTTCGATAATTTCAAGAAGGCGTTCTTCAGGTGACTCGCCCTCATAATGTAAAATCGTGACGGCGACGACGGCAGCAATGCTGCTTGTCACGACATTATCTTCATTGTTGACAGGCCTTACGAAAGGAATGACGCGGCAATCCTGCCGTGAGTCATGATCGGTCGTGCGCATGACAATACTCCATTAACGAAGGTAGGTTATGGGGATGAATGAAGGTCAAGTTATGGTTTGGACGTTGACCACGCCGGAAATCAACAGATTGATATAGCCGTACTTGTTTCATACGAGATGTAGTGTGTCTCGATTTTTCTTTTCAGGAAAGTGAAAAATGCAGAAAACCGCAAATGATCAGGTGTTTTTCCCGATCATGCGGCTTTCTGTTGGGTTCTATAGTCAGAGAGATAAATTTTTGTCACAGCAAGGTAAGAAGGCACAAGCTCGGTTGGCGTAACGCCTCGTTTCTTGTGCCGGTCTTTGTCTGGCGGTTACAGGCGGTTGACTTTATTCAGCCTCATCGAGCACTTTGCGCGCCGCACGCATACATTCCAGTGCCTGCGGTACGCCGCAATAAATGCCGATAACATGGATGATCGCGCGCAATTCTTCCCGTGTGACGCCGTTCTTGATTGCGCCACGGCAATGCAATTCCCATTCGGGCATTTTGCCAAGCGCGCCAATCATGCTAAGGTTCATCATTGACCGTGTTTTGGCATCAATCGCCTCATCACCCCAACCAAAGCCCCAGCACCATGCGGTCATGGCCTCTTGAAAGGGGCGTGAAAAATCATCAGCACCATCAAGCGATTTTTGGACATATTCGGCACCAAGGGTTGCTTTGCGCTTTTCAAGGCCAGTTTCAAATAGATCTTTATCCATGGTTTTCCCATTCTGTTATCTAGGTTGGCGGCGCGGATCGGCCGTTTTTGTTTTGTGGGTCATTTTTGTTAGACCTGACAATCAATTAAGATTGTGATCGACAAAGATTGCGGACAGTTGGTCAGTCAGTCAATAGGGTTTTTCCATGGCAAAGCTGATCATCTGATCAGGTCACAAACCATAGCTTTTTTTAAATTTGCAGCATTTAAATTAGTAAATTGGCGTAAACTTAAATTCGGACTATCGTTGATTGCAAAATAGCGGACAGGACTTTCATTTCAGAAATTGCCTGCCCTGTATTCGGTTCGATGTGATGTGGGATGTGACTAAAGGGGTAGGGTAAAGATGATTGAGGTGACTCCGGCAGTAACGTCACGCCAAGCCAGAGCTCGATCTGATGCGGGAACATCTGAAGGTAAAGTTGAATTATTGGCGGCTGCGGCAGATTTTTTTGCCGACCGGCTGTTAACCCGCAAACAGCAAAAACGCCTCAGCTTTTTCATTGAATTCACCGCCAAGCCGGTGCGCGGGCCAATCAGCCCTGATATGCTTGCTGGTAAATCAGGCTTGTTTGGGTTTCGCCCACCCCGCCTGTTTGAGATGACGGTGTCATCGGCTGCTGGCATGCGGGCAGCTTTGGATGCAGTCGCTCTTGAAATGGTTTATACCGCGCAGGTTATGAGCCAGCGATTGGAGATATTTGCCAAAAAACGGAAAATAGGCGGGCAACGTGAAACAGCGCTAAAGGCGCGATGGCTTGGCAAACGCGCCATCTTTATCGATTCTTTGCCCCGCGCCGAACGAGCATGGGTGATCGAGGCTGAGGTTACGTCAAAACAGCTTGTGGGTGAATTTTTGGCCTGGTCATCCGGCCGCATCCGGTCGTTGCCACGCCAGCGCCCAAAAGGCGATAAAATCGGGCTATATCGCGTTCGGCCAACAAAAATTGCGATGCCTGCATCAAGCCAGATATGGAGTGACAAAGAAGAAGAAACAGTGATGGTGCCGTCGATATTTGGCGTCGAATCACTTGGTTTAGCGCCAAGCCAGACCGCAGCCGTTCCACAAAGTTTTGGCCCAGATATCGTTCCGGCTGATTTTGCACCAGTTGGCGCCGTTGGCGCAAATGGTCGCGTGCCTTTGGATGGTTCTGCAAATTATCCGGCAAATCAGCCGGCGGGGCAGGGTGAAGATGCCCAAGCCCAAACCGAGGCACAGCAAATGGTGCCTTCATGGGCCGCACAAAAAAATGCCGCGGCCGCGCCCATTGACCTGCCGCAAATGGACGAATTTGCCATTTATGTCGAGGTGCCGTCACTTGGCACAACGCGGCGGCTGAATAGTGGCGCATTTCATGGCAAGCTGAATGATCTTTATGAACGCGGATTAATTGCCCGCGAGTCCGCTCGCGCGGCGATGCGCCTTGCCGATGATCGTCGTCGTCAGTTCCGTTAGATCGGCTGATGCCGCTTGGTCAATTATTTGATGACGTTTGCGCTGCAAATGGGTATGGTGCCACCAACAAATTTTGGCTTGGAGCGGCAAGCGCGCCAGCCGCTGATAACGGTTGTTGGAAAACAGGTTGAAACAAATGAATATCGTCAAAAGCGTCAAGGATGAAGTTCTGGTGCCAATCCATCCTGCTGGCTGGCCGTTTATTTTCCTGTTTATCCTTGCCTCGGCAATCATCACCTATTTCTGGGCAGGGTTCTTGCTTCCGGGCAGCCTTTTGTCGCTATGGTGTATTTATTTTTTCCGCAACCCAAAGCGCACAACGCCGCTGACCGATCATCTTGTCATTGCACCTGCTGATGGGCGGGTGTTATCGAGTGGCATTGTGCCGGTGCCGGATGATCTTGATCTGCCAAAGGGCGAATGGCGGCGCATTTCGATTTTCATGAATGTGTTTGATGTTCATGTGAACCGCGCGCCGGTTGCCGGCAAAGTGATTGCCACATCCTATCACAAGGGTGCGTTTTTGAACGCCAGTCTGGACAAGGCTTCGGAGCAGAATGAACGCCAGAATATGGTTCTTGAAATGGCATCAGGTCAGCCTGTTGGCGTTGTCCAGATTGCGGGGCTTGTTGCCCGCCGAATCTTGCTTGAAGCGACGGTTGGCGATTATCTGAATATCGGCCAGCAATATGGCATTATCCGATTTGGCAGCCGTGTTGATGTATGGTTGCCTGCAACGACGCCGGTTTTTGTTCTGGCCGGACAAACAGCAATTGCTGGTGAAACAATCCTTGCCGATCTATCGGGCAAGACGGCCGAAATTACCGATGGAGTTTGCCGGTAATGAGCGAGCGTCCACAAAAGGAAAAGCGTTTCAGGTCAGTTTCGATCTATTGGCTTTTGCCGAATATTTTGACCGTTGCTGGGTTTGCGTCAGGCCTAACCGCATTGCGATTTGCGATGGATGGACGTTGGGCTGGGGTGATTATTTTGATCAGTGTTGCTGCGGTTTTCGACGCGCTTGATGGGCGCACCGCGCGCCGGTTTCAAACCTCAAGCGCCTTTGGTGCCGCGCTTGACAGCTTGTCTGATCTGGTTGTGTTTGGTGTTGTGCCGGCTTTGTGTCTTTACATCTGGGCCTTGCAAGATGCTGGCACGGTGGCATGGTGGGCAACGTTATTCTATGCGGTTTCAATTGCACTTCGTCTGGCGCGGTTTGACTCTGAACTGCCTGACCCGCCTGATTATGCCAAGGGCTATTTTACTGGCATTCCCGCACCCGCATCAGGTTTTCTTGTGCTATTGCCGATCGTTATTGATCTGCAATTCAATCTGGAAATTGCGCGTGATCCGAATTGGGTATCCGCTTGGTTGGTTCTAGTTGGTGCTGGCGCGGTTAGCGCGTTGCCAACCTTTGCTGGCAAGCGGTTGAAATTACCAGTTGAATCGGTGCTTCCAATTTTGGCGGGGATGGGGCTTCTTGGCGCTGCTGTGGTGACCGAACCTTGGTTTACCTATATGGCGTTGGTGGTGATCTATACGCTAAGCCTGCCTTTATCGACATTGCAGTTTTTGCGTGAACGCCGGCAATATGAATGTAGTAAAACCAGCTAGCGGCCAGCTTGGCGATCTTCTTGTGCGGCAATACGTTCACGATGAAACAGATAGATGCCGCATCCAACAATAATGCAAACACCAAGGGTCGTGCTTTTGGCCGGCAAATCGCCAAACACCAGATAGCCTAAAATTACCGATGAAATAATCTCGGTATATTGAAAAGGTGCCAGTACGCTTGCTGGTGCGTTATTGGCCGCCCAGACGATAAAGATATGGCCGATGGTGGCGACAATCCCCATATAGATAATCCATTCAAATTGTTGTGCATTTGGCATGATGAAGCCAGTGCCAGCAAGATCAAACATCTGGCCAATCAGCATGGTAGCACCAAGTGCGATTGTCGCTGTAATGCCAACAATGAACTGCATTTGAAATGGATGCGCTTTGCCAGCAAGGCGGCGGGTGATCGTAACATAGCCTGCCATAGCCAGTGCTGTTGCCAGCGGAAACAGGGCTGGCGCGCCAAAAATCACGATGCTCGGCTGCAAAATCACCACCACACCGAAAAGCCCGATGATGATTGCGATAATCCGCCTTTGTCGGATTTGCTCGCCCAGAAAAAGTGCTGATAGTGCGGTCAGGATTAATGGCTGCACGAAATAAATCGAAATGGCTTCCGCCATCGGCAAATGCTGAAGTGCGGCAAAGAAACAGACGGTGGCAATTGCCAACAGAATGCCGCGGGCAAATTGCATCATCAAAGTGCCAGTCGGAACATGCCATTGACGCGTCCAAATGACCAATGGCACCATTAGCAAAATCTGCATGACAAACCGCATGAAGGTGACTTCGACAGGCTCTAATGCTTGGCCAAGAAGCTTGGCAAAAACATCAAGGATCGGAATGAACAACATGGCCGCACAAAGCTGCAAGATGCCCCTTGTCGTGCTTGCGCTGTCATTGCCTAGGCGATTGGATGCGGGTGGTATCATGGGCAAAACAGTTCCCGCAAACTCGATCAAGGTCAATTGAATTCGGTTGGGGAAAAGCGCAATGGTGAAAATCACGCTTGGGGCTGGATTGCTTTATCTATCCGGCTTATAGTCAAGCCATCTTGGAACCAACACAATAGATGGGTGATGCCATGACAAGCGGGCTTATTGAAAAATGCCTAAATAATGGCATTCGCATGACGAGCCAGCGGCAGATTATTTTAGGGGTCATTGAAGGGTCGGAAGACCACCCTGATGTTGACCAGCTATATCGGCGCGCTGTTGAGCAGGATCGCACAATTTCAATTGCCACCGTCTATCGAACGGTAAAACTGTTGGAAGAGGCAGGGGTTATTGACCGGCTGGAATTTGGTGATGGACGCGCCCGCTATGAAGAATCTGGCGAACATCACGAACATCTTGTTGATGTTGAAACCGGCGAAGTGATCGAATTCTACCATGCCGAGCTGGAAGCCTTGAAAGAACAGATTGCCCGTGAAATGGGCTATGAACTTGTTGATCACCGTCTTGAGTTGTTCGGCCGGAAATTAAAACCCTAGTTTTTAATGAAGATTTTGAACATTGATCAATGCGCGGTTTTTGCCAGATAGCATCGGCCTGCCATTTACGCTGATGACCGTTGATTGTGCTTCGATGGAAATCGCGTTATAGGATGGTATTGGCTTTGTTATTCATGCGCTATGCTGGTCTATGTCTTTATGGCTGGCACCTATCTTGGACATCACTATCATGCAGGCGAAAAGCAATACCGGCAATGTGATCAGGCTTGCGGCGGCGCAGGCCCTATCAATGACAACGATGAATGTGAATATCATTAACACCGCGCTTGTCGGCAGTCTTTTATCGCCTTTGCCGTGGCTAGCGACGCTGGGGCTGTCGCTGCAATTTGTTACGTCAATGCTGACCACCTTGCCAGCGTCATTACTGATGGTGCGATTTGGCCGCCGGCCGGTTTTTATGGGCGGGGCGATGATCGCGACTGCATCTGCCTTTACCCAAGGCATTGCCATTCTTATTTCAAATTTCTGGCTATTCTGTGTGGCGTCGATGATCCTTGGCGTTGCGCATGGCTGTGCCGGCTTTTATCGCTATGCCGCCGCTGATAGCGCCGAAGAGTTACAAAAACCAAAGGCCATTTCCTATGTTCTGGCTGGTGGCTTGCTGGCGGCGTTCATGGGGCCGGAAATTGCGCGTAATACGGTTGATTTCGTGCCCGGGCATCTTTATGCGGGCTGTTTTTTCAGCGTCGCCGCGGTGCAGCTTGTCTCGCTTGGCTTTTTAAGCGGGGTGAAAATCCCAAAACCGGAACGCACCGGTTCAGGTGGGCGACCGATTGGCCGCTTTTTCAAAATGCCAGTTTTTGTTGTTGGCGCGATCAGTGCTGCCATTGGCTATGCGATGATGAGCTATATGATGACCGCCACGCCATTGCAGGTGGTCAATGTTGCCAAGCTTGGAACCTCGGCCAATGCGACCATTATTCAATGGCATGTTGTGGCCATGTTTGCGCCAGCCTTTTTTACCGGCAATCTGATTGCCAAATTTGGCGCGCCAGTCATTCTGACAAGTGGCGTGCTGATTTATCTGGTAGCCATTGCGAGCGCGCTTCTTGGTGATGGGTTCTGGTGGTATTTTGTGGCGCTAGCCGCTATGGGGCTTGGCTGGAATTTTCTTTATATTGGCGGCAGCTCGCTTGTGGCAAGCGTGGCCAAGCCTGAAGAACGTGGGCGGGTTCAAGGCATTGCCGATCTGGTCACCACAACATCGGTTGCCGCGGCGTCCTTGGCCGCTGGCGCTTTGCATAGCCAATTTGGCTGGGAAGTGATGGTTTTATCAGCCCTTGGGCCAGTAATGATTATCGCCATGGCGCTGGCTTGGCTTGGCATGGTTCGCCGTTCCAACTATGCCTAATCTTTATCTTGTTTTCATGTTTTAGCAGATTAGGCGCGATGTCGAGGCGGGCATGGTTTCGACTATGTTGCGGTGCAGCAATTTAAAACAGCCTGTTTTATTATGCACATAATGGAAACAATCAATTTTCAAATTAGATTTTATTAAGATACAAGCCAAAAAAAAGGTCGTGAGCAAGCTCACGACCGAGTCTAGGGAGGAAACACTCAAACGTTCGTTTGGTGCAATGCAATATATGGGATTAATAATAATTTAAGTCAACCCCACTGACTAATTTAAATTTCATAAAAATAGATAGCACATTAGGATCATGCGTAAATGCCGCTAAAATATCGTGTTTTTAGGTATTACCGTGGCGATTCACGATCGGCATTGGCGGCATTTTGGCAAATAGTGATGACGGATCGTCATGGATCTGCCGCATTATTTCGAGGCTATGTGCAGAATCGCGCTTGGCAAGCCGCTTGCCAGCCTGATCAAGAACAAGCGCATGATGACAATAATCGGGAACCGAAAGCGCAAAAAGCGCCTGTAAAAGCCGGTGAAGATGGGTCGAAGCGGCGAGATCATTACCACGAGTGACAAGCGTAACCCCATCAAGTGCATCATCAATCACCACTGACAAATGATATGATATTGCAATATCAGCGCGGGCAATCACCACATCACCAAATTGTGCTGGATTGGCAATTTGCCGGCCAGCCAGATGGTCAAACCAAGATAGGGTTTCGCCATCATCACCATTCTCGCTCCCATCATTCCTGCGCCCAACATTCTTACCGAGAGCCATATCAATGGCGGCACCCATGCGCAGACGCCACGCAGCGCCTTGACCGGCGGCATGACGGCGCGCCTGTTCTTTTTGGCTTAATAACTGATCGGTATTGACAATGACCGAAGCCGGGGCTGCGATGGGCGTGCCGTGATCGATTTGTGATGCAGGGGGTGCATGTGGTGCTGATAACAGCTCGTTCAATTCGCGGCGACTAATATAGCAAGGATAGACAAGCCCCTTATCCTGAAGCGTTTTCAGCGCCGCTTGATAGGCTGGTATGCGCTGTGATTGGTGCGGTGCATTGCAGCCTGATTGCGCGTCACTGGCACTGCCATACCAATTCAGCCTCAGCCATTCCAAATCTTTGAAAATCTGCGCTGTATAGATGTCGCGGCACCGCGTATGGTCGATATCGTCAATGCGAAAGATCATTTTGCCACCCGATTGCGATGCCAGATCATGCGCCACCTTTGCCGCATAGGCATGGCCAAGATGTAGAGGCCCTGTTGGGCTTGGCGCAAATCGGGTAATCACGGGGCGATCCATGGCAGCGATCCTGCTGTTCATCTTGATCCAGACCTATCGCTTTGCAACAATTTAGTCAATGACGATCGGGGTGGCAAAATTGGTGAAATGCAGCTTGATGATTTTGACGGGTCATTTGCTAGCAAATCTTGTCATCAATCGGGCCGATGATCAGATAAGTGGTTTGGCAAAGGCTGCTTTACTGGTAACAATTGACAGTCCATAAGGCAAAAACAAGCTTTGACGCCGCTTCACGGGAGAGAATTTATGGAAATGCGCAGTTTTGGTGATTTATCCGGACCATTTATTCCGCCGGCACGCGGTGGCCAGGCTAGCAGCCTGATTATTCTTCTTCATGGTTGGGGCGCTGATGGCAATGATCTTGCCGATCTTGCCTATCCGATTTCGGTTCGGTTTCCGGGGGCGGCTTTTTTCGTGCCAAATGGGCTTGCGCCTTGCAAGATGAACCCCGCAGGGCGTGAATGGTTTGATATTGATGATCGGGTGAATGGGCCGGTTGCCGCAGCACCGGTCATTGACGCGGCAATAATGGCGGCGCTTGCCGGATTGAACCTGTCAGCATCGGCATTGGCATTGGCCGGATTTTCGCAAGGTGGCATGATGAGTCTTCATTGCGGGTTACGCCATGCCGAAACCCCAGCGGCCATTGTCAGTTTTTCTGGCGCGCTTTTGCGGCATGATGATCTTGATGATGGCATGAATTACCCGCCAGTTCTGTTGGTTCATGGTACCGATGATCAAATTGTGCCTTTTGCGCTGCAAAGCGCGTCATATGATGTGATGCAAAGCCGGTCAATTATGGTTGAAACCTTGGCTTGTGACGGGCTTGGTCACGGCATTGATTCCGATGGCCTATCCGCAGCAATTGCATTTCTGGCAAAATATCTGCCAGCTTAAGCCAAGCGTCTGATTTCGAGGGTCTTTGTGATTTTGATCGCCAATATCTAGTGGCTATTTAAATATTCCTGTCCATATCTTGATTCCAGAGGGTTGTTTTTCAATCGCTGGCATGTTTTGCTTTGTCGGGCGTCATGGAAAGACTTCAAACAGACAATTTGTCTTTAGACAGGGAGACATGAATGAATGCGGGCAGTTTCGCACCAGCTTTGGTTTTGAACGCAGATTTTCGGCCGTTGAATTATTTTCCGCTATCCTTGTGGTCTTGGCAGGACTCGATCAAGGCTGTCTGTCTTAATCGGGTGACCATCATTTCGGAATATGACCAAAAAATCTCGTCGCCAAGCATGGAGATGAGCCTGCCATCGGTTATTGCGCTAAAGGAATATGTGCCGCAAAAACGCAACCCTGCCTTTACCCGTTTTAACGTTTTTCTGCGTGACCGCTTTTCCTGCCAATATTGCGGCACTGGCTTTTCGGCGGCTGATTTAACCTTTGATCATGTCGTGCCGCGCTCGAAAGGCGGGCGAACCAATTGGACAAATGTGGTTGCGGCCTGTGGTTCATGCAATTTGCGCAAGGGCAATTTGCTGCCTAGCCAGTGCAATATGCACCCATTATCGAAACCGGCAGCGCCGAATGTTTGGCAATTGCAGGAAAATGGCCGCGCTTTTCCGCCAAATTATCTTCATGAATCATGGCGTGACTATCTTTATTGGGATAGCGAATTGCAAAGTGATGAATAATCGAGCCCTATAACAGCTAAACGATGTTATCGCGGCCAAGGCTGGCCAGATTTTGCTGGCTAAATTTTTATGGGCTAGATTTTTTCGGCAATTTTAATGGCGGTGCGGCATCCGGTCTGGATGACATCATGAAGCAATTTATAATGCCGTGCTTCGCGCCCTTTATAATCAACAGCAATATCGCGATGTTCCAGCTCTTCGTCACGGAATCGTTCGATTTTTGTTTTTAATTCAGCTTCATCTTCACCCAGATTTTCGGCCTGTTTCTGGTAATGTTCCCCAATCACCTCTTCGACCGCAATCGTGCAGGCCATTGCTGCCTTTGGCCCCATTGCTGCGGTCACTACGCCAAGCGCAAATCCAGCGGCGCCCCAAAGCGGGTCTAGCAAAGATGGTCGAACCCGACGTTCATTGATCAGCGAGTCAAAGGTTTCCAGATGTTCAACCTCTTGCGCCATCATATGGCGGATTTCTTCGCCCATCGGATGTTTGTCTAGCACCACCAACTGCCCACGGTAAATTTGCTGGGCGGCGCGTTCACCAGCATGGTCAACACGGATGTAGCGTTCGATATCTTGCCGGTTTGTTGTGGTTTTTGCCGTTGTCATGAAAAAGCCTTTGCCGGACAGGAACAGAATTGGATCAACTGCGTCTTAACGAGATAAGTGCCGCGGCAATAATGTCAAGACTGATCAGCGCATTCCATCCTGCCATTGACAGGCCAAAAAGCGACCATGCCACATCGTCGCACCGCACCAGCGGGGTTTCAAGAAGCAGCTGCGTCATTGCCGAAATGTCACCATCAAGCGAAAGATTGGCCGTGCAGCCGCTTGGTCCCGCCCAGACTCCCCATTCAATGCCAGCATGATAACCGCCAAGCGCCGCACTAACCACCCCGCTGATAAGGATAAGTTGTAGCATCAGGCGGGGCATAATGCCGCAAAGCCCGATAAAGGCCAGAATCATCACCGCCAGATGCGGCCAACGTTGCCAGATACAAAGGCTGCACGGTGCCAAACCACCAACATATTGAAATAATAAGGCGCCGCCAAGCAAGCCAGTGGAAATGCCGCCAGTGATCATCAGGCCAAGCCGATAGCCAATCAGGGGAATGATAGGTTTGTTCATCGCATCACCCCTATTGCAACTGCAAATAAACAGACAAGCGCCGTCACCAGCAAGATCACTATCTTAGGGTTTCCATTATGTCTTGCAATAGCAGCGATAATTGCGAATCGCAAACCACGGCCAATGATCGAAGTCAGAACAAAAGGTATAAGAGCAAAACCGCCAAGGCCGGCGCTCACCGCAATAACCTTGTAAGGAAGCGGTGAAAAAGCACCAAAAAACACCAGAAAAATACCAAATTCGGCAAAGCCGGTTTCAACCACGGCAAAGGCGGCTGGCGCGGCAAGCTTGGCCGGCAGAACAGCCAGCCAATCGTGAATATGAAGGCTGAAAAAACGGCCAATCGCCCAGCCGCCAACCCCGCCAATAACTGATGCGATTGTACAGCCAATGGCCAATTGCCGCCAACGGGTGGGGCGGGCCAGCACCGTCGCAACAAGCAATGGATCAACCGGAACAGGAATAATGATCGATTCTAGAACGGCAAATAAATACATTGCCCGTACCGCTAATTTGGTCGCAGCGGCGCGAATTAGGAAATCATATTGTTGCTTTAAAAATCGCCAAACTGGCATCGGTCACCATTAATCAGGCTTTGGGACTTGGCCGTCCTTTGCAACGGACTTTAGGATCAATATCCCAAATAAATCCTTGTTGGTACGGCTGAAGGGACTTGAACCCCCACTCTGTCACCAGAAGCGGATTTTGAATCCGCCGCGTCTACCATTCCGCCACAGCCGCATTTTCCAACAGGAAAACAGTTCCTACCCAAATTATTTAACCGATGCAAGCCTCTGTAACACTGCCTTTGCCAGTTTTTCCATCGAATGGTCGCGAATACCGCATTCCTTCATGCCTGCAACCGTGTCAAACAGGTAATCATGGCAAGGACCGTTAAACCCGATTGCCGTCGCCACTGTCATGACCAGATCTTTGAAGGGCATTGGCGGCGCATAGGCCGGACGCTGCGGATTGGCAACAAAGGCAAGCCCGCGCTTGATCCCATCATCGGTATGAAGTCGCAGCCAGCGTGCATTATAGGCAAGCGTCATCATTTCGCGGCGCCATAACAGATCAAGTTCGGCAATCGCGGTATCTGGCTGTAACTTGAAGCCAACGCCAACGCATGATCCACCTCGATCAAGCGATAGCACAAGACCCGGACATTCTGGCGAGCCGCGACCAATCTGGGTCCATAAACAGAATCGCCGGTGATAGCCGTGAATGCGGGCAATCAGGCGCTGTTCATGAGCGATGATCGGGTTGTAAATAAGGCTTCCATAGCCAAACACCCATAAATCGCGGCAATCGGTATCTTCAGGGATCATGGCGCGCCGCGATTTAAGAAGCTGGTCTTCACTTGCAATGGTCGTATTGGTGCCATCACGCTCGCGCGCCAGCTTGGCAACGCGCCAGCTCTGCAGGGATTCACGAGTGATGTGGCTTGGTTTTGAGTTGCTTGTCATGCCCCGCCAACAGATCCATCAGCCTCATCGTCGCCGGCATACCGGATCACGCGTTGTGGATAAGGAATTGAAACATTATGAGCCGCCATCGCGCCTTTCAGCTGGCGATGCAGATCATAGCCAAGATCAAAGAAATCATCATAGGCGGCATGCACACGAAGCCGCACAATGATCGCTGAGTCTGCATAGCTGACAACCAGAAAGCGCGGTTCTGGATCGGGCAGAATACGCGGATCTGTTGCAAGGCTCATCAAGGCTGCTTCGGCATCATCAAGATTGCTTTCATAGGCAATGCCGATATCAAGATCGAGTCGCCGTATTTGATAGCGTGAATGATTGACGATATTGGATGACCAGATCGACGAATTGGGAACGCTGATATAAACCTTGTCAAACGTGTCGATCACTGTGGTGAAAAGTCCGATTTCGCGAACAATGCCTGACATACCAGCCGTTTCAATCCAGTCGCCAAGTTTAAATGGCCGCAAAAATACCAACATCAATCCGGCGGCCACATTTGACAAAGTGCCCTGAAGCGCAAGACCGATGGCGAGGCCAGCCGCACCAAGAACCGCAATGATGGATGTGGTTTCGACGCCAAATTTACCTAGCGCCACAACCAAAGTAAGGGTCATGCCAGCATAGCGGACAAGCGCGCCAATCATTGGCATGATGGTTTTGTCGATCCGTTCAATTTTGGAGATTGAATCAACGACAAGGCGGCTTGCGCGACCGGCTAGCCAAAATCCGATGATAATGGTCGCAATGCCAGCAAGAAGCTTTGTGGCAAATGCAAGCATCAAATCTGTGCCAGGCTGATTTAACAAATCCACGGAGAACAAACTATTGGTGATGGTTTCCATATTTTATCTGTCACAATCAATCACGGTTAAAATCAAAATGCGTATAGCAGATGCCATGCCGCCGGTCTTCACCAGCTGTTTTGGCGCCCAATCACCATCCGTGATCCTATCAAATGCGCTAGGTGATGTAAAAGTATTCTATTAGGTAGCGCCGAATGATTCAAAATGATGGAAAAGCCATTGGCTTAATGGGTAAAAAACCTGTCTGGGATTGCCGCTTTTTTTGATCAGAGATTGATATTGAGTGGCGTTAGGCGATATAGTGCCGCTCTATGAAAAACCAACAGACAAACATGGTTGAGATGATTGATTGGGCCGTTGGCGATGCGCAGCTGGCTGGCACTGCTTTTGCTGGCGAGGGGCTGGCGGCGGCAATCGGTAATTTTGACGGTGTCCATCGCGGGCATCAAAAGGTTGTTGGCGCTGCGATCGCTGCGGCGCGGCGCGATGGCCTGCTGCCGTCGGTCATTACCTTTGATCCGCATCCACGCGAGTTTTTCCGTCAGGATGAGACGCCATTCCATCTTGCCGACCGCCGCGAAAAAGATCGGCTTTTGGCGAGTTTGCTTGGCCAGATGGGGCCAGCGCGGGTCATTCATATCCGGTTTGATGATGCGTTGCGAAGCACGGGTGCCGATCAATTTGTATCTGACATTCTTGCCGGTCTTGGCGTTCGCCAGCTTTATGCCGGCACTGATTTTGCCTTTGGCAAGGGGCGAGGCGGCGATCTGCAGACAATCAATCAGGTTGGCAAACCCATAGGGATCAGCGCAACAGCGGTGCCGTTGCTTGTTGATGCAAATACGGCGGTTATTTCCTCAAGCCGTATCCGTGCCGCCTTGCAGGCAGGCGCACCGGATGGCGCCGCTGCGATGCTTGGCCATGATTGGGCGGTTACCGGTACCGTCATCAGGGGCGATTCCCGTGGGCGCACCATCGGCTTTCCAACTGTCAATATCGCGCTTGGATCGTTACAGCATCCCGCTTTTGGGGTCTATGCGGTTGAAATTGATCTTGACGATGGCGCAGGTCCCGTTCGCCAGATTGGCAATGGTGTTGCCAATATCGGCATCAGACCAACCGTGCAAAATCGCGGCGTTTTGTGCGAGGCGCATTTGTTTGACCGTGATATGAACCTTTATGACAAGCGTTTATTGGTGCGGCTAAAGGCCTTTTTGCGACCTGAACAGAAATTTTCTGGTATTGAAGAATTGATCAATCAGATTTCTCTAGATGCCGAAGCTGCACGCCAGCTTTTACCGCCATTCGCCCTTGGTCAGCAATGACCCTGCCTTTTGTTAACAAGCCTTTTCTCCGAGATAGTAGATCGAGCCAATCATGAATTACAAAGATACAGTTTTCCTGCCACGAACAGATTTTCCGATGCGGGGCGGTTTGCCGACAAAAGAACCGCAAATTCTGCAAAATTGGCAGGATATTGATATCTATAAAAAGCTTCGCGAGGCACGCAAAGACGCGCCGCGTTTCACCCTTCACGATGGCCCGCCTTATGCCAATGGCCAGCTTCACATCGGCCATGCGCTGAATAAAATTCTAAAAGATGTGGTCAATCGGTCACAATCAATGCTTGGGAAAAATGCCAATTATGTTCCGGGCTGGGATTGTCACGGATTGCCAATCGAATGGAAAATTGAAGAGCAATACCGGAAAAAGGGCAAGGATAAAGACGCTGTTCCGGTTGCTGAATTTCGCCAAGAATGCCGCGATTTTGCAGTGCATTGGTTAGGCGTGCAATCCGAAGAATTCCAGCGTCTTGGCGTTCTTGGCGATTGGCAGAACCCCTATACGACAATGGCCTATGCTGCCGAGGCAAAAATTGCTGAAGAGCTTGGGCGCATCTTGATGGATGGCAGCCTGTATCGCGGTGCCAAGCCGGTGATGTGGTCACCCGTTGAAAAAACCGCGCTTGCCGAAGCCGAAATCGAATATGAAGATTACACATCAACGACAATCTATGCGCGTTTTCCGGTTACCCATGCGGCGCACGCCGCTTTAGAGGGTGCCAGCATTATTATCTGGACAACCACTCCGTGGACGATGCCGGCCAACCGCGCCGTCGCCTATGGCGATGATATCAGCTATCAGGTAACCGAAGTGCTTGCCGCAAATGATGGCGCGCTTTGTGGCAAGGGTGATGTTGTGGTGATTGCCGATGATCTTGCCGATTCCGTTATCAGTGCGATTGGTGCCAGTGAAACCAAAATTCGTGCGCATGTGATGGGCCGTGAAATGACAGGGTCGGTCGCCGCCCACCCGATGGCGGGGCATGGCTATGATTTTGACGTACCGCTTTTGGCAGGAAGCCATGTGACCACCGAACAAGGCACTGGTTTTGTGCATATCGCGCCCGGACATGGTGTCGAAGATTACGAGCTTGCCCATCTCAAACATGGCATTGCGGTTCCTGATACGGTTGGCGAGGATGGTGTTATCCTGCCGCATTTGCCAGTTTTTGGCGGTATGCATGTGCTTCGTGACAATGCCAAAATTGCCGAAATCATGGCCGAGCATAAAGGCGTTATTGGCATTGGCAAGTTGGTGCATTCCTATCCGCATTCATGGCGGTCAAAAGCCCCGCTGATTTTCCGGAATACGGCGCAATGGTTTGTCTCGATGGAATTACATGGTTTGCGCGATATTGCGCTTGGTGAATTGGCCAAGACTAAATTCTATCCGGCTGCTGGGCAAAAACGGTTAACCTCGATGATTGCCCAACGCCCTGATTGGTGCCTTAGCCGCCAGCGCACATGGGGTGTGCCATTGACGATTTTTGCCCATAAGCAAACTGGCGAGCCACTTCGTGATCCGGCTGTTCATGCACGGATTGTCGAGGCGATGAAGGCCGAAGGTGCCGATTGCTGGTTCATGTCTGAAGCATCGCGCTTTCTTGGCGATGACTATAATCCTGATGATTACGAAAAAATTACCGATATTCTGGATGTCTGGTTTGATTCAGGATCGACACATTCATTTGTTTTGGAAGACCGTGATGATCTTGAAAGCCCTGCTGATCTCTATCTTGAAGGGTCGGATCAGCACCGTGGCTGGTTTCATTCATCATTGCTGCAATCTTGTTCAACCCGCGCAAGAGCGCCTTATAAGGCCGTTCTGACACATGGTTTCGTGCTGGATGAGCAGGGCCGCAAAATGTCGAAATCACTTGGCAATGTGGTAACGCCGCAAAAGGTAATGGGACAGAATGGTGCCGATATTTTGCGCCTCTGGGTGGTTAGTTCTGATTATTACAATGATCTGCGGATTGGCGCTGAAATCATCAAGCGCACAACCGATAATTACCGTCGTTTCCGCAATACGCTGCGCTATCTACTTGGTGCGCTAGACGGGTTTGACGCTGATGAAAAGCTTGGCTATGCCGATATGCCTGAGCTGGAAAAATGGGTTCTTCATCGCTTGGCATCAATAGACGCCGCCATTCGTGAGATGACCGAAACCTATGATTTCCACGGTATTTTTTCCGAGCTTCATCAGTTTTGTAACAGTGATCTTTCGGCATTTTATTTCGAAATTCGCAAAGATACGCTATATTGTGACAATCCTGATGCAACCGCACGTCGTGCCTGCCGTACGGTGATGGATGAGGTCTTTAACCGGCTAACCGCATGGCTTGCGCCGATTTTATGTTTTACCGCTGAAGAAGCTTGGCAGTCACGTCACGCTGATATTAATCAGTCGGTGCATTTGCGGAGCTATGATCCGGTGCCAGCCGATTGGCATAATGACACTGTTGCTGCAAAATGGGCGCAGATCAGAAAAGCCCGTCAAGTGGTGATGAGCGCGCTCGAAACTGCGCGTAATGATGGCAAGATCGGGGCGTCATTACAGGCAACGCCAATGGTGTACATCTTGGCTGATATGCAAGCTGCCTTTGCCGGTCAGGATGCGGCGAGTTTGTTTATCACCTCAAGCGCGACGCTTAGCAGCGATGCCGCACCAGACGGTGCCTTCCGGCTTGACGCAATTGATGATGTCGCCGTTGTTGTTGCTGTTGCCGATGGTGAAAAGTGCGCACGATGCTGGAAAATCACCCCTGAAGTCAGCGCCGATGTTGATATTTGTGGCCGCTGCCAAGATGTGGTTTCTGCGCAATCATGACAATGGGCTCGCCGATTCAAAAATGGCCGGGGTTGTCTTTGTTCTTGCCGGTATTTTGTGCGGTGCTTATCGCTGATCAGATTAGCAAGCAGATTATGCTTGATTTGGTTTTTAATCCGCCGCGTTATATCGAAATTGGCTTGCTGTTAAATATTGTTCCGGTATGGAATAGTGGCATGAGTTTTGGCATGCTTGCCGATGGCGGCCTTGTGGTTCGCATTGGCTTGACCGTTATGGCCTTTGCGGTGAGTGGCTGGTTTGTTTGGATGTTGCCAAAACTTGACCGGTTGCAGCGGCTTGCGGGTGCGGCAATTGCCGGTGGTGCGATTGGAAATGCAATTGATCGGTTGCGTTTTGGACGGGTTGTTGATTTTATAGACTTTCATATTGGCGCGTGGCATTGGCCCGCATTTAACGTTGCTGATGCAGCGATTACGATTGGCGCGGGGCTTTGGGCCTATAGCATTTTGTTTGGACAGGAGACAAACGAGACATGACCAGACAAGTGAAGACCAAACAAGTGATGGCCAGACGAGTGATGATGCTTGGTGCGACAGTCGTGCTGACAGCCGGACTTTCTGCCTGTTCTGATTTTCGCCGTGCGGTTGGCAAAGGCAAATCAGCACCAGATGAGTTTCAAGTTGTGGTGCGCGCGCCTTTGTCGCTTCCACCCGGATTTAGTGATAGCCCCGAAGATATTGTGAAATTGTCGCAAAACAGTGGGGTGAATGCACAGGCCAGCACGGCAAATTTGCTTGGCTCGCAAACAGTTGAAGGGTCTGAATTTGCCGGTTTGTTTGATTTTTCCGGCGTTCCTGATGATATCCGCACCAAGGTCGACGAAGAAACCTATGGCATTCAGTTGGAAAAGCGGTTGCCATTGCAAACGCTGTTTGGCGGTGTTCCTGATGTGGGGCCGGTTCTCGATAAAATGGCCGAAGATCTGCGGCTTCGCAAAGCGCGTCTTGCCGGACAAGCACCAACCGAAGGCGGAACCAAGGCCATTGATCCAGCAAGCGATCAACCGCTTACCGTCAATTAGACCGCCGTTATGGCTGTTATCCGCCAACTTCCCGACCGGTTGATTAACCAGATCGCGGCTGGCGAGGTCGTTGAAAGACCGGCAAGTGCGCT
>JAOEVD010000003.1 GCA_028383305.1 Candidatus Puniceispirillum sp.
GGGGTTTTTTCGGGCGCAAATTTTGGTGGTGATGTTCCAGATCAATATACCGTCTGGAATCGGCCACAAAATGTTGGACATTTCTTCATGGCGCTAAAGCCGGGGATTTTTGTCACTGAACAGGGGTTTCGTGAGCGGATGGACACGCTTGTCGGCCGGATCAAAACTAACCCGCTGGCTGATGGATTTGACGAAATCTTGATGCCGGGTGAAATTGAATCACGCCTTGAGACTGAACGGCGCAAGACCGGCATTCCTTTTGCGGCATCAGATCTTGCGCTTTTTGCCAAATTGGCTTCCGATCATGGTGTGGCTGAACTGCCGCAGATAAGCCGTTAAGCAAAACCCATAAACTGAAATAATAACCTGAAATGCTAACCCCAAGAGGCTTTCGATATGTTGACCTTTTACTATGCAAAAAATTCTGCCGCTTATGCGCCGCATATTCTGCTTGAAGATATTGGTGCTGACTATAACGCGGTTCGTATTGATTTCATGACAGGCGAACAACGCTCGCCAGCCTATTTAGCGGTAAATCCGAAAGGGCGGTTGCCGTCACTGGTTACCGAAAAGGGGGTCTTGACCGAAACACCTGCCATTCTTGTTTATTTGGCACAGCGTTTCCCCGAGCATGATCTGGCACCAAGCGATCCGTTTGAATTTGCCATCGCGCAGTCCTTTAACAGCTATATGGCATCAACGGTTCATGTTGCGCATGCGCATAAACATCGCGGCGCACGCTGGGCCGATGATCTGGTAGCGCATGACTCAATGCGCGCCAAGGTCAAGGAAAACATGACCGAATATGCGCAGATGATCGAAGCCCATTATTTCAAAGGGCCATATGTTCTTGGTGATAAATTTTCTTTTTGTGATCCCTACATGGCGCTGGTAACGCGCTGGTTTAAAGATGATGAGGTCGATCTCGATCCATTCGCCAAAATCAGGGCGCATGACGCCTTGATGCGCGAACGCCCGTCAATGCAGCGCGTACTTGAACTTCACGCCTAATTTGCGCTGTCTTCTGCAATCCCATTTGGCAAAGGCAGTAAAGACCGACTTCATGCTGGTAGTTGCCGATTGGCATGATATGCTGCAAAACGCGAGAAGGTATTTCTGAATTGACTGTAAAAAGGTGATTTGACGCGATGTTGCTTGGCTGTATTGGTGATGATTTTACGGGGTCAAGCGACCTTGCCAACACATTGGCAAAGGCCGGAATGGCGGTTGTGCAATATAGCGGTGTGCCATCAGCACCAGCACAAGCATCGGTCGAGGCTGGGGTGATTGCGCTGAAATCGCGTTCAATCCCCGCGGCCGAGGCGATCAAGCAGTCGCTAGCGGCGCTGAAATGGCTACAAGATCAGGGCTGCAAACAATTTTTCTTCAAATATTGTTCAACATTTGATTCAACCGATGACGGCAATATTGGGCCGGTGGCAGAGGCGCTGGCATCTGCATTGGCGGCTGATGCGGTTATTGTTTGTCCAGCATTTCCCGGAACTGGACGCGCGGTGTTCCAAGGCCATCTTTTCGTCAAAGATCAATTGCTGTCAGATAGCCCGATGAAAGATCATCCGCTAACGCCAATGCGCGACCCCGATCTTCGCCATGTTTTGGGTCGTCAAAGCCGTGGTGCGGTTGGGCAGGTGCCAATGGCGATTGTTGTGAAAGGCAGTGATGCAATTCGTGATGCGCTTGCCGCTGAGGCGCGTGACGGCCGTCATCTAATCGTCGTTGATGCGATTCATGACGATGATTTGATTGCGATTGGGGCTGCGGCGCGTGATCTGGTTTTGGTCACTGGCGGGTCGGGTGTGGCGATGGGTTTGCCGGCAAATTTTGTCAAAACCGGTCAGATTTCGGTAATAAAGCAGGATTGGCAAGGGCAAGCCGGGCGCTGCGCCATTCTAAGCGGGTCATGTTCTGAGGCTACCCGAAACCAGATTGCCACCCATGCCAAAACTAGTGCGCAATATGAAATTGATGTCGCTGGCGTGATGCGGGGTGAGGTGACAATTGAAGGCTTAGTAGATTGGCTTTTGGCTCAAGACGGATTGCCGATACTCTGTTCATCTGCATCGCCAACCGCGGTTCAGCAGGTGCAGGCAGAATTTGGGATGAAGGCGGTTGCTGACCGGCTTGATGAATTATTTGGTGATCTTGCCATTGCGCTTGTTGCCGCCGGGATTGAACGTCTGGTTGTTGCTGGCGGGGAAACCTCGGGCGCGGTTGTCAAGGCTTTGCGGCTGAACGCCCTATCAATGGGGCCGGAAATTGACCCTGGCGTGCCAGCGATGCGCGCCGGACCGAATCTGACGATTGCACTGAAATCAGGGAATTTTGGCGCTGATGATTTTTTTGAAAAGGCTGCAGCGATTTTGGCAGGGGGTGCAAAATGACCGAAGCCCAGCTTCGTGAACAGATTTGCCAATTGGCGAAATCAATGTTTGATCGCGGGCTTACCGTTGGGTCAAGTGGGAATATCTCGGTTCGGTGTGACGATGGCGGGCTTCTTGTGACGCCAACCGATAGTTGCTTTGGCAGGCTGGATCCGGCAAGGCTAAGCCGGTTTGATGCGACCGGAACATTGATATCGGGTGATCCGCCAACCAAGGAAATGCCGCTTCATGCCGCTTTTTATGACAGCCGGTCACAAGCTGGTGCGATTGTGCATCTTCATGCAACCCATTCGGTGGCATTGTCGACCTTGCCTGTTGATGATGCGACAAATTTTCTACCGCCACTGACCGCCTATTCGGTGATGCGGCTTGGTAAGGTTGCGCTGCTTCCTTATTTCCGGCCGGGTGATTCTGCCGTTGCCAATGCCATTACGGGGCTTGCCGGAAAACATAGCGCGGTGATGCTTGCCAATCATGGGCCGGTGGTCGCAGGCAAGGGGCTGGAAGCCGCCGTTTATGCGGTTGAAGAATTAGAAGAAACGGCAAGGCTGGCGCTTTTATTGCGCGGGCTACCGGCATGCGGACTTGATGATGCGCAAATTCGCGACGTTGTTACGCATTTTGACGTTGAGTGGGATTAGCGCTGCCTTTGTGATGGATAGAGAATCGCTGCCAGATGATGCAAATTATAGCGTCAGCAAAATCTTGCCGCGCTGGGTTCCCGATCCCATCAGTTCATGCGCTTTTGCTGCATCAGCCAGATCAAAGCTGGTAAAGGTTGTCGAGCGTAATTGTGCTGGCGCCGCACTGAAAAAAGGCCATGCGATCTTTTGCAGATCAGCAGCAACTGCCGATTTAAAAGCCTCAGGGCGTGACCTTAATGTTGATCCGGTAAGGGTGAGGCGTTTCAGCATCACCGGCATCAGATCAATTTCCATTTTTGATCCCAGGTTGAACGCAAGCTGGATAATCCGCGCATCGGCATGGGCTGCTTTGATATTGCGCGCCACATAATCACCACCAATAATATCAAGAATGATATCGGCGCCACCGGCCTCGCGTAGAACCGGAACAAAATCATCCTGTTTGAAATTGATGGCTCGTTTCGCGCCAAGCGCTTCGCAATAGGCGCAGGCCTCATCCGAATCAGCCGTCGTGAACACCTGCAATCCCATTGCCGTGCCAAGCTGAATTGCTGTTGAGCCAATGCCGCCAGCGCCGCCATGAACAAGAAAAACCGCATCTTGTTTGATGTGCTGCTGAAAGAACACATTGCTCCAGACGGTAAAATAGGTCTCGGGAAGGCCAGCGGCATCAATGTCAGACACGCCTGCCGGAATTGGCAGGCAATGGCTTGCCGTTACCGCAACATATTCAGCATAGCCGCCGCCATTGGTTAAGGCGCAAACATGGTCGCCAATCGCCCATTGCGTTTGCGCCGCGCCAATGGCAACGATCTCGCCTGATACTTCAAGACCCAATAGATCAGACGCGCCTTTCGGCGGTGGGTAATGGCCACGGCGTTGCACAAGGTCAGGCCCGTTGACGCCAGCGGCGGTCACTTTGATCAAAACCTCATCGGCACGCGGCTGCGGCACGTCACGTTTGCCAGTGACAAGAACATCAGGGCCGCCAGCCTCGCGCATTTCAATAACGGTCATTTGCGTTGGTAGGGTCATGATATGTCCTTTATGAAGCGGGTTCTGATCGATAAAACGGGGTAACATTGCAGTTTTTTGGCGTAGTTAGGACTGTTTGCATCGCCCTTATCCGGCTATGTGTTAGCGCAGCCATCATTATCCGTCAATTCATGGCATGTGCCGATTTTTTTGGCGCGGCGTTCATCGGATCACAACATGTCGGTTTCTGTATAACAAATTTAGAAAGTCAGTCATAAGTTAAAGAGGCAATCAGTTGGTTGCTGAAGATTTTATTTCTGGTATACCAAATAATGTATTTGACGGCGCGGGCGCGAAATGTGACACTTTTGGCGCAAATTAGGAGATTTATGTGGATACTTTTGACGGCGATATTGGGGTTTGGAAATCGGCTCCTGGAAAAGGGCGGAAAACCCCAAAAGGACGGCAGGTTGATGATGCTGCCTTGGCAAATGTTCGGGCGCTTCTTGGTGACCGGCCGCGGCGACGCGATTTACTGATCGAGCATCTGCATCTGGTTCAGGATCACTATGGGCATCTTAGCGTGCAGAATCTCAATGCGCTTGCTGAAGAAATGCGCATGGCGCAGACCGAAGTTTACGAAGTTGCCACCTTTTATGCGCATTTCGATGTCGTGAGAGATGGTGACGTGCCGCCGCCAGCACTGACGATTCGTGTCTGTGACTCGCTGTCATGTGAATTGGCCGGTGCGCAGGCGTTGAAATCAGCGCTTGAAGATGGTCTTGATCCAAACAAGGTGCGGGTTTTGCGCGCGCCATGCATGGGACGCTGTGACACAGCGCCAGTGCTTGAAATCGGTCATAATCATATTGATTTTGCAACAGTCGAAAAGGTCGATGCTGCGATTGCGGCAGATGACACACATCCGCATATGACCGATTATCAGGATTTGGCGGCCTATCGGGCGACCGGTGGTTATGACAAGCTTGAGTCGTTTCGTGCTGATGGTGATTGGCAGGCGGTTCAGGAATTGGTGAATCAAAGTGGCCTTCGCGGGCTTGGTGGGGCAGGATTTCCGTCAGGCAAAAAATGGGGCTTTGTGCGAGCTGCCGAAGGCCCACGCTATCTAGCCGTCAATGGCGATGAGGGCGAGCCGGGTACGTTCAAAGACCGTTATTATCTTGAGCGGACGCCGCATTTGTTCCTCGAGGGCATGTTGATTGCGGCATGGGCGGTTGAGGCTGATACCTGCTTTATCTATATGCGTGACGAATATCCGGTTGTGCTGAAAATTCTGGCTGATGAAATTGCAAGGCTGGAAGATGCCGGTTTGGTGGCAAAGGGGTATATTGATATGCGCCGTGGTGCTGGTGCCTATATCTGCGGTGAAGAAAGCGCGATGATTGAATCGATTGAAGGCAAGCGCGGATTGCCGCGTCACCGCCCGCCTTATGTCGCACAGGTTGGTATCTTTAACCGGCCAACATTGGTGCATAATATCGAAACGCTGCACTGGATTACCCGCATTTGCCGTGAAGGGCCAGAGGTGCTGTCGTCGGTTGAAAAGAACGGGCGGACAGGTCTTCGCAGCTATTCAGTATCGGGCCGTGTGGCAAATCCGGGTGTGCATCTTTTGCCGTCCGGTTCAACTATTACCGATATTATTGAGGCGGCTGGCGGCATGGCCGAAGACCATGTTTTCAAGGCCTATCAACCGGGTGGTCCATCATCAGGCCTGTTGCCTGCCAGCGTGAATGACGTTCCGCTTGATTTTGATACATTGCAACCGCTTGGCACCTTTATTGGGTCGGCTGCGGTGGTGGTGTTGTCGGATCAAGATCGGGTGCGTGACGCGGCGCTGAATATGCTTCGCTTTTTTGAAGATGAAAGCTGTGGTCAATGCACGCCATGCCGCGCCGGTTGCAGCAAGGCGGTTCAGCTGATGCAAGCCGACAAATGGGATCAGCCTTTGTTGCAGGATCTGTGTGATGTGATGCAGGACGCGTCCATCTGCGGATTGGGACAAGCTGCCCCGAACCCTATTCGTTTAACGATGAAACATTTCTCTGAAGAAGTTAGTTGAGGCCCCCATGCTAGATTCAACGCCGCAAAAAACCGTAACCTTTAAACTGGATAGCAAGGATATTTCCGTGCCAGAAGGCGCAACCATTTGGGAAGCGGCACAAGCCCAAGGAACCTTGATTCCACATTTGTGTCACAAGCCCGAGCCCGGGTATCGCTCGGATGGCAATTGCCGTGCCTGTATGGTTGAAATCGAGGGTGAGCGCGTTTTGGCTGCCTCTTGTATCCGGCCGGTACAAGATGGCATGGTGGTGAATACGGCAAGCGAACGCGCCGAGAAATCACGCGCGCTTGTGGTCGAATTGCTGGCGGCAGACCAGCCCAACCAGCCGCATGATGCGTCATCACATTTTCTGGATATGGCCGCATTGAATGGTGTGTCTGAAAGCCGTTTTCCGGCGCGTGATGCCTGTCATGTTCCGCTGCTTGACGATAGTCATGTGGCGATGAGTGTCAATCTGGACGCCTGTATCCATTGTAACCTTTGCGTTCGCGCTTGTCGTGAAGTGCAGGTGAATGATGTGATTGGCATGGCCGGACGCGGTCTCGATGCGCAGATCGTTTTTGATATGAATGATCCAATGGGGCAATCAACCTGTGTTGCCTGTGGTGAATGTGTTCAGGCCTGCCCAACGGGTGCTTTGATGCCGGCAAGCGTTCTTGATGATGCACAGCATGGCGACAGCAAAGATTTCGATCGCGAAGTCCAGTCAGTTTGCCCTTATTGCGGGGTTGGTTGCCAGCTTTCCTTAAAAATCAAGGATGATGAAATCAAATATGTTGAAGGGGTGAATGGCCCAGCCAACGAAAACCGGCTTTGTGTAAAGGGGCGGTTCGGTTTTGACTATGTTCATCACGATCACCGCCTGACCAAGCCATTAATCCGGCGTGATGATGCGCCAGCAAAGGGGCTGAATGTTGATCCGGCAAATGCGTTGACGCATTTCCGCGAAGCCAGCTGGGAAGAAGCGCTGGATGCGGCGGCAAACGGCTTTATCAAGCATCGCGATATTTCAGGTAAGCGCATTGCCGGTTTCGGATCGGCAAAATGTTCGAATGAAGAAGCCTATCTTTTCCAAAAGATGATCCGTCAGGGGTTTGGCCATAATAACGTCGATCATTGTACGCGGCTATGTCATGCCTCATCGGTTGCGGCTTTGCTGGAAAATGTGGGTTCGGCTGCGGTTACGGCAACCTTTAACGAAATTGAAAATGCCGACGTCGCCATTGTGATTGGTGCCAACCCAACCGAAAACCATCCGGTTGCGGCAACCTATTTCAAACAATTTGCCAAACGTGGCGGTAAATTGATTGTGATGGATCCGCGCGGGCAGGGACTCCAGCGTCATGCTGCTCATATGTTGCAATTCCGCCCGGGTGCCGATGTGTCAATGCTGAACGCCATCATGCATGTGATTGTCGAAGAACAGCTTTATGATCAGCAATATATCGAGAGCTTTACCGAAAACTGGGACGCGATGAAAGCGCATCTCAAAGAATTTTCGCCGGAGAAAATGTCTAAATTCTGCGGCATTGAGGCGAAAACGCTTCGTGCTGTTGCGCGCGATTTTGCCGGTGCCAAATCAGCGATGATTTTCTGGGGAATGGGCGTGTCGCAGCATATCCACGGAACCGATAATTCACGTTGCCTGATTTCGCTGGCTTTGATGTGTGGACAGGTTGGGCGTCTGGGAACCGGCTTGCATCCGCTGCGCGGCCAGAACAATGTTCAGGGCGCATCTGATGCGGGTTTGATCCCAATGTTCCTTCCCGATTATCAAAGCGTCACCGATGATGGTGTGCGTTCGGCCTTTAATGAAATTTGGCATTCAGATTCGATTGCGCCAGAAAAAGGCCTGACCGTGACCGAAATTATGGATGCAATTCATGATGGTGATATCACTTCGATGTATGTTCTTGGTGAAAATCCGGCTATGTCCGACCCTGATGCCGATCATGCGCGGGCGGCGCTTGCCAAGCTGGATCATCTGGTTGTGCAGGATATTTTCCTGACCGAGACCGCTAATTATGCTGATGTGATTTTGCCAGCATCGGCGTGGGCAGAAAAAACCGGAACCGTAACCAATACAAACCGTCAGGTTCAAATGGGTCGTCCGGCCATTGCACCGCCAGGTGACGCCCGCGAAGATTGGTGGATTACCGTCGAGCTTGCGAAACGCATTGGTCTTGATTGGACCTATACGCATCCGCGCGAAGTGTTTGCCGAAATGAAACTATCGATGAAATCACTTGATAATATCTCATGGGATCGTTTGGCAGCTGAAAATGTTGTTACCTATCCATCACTGGATGAAACTGATCCGGGGCAGCCGATCGTGTTTGGTGATGGGTTCCCGCGAACTGATGGGCGGGCTAGATTCACCCCTGCCAGTATTATTGCGCCTGCCGAAACACCGGATACAGAATATCCGATGATTTTGACAACGGGCCGCCAGCTCGAGCATTGGCATACTGGATCAATGACCCGCCGTGCCACAGTGCTGGATGCGGTTGAACCGCAGGCAAATGCCTCACTCCATCCGCGCACCCTTCGCCGGTTGGGAGTCGAGGCTGGTGATATGATAACGATTGAAACGCGGCGTGGGTCGATTTCGATCATGGCGCGTGCCGATCGTGCGGTTGCTGAAGACATGGTCTTTGTGCCATTCGCTTATGTCGAAGCTGCCGCGAATATCTTGACCAATCCGGTTGTTGATCCATTTGGTAAGATACCTGAGTTCAAATTTGCCGCTTGTCGGGTTGCCGCCACGATGGGCATTGCCGCCGAATAGGCATGGTAACCCGTATCATTTGACGCGATCCAAAAACACTGCCCCGATCACCATTACCGGTGATCGGGGTTTTTTGTTGGATTTTGCACCAAAGTAAAAAGAAAATGTAAAATATTTACAATTTTCATTTTTTCACTATTTTCCTTTGAATTCTTTGTTTCTACCAGTAAAGCTAGATTAGGTAAGGCCGAAATTGCCCGCTTGGACGGCTTAAGCATCGCGATCATGAAGGAATGAAGGGGAGTCGAGCCATGAAACTTTTGATCCTAGGAGCCTCGTATGGCTCACTTCTGTCAACAAAACTATTGATGGCTGGCCATGATGTCACTTTGATCTGCCGCAGCAAATCGGCCGCGCTGATTAATGATGAGGGCACTGAAGTCAGAATCAAATTGCGCGATGAAGATAGTCACAGGGCATTTAGGTCTCATGATCTTGCTGGCACGCTTGATGCGGTCACACCGGCCGATGCGCGGCCTGAAGATTATGACATGATTAGCCTTGCCATGCAGGAACCACAATATTCGGAGCCGCAGGTGCGCGATTTGATGCAACGCATTGCCGCCAGCCGCAAGCCATGCTTATCGATAATGAATATGCCGCCTTTGCCATTTTTGCGCCGTATCGATGCGCTGGCTGGGGCACCGCTTGACATGTGCTATGATGATGTGTCGGTTTGGGCAGATTTCGAGCCCGGTCTGATGTCGCTTTGCAGCCCGGACCCTCAGGCTTTTCGTCCACCCGAAGAAGGCACCAATATTCTTCATGTTGGTCTGCCAACCAATTTTAAGGCAGCGGTATTTGCTGATCTGGCGCATAATGCAATGCTTCGCCAGCTTGAATCCGATATTGCCGCGGTTACCGTTGATGGCAAGGATGTGCCGGTAAAGCTGCGCATCTATGACAGCCTGTTTGTGCCAATGGCGAAGTGGAGCATGCTTTTGACCGGCAATTATCAATGCGTCCAGCGTGACGGCGTGCGGGCAATTCGCGATGCTGTTCATGGCGATCTTGCTGCCTCGGCGGAAATGTATGCTTGGGTTGACACGCTGGCACGGGCGCTTGGCGCAGATGCGGCTGATCAGGTACCGTTTGACAAATATGCAAATGCAGCTAGCAGCCTGTTAAAGCCGTCCTCAGCCGCGCGCGCGATTGATGGTGGTGCCAAGACGATCGAGCGTGTTGATTTGCTGGTGCAGCGGGTTGCCGCCAGCATCGGCATGCAGAATGACCTTCTTGACGAGACTGTCGCAATTGTGAATGACCGTCTTGATGCCAACCGGTTTGAGGCGCCTTTTTTTAAGGTCGCTTAATAGCGTTTAACAGTCCAACTCACGCATAAATATTGCATATTAAAAAGGGGCGGTACCATCAGTATCGCCCCTTTTGCCTGCGGTGGAGGGATGCTGATCTAGCCGTTCAGAACATCCACAAGCGTGACGCCAAGTTTGGCAGGAGACGGTGACACGCGCACTCCTGCGTCTTCTAGCGCCGCAATTTTTTCATCAGCACCGCCCTTACCACCTGAAATAACGGCACCAGCATGACCCATGGTGCGGCCAGGCGGTGAGGTGCGGCCAGCGATAAAGCCAACCATCGGCTTTGAACGACCTTTTTTGGCTTCGTCGATCAGGAATTGCGCCGCATCTTCTTCGGCTGATCCGCCGATTTCGCCAATCATGATGATCGATTCGGTTTGATCATCAGCAAGGAACATTTCCAAAACATCGATAAATTCAGTGCCTTTTACCGGATCACCGCCAATGCCGACAGCCGACGACTGGCCAAGACCGGCCATTGATGTCTGATACACTGCCTCATAGGTCAGAGTGCCAGAGCGTGACAGCACGCCAACCGAACCTTTGCGGAAAATGCTTGGCGGCATGATGCCGATTTTGCATTCGTCAGGTGTCATCAGACCCGGACAGTTTGGCCCGATCAGGCGTGATTTCGACTTATCCAGCTTTTCCTTTACCCGCACCATATCCTGAACCGGTACACCTTCGGTGATACAGGTAATCAGATCAATGCCAGCATCAATCGCTTCTTCAATCGCAGCCGCAGCGCCTGCTGGTGGAACATAGATAACCGAGGCGTTGGCGCCAGTGGCGTCCTTGGCTTCGGCAACAGTGGTAAATAGCGGCAGGCTTTGCCCATCGGCGCTAGTCCACTGCTGGCCACCTTTCTTTGGGTGGGTTCCGGCGAGCATTTGCGTGCCATGATAGGCCAATGCCTGTTCAGTGTGAAATGTGCCCGTTTTACCAGTCAGACCTTGCACAATGATTTTAGTGTCTTTATTGATGAGAATAGACATGTGCTTAGCCTTTCACTGCTTTGACAATTTTTTGAGCTGCATCATCCAAATCATCGGCGGCGATAACATTCAGCCCACTGCTGTTGATAATGGCTTTGCCTTCATCGACCTTGGTGCCTTCGAGGCGAACCACCAAAGGCACTTTAAGATTGATATCCTTAGCCGCTTGGACAACGCCCTCGGCAATAACATCACAACGCATGATGCCGCCAAAAATATTGACCAAAATCCCTTTTACATTTGGATCAGCGGTAATGATTTTAAAGGCTGCGGTAACGCGTTCGGTTGTTGCGCTGCCGCCAACATCAAGAAAGTTTGCTGGCTCGGCGCCATATAGCTTGATGATGTCCATTGTGGCCATCGCAAGACCGGCACCATTGACCATACAGCCAATTTCACCATCAAGAGCGATATAGGCAAGGTCATATTTTGAGGCTTCGACTTCTTTTTCATCTTCTTCAGTAATGTCGCGTAATTCTATAACATCGGGATGCCGGAACAGCGCGTTGTTATCAAAAGACACTTTGGCATCAAGCACCTGAACATCATTTGATTTGGTGATGATCAACGGGTTGATTTCCAAAAGGCTCATATCCTTGCTGACAAAAGCCTCGAAAAGATTCTTGAAAAGCGCCATGCCCTGTTCGCGCGCTGACCCCTCAAGCTTTAACGCATTAGCGAGTGTTGCCGCGTCGGCATCAGTGCAGCCAGTGCTAGCGTTAATGCCAACTGAATGAATCAGTTCAGGCGTGTCATGTGCAACCGTCTCAATATCCATGCCGCCTTCGGTTGAGGCGACGAAAGAGGTTTTGCCGGTTTCGCGGTCAACGAGGATCGACAGATATAATTCACGGTCAATATCAGCGCCATCTTCGACATAAAGCTGATTGACGGCTTTGCCATTTGGGCCGGTTTGCTGTGTCACGAGGGTTTTGCCAAACATTTCAACAGCATTGGCAAGGGCTTCCTCAGCCGAGAAAGAGACGCGAACGCCACCTTTGGCATCAACGCCAAGTTCCTTGAATTTTCCTTTTCCGCGTCCGCCAGCATGGATCTGGCTTTTGACCACCCATACTGGGCCGGGAAGGGATGCAATTGCGCTTTTGGCTTGGTCAAGGCTGGTGATTGCGACGCCAGCAGCAATGGGCGCACCAAATGTCTGTAAAATTTTCTTCGCCTGATGTTCATGGATATTCATTGTTACTGTCTTTCTCCCGCTATGTGGCCTTGTGTGATAAAGCCACAAAAATTGCAACGATCGATCTGTTCTCACATATCTACGCAAAAAATGCACACAAGTTTTTTACGCAACAGTTTTGGTGAAACTGCCTTACGACATATCAGTCAAATCGGGTCGTTGTTTTGCCTCATATTTTGCAATATTCCTGCTTTATATGGTATGCCACACACCACTAATAGCAAGCGCTATCGTTAAACTATCGTTCTAAAAACCGCTTGACGAGTGTTATGTCAGGTGTAAGGTATACCAGATAAAGCGCGAGATAACGCAAAATTCATATCAATTAGGGTCGGAAATTGAAGGGGAGGAATTGATGGCAATTGATGTCAAATTAAAGCCTGTTTCGATCAATTTCACGTTAAAAGACCATATCTATGATGTGCTTCGCGAAAGCATTTTAAAGGTTGATATCTATGATGCCGATGAAGAGCTGCGCCTTGATGAGCGCCGGCTCGCCGACCAGCTTGGTATTTCACGAACACCCATTCGGGAAGCTTTGGCGCGATTGGCACAAGATGGTCTTGTCGAGATTTTACCGCGCAAAGGCGTTTTCATCCATCGCAAAAGTCTTGAAGAAATTCTGGATATGGTCGTCACTTGGGCTGCGTTGGAAAGCATGGCAGCGCATATCGCCGCGCGCATTGCCCCCGAGGCCGATATTAAAGCGTTGCGCGAATTTGCCATGCGCCACAGCGCGACCGCGTCAAAAGCCGAGCTGAGCGAATATTCAGATGCTAATATCAAATTCCACCAGGCCATTTTTGATCTGTCGGGCAGCCCGCTATTAAAGTCGACAACCGATGGTTTGTTTGCGCATATGTTTGCGGTGCGGCGGCGGGCAATGGGCGAAAATAATCGCGCCACCCATTCAGTTGCCGATCATATGGAAATTATCGAAGCGCTTGAGGCGCGCGACAGCGAATTGGCGTCGCGTCTGGTGCGCGAACATACTATGCGTTTGCATGATCATATTCGGGAAAGATGGACGCGGCTTGCAAATAAAGGAAAAGCCCGCGCTGAAATCGCGAAATCAGAAAAAGCATCAGAAAAAACATAAACGGTCATCTGCCATGACAAAATAAACAAGCCGCAGTTCCGACCAAAAGCCTAAAAATCACTTTTTACATTTACTTTGAAGATACCAAGGAGACACAAAAAATGACTTCATCCGAGACACAGGCGCTAACTGACGGTTTTCACCTCGTTATTGATGCGCTTAAGCTCAATGATATCAACACAATTTACGGTGTGCCGGGTATTCCGATCACCGATCTTGGCCGGATTGCTCAAGCTGAGGGCATGCGGGTGATTTCCTTCCGTCATGAACAGCATGCTGGCAACGCAGCATCGATTGCCGGTTATCTGACCAAAAAGCCGGGCATCTGCCTAACCGTGTCGGCACCAGGATTTTTGAACGGTCTGACCGCGCTTGCCAATGCCACCACAAATTGTTTCCCGATGATCCTGATCAGTGGCTCATCCGAGCGTGAGATTGTCGATTTGCAGCAAGGTGACTATGAAGAAATGGACCAGCTGGCCATTGCCAAGCCACTTTGTAAGGCGGCCTTCCGCGTTCTTCACGCTGAAGATATCGGCATTGCTGTTGCCCGCGCCATTCGTGCCGCGGTTTCAGGTCGTCCGGGCGGTGTTTATCTTGATCTACCAGCCAAATTATTCGCCCAAGTCATGGATGCGGCTGAAGGCCAGAAATCACTTGTCAAAGTCGTTGATCCAGCACCGCAGCAATTGCCATCACCTGATTCGATTGCGCGTGCGCTTGATGTGCTGAAAAGTGCAAAACGTCCATTGATCATTCTTGGTAAAGGCGCTGCCTATGCGCAACAAGACGAAATCGTGCGCAGCTTTGTTGAAAAAAGTGGCGTTCCGTATCTGCCGATGAGCATGGCCAAAGGTCTGCTGCCTGATGATCACCCGCAATCAGCTGGTGCCGCACGTTCGCTGGTGCTAAAAGAGGCTGATGTTGTTGTCATGGTTGGGGCGCGTTTGAACTGGCTGTTGTCGCATGGCAAGGGCAAAAGCTGGGGCGAGCCCGGATCGAAACGCTTTATTCAGGTTGATATCGAGCCGCGCGAAATGGACAGCAATGTCGAGATTGCAGCACCCGTCGTTGGCGATATCGGATCATGCTTAAGCGCCATGACCAAGGCGATGGGCGATAAATGGCCAGCTGTTCCTGCCGATTGGATTGCCAATATCCAGACGCGCAAAGATGTGAATCTGGAAAAAATGTCAGCCAAGCTTATGAGCAACACAGTGCCAATGGATTTCCATAGTGCTCTTGGTGCGCTTCGCACGATCGTCAAGCAGCGTCCTGATGCGATCCTTGTGAATGAGGGTGCAAACACCCTTGATTTCGCGCGGAGTATCATTGATGTGTTTAAGCCGCGCAAGCGTCTTGATGTTGGCACATGGGGTATTATGGGTATCGGCATGGGCGCAGCTGTTGCTGCGGCGGTCGAGACTGGCCTGCCCGTTTTGGCCGTTGAAGGCGATAGCGCTTTTGGATTTTCGGGCATGGAGATCGAAACGATCTGCCGCTATAATTTGCCCGTCTGTGTTGTTGTGTTCAACAATAACGGCATCTATCGCGGTACCGATCAAAACCCGACAGGTGGCGAAGACGTCGCCCCGACCGTGTTTGTCAAAGATGCCCGCTATGACCAAATGATGGCTGCCTTTGGTGGTGTTGGCGTTTATGCGACGACACCGGATGAGCTGACGCGCGCGGTGAATGAAGCAATGGATAGTGGCAAGCCAACCTTGGTCAATGCTGTCATTGATGAAAATGCCGGTACGGAAAGTGGTCGCATCGGTAACTTGAACCCACAAAGTGTGGTTTCAAAGAAATAGCAACAGAGTCAAAGCATTCCGGTTTACACATAGGATAAGATTATGAAAGCTCTTCAAGGTATTAAAGTTCTGGATTTCACCCATGTTCAGTCAGGCCCAACCTGTACTCAGCTTCTGGCTTGGTTTGGCGCGGATGTTATCAAGGTTGAGCGTCCGGGTGTCGGTGATGCAACGCGCCAGCAACTCGTCGATGTTGAAGGGGCCGACAGCCTCTATTTCACCATGTTGAACCATAATAAACGGTCAATTGAGCTGAATTCTAAAAACGAAACCGGCAAGCAGATTTTGACCCGTCTTATCGAAACTTGTGATGTTCTTGTGGAAAATTTTGCCCCGGGCGCGCTTGACCGGATGGGCTTTACATGGGAGCGGATTCAAGAAATCAATCCGCGCCTGATCATGGCGTCAATCAAAGGCTTTGGCCCGGGCAAATATCAAGATTGCAAGGTTTATGAAAATGTCGCGCAATGTGCGGGTGGTTCGGCCTCAACAACCGGTTTTCGTGATGGCCCGCCATTGGTGACAGGCGCGCAGATTGGTGATTCGGGAACTGGTCTTCATTTGTGCCTTGGCATTGTAACCGCGCTGTTCCACCGCGAAAAATCTGGTCGTGGCCAAAAAGTCACTGCGGCGATGCAGGATTCGGTTCTAAACCTTGCCCGCGTAAAGCTTCGTGATCAGCAGCGTCTTGCTGCTGGCCCATTGAAAGAATATTCACAATTCGGCGAAGGCATTCCATTTGGTGATGCCACGCCGCGCGCTGGCAATGATTCAGGTGGCGGACAGCCCGGACGCATTCTGCGTTGTAAAGGGTGGGAGCAAGATCCAAACGCCTATACCTATTTTATCATTCAGGCGGCAGTCTGGGAAAAGGTTTGCGATATCATTGGCGAACCTGATTGGAAAACCAAAGAAGGTTATGCCAAGCCACCACAGCGGCTCGATAAATTGAACGAGATTTTTGAGCGTATTGAACAATGGACAATGACCAAGACTAAATTTGAGGTCATGGATGCATGTAACCCGCTTGATATTCCGGTTGGTCCGATCTTGTCGATGAAAGAAATTGCCGAAGATGAAGGTCTTTATGCGACCGGAACTTTGGTAAAGGTCGATCATCCAAAGCGCGGCGAATATATCTCGGTTGGCTGTCCGATAAAATTATCCGACAGTCCGGCTGATGTTCAGCGCTCGCCATTACTTGGTGAGCATACAACCGAAATCCTGACGGATGTTCTTGGTTATTCAGCCGAAGAGCTGGCTCAAATCATCGAATCAGGCGCGGTTGGCGCGGCTAAATAAGGATAATATCTTGTTAAATTGTTGATTTAAATGGTTTATCTGTAAAATTAGGCTTTGCACTTTAGGAGAGCAGGCAATGAGAATTGTATTACACGGACAGCAGGCTTTTGGTCAGGCTGTTTTAGAAAGACTTTTAGAACGCGGCGAAGATGTTGTTGCGGTTTGTTGTGCGCCGACAAAAGAGGGGAAACCTGAAGACCCATTGGTCGAGCTGGCGCGTGAAAAGGGTTTGCCCGTGCATCAGCCTGCATCATGGAAAACCCCTGAAGCATTGACGTTGATGCAATCATTTAATGCTGATGTTTGTATGATGGCATATGTGTTGTTGTTTGTGCCGCAGGAAGTGCGCGATGCGCCAAAATATGGAACTTTTCAGTATCATCCTTCGCTTTGTCCAGAACATCGCGGACCGTCTTCGATCAACTGGCCGATTGCAATGGGAAAAACCCGCACTGGCTTGTCTATTTTCTGGCCTGATGATGGTCTTGACGAAGGCCCTATGATGTTGCAGAAAACCTGTGAAATCGGCCCTGATGAAACGCTTGGTGATGTTTATTTCAAAAAGCTGTTCCCAATGGGCGTTGATGCGATGATTGAGGGGCTTGAACTGGTCAAGGCTGGCGTCATCATCAAGCATGACCAGCGTTTGGAAGATGGTTCATATGAAAGCTGGTTTGGTAAAGCGGCTGCTGAGATTGATTGGTCAAAGCCGGTTGCCGATGTTTACAATATTATCCGTGCCGCCAACCCTGCGCCCGGGGCGTGGACAACAATTGCTGGCAGTGAATTGAAAATTTATGACAGTGCGCGCGTTGGCGGTACGGGAACGGCTGGTGAAGTCGTTTCGGTTGACGAAGGTGGCGTGACGGTACAGGCCGAAGGTGGACGGATTTTAATCAAGCGTGTACGGCCTGCCAATGGTGGAAAAATAGCGGCAAGCGAATGGGCTGCTGCTGCTGGAATTAACTCTGGAACAAAGTTAGGATCATAGCCGTGAGCTTCAAAACAGATATCGAAATTGCACGCGAAGCCAAGAAATTGCCAATTCAGGAAGTTGGCGCAAAGCTCGGTATTCCAAGTGCTGACCTACTGCCATTTGGACATGATAAGGCAAAAATTTCTGAGAACTTTATCAAAAGCCTCGCTAAAAAAGAAGATGGTCGCCTGATCTTGGTCACTGCGATTAACCCGACACCTGCTGGCGAGGGCAAAACCACAACAACCGTTGGTCTTGGTGATGGCTTGAACAAGATTGGCAAAAAAGCTGCCATCTGTATCCGTGAAGCGTCACTTGGCCCATGTTTTGGAATGAAGGGCGGTGCCGCCGGTGGTGGCTATGCCCAAGTTGTACCAATGGAAGATATGAACCTGCATTTCACAGGTGATTTCCATGCCATCACATCAGCGCATAACCTGCTTGCCGCAATGCTTGATAACCATATCTATTGGGGCAATGAGCTGGATATTGATATTCGCCGTGTTGCTTTCCGCCGGGTTCTTGACATGAATGATCGCGCGCTTCGCGAAATCGTTTGTAATCTTGGCGGTGTGGCCAATGGTTTCCCCCGCGAAGCCGGATTTGACATTACCGTTGCCTCTGAAGTGATGGCGATTTTGTGTCTTGCAACCGATCTTGCCGATCTTGAGCGTCGCCTTGGTGATATCATTGTTGCCTATCGCCGTGATCGGTCACCTGTCTTCTGCCGTGATATTAAGGCCGATGGCGCTATGACTGTGCTGCTGCAGCAGGCCATGCAGCCAAATCTTGTGCAAACGCTCGAGAACAACCCGGCCTTTGTGCATGGTGGTCCATTTGCGAATATTGCGCATGGCTGTAACTCTGTTGTGGCAACAACAACAGCACTAAAGGTGGCCGATTATGTTGTGACCGAAGCTGGATTTGGGGCTGATCTTGGTGCTGAAAAGTTTCTCAATATCAAATGCCGCAAAGCAGGGCTTCGCCCCGATGCGGTCGTTATTGTTGCAACGGTTCGTGCGATGAAGATGAATGGCGGCGTTGCCAAGGCCGATCTTAGTCAAGAAAATGTTGACGCTGTGAAAAAAGGTTGTCCAAACCTTGGCCGTCATATTGAGAATATCAAGCAATTTGGTGTTCCGGCAGTCGTTGCCATCAACCATTTTGTGACTGACACTGATGCTGAAGTTGAAGCGTTGAAAGAATTTGTTGCCTCACAAGGTAGCGAGGCCATTTTGTCAACACATTGGGCAAATGGCAGTGAAGGCACAGCCGAACTTGCCAATAAAGTTGTCGCGTTAATTGATGGCAGCCCGTCGCAATATGCACCGCTTTATCCGTCTGAAATGCCATTGTTCGAAAAGATCGAAACAATTGCCAAACGTATTTATCGTGCCGATGAAGTGATTGCCGATGCCAAGATTCGCGACCAGCTGAAACAGTGGGAAGCACAAGGCTATGGTGATTTGCCAGTTTGTATGGCCAAGACCCAATACAGCTTTACTACCGACCCAAACCGTCGTGGTGCACCAACCGGTCATAGCCTGCCAATTCGTGAAGTTCGATTGTCGGCTGGAGCTGGTTTTGTTGTGGTTATTTGTGGCGATGTTATGACCATGCCGGGACTGCCTCGGGTGCCATCAGCAGAAACAATCAGAATAAATGAAAATGGTTTGATTGATGGGCTATTTTAGGCTTGATCTTACTGATAAGGCTCATAAGCTTTCGGTTGAGTAATTTAACATTCTTTGGGTAGAAAATTCATGATACGCAAAATTCTGGTGCCAGTTCGCGGCGATGGTAAGGGTGATAATGTCCTTGCCCATGCAGCTGCGCTGGCGCGCGGATTCAATGCGCATATTGAGATCACTCATTGTCGTGCAAAGCCGGAAAATTTGCTTCCCTTTGGGGTGCCGATTCCAGCTGCGCTTCGCGCCCAGCTTGTTGAAAGTACCAGTCAGGTTTTTGATATTGAAGAGGCTGGACTTCGTGACGAAGTGTTGGCGTTAAGCAAAACCCTCAATATCCACATGTCTGAAAAGCCCGATGGCAAGTCAGTTACGGCAAATTTTGTTGAAGAGGCGGGACGTCAGATTGATGTGATTGGACATCATGGCAGGCTTGCCGACATCATCGCCGTGGCCAAGCCAGATATCGACCGCAATTTGGGGGCAAACACCCTCAAGGCGGCCCTGTTCAATACCGGCAGACCCGTTTTAATGTGTCCTGAACCGATTGGCACAATCCCTGATATTTTGGGATCCAATGTTACCATCGCATGGGATGGGTCACGCGAAGCATCGCGCGCCGTCATTACGTGCTTGCCGATACTCACTGCGGCAAAAACGGTGACAATCCTCACCGTCAAGTCAAAAGAGGTCAATGTAAAGCCAGCCGAGCTGCAGGAATATTTGTCAGCACATAGCATTGCATCTAATATTTTTGAAATCGAAACCAAGTCACGAACAGCGCAGGCGCTTTTGGATAAATCCAAAGAAATTGGTGCAGATCTAATGGTACTTGGTGCCTATAGTAAACACCACGATTTAGAGAGGCTTTGGGGTGGCACTACCCAATTTATCGTAGATCATGCAATGATCCCGGTAATCATGACGAATTAGGTGTCGGCCTGGCAATATCAGGCAAATACTTTTAAAAGCCATCGGATTAGAAGAATGGCACGGATATGGAGAATTTTTCCATGCACAATAAACCAGAGGAGAAGACTATGAAGTCCATTAAAAAATTAGTTTTTGGTGCAGTTAGTATGGTTCTGGCGGCAACGTCAGTGTCAGGTATTGCGGTTGCCGGCGGACATGGCTGGGAACCTACCAAGCCAATTGATTTCATTATCATGGCAGGTAAAGGCGGCGGCGCCGACAAAATGGCCCGTTTGATGCAGGCCATTGTCGAAAAAGAAAATCTATCTAATCGGCCGTTGGTTCCAACAAATAAATCTGGTGGTTCAGGTGCTGAGGCTTTGATTGCAGCGTCTAAGGCAAGTGACCCAGATCACACAATCATGGTGACGTTGAACTCGTTTTATACGACCCCACTTCGTCAACCTGGTCTGAAAATTGATAGCTTGAGCTTTGCCCCAGTAGCACGGATGGCTGAAGATACATTTTTGCTTTGGGTTCACAAAGATAGTGGCCTGAAAACATTTGCCGAATTCCTAGCCAAGGCAAAAGCTGATGGCAATAAGTGGGTTATGGGGGGAACTGGCAAAAACTCTGAAGACAACATCATCACAGACTTCTTGAACGAAAACTATGGTTTGTCTATGAAATACATCCCATATAAGGGTGGTGGAGCCGTCGCAAAACAGGTTGCTGGTAAGCAGTTGAATTCATCTGTAAACAACCCATCAGAAGCTCTTGGTTTCTACGAGTCCGGCGATATGGTTCCATTGGTTGCTTTCACTAAGTCGCGTCTACCGATGTTCCCAAATGTGCCAACACTGAGTGAAGTGTTTGCTGGTGGCAAGCAGATTAGCTGGTCGTATTTCATGCAGCGGTCTGTTGTTGGTGCACCTGGAATGTCTGAAAAAGCTCAAGCTTACTATACCGATCTTTTTGCTAAAGTTTATGCTTCAAAAGATTGGCAGACATACAAGTCGAAGAAGTCACTCATGGGTGATCTCATGTCTGGTGATGAGCTGAAGGCTTATTGGGCAGATCAAATTGCCAACCACACAAAAATCTTGAAGGCATCTGGCGCCATTAAATAGCGCCAAAAAACAAAGTATTGAGAGGGGTTTTTAGGGTATGCGTAGAGCTGAAATTATAACGGCATTTATCTTGGGAATCCTCTCAATATACCTAATGTGGAAATCAGGCGAGGCTCCAGATTGGAACCCTGATGTTGCTCGATTTGACAATATAGGCTTGATAGATGGTGAAGGCCCAGGGAGTGGGTTCTGGCCATTCTGGTTGTCCGCTATCATGCTGATCTGTTCGATTTGGATTGGTGTTAACTGGTACCGTAGAGCGTCACCACCATCACAATCAGAAGAAGAGTTTCTGGATGGTTATGGTCGACGCATGTTGTTCGTTGTAGGCGGTGGCCTTTTTGGGTTTTTGATTTTGATTGAGGTCGTGGGCTTCTATGTTGCGATCTTGGCATTCATGATTTACTACGTCCGCTTTTTGGGACGTCACAGTTGGTGGGCGACATTATCTATTTCGATTGGCTTGGTCGTTGCGAGCTTTTTCTTTTTTGATATTGCGATGCGCATTGTTCTTCCAAAGGGATTGTCAGAGCCTCTGTTCATTCCTTTATATGATATCTTTTTATAGTCACTGCGCGGATAACTGAGGAATAAAGAATGGATATTTTAGCGTCGCTCTTCAATGGCATTTTGGTCGCTCTTGAGCCAATCAACCTTGGTCTTGCAATTGTTGGCGTGATCGTTGGCCTTTTTGTTGGTGCAATGCCTGGTTTGGGGTCAGTGAATGGTGTTGCCATTTTGCTGCCGTTCACTTTTGTAATTCAAGGGTTCACCGGTGGTGCAACCTCCCCAATGATTTTCCTTGCCGCGATTTATTACGGAGCTATGTATGGCGGTGCGATATCATCCATCACGCTTGGAATTCCGGGGGCATCGACCGCGGTTGCGACGACCTTTGATGGTCGCCCACTGGCATTGGCTGGCAAGGCGCATTTGGCACTTGTTGCTGCTGCTTTGGCATCATTTGCCGGCGGCACGGTTTCAAACGTTATGTTTACAGCTTTTGCACCGTTATTGGCGACTGTTGCTCTTTCATTTGGTGATCCTGAAGTCTTTGCATTAATGTTACTTGCCTTTGCGACCTTTGTTGGTCTCGGCGGTGATGATATTCCCAAGACAATCTTCTCGATTTGTATCGGCCTAGTACTGGCGACAGTTGGTTTTGACGTCGTCTCAGGCGAGCCGCGTCTGATATTTTTTGACATTACTGGTTTTTCACACGGTATTCGCTTCCTCGTTCTGGCCATCGGTGTTTACGGTATTGGTGAGATGCTTTGGACAATCAATACGTCCCGTTATGGATCATCAATGTCGAATGTAGATGTGAGCGCACGGGCAATCATTGACGCCATCAAGGATTTTCGTCATGCATGGCGTGGTACGGTTATTGGTTCACTTCTTGGGTTTTTTGTTGGCATTCTTCCAGCCGCAGGGGCAACGCCGGGCTCATTAATGGCCTATGGTGTTGCGAAACTTACATCGCGTAACCCAGGTGAATATGGCAAAGGTTCGATTGACGGTGTTGCAGCGCCTGAAGCTGCAAACAATTCGGCATCAACGGGCGCAATGTTGCCAATGATGACACTTGGAATTCCTGGTTCTCCTACAACGGCTGTTCTTCTTGCTGGTATGGTAATTTGGGGATTGCAGCCAGGGCCACTTTTGTTTACCAACCAACCTGATTTTGTTTGGCCTTTGATCGGATCATTCTATATCTCAAACGTAATTGCCGTTCTTATCAATCTTGCCTTTATTCCGGTCTTTTTGTGGATGCTGCGGATGCCATTTACCATCTTGGCACCGCTAATCTTTGTGCTGTCACTTGTTGGCACATTTGCGGCTTATCAGGATATGTTTGACGTATGGTTGATGGTAATTGTTGGAATTGCTGCTTTCTTTCTGCGCTTGCTGGATTATCCAGTGGCACCTGCGGTTCTAGCCATCGTGTTGGGCCCCATTGCCGAACCTAAATTGCGTCAGTCACTTCTGTTTTCTGACGGTGATTTTATGATTTTCCTCAACCGACCGATTGCTGGGCCAATTACGGTCATTGCCCTCATTCTTATTTTCTTGCCATTGATTAAGCTGATCCGCGACAAAATGAGACAATCAGCATAAAACAAAAGGGGGCGCTTCAGTGCCCCTTTTTAATTTTGGCGTTGAATGGATCGCGAAACATGGCTCCAAAACCATCTTTATCCGATAATGAATATCATGCTTGGAACCCGGGCCTTAGTTCCAATTTACCAACGAGGCTGTTGCCACTAATCACCTTGTTTCGGACTGAAAATAGCGATGTTGGCTATCAGCAGGCCAAAGAAGTGGCCGATTTTTCCGGCCTTGCGGTTGAGCAGCTTTGCGCTTTAAAGGTGGAACGGCTTGTTGCGCATGAGGTGCTCATCCGCGTCACTGCTGATTTATCGGTTCCTGATGGGCCAAGCTATGAATATCTGGGTTTGCAGCTTCGCGGCATGGTCGATACGATTTATCGCCGTTATATGATTCCCGAAATGCAGGATATTGCAGCTGGGTTTGATCTTGTGCGGCAACGTGCCAAACATGAACTGACCATACTTGTTGATGAAATCTGTTCTTTTGATGCGCCGCAGAAAAAACCAAAATCAGGCTTTTTCGGGTTTTTGAAACGGCAGCCGAAACCTATAGACATAAACCCAAAACCGCCGGAACTACAGGCCTTAGATCAATTGCGGCAGCGGGTTCGCAATGAGGATGATTTTCCTGCCGCCTGCATGATCGCTCTAATTAATGTGGTGAGCGGCATTTTAGGAAAGCAGGGGCGCATTGTCACTGACCGGCAATTGATTGTTGAACTGGCGCTTCGGGTGTTTTGCAATGATCACGGCAGTACTGAAATTGGCCATTTGATTGCGCCGATTTTTGAAAAGGCGGCCAAGGCCGAGGGCTATCGGTTTTTGCCAGCACAAAGCGAACCAATTGTGATGAATACAAAAGGGGCGTCGGCCGCTGGGAAAAGCACGATCCGCCCACAACAACGGCGCCTCGCCGAACGCATGGGCGTGCCATGGGAAGATTTTGCCCTTATCAGCCCGGATTATTGGCGTAAATATCTGCTGGATTATGACAGTCTTGGCGTTGATTATAAATATGCCGCCATGCTGACCGGCCGGGAATTGGAATTTGTTGATAAAAAACTTGATCGCTATATGGCGCAAAAGTCCAAGAAAAAAACCGTTCCACATCTGCTGATTGACCGGTTTAGGTTCGATAGTTTCAAGATTGACAGTGAGGGCGATTACAAAAGCACGCTATTGAGCCGGTTTGGATCAACGGTATTTTTGTTTTTTGCGATCACGCCGCCGCCAGCAACCGTTGAACGTGCATGGCAACGCGGGCTAACAACCGCGCGTTACAAGGCGGTGGATGATCTTCTCTATCACAATATTGAGGCTTTCACCGGCATTCCCGAATTGTTTTTTTCATGGATGTCGATCACTGATAAAAATATTTATTTCGAATTTTTGGATAATGATGTTCCGCTTGGCGAATTGCCAAAAACAATTGCCTTTGGCCGCAATGGTTCAATGACGGTCCTTGATCCGGTGGCCTTGTCCAATATTGATCGGTTCAAAGAGGTCAATGTTGCCGCAACACGACCCGAAGATGTTTTGAATCCCGATTGGATACCAAGCTATCAATTTCTGCGGCAATGTATTGAGGCGTTGCCAAAGCTGGAATTTGCCGATCAGGACAGTGCAAAAATCTATGGGCGCATCGAAAAGGCCGGATGGGTCTACAAAAATGCTGCGGCCAAGCCTGACGGCGCAAATGAAGATGGGTGCTTGGCGGCAATCGGATGGGATGCGCCACCCGCGCCAAATCCCTTGCCAATCGAGGTGATTGATAGCGATGCGGTCAAAACGGTTACGCTCGGCGCATGGTGCGCGTCGCAGCGATTAGATTCTGGCAAATAAATCTTTTTATTGTGGCTATTTAAGTTTTGATCTGACGTCTATTTTATTGACGAGGTGTCCTTTATCAGCAATCAATTTTAAAACTCTGAATTCGCTTTTAATTTCCGCAAATAAAATTTTAATAATCCTGCGGAAAAATTAGGCAGTGTCTTGTATTTAGGGAGGGAATAATGCGTAAAATTTTAAGGAATGCATTGGTCTATTTTGCGTCTGCTTTTATGGCACTTACCATTGCGGCTAGCGCACAGGCGGCCAAGATTCGTATCGCGCTTGCTGAAACACCATCAGATGAATTGGCAGCCTTTTTCGTTGCACTTGATCATGCCAAGGCAAATGGCCCTGAATATGAATGGACGGCCTTTTCTGATGAGGAACTGGCCATTCAGGCGATTTTAAGTGGGCAAATGGATATTGGCTTTGGCACACCATATTCGGTGATGCAAAAGTCAAAGGCACCAATCCGTATCATCTATCAGCTGTCGAAGTTGAAATTCTTTCCAGTCACATCAAAAAAATATGCAAAACTGGAAGATTTGAACGGCGAGCCAATCATGCTTCATTCACGCGGTGGCGGCACTGAATCCATTGCCAATGTGATTGAGGAAAAATTGAATATGAAATTTGGTAAGCGTTCATATGTTCCTGGTTCGGCAAACCGGATCGCTGCGCTGATTGCTGGTTAAACTGATGCCTTGGGTCAATATGTTCTTGAGCGCGCCATTAACTGCTTTGGTGCCTGTTCTGATGGTGCTCTTTGGGTTTGGGCTAAAAGCTATTATTATCACGACGGCGTTATTTGCGATCTGGATCATTGTGTTGAATGCCCGTGCTGGCGTTCTGCAAATTAACCGGTCCCTCGTTGAAATGGCACATTCCTTTGGCGCATCACCCACAGACGCTTTTTTCAAAATCTATTTTTGGGCAGCTTTGCCAGAAATTCTTGGCGGTGTCCGGATTGGCTTTATTCGTGCGGTCAAGGGTGTCATTATTGGGCAATTGTTGATATCTATTGTCGGATTTGGCGCTCTGTTTGAACTCTATTCTGCAAATTTCTTGATGAAGCATTTCTGGGCAGTGCTGTTGGTGCTGTTTTCGCTGGCTTTCTTGATTGCAGAATTCTTGGCCTATCTTGAGCGGCGCGTGGCCTATTATGCGGCACGCCGGTCTGTTTAATCGATTTGCTTTGTTATTGGTAAAAAGGAAAATTCCAAGATGACGAATTATGTAATTGAGCCGGCACAGCAAGTAAGCTTGCCAGTTCGTGGCAGTGATGCTGTTTTTCCGGTGCGCCGGATCTATTGTATCGGTCGTAATTATGCCGATCACGCCATTGAAATGGGTCATGATCCGGATAAAGAGCCACCATTCTTTTTCCAGAAAAATGCGGAAAATGTTGATACCAGCGGTGAGTTTCCGTACCCGCCGCAAACCAGTGATGTGCATTTCGAAATGGAAATGATTGTCGCGTTGAAAAGTGGCGGTGTTGATATTCGTGAAGAAGATGCACTTGATCATGTGTTTGGCTATGGTCTTGGGCTGGATATGACGCGCCGCGATCTGCAGGGCGAGGCTAAAAAGATGGGTCGTCCCTGGGAAATTGGCAAGGCGTTTGAAAGATCAGCACCGATGAGCGAGCTGGTGCCAGCCATTGACACCGGTCATCTTGATCAGGGGCGGATTGCGCTTCAGGTCAATGGTGCCGAACGTCAAATTGGTGATTTGAACCAGATGATTTGGAAAGTGCCGGAAATGATTGCGTATCTATCGCGCTTTTATGACATTGCTGCTGGTGATCTGATCATGTCTGGAACGCCAGCCGGTGTAGGGCCGATCGAACGCGGTGACGTGATGATCGGCGAGGTCGAAGGCATCGGATCATTTACCGTTACCGTTGTCTGAGAAACCACCATTCGCCAAAACAGCGTAAATTGAAAACAGAACTGGGCGTGGGGCTAATCGATTGATAGAACCGCGCCCATGCCTGACGCGGCATGTTCAAGCATATGACAATGAAAAAGCCATAGACCCGGGTTATCAGCCTTGAAAACAAGGCTAATACGTTCTTGCGGTTGCATAAGCCATGTGTCACGCTGGCCTGCGGGAAGCGCCAGCGTCGGGTCATCCGACATAACCCAGAAATGATGGCCGTGAAGATGCATCGCATGGCGCCATGCTGTATCATTATAGACATCAAGTGACACGAGATTGTTTTGATCAATCTCGGCAAAAAGCGTCGAATAGTCGCCAATCTGGCCGTTAAAGGCCCATAGTTTTTTGTGTTTTTGCGCCAATTCGCGAAGAGACAATTCCGCCCCTTCAAATGTGGCTTTTTGCAAATTGCCCATCGCGCCGCCCTGCATGTGAATTGGAATGCGGCGCAGTTGCCTCAAAGATGGCAACGCCGCCGGTTTTGGCGTGTTAATTGGTGTTTTGCTGAGGCTTGAAGAGCCAAGCGCAGGATCAACAAGCAGGGTTGCGGCTGGATGAGGTTCGCCAGTGCTGATTTCGGCAATATCGATGCTACCACGATCGATATCCAAAATAACATCGGCACGTTGCGCTGGTGCCAAGATGATTTTGGTCACCTGCTCAGGCTGGCAAAAAGCGCCATCAAGCGCAATCAAGGTTGCCGACGCATTGGTCAATTGGAAAGTCATGATCCGCGCATTCGCTGCGCTGATCAGGCGTAAACGGATGCGCGCTTTGTCTTTCACCCGAAATTCGGGTGCCGATTTGCCATTGACTGTCAGCCAGTTGCCAAGCCGTCCACCATGTGACCAATCATGCAACCCGCCCAATGAGGCTTGGTCAATTTGCCCATCATTATCCAGCCGCCAATCATCAACCATCAAACATATATCATGGTCAACGTCAGGGTCTTGGTCATCATCAATGATCAATGGGCCATAAAGCCCGCGCGCCACCTGTTCCCAGCCCATATTATGGGCGTGATACCAATAGGTGCCGCTGTCATTTAGCGGGAATTCATAAGCAAATGTCTCGCCGGGTTCGATCGGTGCTTGTGTTAGATTGGCAACACCGTCCATTTCATTCAAATTACGAATACCGTGCCAGTGAATGGTCGTTGCCACATCAAGATTGTTGCGAACCTCAGCGCGAAGCATATCGCCGTTACGATAGCGCAGCATGGGGCCCGGGCAAGATTGGTTATAAAGCCATAGATCAGTGTCAGGCTGACCAATACCAGCAATGTTCTGCCGTGTCTTGCCAGCCGTGATTTGCTGTATTGTCGTTGCGGCATTGAGGCGCGTCCATGGGGAAGGCGCAACCAATGAACTTGTTGCACCAGCGGCGGCGAGGGTGAGGAAATGACGACGTTTCATTTTTAGATTCTAGCACCTGATTGCGGCATTGACGATTGGGAATCACATGCATCGGCTGATTTGTCACAGGCGACGGCTGCTAAGAGGTAACCATGAGCCAATAGCCTAAGGGGTTGCATTGGGAAAAAACAAAGGCCTGTTTGCAGGTTGGAAAGTGGCAATTGCGGTTTGCCCCTTGGGTGATAACAGCCAATCGGCAAAAACACGGGATTCGGCCACCTTTATCGTTGGGCAGTGGGTTTGACTGACCAAAACAACGCCATATTGGTTGAACAATGCCGGATCCCCCTGAAATAGCGGTATATGCGCGGTTTTGTTTTTGAATGTCAGCCATGTTGCCCGATCGGTAAGGGCATAGGCATCAGCCTGAACCGCAAAATTGAGCGTTGCTCCCATACCAAGGCCGGTTTCAAGATACCATTTGCCGCTTGCATCTGTTGGCGTTGTGCTTGCTGCCTGCCAAAATCGGCGTTCGGCCTTATGTGTGCCGCTATCATCACTTCGTGATGCGAATCTGGCTTTAGCTGCGGCAATTTTCTGAAAAGCCTCAATTGTTGTTTTGGCGGTTCTGATTTGTGCTGGATCATCCTTTGGTCCAACCAGAATGAAATCATTATACATTAAATCATGGCGCTGACTGCCAAAGCCATCGATTACAAATTTTTCTTCATCAATTTTTGAATGGACAATGACCAGTTCGGCATCACATTTTTTGGCATTGCGAAGCGCCTGACCCGTGCCAACCGAAACAATTCGCACATTAATATCATTTTCAGCCTCGAATAACGGCAATAGATGGTCGTAAAGACCCGAATTTTGGATTGTGGTGGCGGATTGAACAATGATCACTGGCTTGGCAGCATGGCCAGTCATGGCGTAAAAGCTGGTCAAAAGCGCAATATAACCCGCCATCACCAATCGCGTGAAACACGATAGGCGGCGCAAAATTGAAAAAAAGCTGAAACCAAGTTGGATCATTCTTATGTTTTATTGAATATTAAGAAGCGTTGCAAACCCGATGTTTTGTTTTTCATATCGCCTAGCATGTGGATAATAGGTAAGGTTGAGACGGACAGTATTTGTTGGCGAAGGAGGTCATTTTTGATCGCAGCAAAAAAGACACGGCATGCGGCACAAGAACCGGGGGTGCGTACGAAATTATTCATTGCTGATGAGACCATTGGCCTTGGAAAAATCAATTTGCTGGCCTTGCTTGGCGAGGCTGGGTCAATTAGCGCGGCCGCGCGCCAGATGGGAATGAGTTATCGCCGCGCGTGGTTCCTGCTTGACTCGATGCAAAGCGGGTTTCGTGACCCTTTGTTTGTGACCGAGCGCGGAGGGTCGAGCAAAGGTGGGGCGACATTAACCCCGCTTGGCAAAGATTTGATTCGCCGCTATCGGGCGCATGTTGCCCTTGTTGACGATCAATCAGCCGATATTTTGTTATGGATGCGGTCTGTTCAGACTGATCATAATAATGATTAGGCGATGTTGTTTGGGAAAACAGCGCTCGCAACGGGTTCATCTGCGTCGAAAAAGCTGTTAGACTAGTCCTAATAATATTTAATTTAGGGTTTTACTGATAATGAAATTTCCACCATGGCATCAACGGCCTGATGACTTTGATCCGGAAACGCATCGTGATGGCATTTTGGATAGCCAGTCTTTTTTGCGCGTTGCCGACCAGTTTATCTCGCTGGCAAATCAGCGAAACAAAAAGATCGAATCAACCGAATTACAAATGGTAATGCTGTATGCGGCGGCGCGTTATGCCGCGCATGTTGGCAAAAATGTTTTGAATGTTGAAGAACAAGAAGATTTTGTTCAGCATATGGTGGCACAATATGCCGATATGTTGCGTGAACATATGGCCGATCCAACGGTTTAGAAAAAGGGTTTGTTTATTTTGCGTTTGTTTGGTCAGTCTATTATTGCCGCCGCTTTGTTTGGTGGCGCCTTTATTGGTTTAGCAGCCAAAGCCGATACCGCAGTTGAACGAGGTTTGAAAGTGGTGCGCGAACACTGCACGCGATGCCATGTTGTGCCGGGGATCAACCCTTATGGCGGTATTGGATCCACCCCGTCATTTTCGGCGATGAAATGGCTTGATGATTGGGCATATCGATTTGAGATTTTTTATATTTTGCCGCCGCATCCATCACTTGTTCGGATCGAAGGCGTAAGCGAGCCAAGAAGTGACGCCCTGCCAGCCTTTAGCAAAGAAATCATCCTTACCCTTGAGGATGTTGATGACATATTAGCATTTGTTAAAACCCTAAAAACACCCGAATAAGGGGAAATGGTTTAACGAGCAAAGCCTCAAAATTACAAGGCCTGATGCAAAAGGCCCATTAAGATAGGAATGACGATGAGCAAAGACCAACGCGAAGATATGACTGCTAGTGAAATGGCAATGCGAAAATTTTTAAAGCAGCTAGGCGTGACCGCGCATCAGGAATTGGCTGGCGCGATTGCTAAAGCCGTGGCCGATGACAAAATTGTGGCTGGCGCAGACGTGGTGGTAACAGCGCGTATTGAGATTGCCGATCTGCAATTCACACATGACGTCACGGCAAATTTGGTGGCACCTGAATAAATGGCCGCTTTGACCCAAGAGTTGATTCTGGCGGCGCTGGCGAATGTTCAAGACCCATCGCAGGGGCGCGATATCGTTGCGCTTGGCATGGTAACCGGCTTGCAGATCAAGGATAGCAATATCAGTTTTGCCCTTCAGGTGCCTGCGCATCGTGGGCCAGCAATGGAACCGGTGCGCTGTGCTGCGGAAAAGGCGGCGTTGGCGATTGACGGCGTGACCAGCGCAACCGTGATGGTTACCGCGCATGCTGGCGATCAGGGGGGCATGAGCGCCTTGTCTGAAGATGAAGGGCCAGGGACCGAAAAAATCCTTGAGAGCAAGGTGCGCCGCTTTGTTGCGGTGGCATCGGGCAAAGGCGGTGTTGGCAAATCAACAACAGCGGTAAACCTGGCCATTGCATTGCGCCTTGAGGGGTTGCGGGTTGGTTTGCTTGACGCCGATGTTTATGGGCCGTCACAGCCGCGTATGCTTGGTGTGAGTGGTCGTCCGGCGTCGGCGGGTGGTGACATGGTAAAGCCGCTGGAAAGCTATGGCGTGCATCTAATGTCGATGGGATTGCTGGTGCCTGACGATACGGCGATGATCTGGCGTGGACCGATGGTGCAATCGGCGTTGACGCAAATGCTGGACTCGGTTGCATGGGGCGTGCTTGATGTGATCATTATTGATTTGCCGCCCGGAACCGGTGATATTCAGATATCATTGGCGCAACAGGTGAATTTGGCGGGGGCCGTGATTGTGTCAACGCCGCAGGATATTGCCCTGCTAGATGTTGTTAAAGCATTGACAATGTTCGAAAAAGCGAATGTGCCGGTACTGGGGATGGTGCAGAATATGTCGTATTGGAGTTGTCCGGATTGTGGCCGTAAAGACCATATTTTTGGCGATGGCGGCGCAGCGCGCGAGGCGAAAAAACGTGGTATTGAACTGCTTGGGGAAATTCCTTTGTCAATGGCAGTTCGGGTTGGTTCGGATTCAGGGACTCCCATTGTTGTTGCCGAGCCGCAATCTGAACAGGCAAAGACTTTTCGCAGTATTGCTAGACGTTTGATGGTGGTCGCCGATCTCCATAATGAGGAAAGCGCATGACATTGTATTATGAAGATGATCCGGCCGATCAAACAACCGTGCCGCAATTGCCGCCTTTGCTAAGGGCTGTTGAAGTGCCTGCAGGTCAGGATGTGTTGGCCAAGGCCGTTGCGGTCGCCGCAAATACCGAAGTTGGCACTGTTTTTTACGCTGAAAGAATTGACCGGATGCAGATTGCCGTTCGACTAGAGCCGGATGTTGCGGTTCGTCAAGCTGGGCAGATGCTGTTTGCAATGATGATTGGGCTTGGTGACTCAATCGGGGCGCTAGCGCCGCCTGAGATTGCTGTCACATATCAATTGCCGGGCTATGTAATGCTAAATCGTGGGCGTGCCGGCATGGTGCGTTTGGTAATTGATCCGACAGCAGGCAGCGATGATGTGCCAAAATGGATGATTGTCAGCGCCGATGTGCGTTTGACCGCTGACGAACAGGATCAGGCTGAATGGTCACAAACCCCTGGCGCAGAACAAACCTCGATGGCCGAAGAAGGGGGCGGGTTTATTTCGCGCACCCGCTTGGTTGAATCAAGCTGCCGACATTTTCTTGCTTGGGTAAACCGCTGGCAAGATGACGGTTTCCGCCCGCTTTATGACAGTTGGATGCAGCGGCTAGAAGCATCCGCGCCAATCGATTTCGCTGGCGGTGAACAGGCTGAATGGCTTGGTCTTGATGAACATGGCGGCGCGTTGGTTAAGCTTGATGGAAAAGCATCATCGGTTATGCCACATGAACTCGAAGCTGTTTGTGGTACGCCAGTTCTGCCCTAAGGGGCTGGTCTGTTGTGGATAGGGAATTGGTAAACCAGCTATGAAACTCGCAAAAACCATCCGGTTTGACCGGTCTGATCTGAATGTGTTTCCGCTGGCAGCTGATGAAGGCGAATGGGCGCTTGTTGGCACTTTCTGCTTTGCTGGTATTGGCGAGACAGATATTAAAGGCAAGGTAAAACAAGCGTTTAGCAATGGGTTTTTTGGGCTTGATTCAATGGGCTTCTCAACCTTGGTTAGCATTGTCACAGTAAAGCCGGATGATCTTGGCAAGATTGAAAAACGGCTTTGTTCGATTTTTATGAATGAGTTTGGTGCCCCTGACGAAGCAGCGGCGATGGCCGCGGTGGCTGAAGAAATCAAATTTATGGCAGATTTATGCGCCGAACATAAAACTGGCACTTTGCTGGCGATTCAGCGCAGTCTTGGCGATGACGGAATTCGCGAGTTGTTTCGCAGCCTTGCCAAGCCTGAATCTTGCGCCGAGCAGAAAATCTGGACAATGGTCGATGATGATGACGCCGCAGATAGTGCTGAAGGTCATGCGCATGGCAAGGGATAATAGGCACCGGTGATTGGGCCTTCATGGAGTTTGAGAACGCAATGAGCAATGATTTTTGGCTTACCTCTGGATGGCATTTAACACTTCGTGACGATTATGGGCATATGGTGCCAATCGCCGATTTTATGCGCGCCTATTTCATGCGTGAAGAAGTGGCCCCTGAAGAGGGGTCATGTGATGCTGAAATTGCGCTTCATAAGAAATTGGTTGATGATCCTTTTGCTGCGGTGGTGCCAACGGATCTGTTTGAAATTGCTGATAAAGATGTTGTGCATAATTATCAGGCGGTTTTGCGGTTCCGTAATTTTCTGGCAGATTACCCGACTTTGGAATCGGCCTACCTGGCAATGGCACGCAATGCCCAGCCAAATATCCCACCGCTGTTTTTTGAACAGATAGCGCAGATTATTCTTCGTAATATTCTTGATGGCGAAACCGACCCCTTGCAATTACGGGCAGCCGAGATTCTATTCCGCAATCAGGTGGTGACGATTGATGATGGGCGGATCATGGTTGCGGATCACGCAACAGTGCAGCTGCAATCAGGCATGCAAAAGGCGCTTAAGCCAACAAGTGCGAATGATGAGGTGCAAATTGATATTCTTGCAACGGAAACGGCCGATGAATATTGGGAACGATCCGACCTGTTTAACACATCAATTGACATCGCCTATACCCAGCCAGCACTTGATGGTTTGGCACGGGTTTTGGAAAAATGGATTGCGCATTTTCTGCCGCTTACGGTTCGCGTTTCGCCAATGGTCAAAATCGAAGATGAAGCCTGGTCATGGCATATTGGCCTTGATGCCGAAGCCACCAAAATTCTGAATGACCTGTATCGTGGTGACGAGGTTGATGCGCCGAGATTGCGGCGCATTTTATGTCTTTTCAAATTGGAAACCGATAACGGGTTTGTCGCTGAAATGGCAGGTAAGCCGGTTTACCTTGGGCTGGCAATGGATGAGGCAGGGGTCGCAAGAATGAAACCGCAGAACTTGCTTGTAAATCTGCCGGTTAGCGATTCATCTTAATTTAATATTTGAATATCTATAAGGCTGACATGCGGCAGATTTCAAATCCAAACTGCCCCAGATTTAACGGCTTGATTAATTCAGGTAATCGTCAGTCGTGCGGGGTTTTGGCCGATCGCGCATTTCCATCATTTTATCTTTCTGCTCGAACATGGCCTCAACACGGCAATCTTCACACATTTTCAGGATGTCGGTCTTTGCGCTGTCTTGAAACATGCTGTGATCGGCGAGCTTGCTGATCACCCGCTCGATTGATTTTGAACTGCCAAATGGTTTGCCGCAGGATGTGCATTCAAATGGTGTATCTTCGATAATCAGCTCGGTTGCCATCGCGCTGTCGGCAAGATTGAATTGCGGCACAAGCGCGATCACTTTTTCAGGGCAGGTTGCAACGCAAATACCGCATTGCAGACAGGCATCTTCACGGAATAGCAATTGCGGTGCATCAGGATTATCCTGCAACGCGCCAGCGGGGCAGGCGCTGACACAAGACAGGCAGATCGTACAATTATCTGTATCAATCTCAACACGGCCATAAGGCGCGCCAGCAGGCAAATCAATCATGGTTCCCGCCGTGCCATTTGCGTTGGCAAGGCCGCGCATGGCAAGCCGTGTCATTGAACGCGGCGCACCAATCGGGCTGAATGGCGCTGGCTTAGCATTGTTTTTACACGGGCTGTTGTAAAAGATTTCGGCAACCGCGTCAGGATCGACAGCATCTACAAGAATAATACGGTTATCAGCATCAGCCTTTACACCGGAAAGCATCGATCTTGCCAATGTCACCTGATCGACAAGCGGGGCATTTTCGACGTCTTTAGCTGGATTCAGCAGTACAAAGACCTGCTGATAACCAAGCGCAATTGCTGCCACCATAATATCATGTCCAGCACGGCCCATTGCATGCATCGAAACAGGCAGTAGACTGGCTGGTAAACCGCGGCCAAAACGGGCAATGGTTTCAATCATTTCGGCGCCATAGGAATCATCATGAAGTAATAGGCTTGGGGCTTTGCCGCCAGCTGTCTGATAATAATCATGAAGGTTCGCGATGCTGGTTAACAGCCCGTCTGCAGGCGGGTAGGCGGTTTGTGCCGCACCCGATGGACAGACTGCGCCACAAAGGCCGCAGCCACCGCAAATGGCCGGATCAATTGCAACATGATCGCCAAGGCTTTGAATGGCACCGGCTGGGCAGACATCAAGGCAACGTGAACAGCCGTCAATTTTATTGCGCGAATGAGCGCAAAGATTTTCATCAAAATTCACATAGATTGGCTTTTCAAAGCCGCCAATCATTTGCGCAGCTTCGCTTTCGATAGCGGCAAGCGCGTTGATGTCATCACCCGCGGCGCGGAAATATCCGTCGCGTTTTTCCCAGCCGGTGAAAAGTGGTGTATCGCCGGTTAGATCGATCAGAATATCGCAGCTTGTTTCGACATCATTTGCTCGATTTTCAAATTGAAGCGAGTCACGGCTTGATGGCAAGGCCGCGCCAAATTGGTCAACCACTATATCGAAATGCGTGAAATGGCCTTTGGCGCTTTTGATTTTACCCGTTGCAAGGATGCCGCAGTCCTTTGTTGGAAATAGATCATCGTTTGGATTGGCAATCATAACGGTAACGCCCAATTGACCATTTAATTTCTGGCCAAGCGCAATGGCAGCATCGGCACCGCCGTTCGGACGACCCATATCGGCATAAATTAAACAGCGGCCGTCAGAATTTAGCGCAAGGCTTCGTGATGGTGTTTGGCGATCACCTGACTGTTTGATCAAAGCGGCAATTTTGGCCGTGCTGCTTGCTGACTCATCTGACCAGCCAGCGCGCTCACGGATATTGACGGTTGCAGGCAAGGGGCATTCAATTTCTTCGGCAATGGCGTTAAAAACTGATGTTTCCTGTGTGCAGGCAATCAATAAAGATTGATTCGCGTCACGGGCGTCGCGCATGGCAGCGGCCAGATCGCCTGTTTCTGTCCGGCAAAGCGAGGTTGCGATCTTGCAGCCACCCTCGGCACCGCAGGCTTTTGCCAGTTTGGTGCCGTCGAGCGTCATTGTGCCGTCGCAATTACACAGGATTACCTTGGCGTCTGATAAATTCATCGAAAAAACCTTTTGATTGCGTTGTGGCCAGGGTTGTTTGAATACAAGTTGTCCCGCTAAACTAGCTTACATCGCGCTAAAGACAAGTACGTTTCGCGATATACCTTGCAAAGCGCAGACATTTTGATGGATAGTCGTGGACATTGATGGGAGTTTCTTTACCGTGACCAATGTAATTACGCCAGCCAGTCGGCATGTTCTTTATGCCGTTCGGTTGATTATTGAACGCCAGTCGATTGAAAATAAATGGCAATCGCACCGCTGGGTAATCCATGATCTGGTGCCCCTTGAGCTTAGCGCCGGTGGTGGATTGCCACCAAGTAATGATGTTCAGTTTCAGCGTTTGCGTCAGCCATCCGGGGATGATTCCAGTGACTTGCTGTTCACTGCCGAAGCATCGCTTGATCTGCATCGCGCCGAAGCCGAGGCCTATGCGGAAAATTTGGCATCGTCTGAACCGGCGATCTATGCGGTTTTGCGGCATAATGAAGATGAAGATGACTCAGGTGATGAAGACATTGACATTCATCTCGCTGAAATCAGCCTGTCACCCTACAATATCCAAGACTACGAGGATTGCGGAGAAGATCAGGTTGAAAAATTACCGTTGCAAGGTCCGATTGCCGAGTTTGTCAAAGAGTTTGTTGAAATCCATTTCAAGCCAGAACCATTTATAAAGCGCAAACGTGACAAGGCGCGCCTTGACCGTGACCAGCTTGGTGGGGCCGACCCACGCTTGCGCCGCGATGGTGATATGTTTCAGGTGCCGTCTGACCGTAAGAAGCGTGGTGAGTATCATTAGATCTGTGTTAAGGTGCGATTGCAAAAGCGATTATATTTTTCATTAAATCAGAATATGGGGTCAAATGTATGGCGCGTCGTATGAAATATGATGTTGAGGCCAAGGAAGAAGCCAACGACGGTGAGGGTGGGTTTTTGTCGCGCTGGTCAGCGCGCAAAAGCCAAATTGCCAAAGGCGAAGGTGTGCCAGATGAGGTGCCCGCACCCGAAATTGCCGAAGATACTGGCGTCGAAGATGAGGAAGACGCTGCATTAACCGATGCTGAGCTTCTTGAAAAATATGATCTTCCCGATCCTGAGGCAATCACCGAAGAAAGCGGGCTTGAACAATTTTTGAACGGTAAGGGCCTTCCTGGGCGTGTGCGGCAAATGGCACTGCGGCGTTTGTGGCGGTTGAATCCGCTATTTGGCATTATTGATGATATGGTTGAATATGGCGAGGATTACACCGATGCCGCCACTGTCATTGAAGGCATGAAAACTGCTTATACCGTTGGCAAGGGCTATGCAAAAGAGGTTGTTGAACCGGAAGAAACCGAAGTCCTAGAGGGCGACGCTGAGGCCAAAGAGGGTAATGTCGAAGCCAAAGAAGGCGATGCCGAAGCCAAAGATGCCGAAAAAGACGGCCAGCAGGATGAAAAAGAGCATGCCGATGACCTGGCCGACCAGCCTGATCAGGCAAAGGCGCGCGAAACCGACGAAGCTAGTGACGCTGATGCTCGTTTGGCGCAACAAAATGATGCTGAAACGGCCGTAATGCAGGATGAACTGTTCAAAATTCTGGATAAAAATCAGATGGTTTTGGACGATTTTGGCGAGAAACAAGCCGAATTTGCCAGTTCCGCGCCTGCGTCAGTGGAAAATAGCACTGCTGATATTAAAGCGCCGCAAGCGCCCGTTGGCGGCCATGCCCAAATGAAAGAAACCACCATTTATGGAGAAAAAACTCTGCAAAATCATATTCCTGCTTGGCGTCCAGCAAGGATGGATTTTCGGAAAAAATAGATCCGTTCAAACCGTCACCTTTTTTTGGTTTACATCTGTTTAAAGATTGTTTCCAAAATTTGTAAAAATCTTTCCAAATGAGAACTGTTGCATTGCGGGGGTGGTTTTGATGTGTTAGCGTTTTGTATACAGAATTAGGATCGTTGAATGAAAAACGCAGATGTAGTGCCGATTGAAATTGCTGAAGAAGACGTTCTTCGTGCCGATATGTACGATTTTGTCGCCTCACTGCTGCGCACAGAGCCTAGCGATGAGTTGATTGCGCAAATCGCGCTTTTGCAAGGCGATAAAACGCCAATTGGCAGCGCTTGTCTGACTCTGGCTCATCTTGCGAAAACAATCGATAATGAGCTGATTCGCAACGAATATGTTTCGTTATTTATTGGCGTTGGCCGCGGTGAAATTCTGCCATTTGCATCTTATTATTTGACTGGTTTCTTGAATGATAAGCCGTTAGCAAATCTGCGTTCGGACATGAATGCCATTGGCATTCGGCGCGTCGAAGGGGTGAAAGAGCCTGAAGATCACATAGCTAGCCTATTTGATATGATGTCAGGGCTGATTCGTGGCCGGTTTGGGCGGCGCTTCTCAGTTGGTGAACAGGCCACGTTTTTCCGTAAACACATTGAACCATGGGCTGACTTGCTGATGCGTGACATTGAGGCTGCAAAAACTGCTGTGTTTTTTGCGCCGGTGGGTGTGATTGGTCGAGCCTTTTTAGAGATTGAAAGCCAAGCTTTCAGTATGGATGGAACAGGATAGCGTAAGGCTCCTGTTTTATAGAGTCACACATGAGGTGTGGCACATTTTTGGAGGGAAAAATGGAAGATACAAACAAAAAAGATGCAGTTGCAGGTCGTCGTGACTTCCTCAAGGGTTCTGCAGTATCTGTTGCGGCTGTCGGTGTGGTAGCGGTTGCAGGTAAATCAGCATCAGCAGGCGAAGTTGAAGTGGTGTCAGGTTCTGGCTACCGCGAGACGGAACATGTTAAAGCGTTTTACGCTTCAGCAAGGTTTTAATTAGCTTTTCTTGTTTTTTTAGGAGGATAACATGCTTAGAAAGAAGACGTCCGGGGTTGCGAATGGCCCCCTGTCATCATCTTTCATTGGCAAGGCAGCCGAAACGGTTGTTGACCGCCGCGCATTTTTGCGTGGTTCCGGTCTTGCTATTGGAGGTTTAGCGACTGCCGCAGCATTGGTTGGGTCAAATGTGACGCCAGCTCAAGCTGTAGGCTCAGCAGCATCAGTTGAAATTAGAAAGTCAGTTTGTACGCATTGTTCGGTTGGTTGTACCGTTGTTGCTGAAGTGCAAAATGGCGTTTGGACTGGTCAAGAACCTGGTTGGGATAGCCCAATCAATCTTGGTGCGCATTGTGCCAAAGGTGCTTCCGTGCGGGAAACCGCAAGCGGTGAGCGGCGCCTTAAATACCCAATGAAGCTTACTGGCGGAAAATGGGTGCGGATGAGCTGGGACGATGCCATAAATGAGATTGGCGATCAGATGCTGGATATTCGCGAGAAGTCTGGCCCCGATTCAGTTTACTGGCTGGGATCTGCAAAGCATAGCAACGAGCAGGCCTATTTGTTCCGCAAGTTTTATGCTTATTGGGGTACAAACAACGGTGACCATCAGGCCCGTATTTGTCACTCAACCACAGTTGCCGGTGTTGCGAACACCTGGGGCTATGGTGCGATGACCAACTCATATAATGATATGCATAATTCAAAGGCAATTTTCATTATTGGTGGTAACCCTGCCGAGGCACATCCAGTCTCACTTATGCATGTTCTCAAAGCAAAAGAGCAAAACAACGCACCTGTGATCGTTTGTGATCCGCGCTTTACCCGTACAGCAGCCCATGCCGATGAGTATGTTCGCTTCCGTCCGGGTTCAGATGTTGCGCTCATTTGGGGCATCATGTGGCACATTTTTGACAACAAGTGGGAGGATAAAGAATTTATCCGCCAGCGGGTTTACGGCATGGAAGACGTCATGGCCGAAGTCAAAAAATGGGATCCAGCTGAAACCGAGCGTGTAACTGGTGTTCCAGGTGCGCAGCTAAAGCGTGTTGCCAAGATCATGGCAAACAACCGTCCGGGTACCTTTGTATGGTGTATGGGTGGAACACAGCACACAAACGGTAACAATAACACCCGTGCATATTGTGCATTCCAGCTCGCACTTGGAAACATGGGTACTGCCGGTGGTGGTGCTAACATTTTCCGTGGTCACTGTAACGTGCAGGGTGCAACGGACTTCTGTGTTCTTTCACACTCACTGCCGGGCTATTATGGTCTGTCAGCTGGCGCGTGGAAACATTGGGCACGTGTCTGGGACGAAGATATCGATTGGCTGAAAGGTCGTTTTGACTCAATTAAAGGCAAAGACGGCAAGTCAAAGAGCCTGATGAACCAGAAAGGCATTCCGGTTTCACGCTGGATTGACGGTGTTCTTGAGGACAAAGAGAATATTGACCAGCCAGACAATCTTCGTGCAATGGTGTTCTGGGGACACGCTCCAAACTCACAGACTCGCATGAAAGAAATGAAGACGGCAATGGAAAAGCTCGACCTAATGGTTGTGATCGATCCATATCCGACTGTTTCTGCTGTCTTGTCGGATCGTACCGACGGTGTTTACCTGCTGCCAGCAACGACTCAGTTCGAAACCTATGGTTCTGTAACTGCTTCAAATCGTTCGCTTCAGTGGCGTGAAAAGATCATCGAGCCATCATTTGACTCGTTGCCTGATCACACCATCATCTACAAGTTTGCCAAGAAGTTTGGTTTTGCTGATCGTATGTTCCGCAAGATCAAAGTCACCAATGACGAGCCATATGTTGAAGATGTGACTCGTGAATTTAATGGTGGCATGTGGACAATTGGTTACACTGGCCAGTCGCCAGAGCGGATCAAAGCCCATATGGCAAATCAGCATGTGTTTGACAGAACAACATTGCAGGCTGTCGGTGGTGAACTTGACGGCGAATATTACGGTCTGCCTTGGCCTTGCTGGGGTACTGCAGAGATGGGCCATCCAGGCACACCTTTGTTGTACGATACATCAAAGCCTGTAGCTGAAGGTGGTCTCTGTTTCCGCGCCCGTTTCGGTGTAGAGCATGAGGGCAACAATCTGTTGGCTGAAGGTTCTTACCCTGTCGGGTCTGAAATCAAAGACGGGTACCCAGAATTTACTATGGGTATGCTGAAAAAGCTTGGCTGGGACGGTGATCTTACCGCAGACGAGCGTGCGGCTATCGAAAAGGTCGCTGGTGACAAGACCAACTGGAAGGTTGACCTTTCAGGCGGTATCCAGCGGGTAGCGATCAAGCATGGTTGTGCACCATTTGGTAACGCGAAAGCACGGGTGAAGGTCTGGACATTCCCAGATCCAATTCCGCTACATCGTGAGCCATTGTACACATCACGTCGTGATCTCGTTGCCGATTATCCAACCTATTCAGACCGTAAACTATATCGTCTGCCGACTTTGTATAAGTCGATCCAGGATGTAGACCATACGGCTGCTTATCCGATGATTTTGACCTCTGGTCGTCTTGTCGAATATGAAGGTGGTGGTGATGAAACCCGTTCAAACCCATGGCTTGCAGAATTGCAGCAGGACATGTTTGTCGAGATGAACCCATTCGATGCCAACGGAAAGAATATCCGTAACGGTGATATGGTTTGGGTTAAGACACCAGAAGGTGCACAGATCAAGGTGATGGCTCAGGTTACTGAGCGTGTTGCTAAGGGTGTTGCCTTCTTGCCATTCCACTTTGGTGGACATCTTGAGGGTAAAGATCTTCGTTCCAAGTATCCTGAGGGTGCAGATCCTTATGTGCTTGGTGAATCAGCCAACACAGCGTTCACTTATGGTTATGACTCAGTGACATTGATGCAGGAATCGAAATGTTCGCTCTGCACAATTGAACGCGTATAAGGGAGGTACACATGGCAAGAATGAAATTCCTATGTGATGCAGAACGCTGTATCGAATGTAACGCCTGTGTTACTGCATGTAAGAACGAGCATGAGGTGCCGTGGGGTGTAAATCGTCGTCGGGTGGTTACCATCCAAGACGGTAAGCCTGGCGAACGCTCAATCTCTGTTGCATGTATGCATTGCTCAGACGCGCCTTGCACGGCCGTTTGTCCTGTCGATTGTTTCTATCAGACCGAACAAGGTGTGGTTTTACATTCAAAGGATCTTTGCATTGGCTGTGGTTATTGCTTCTACGCATGTCCTTTCGGGGCACCGCAATATCCACAGGCTGGTAACTATGGTTCACGTGGCAAAATGGACAAATGTACATTCTGCGCAGGTGGTCCAGAAGAAGATATGAGCAGTCTGGAGTTCCAGAAATACGGACGTAACCGTCTGGCTGAAGGCAAGCTGCCAATTTGTGCAGAAATGTGTTCAACTAAGGCGTTGCTCGCAGGTGATGGAGACCAAGTCTCTAACATCTTCCGTGAGCGTATTGTTGCCCGTGGATTTGGCTCTGGCGCTTGGGGATGGGGCACTGCCTATTCCATCAAGGGCTAATCAGCGATCATAAAATAAGGTGGATCCCCTGTAGTGGGGGTTCACCCCTTTTTCTTATTAATTCCGCCCAAGATACAGAGCAGCTATATGCGCTCTGCTTCTAGGGTTTGTGAGGGGCAAATGATTGCAATCACTCGTAAATTTTTAGTTCTTTTAGCGCTGACTGCGGTTGTGACCGGCTTGTCGGCTTGTGCTGAAGAAGAACAGAACCGGGTTCTCAGCTATAAAAAGGGAACCTATCTAGGTGAAACGGATCAGCAATTGTCTGAAGACCAGCTGCGTACGCTGATCAATCGTTCAAATGCTCAGCGCGTTTATTAAATGCGCGATTTAAAGCTAGGGAGACCGGGGAATATGTTACGCAAATATTTAGGTGTTTTGGCCATTCTTGCGGCGTTGTTTATCAGCACAACAGGAACTGTTTCGCCAGCAATGGCTCAGACAAATGGTGAGGTGCCTGGCACCGCGCTCGGTATCAAGTCTGATACAGATTTATGGCGCTTTGTGCGGACTGGTAATGCCGGTTCGACACAAATGAAAGACGAATTATCGGCCGTGATGATCCAATCCGAAGGCGATAATTGGCGTGCCTTTCGCAACGGTCCATTATCGGTTTATGGCGCTTACGGCCTGGCTGGTATCATTGGCTTGCTTGTTGTTTTCTATATGGTCCGCGGCCGGATCACAATCGATGCGGGCCCATCCGAAGACAGGATTATGCGGTTTGGAACGATTGACCGGTTTGCCCATTGGCTGATGGCTGGTTCTTTTGTTGTTTTGGGAATAACCGGCTTGAATTTGCTTTATGGTCGTTATGTTCTTTTGCCAATTATCGGCAAAGACGCCTTTGCGACCATCACCACATTTGGGAAATATGCGCACAATTATCTGGCTTTTGCCTTTATGCTTGGTTTGGGTCTGGCGTTTATTTTGTGGGTTCGCCACAATATCCCAAACAAGCTTGACCTAAAATGGTTGGCCATGGGCGGCGGTATCTTTGCCAAAGGCGTTCATCCACCAGCGCGTAAATTCAATGCAGGTCAGAAAATCATTTTCTGGGCAGTGATGATTGGTGGCCTTTCGGTCAGTATGTCAGGCATTGCGCTGATGTTCCCATTCCAGACAAGTATGTTTGCGGAAACATTCGCCTTGTTGAACAGCATTGGCTTTAGCCTGCCAACCGATTTCACACCGCTTCAAGAACAGCAGATGAATCAGCTTTGGCATGGTGTGGTGTCACTCGGCCTTATGACCATGATTGTTGCGCATATCTATATCGGTTCTGTTGGTATGGAAGGCGCTCTTGATGCGATGAATTCAGGTATGGTTGATCGTAACTGGGCGAAAGAGCATCATAATCTTTGGGTTGAAGAAGAAGACCAAAAAGTCAACCCAAAGCCTGCTGAATAATTGATGTCTATTGACGCTTAGGTGTTCAATGCCATCTTGTTATTACATCTTCAAAACAGCCAGCTCATCTTTGGGCTGGCTGTTCCTATGTCTGAGTTTGATTGGTTTGGTGCCAATCGCAGCATCTGCCTTTGACCGTTACACTGCACATGGTGGGCCGGTCCGTGATTTGGCACTTTCGCCTGATGGAAAGCATTTTGTCACCGCCAGTTTTGACTATTCAGCAGTGTTATGGTCAGCCGATGAGATTGCTGAGAAATCGACTTTAATCGGGCATGAAGCGGCGCTGAATACAGCGCAGTTTTCGCCTGACGGGAAATGGCTTGCCACCGGCGGTGATGATGGTCTTGTTCTTGTCTGGAACACCGATAAATTGACCGATGAATCGGCTGAGCCAATTATTCTTCGTGGTCATAGAGGCAAAATCGTTCATCTTGCCTTTTCTGCCGATAATCGAATGCTTGCCTCGGCCAGTTGGGATGGATCAATCGGTATCTGGCCATTGGATGGGGGGGCGGAAAAGGCCGAATCCAGCGTCCGTTTTATTAAGGGACACGAGGGGCCAGTTAATGCAGTTCAGTTCTCCGATGACAGCCAGTTTCTTTACAGCGCTGGATATGATGGCCAGATCCGCTATTGGCGCTTGGCAAATGATGAATATCTTCGAAGCGTTGTGAAAAACGGCTGGAGCGTTTCGGTATTTGTCGTTGATGAAGCGCGTGACCTTGTTGCATTTGGATCATCCGATGGTGTGATGAGCGTTTCGCGCATGTCAGATCAGACTGAATTGCTGCGCGTTGGCGATGAACGCGTGCCTGTTCTATCAATTTTTTATCATGCTGATGAAGGGTTTTTGGGGTTTGGCAATGCCAAGGGGCGAGTGCTTCTTGCCGATACCAAGGACTGGTCGGTCATTCGTGATTTCCATGCGGCCAATGGCCCGATTTGGAGCTTGCTTGTTATGCCAGATGCGCAATCGCTGATGGTTGCGGGTCTTGATGATTTTATCACACGCTGGCCGATTTTTGAGTTTCCCCCCGAATTTTTGGAAAAGCCCGGCCCAGCACGCCGGTTTCACCCAAAACAGGAAGTTAGCAACGGTGAGCGTCAATTTGCGCGGAAATGCAGCGTTTGCCATACTTTAAAGGCTGATGGCAAACGCCGCGCCGGACCAAGCCTGTTTGGTGTGTTTGGTCGGCAGGCTGGTGGGCTTGAAGGCTATCCCTATTCGAAAGCATTGCAGACATCTGATATTGTTTGGAGTGCAGCAACTATTAACCAGCTATTTGAAGAAGGGCCTGACAAGGTTACGCCCGGAACAAAAATGCCAATCCAGCGGATGAAAAACGCCAAAGATCGTGAAGATCTTGTGACGTTCTTGCAATCTGCAACACAAAAATAGATAATCACCTTGGCGTTATGTCGCAGTGACAATGGCCATGTAATGGAGAAGTTAACATGAAAATGTTTTTAATCAGCAGTGCTGTTGCAATCATTATCGCCTTTGTTGCCTATAATGTGCTGATAAGCACTGGTATGGATACAGCATCAGTTTATTCAAGCGATAATGTAAGGCTAACAAGCAACGGCTCTTAGTCTTTGATCTTGGGATTCTTATCCTGCCGATACAGATTGCAGGTTGTATCAAGCTTGCTATCCGATAGAAACCGCCCATAGCCTGTTGCTGATTTAGCGTGGCGCAGGCTGGCCTTGACTGCTTGGGCTAGCTCTTTTCCCGTGAGGCGGTTTGGCATTGCTGAATTCGCAAAACAAATCACATATGCGGTTAGTTTTGGTACAGCGAAGCTGCTTCCGGACATCATGCTCTGGTGTTCACCTGCACCTGTTGCCAATAAATTTTCAGCTGGCAAGCCAATATCGACAGCTATTCCGAAATTTGATCCATCAGCAAGCCTGCCATCGGGCATAGTCGAGGTAACGGTGATCGCATTTTCAAGCGCATTTACAGCCGGATAAATGGGTAATTTACCGAGATCAACGCCATTATTGCCGGCTGAAATGATAAACAGAATTTCGGGGTGACGTTTCGCTGCTGCGAAAAAATATGTCCAATCATCGGGCGATTGACTGCCAAGGGGCATCATCACAATGCGGGCATTTTGCGCCGCTAACCAATCCACCGCATCACCCATTAACGCCATATCAGGACGTGGGTAGCGCACTGGCAAAATCTGAAAGCCAACCCCGGATTTATGTAGAATATCAACAACATAGCTTCCGTGACTTTGGGGGTAAAATGGGCTTTGGCCAAGGCTGGCGTCAAAAGGCAGATGATCCCCATCCCACATGTCGCGGGCGACAAGGACGCCGGACCGGTCATAGATTAGATATTGTTGAAATGCAGGACGCCGATAATCGATTCCTGAATCAATATGCCCAATCCGAAGATGCTGGTTCGGTTTTGTTTTAGAGGGGGCTGTTGGCTGCATTGACGGCGGGTTGATCCATATCTTATCAGCTGGCTGGCCATGTCTTTTAACAGTCACATATTGCATGCGGCCATCATCAAGATAGGTGATTTGCCGCGTTTCAATCATCATACAATCGCGGGTAAAGACAGATAGTGAAAGGGGTGTTTCGCCTTGTAAAATCTCGCCGCGCATTGTGCGCAAACTGCCCGACATGAAAACCGTCCAAAGCTTTGCCGACATTTTTTGATCGGTTTGAAAGATGAATTGCAAGCGGGTTGCGGGGCCGCGCTGACGAAGCTGGTGATGTTCAAAGCGCCATTGGTTGTTTATGGCAAATTTGGTGGCAAATTCGGCAATTTCTTCCGGATTCGTGTTGAAATCGTCTTTTGCCTGCAAATCGCTGCAAAATTGTGCAAAGCTATGGTTGTTGGATGGTTGGTTCGCTGCGACATTTTGAAAAGGGGCAATCATCAACAGGCTGGCGATGATAGAACCGAAAACAATTCGGATCATGCGAAACTGCCGATCTTGAAACGCGGTGATAAATGATTTTTTGGCTTTGATCGTTTGATGGGAACCTCGATGGTAAATCACCTGATAGATGCAAAATTTCAACGGCAAATTATCTTTACCCTGACAGCCATCATTCTAGGCCTGTTTGGCAATTCTGCCAAGGCAGAGCATGGTGAACAGACGTGGGCACAAGCCCAAAAATCTGTCGTGGAGGTTAACCCCGTTTGGCCAGGATATGACCGCCCGGGATTTGGCGCGCCAAAAGGAACGGCACCGGCTGGAAGCGGCATCTATTTCAGCATTGATGGCGCGGCGGAGTCGGTCTTTATCATGACTGCTGCCCATGTTGTGAATGCTGCTGAGTCAATTGAAATTATTGATTTTTCTGGAAACATTGCCACCGCAATGATTCATGCAATTGACGTAAGACGTGATATAGCCATTCTGCGAACCGAACTGATCGGCACCGGCATTGCAATTCGGCAAGATGAGCCATTGATCGGAAGCCATGTTTGCGCACTTGGCAACAGCTTTGGTCTTGGCACAGGAATGACCTGCGGTATTGTATCTGCTGTGCGACGTTCCAATATAGGGTTTAATGAAATCGAAGACTTTATCCAGACTGATGCGGCGGTAAATCCAGGGATGTCTGGTGGGGCCTTGGTTGATCCACAAGGCCGGTTGGTCGGTTTGGTAAGTGGTATTTTTACCAAAGAAGCAGATATTGATGCCGGTGTGAATTTTGCCATTTCAGTGTCGGTTATTCAGCAAAGCTTAGCGTCGCAATTAAAGGTAGGGGTTCAATTTTAGCCTAAAAATTCTTTTCCGGTCTGACTGGCTTCATTGGACAGGACTCTCTATGGTAAAAGTCATGTGACTGATGCTACAATTAAAAGCTGATATTTCATCAGCCTTGGGAACAGAGGTTATATTTAAATTATGGATAATGTAGTACTGCCAAAAACCCTTATCGATCCATTTGGCCGGACGGTTGATTATATCCGTGTGTCGGTTACCGACCGCTGCGATTTTCGCTGTGTCTATTGCATGGCCGAACATATGACCTTTTTGCCGAAGGCTGAATTATTGTCGTTGGAAGAGTTGGAACAGGTTTGCCGCAATTTTATGGCTCTTGGTACACGCAAAATTCGGTTAACCGGTGGTGAACCTTTGGTGCGCCGCAATATCATGCATCTGGTCCGCAATCTTGGTAACGAGGTCAAAGCAGGCAATCTTGACGAGTTGACCATCACCACAAATGGCAGCCAATTGCATAAAATGGCGGATGAACTTGTTGATGCTGGCGTTAAGCGGCTGAATATCTCAATTGATACGCTTGATCCTGATAGGTTTCGCGAAATTACCCGTTGGGGCGATCTTGATAATGTTCTTGAAGGGCTGGAAGTTGCAAAACGTGCCGGACTTGCGATCAAGCTAAACGCGGTTGCCTTAAAAGGTGTCAATGAATTTGATCTCGGCAATATGGTGGCATGGGCCGGCGATCAAGGTTTTGACATGACCATCATTGAGGTTATGCCAATGGGTGATATCGGCAATGAAAACCGTGTTGATCAATATCTACCGCTTTCACAAGTGCGTGCCGAATTGTCAAAACGTTTCACCCTGACCGATAATAATTTCCAAACCCCCGGGCCGGCGCGCTATGTGACGGTTGAAGAAACCGGTCGCCGCCTTGGCTTTATCACACCGCTGACACATAATTTTTGTGAATCATGCAACCGTGTTCGGGTGACTTGCACTGGCCAGCTTTATATGTGTCTTGGTCAGGATGATAATGCTGATCTTGCCAGGGCACTTCGTAATGATGGCGAAGACGGGTTGCGCGATGCCATTATTGAAGCCATTAGCCGGAAACCAAAAGGGCATGATTTTGTCATTAGCCGGCGTGCACCAAATGCGGCAGTTGCGCGGCATATGAATGTAACCGGAGGTTAGCCGATGACTGAGGCGCGTCTTATCCGTCCCGGTAGGCATGGCGCCATATTCGGGTTGGCGGGCTGGTCTGGTTCAGGCAAAACCACGCTTGTTGAAAAAGTCATTTCCCATATCAGCGCTAGCGGGGTCGACGTTGCCACGATCAAACATGCGCATCATCATTTTGATGCTGATCACCCGGGAAAAGATAGCTATCGCCATCGCGAGGCAGGATCGCGGCAGGTTCTAGTGTCATCGGCCTATCGGTCGGCGCATTTTATTGAACATGGCGAAAGAGGCGAGCCTGATCTATCCGTTCTGCTTGACCAATTGGCACCGGCTGATCTGGTTCTTGTTGAAGGCTTTAAAAGCTATCCTATTGAAAAAATAGAAGTTCACCGGCCATCTATTGGTAAATTACACCTTTATCCAAATGACGATCTGGTGATTGCCTTAGCAAGTGATGAGCCGATTCTGGAATGTCCATTACCGTTTTTCAACCTTGAAGATGTTGCCGGAATTGCGGCTTTTATTCTGGTGCAAACAAAGTTGAAACAGGCGAGCTAGGGCCATGTCCAACCAACGGACGGCTCCCATTCCCATTGATTTGGCACGAAGCCAATTGCTTGCCAGCATTGATGCGATTACGGCGACCAAAATTCTGTCACTTGATGATGCATGTGGCAGGATCGCCGCTGAAACCATTACCAGCTTGATTGATTTGCCCCGAACGCATAACGCTGCAGTTGATGGTTATGGTGTTGATTCGACGGAACTGGCCGCAGCGCCCGATAAACCGTTTAAAATAATTGGTGTGGCGCGGGCTGGACATCCTTTTGATGGGGTGATCGGCGTTGGGGAAGCCATTGAAATCTACACTGGTTCGGTTATGCCGTCTGGCCCTGATTGCGTTGCCATGCATGAAGATTGCACTCGTACCGGCGATGCGGTGGTGATTGCGGCGAATTTATCAAAGGCAAGCAATATGCGCCCGCCTGGTGAAAATCTGGCCAAAGGCGAGATTGTTATCAATAAGGGGCAAGTGATTACGCCAGCTTTGATAGGCCAGCTTGCCGCATCGGGAACAGCACAAATAGAGGTTGCTCGCCGCCTTCGCGTTGCCGTTATGTCAACCGGCGATGAGGTTGTGGCCGCTGGTGCTGACGCCGCGCATGGACAAATTTTCGATGCAAACCGTCCGATGCTGAAAGCCATGTTGCAAAGCAATCAGATTGAGTTGATTGATTGCGGTATCGTTCCTGATCGGCTGGATGCGCTTGCCGATGCTTATGAACAGGCTTTGCAAATGGCTGATGTTGTCATTTCGTCAGGCGGTGCGTCAGACGGCATTGAAGATCATAGCCAGCAGGCCATGCGGCAAGTTGGGGCGAGCTGTACATTTTGGCGTTTGGCAATGAAGCCGGGGCGTCCAATGGCAGTGGGGCGGCGTGGAAAACAGCTTATTTTCTGCCTTCCCGGAAACCCGGTTGCGGCTTTTGTTTGCACGCGCTTATTGATCAATCCGGTTTTTACGTGTCTTTTGGGTGGCATTGTTCAGCCGATTTTAAAAATTGGCGTTCCTGCCGGATTTACGCATCGCAAAAAACCGGGTCGTGCTGAATTTTTACGGGTTGTTCTTGTTGATGAAGGTGACGGGCAGGTTCTGCACCTTCATGGCCGTAAAGGGGCAGGGGTGATTTCATCATTGACCGGTGCGGATGGTCTTGTTGAAATCCCTCTTGAGAATGCTGGTGTCGACAAGGGCTTGATGTTGAATTTTCTGCCATTTCATGAACGTGGCCTTTAGGCCGGTCATAAGGTGAGGGATAAAATGAGCGTAAGAATAACCGAAGATGATTTTGATATTGCGCTTGAGCATGAAAAGCTGAAATCGCGTGACGCTGGGGCAATTGTCACCTTTACCGGAACTGTCCGCGATCTGCCAAATGGTGGCGGGTTGAGCGCGATGACGCTTGAACATTATCCAGGCATGACCGAATCTGAAATTGAAATGATCATTGATCAGGCAAAATTACGCTGGCCCTTGGAAAAGGTCACGGTAATTCATCGTGTTGGCCGGATGTTGACAACCGAAAATATCGTTTTTGTTGGCTGTTCTTCGGCGCATCGCGGGGCGGCGTTTGACGGTGCCAATTTCATTATGGATTTTCTAAAAACCAAAGCACCATTCTGGAAATTGGAAGACGGGCCTGATGGCGCAAAATGGGTTGATGCGCGTGATTCTGACAACAAAGCGCTTGATCGCTGGAACCTGCCGGAATAGGGCTTTCATGCCCCCTAAGCCAAGTTATCTCGGAATATAGTCGTTTTTCCATTTCAAAACGACATTGAAAGATATCGAAATGCGTGGCATTTCCGCCATGTTCGGATGTACCAGATGATGCAAAAAGGCTGGCCATAAAAATAAATCACCATTATTCGGCAAAAGCCGATGTTCGGCATCAACCTGTCCATCATTACGGATTGAATTCATATTGGCCTGCGGGCGCGGGTCAAAAAAGCTAATGGCGCTTGGATTCAAATCTGACCGGAATGTGTCGGCATCGCTTTGATCGGGCACTGAAACATAATAGGTGCCGGACAGCCATGAATGGGGGTGGTTATGCAGATTGTGATAATCGCCGCGCATATTCACATTGGCCCAGCCTTGCAAAATCCATTCAAGGTCGTAATCAATACCGGCATGCCGCGCGTAATCTAGAACCGCGCGATCACAACATTGTCGAAGCCAGATCACGGCCGGATGGTCGGTCATGAATAGATTGTCGGAAATATAATCAACGGTCATATCGTCACGGGCGATGTTCTTTTCCAACAAATGATCAGCCAGAACCGGATTTGCCGTGTCATGACCGGGTAGGCTTAGCGACATGAATTGTGTCGGCCATAGCTGTTTGAATTCTGGTTTCCCGGGTGTGTTTTCTGATTGTGACATTCTCTAGATGCTCCGGATGATGATTGACTGACAGGATGATGTTTAGCAGATGCCCACCTTTGTAAGGCATTGAACGGCAATTGTGCCACCAGTCCACAGGCAGAGACAAGCTGTTATCGCTGAAAATAGATTTCCAAAAATAGCGCCTCGCGTACCGGCAAGCGACAATGGCATGGCAACAACAATTGTAAGTAACCCCATACCCACCAAGGCGCCAATACAGAAAAAAATCATATGAAGGAATGAAAGCGTAATGGAATGGGTTGTCGTGACGACAAGAACCCTCAAACTGCCCGGGGAGCCCTGCTACCCCATGCGTCAGACCGACCAGCACTGCGAGAAGCGGGCTTTTGTTGGCATGTTTGTGATCGTGCGACATTTCATCATGCGGCAGGTTGCGTTGGGTTTAGGGTGACCATTCAGATGGCTGTGCATATCCAAATGGCGTTTGCCATCATGTTCATGGATATGAATATGGATACGGCGACGATACATCCGCCAGATCAATTGCACGCCAAGATATAGAATCAGCAAACTGGTACCTAGTTCCAGCAAGGCCTAATTCTGTTCGCTTAAAGCCTGCCCAGTTGACGACAGAACCGCACAAAGCGCCAAAAGCGCAATACCATGGCCAGCACCCTAGTAAAGCCCCCGCCGCATTAATCCAAGCTTGCCGCATTGGCGGTTCCACATGGCCAAAACGGCGGCAATATGATCTGCATCCATAGCATGTGTAATGCCCAAAAACAGACCAAGAGACATAAGGCCGAAAATTTCCATTGATTGCAACGCCTAGGCTGGAACAGATATCAAAGATGATCCCACATCACGAATTTTAAGCCGCGTTGAACACTTATTCAAAAATTTTCTGGTTTTGCGTTTCAAACTGATTTATTCATGTCTTTTCGCAATGATTGCTAGTTGCCAAATTTATGATTTAGCTGTCACTATAAGGTCTAAGAACAAACAGGTTTTTCCGTTCTCACCCCGTTTTGTTATGTGCGAGTTTTTTATGAATGATCAGACCAGCCCCGCCTTTAAAGGGCGTGTTGAAGATATCCGTTTTGTATCTGGCCATGGCCAGTTTACCGCAGATATTGTTCCCGAAAATGCACTTCACGCCGTATTTTTCAGAAGCCCTGTTGCCGCTGGCATGATTACCAGCCTTGATTGCAGTGCGGCCAAGGCTGCGGCAGGTGTTGTAGCGGTTTTAACCGCAGCGGACGCGGTGGCTGATGGTGTTGCAAATATGGTATGGACCGGCGGGCCGGTTCGTGAAGATGGCGGCGTAACGGTGGATAGCCCGCGCCCGTTGCTAAGCGGGGCAGAAATCCGGCATCTTGGTGAACCGGTGACAATGATCATTGCGACGTCACGCCAGGCGGCGGCTGATGCGGCTGAATTGATTGATTTGCAGATTGAGGCGGCTGATGATGTTGCGCTGTCGGTTGAGAACATGCTTGATGGGCCGCTGGTTTGGCCGGGTACTACCGACAATATCGCGTCATTGCACCGCCAGGGTAACCGTGATGAGGTTGATGCCATCCTCGCAACATCAGCCCATGTCAGCTATTTTGAATTTGATATTTCGAAAATAACCGCCTGCACAATTGAAATGCGAAACGCGATCGGTTTTATCGACGAAAATGGGAAATCTTGCGTAACGACAAGCGCGCAAAGCCCCTATCAGCTTCATGGCGAGCTTGCCCAGCTATTTGGTATCAGCACGGATGAAGTGCGGGTCATTTCGCCCGATGTTGGTGGATCGTTTGGCATGAAAGGTGCGCTTTATCGCGAAGATGCGCTTGTTGTTTGGGCTTCACGTCGCTTGCAAAAACCGGTTTTCTGGGCGGCAGATCGGGGCGAGTCCTTTCTCAGTGACGAACATGCCCGCGCGGTCAGCGGCACGGCCTCGCTTGGCCTTGATAAAGATGGCAATTTCACCGCGCTTTGGGTCGATGCCCATATTGATGCCGGTGCTTATCTGTCACGCCGTACCAAGGGGTTGCTGAATAATATGGGCGGGGTTGCTGGACAATATAAAACCCCCGCCATCGCAACCCAAATGTCGTTTTTCTTCACCAATACAATGCAAACATCGCCTTATCGTGGTTTTGGGCGGCCTGAAGCAACCTATGTTATTGAGCGGCTGATTGATCAGGCAGCACGCGAAACTGGCCGTGATGCGCTGGCGCTTCGTCAGCAAAATCTGGTGTCATCTGATGCGATGCCATATCAGACCGCGCTGACATTTCTGTATGATTGTGGTGATTTTCCAAGAATCGTTGCGGCGGCGGCGAAAAATGCCGATTACGCAGGCTTTCCAGAACGGCAAAAAGATTCTGAATCGCGCGGTTTGCTTCGCGGCATTGGCATTGCCAATCCGATCGAGGTGGCTGGTGGGCCGTTAAAACAGGTGCGAAAAGACATTGCGCGGATTACCGTTCGTCCAGATGGTCAAATCGTGATTACACCCGGATTAATGTCGGTTGGGCAGGGGCATGAAACCGCCTTGGCACGAATGGCGTCAAGCCGTCTTGGTGTCGATATGGACGATATCATTTATCAGCAGGGTGATACTGACCTTCTTCCATCTGGACGGGGCAGCGGTGGATCGGCTGCAACCGTAATTGGCGGGGCGGCGGTTCATGTTGCGTTGAATGAATTTGTGGCGGCTGGCAAATCCATTGCCGCCGGTGTTTTGGGATGCGAAATTGATCATGTTGCCTTTGATGCCGGCCTGTTTAGCAACCCGTCAAATATGACGCAAAAACCGATGAGTTGGACTGATATTGCCGCGCATAGCAACGCCACTGGGGGCCTGTCGGTTCTTGGCGAGTTTCTGCCCCCTGATGTAACCTATCCGAATGGCTGCCATATTTGTGAGGTCGAAATTGATCCCACAACCGGCAAGGTCAGTTTTGCCGATTATGTCGTTGTTGAAGATGTGGGAACCGTGCTGAACGCCGATCTTGTCGAAGGCCAGATGCATGGCGGAATCGCACAAGGCATTGGCCAAGCTCTTGGCGAGATTCTAAAATTTGATGAAACCGGTCAATTGATCAGTGGCTCGTTCATGGATTATCAGATACCAATCGCGGCTGATTTCCCGAATTTCAGAGTTTCGACCATTGCCGTGCCAACAAAGATTAATCCGCTTGGTGCCAAAGGTGTTGGCGAGGCGGGAACGGTTGGCGCGCTTGCAGCGACAATGAATGCTGTTGTTGATGCGATGGCATCAGCTGGCGTTCAGGCATTTGAAATGCCAGCAACGCCGCACCGCGTTTGGCAGGCATTGCAAGAGGCCAGGTAATAACAGTGTGTTACGCCGAGTCCCGCGCCAATCTGGACCGGCTGAGCATACCGTCGATTTCGCGTTGTAATTTGGCTTTTTCGATCGGATGCAGAAAGGCGCCAATCTCGGTTTCGACGCCATGGCTGGATAGGATAACGCGCTGATGATAGCGCGCTGCCAGTGCGGGGGCGACTGGTGGGCTTAATTGAACACGAAGCCAGCCAACCGGATATTTCGATATTGCGGCATTACCATCTTGATCTTTATGTTCGACTGTTAGGGTTTCGGTAGTTGTTTCAATGGTTTCACGAACCTTGGCGGCGCGGTAATTCAGCTTGAGCGCGCCCCAGACAACAAGAAACTCCAGCCCTAGAAACCCAATAACCGGCCAAGCACCTGCCAGAAAAAATCCCAAACCAATGGTAAACAGCAATCCGGCTAGAACCCCAATCACAATCGCGAATCCCTTTGGCGAAAGCGACCGGTGCGGCCAGATGGTTAGCCGTTCAAGCGGCTGTGATTCGGTTTGGTTCTCACTCATTGAATAAGAAGATGGTGACATTGGGTCGCGCCGTCAAGATGGAGCAGGACATTCGCCAGAGGATTGCTTTTTGCCAAAATGATGTTTAGGGCTTGATAAGCAGTCCAATAACCAGATTTTTATTGAAATTTTGAGGAATAAAATGGGCGATATTTATAAAATTTGTGATGCTGATTTGTGGGATTCGGCGGAAAAACTAGGCCGGTTTACCGGCGCGGAAATCGATATGAAAGATGGCTTTATCCATTTTTCGACCGCTGATCAAGTGGCCGAGACCTTGCGGCTGCATTTTGCCGGACGTGACGGATTGTGCCTGATAACCGTTGATGCCAGCCTTTTGGATATTCAATGGGAACCCGCCAGAAGCGGCGATTTATTTCCGCATCTTTATGCTGATTTGCCCTTATCGGCGGTTCGCTCGGTTGACCCACTACCCCTTGGCAGTGACGGGCTATATCAATTGCCAAGCCAGCTTTGAATTGATTCGATACGGGCGGCCTTGGTTGCGCCTAACAGCGGTTCGGCCTTGCCATTTCCCCAAACTGGGTGCGGCCATGCAGTATCACCGACATGCCGCGCAACGATATGAAAATGCAATTGTGGCACCATATTGCCAATGGCGGCACTGTTGATCTTGTCAGCATCGCAATGCGCCTGCAGCGCCTTGCCAAGGCGCCGTGTCAATTTCCATAAGGAATCTGCGGTTGCTCTATCGAGATCATGGAGTTCGGTTGCGGTGGTTTCCGGCACGATCAGCAGCCAGAAAAACCGCGCATCATCAACCAGCCTGACTTGCAACGACCCCGCCTTTGCCGCCAAAATACTGTCTTTGGCAAGGGTAGGGTGCAAGGTAAAAGCCATATGGCTTGCCTATCCAGCTACAATTTTGGCAATACCAGTGCCGCATGTGACGGTATCGGCTTTGCCGTCAAGATCGCCAGTGCGTAATTCTGGTGTTGAAAGGGCAGTGTCGATTGCATCGGTGATGCATTTGGCGGCCTCGGCAAACCCAAGATGTTCAAGCATCATGGCACCAGCCCAGATTTGGCCAACCGGATTGGCAATGCCCTTGCCAGCGATATCAGGTGCCGAGCCATGAACCGGCTCAAACAATGATGGGAATAACCGTTCGGGGTTGATATTTCCTGATGGGGCAACGCCAATGGTTCCGGTACAGGCAGGGCCAAGATCCGACAAGATATCGCCAAACAGATTAGAGGCCACGACGACGTCAAACCAATCGGGGTGAAGTACGAAATTGGCGGTCAAAATGTCGATATGATATTTATCCCAGCTAACATCATCATAAGATTTTGCAACCTCTTCAACACGTTCATCCCAATAGGGCATTGTAATTGAAATGCCATTTGATTTGGTTGCCGATGTCAGATGCTTGCGGGGGCGGCTTTGTGCCAGATCAAAGGCGAATTTCAATACGCGATCAACCCCAATACGGGTCATAACGCTTTGCTGGGTTACAAATTCGCGGTCGGTGTCGGGGAACATACGTCCGCCAACCGATGAATATTCACCCTCGGTGTTTTCGCGGACAATTATCATATCGACATCACCAGGGCCGCGATTGGCTAAAGGTGACGGCACGCCAGGCAAAAGCTTGACCGGCCGCAAATTGACATATTGATCAAATTCGCGCCGGAACAGGATTAGTGATCCCCATAAAGATACATGGTCGGGGATGCCGTCGGGCCAGCCAACAGCGCCAAAATAGATGGCATCATGATTGCCGATTTGTGCTTTCCAATCATCGGGCATCATCTGCCCATGCTTGGCATAGTAATCATAGCTGGCGAAATCAAAATGATCGAAATTAAGATTGATATCGAATCGTTCCATCGCGGCCTGCAACACGCGAAGCCCCTCGGGAATGACTTCCTTACCAATGCCGTCACCTGGGATAACTGCAATATTTAATCTATTCTTCGCCATGATTGCTTCCATTTGAGTGAGTTATGCCAATGAATGGCTGGAAATAAAAACTCAGGATGGTAGCATACCGGCCAGCTTACAAGATGTTTTTGCAAAAATTGACTGGTTTTGACGTCAAAATGGCATCGGAAATTGACGATAGGCAATCGCAATATCTTCCATCACCGTCGTGTCAAGCGTTAAATCAGCCGCACCCAATGCAACATCAAGCTGGTCAAGATCTGTTGCGCCAAAAATCGCCGAGGTCATAAATGGACGATTCATTGCCCATGCCAGCGCCATCTGCGCGGGGTTTAAATCATGTTTGGCCGCAATATTCATATAGGCATCAAGCGCGGGCCACATCGTGTCGCAAATACGCCCGCCAAGATTGGCAACATGGCTTCGCCGTGACCCGTCAGGCGTGATATCGCCGTGATATTTTCCAGTTAATAATCCAGTGGCAAGCGGTGAAAATGCCAGTAACCCCACTTTTTCATGATGCGCCACCTCAGCCATATCAAGGTCAAAATGACGGCAAAGCAGGCTGTATTCATTCTGGACGCTAACCATACGGGGCAGGCCCTGGGCGGCCGCAATCGACAGCCATCGCATCGTTCCCCATGCGCTTTCATTCGACAGACCAATATGACGGATTTTGCCGTCAGCACGGCATTTTTCAAGATGCTGAAGAACCTCGATCATGTGATCAAGCACCTCGTCACTATCTTGACCGCTGGCATCATAAGTCCAGTTCTGTCGGAACATATAAGACCCACGGTTGGGCCAATGTAATTGATAAAGATCGATGTAATCGGTTTTTAGTGAACGAAGCGAGGCATCAAGTGCAAGATCAATGCTTGCAGGCGTTATTGGCGCACCATCACGGACATTCATATAGCCTTTGCCCGATACTTTGGTGGCCAGAATGACATCCTGTCGACGCCCCGATGCGCCAATCCAGTCACCAAGAATACGTTCGGTATCGCCCTGTGTTTCCTTGGCAAGCGGGTTGACCGGATACATTTCAGCCGTATCAATGAAATTAACACCGCGATCAAGCGCCATATCAATTTGGGCATGTGCTTCAGGGGCGGTGTTTTGGCTCCCCCATGTCATGGATCCAAGGCAAAGTGCGCTGACTTTTACGTCGGTTCGGCCAAGCTGTTTATAGCGCATAGATTTCCCCTAAATTTGATTGCTGGGTGACAAATCGTTCAAATACGTGATTATGACCCTGTTTTCCTCATGAATAGCCAAAAAGGCAATGGAATGCCAAGCAAATCTAACTATAGTGGTATTGAATTGTCAGGGTGGATTTTATGCGTATTGCGGTTATTGGTTCAGGTATTTCCGGCTTGGCGTCAGCTTTTCTTCTTCAAGGGCATGGTGATGTTCATCTTTTTGAGAAGGCCGCGCGTCTTGGCGGGCATAGCTATACGGTCGATGCCATTTTTGGCGATGTTGCCGTGCCGGTTGATACAGGATTTATCGTTTATAATCCGCTGAATTACCCCAATCTAATTGCGCTTTTCGATCATTTATCGGTGCCCAATATTGAAACTGATATGTCGTTTTCCGTATCGCTTGGCGGTGGGCAGATGGAATATGAAGGTTCGGTCAGGGGGCTGTTGGCGCAGCCGAAAAATTTGCTGAAAGGCCGCTATTGGTCGATGCTTTCCGATCTTGTGCGTTTTTACAAAACCGCCGCGCGTCAAGTGGATGCCGGGCCAGTTGGCGAAACCCTGGGTCAATTTGTTGCCCGCCAAGGCTATGGAACCGCCTTTGTTGATGATCATTTGGTGCCGATGGGGGCAGCGATTTGGTCGGCTACATCCAACGCAATGATGGATTTTCCGGTGCGGGCATTTATGCAATTTATGGAAAATCATAAATTATTGAATTTTATTGATCGGCCGCAATGGCGAACAGTTGTTGGTGGGTCACGTGAATATGTCAACCGGATTGCGGCACAGCTTGGGAATCGAATTCATCTTGAAACTGATATTATTGGCCTTAGACGGGCGAATGGCGGGGTGATGGTTAATCTCAAGGGTCAGGGTGATGTGTGGTTTGACAAGGTTGTGATGGCAGCGCATGCCGATCAATCTTTGGCGCTTATTGATGATGCCAGCCCACTTGAACGCCAACTGCTTGGCGCCTTTGGGTTTCAGCACAATCATGCGGTGCTGCATTCGGACGCGTCGCTTATGCCGAAACGACGCGGGGCATGGGCCGCGTGGAATTATGTGTCCGAAGCGGCAGCGCCCGCATCGCATGGCGTGGCTGGCAGTGCTGGGCAAGGCGAATTGTCCCCCACAAGCGATCTATGCCTGACCTATTGGATGAACCGGTTGCAGTCAATTGATCCTGCCTATCCGCTATATGAAACCCTAAATCCGGTTCGAATGCCCGCTGCTGCATTGATTCATGGCGAATTTGACTATCGCCATCCGGTTTTTGACGCTAAGGCGATTGCCATGCAGCCGCGCCTTGCTGAAATTCAAGGGCAGAATGGTTTGTTTTTTGCCGGTGCATGGACCGGTTTTGGATTTCACGAAGATGGCCTAAAATCAGCGGTGGCTATTGCAAAAACACTTGGGGTTGAAATCCCTTGGGACACAAAAGTAGCAGCTTTTCCAATATCATCCAAACCGATGCAAGGCATTGCCTAATGTCGGCATGCGACCTTGTTGTCTCGCATATTGTACATACACGGCATAGCGGTGAGCATCATCCGGCATCGCATGTTTTGCGCCGGTCTGGCTTGTCGATCTGGATTGATCTTGATCGCTTGCAAGAGGCAAATCGGCAGAGCCTGTTTTTTTCCGTTGATCAGTTCAATTTACTTGGGTTTCATCAAGCCGATCATGGGCCAAATTTCAAATCCAAAGCCGCGCTGGTTCAGCTTGGCGATTATGTTCGCCAGATCGCTGGCGAAGTGATTCCTGAAAAAAAGGTTGAAACGGTGCATCTTTTGACCTTCCCGCGTATTTTGGGGGCGGTGTTTAACCCGCTGTCAGTTTATGTGGCGGGTGACGCGTCAGGGCGCGATATTCTCTATATCTATGAAGTGCGAAACACTTTTGGTGATATGCATGCCTATATTGGCGCGCCAAACCCCAATCATGCAACGCTTGAGGCCGAAAAGATCCTACATGTGTCACCATTTTTTCCGCTGAAAGGCCGCTATCGGCTGCGTTTGCGGATGGATGATGGGGCGATCAACCTTGCCATGCGCTATTTGATTGATGACCGGCCAGCACTTACCGCGACATTGCGCGGAACCCGCCATAGGCTTGCGAATGGCTATCTTTTTCAAAGTCTGGTGAAAGCTGGGCAATTTCCCTTCCGACCAATCATTTCAATCCATTTTGAGGCTTTGAAATTATGGCTGAAAAAGGTACCGTTCTACCCCAGGCCGGTTCCACCTGCCAAATGGTCGCGCACTAAAGATTTTGATAAGGCTAATTAAGTAATGTTTTCTAGTTTTTTGCAGCGACATCAAGATAAATTGCTGTTCGTGATCCTTGGCAATCTTCAGTGCGGTGAGATTTCTCTAACCATGCCAGATGGCCAGCAGCATCAGTTTTCCGGTCCATTAAAAGGCCCCAAAGCCGATTTGAAAATTCACAGTAAAGATGCGGTTCGCCGCATTCTAAGTGATGGTAAAATGGGGTTTTGCGAGGCGTTTATGGATGGGCAGCTAAGCTCTGATGCGCTTCCTGAATTAATCGAGCTTGCGGCGCGCCACGACACCTATCTTGAAGAACAGCTAAAGACGAATTTTCTTCGCAAATGGGGGCTACGGCTATTTCACCATTTGCGGCGCAACAGTAAAGACGGGTCGGCGAAAAATATTGCGCATCATTATGATCTTGGTAACAATTTCTATCAGGCATGGCTCGATCCAACCATGACCTATTCATCGGCGGTGTTTGATTCGGATGACGATGACCTGACCTCGGCTCAAATCAATAAATACAAGCGGCTTGCCGAGCTTGCAGATATCCGGCCCGGTGATCAGGTTCTGGAAATTGGCTGCGGCTGGGGCGGCTTTGCCAAATATGTCACCAGCGAAATTGGCGCAAAGGTAACGGGTATCACCATCTCAAAAGAACAATTTGCCTTTGCCAATCGTATGATTGACGAGGCTGGGCTTGGCGATAAGGTCGACTTACGGCTGATGGATTATCGTGATTTGGAAGGGCGTTTTGACAAAATTGTCTCGATCGAAATGTTTGAAGCTGTTGGCAAGGATTATTGGCCAACCTATTTTGCGATCATGTCGAAAGTGCTGAAAAAAGGTGGGCGTGCGGTGATTCAATCAATCACAATCGACCATGCTGCCTATCACTCCTACGCTAATCAGCCAGATTTTATTCAGCGTTATATTTTCCCGGGCGGCATGTTGCCATCATTGCCAATGCTGGAACGCCCCTTGGCGGATGCCGGATTGCATCTGGTTAGCGAAAGCGGCTATGCCAGCCACTACGCACGCACGCTAGACCAATGGCGCCAGCAATTTAACGCCGCATGGCCACAATTTGGCGAACAGCAGTTTGACAAGCGATTCAAACGCATGTGGGACTTGTATCTTGCCTATTGTGAGGGCGGGTTCCGCGCCGGCATGATTGACGTCAAACAGATGCTTTTGATGCATAAATAAGGGTGTTTTACCTGTTTTATGCTGTTTTTAGCCTAAATAGCTTAAGAATGGGTCGGATGATCGCGCCAATCACCGGTAGATAACGAAGCAATTGACTGGCGCTATCCCAATGATCGATATGTTTACTAATTTTCCCGTCAGCATCGATATGAATTTCGGTCATGCCATGAAACAGCAAATTGGTATGTGGCCAGTTTTTTAACCGACCAGTCATGTCCCAGCGAAGATAGCTTGCGCTTTTAGAATGGGCGACATCACTGACAGTAAATTTCGGGTCGGTGCAGGTCTCATACATATGATTGAAAACCTGCCGAAAGCCAGCTTTGCCATGAATGACATTAAAAGGATCGCTGAACAGAACATCCTCGGCCACAAGATCGTAAAGTTCTTCGACATTTTCTGGGGTGAGGGCGGTGAAAGCCAAAACATAAGCATCAACTGGGTGGGGTTTTCGCGGCATTTTTACAGTCCTTTGAAATGATGCCAACGCTAGAAAGTGCCGGTCTGTTTACCAACAAGGCGGAAAAACAGGCGGTCGGGCAAAAGTCGAAGCAACCCCATCTTGCGGGCAAAGGATTTTGGAAAGTTAATCGAAAAATCATGCCCTTGCATACCGTTGATAATGGCGCTGGCAGCGCTGTCAGCGCTAATCAGATCGGGCATTTCAAAATCATTGACGGCGGTCGCTTCGCTATCAACAAATCCGGGGCAGATAACCTGAATTTTAAGGCCGTGCGGCACAAGATCAAAATACAGCGATTCAGCAAGTGATATCAATGCCGCCTTGGTTGGGCCATAGGCAGCTGATTTCGGCAATCCGCGCCACCCCGCAACCGATGACACAATGGCAATATGGCCTTTGCCATCGCGAACCATATCGGGAACGAGGCCAGCCAAGGCATTGACCACACCAAGATAATTGATGGTCATGTGATTGGCATAGATTTGTGGATCAATTTTTGTGCCATCCTGCGGCTGATAAATGCCGGCATTCAAAATAGCGACATCAATTGCGCCTGATTTAGCCTTGGCTTTGCGAATGGCGTAGGCGAGGCTTTCTGTGTCGCCAACATCAGTAGCATAGCCATTAAATGAGTTAAGTTGGTTTGCTAAAGCTGTAAGGCGCTGCTTTCGGCGTGCAACACCGCTTACCGCATGGCCGTTTGCCGTCAATTGTGTAGCAAGCGCAGCCCCTATGCCGGAAGAAGAGCCTGTAATTAAGTAATGTGACATTAGTAATTTATCCACGACTTCGGAAGTTTACGGGAAAAGTAACATAATCGAGCTTCAAACCTTGCGGTGCCATGGGAAATTTTCCGGACGTTCTAATTGCATCAATAAAGTTTTTAATAGACTCATTAGTAACTGATTTCCCAATTGTTTCGATGTTCAAAATTTCTCCTGTTCTACTTATTTTAAAGCTAATTCTAACATCGCTGCTCAGCTTTGATTCAAAAGTTCGTTCTACTATATCACTCCGAATTGCCGCCGCCCAATTTTTGAGCAGTTGTTTCTTTATAGTTAATTTTTTGGTAGAAGTGGAAAATTGATTTTGAGTTATAAAGCTCTGATTTTTATTATATAAATCTGCATTTATTGAGGCTTTTTTTGTGTCTGGTGTGTTTTCTAAAAGACCTAAAATCAAAGTTTTTTTGCTATTAATTTTTCCAAAATCATCAGATTTTTTACCTTCAAAGATTTTGGTTTGAATTTGTTCTGCGTCAGGTGCGGCTGCTAATGTTTTATTCAGGCTTATACCCATCTGTTTTGTCGGTGATTTGCTATCTCTTGCAGTTACCAGGCGACGGTTTTGCTGAGCCGGCTTTTTAAGTTGACTTGATAGCCTTGCATCAAGATCAGTTTTGTCGTTATCGGTAGCTTTATCATTAAAGGCATTTTTGTCCATATATTCAGGTTTTCTGGCTGCCAGATCGCTAAAGCTGGCGTCTGTTGGAGCTGTCTTGTGGTTTGGGTTTCTTGTCTGCAGTGTCTCTTTTGCAATGATTGTGGAATTTGGCGTTGGTTTTGGCTTTGGCTTTGGCTTTGGCTTTGGGATTGTCTTTAGTTTGTTTTTTGAAATTTCTGATGAAAGAACCTCGGGTTCTGAAACAGATTTTGACTGAGAAACAATCTTTGCCTCTGAAATGATATCGGGCTTTGACACAGCACTTTGCTTTGAAACAGTTATGGACTTCACTTTAGAAACCGCCTTAGAAACCGCCTTAGCAATATCCTTGGGGATTTCCTTTTGTGGCAATTTATCTGGCTTTGGCTGGTAAATAACAAATTCAAACGTTTTAAACTCATCGTTTGTATGATTTGTTTTTGCAGGATATGCCTCTCTAAGTGCTATAATCACGGCAACGTGAACCAGCACAGATATTAGCCAACTGGTTGATTTAAGTTGGCTTGGTATTCGCATGATAGAGGAAACCTTTCTTAACATAAGAAGATTTCCTTAAAATGATTTTTGCTTAACAGTCTGTTTGGTGAGCCATCCGCGACAACTTTGCCAGCTTTTATCCCTAAAAAGCGGGTAAAGTAACTTTGCGCAATTTCAACGTCATGTAGTGAAGCAATTACAGTTATGCCAGTCTTGGAAAGCTCTTGAATAAGCGACAGGACTGATATTTTTTGAACGGGGTCAAGACTGGCGAGTGGTTCATCTAAAAATATTGTTGATGTTTGTTGAACCAGCGCCCGAGCGATAAGCACGGACGTTAATTCACCGCCTGACAGGGATCCGATGTTTCGGTTGCTCAGTTTAGATGTGTTTGTTGCTAGCAATGCATCCTTGATCGAAAAGTTGATTTTATCGGATAAGTTCACATTTGATTCATTCTGATACCTAAAATTTCGCAGAGTAAAACCGAGCAGCGTTTCGACGCTAACATCCCAAACAATTTCCCTTGTTTGCGGGACCCAGGCTGACAAGCGCGCTCTGTCTTCAGAGTTTTGTGAAGAAATATTGGAAAATCCTTGATGCGGTATAAGGCCTATAATCGCCTTCATCAAGGTTGATTTCCCCGCCCCATTCAAGCCAATAATTCCTACGGCTTCACCCGAATTTACTGATAGGGTTGTGGGCTGAACAAGCTGTGCTCCATTCAACGTTACACTGAGATTTGAGGTTTTGATGCTATGAGGCATATCAATTCCTCTGCTTGCTTACGAGGTAAAGGAAAAATGGTGTCCCCAAAAGTGCAGTTAGGACGCCCAGCTTTATTTCACTGGCGGTTGGTAACAACCTGATGGCAATATCTGATATTAGCACTAGCAGTGCGGCAATTGGTGGCGTCCATATGAGGGTCTTTCTGGGCTCATGTTTGACAAATGGCCGGACAATATGCGGTGTCACCAGACCTACAAAGCCAACAATCCCAACCACGGATGTGATAGAGCCTACGGTGAGCGCTGTGCCAACCAGTATGTCGCGTCGTAATTTTGGGATGTTGGCGCCGATAGACGTAGCAGTCTCTTCACCCAATGTTAACAGATCTAAGCCATTAGCAGCGCGCAGCAGAAAGAATGAGCCAAGCATCACCAGCGGTGCAGACATGAGAACATGATGATAGGACACATCGGTAACCGATCCCAACATCCAGAAAACAATCTCATTAATGGCAAAGGGGTTCTCAGAAAGGCTGAGGATAAGAGTGGTAAAAGCGCCGGAAAGGGAAGAAATACCAACGCCGATAAGAATAACGCTATGTTTGCTAGCAGCTTTGCTAGTGAGTTTTATGAGGGCCCAAGAGGCAATAGCGGCAAACCCAAGGGAAAAGGCCGGTGTGTAGTAGAGGCCCAAAGCACTGAAGCCAAGCCCAATGGACAAAACAGCGCCAAGGGCGGCGGCGGAGCTTATGCCGACAACACTTGGTTCGGCCAGCGGGTTGCGAAGAAAGCCTTGCAGGCCGGCGCCAGCCATGCCAAGTCCAAAGCCAACAATCAAGCACATCAAAGTTCGGGGCATGCGAAGGTCCCAAAGAATGATTGCATCGGGGGTAGTTTCACCGTAGAGCGGGGATATGATTGCTGCAAACAAATCGATTTCTACATGCCCAATTTGGAGCGAAGCATATGATCCGATGACCAATAAGATCAGGATAAAGCTACTTAATTTTCTCGGATCAAGAGGCATTGTTTTGACCAACAAGTTTTATATATTCAGAACTTAAGTGAGTTATTAGATCGACCACTTTAGGCGTGCCGCATGACCAGTGCTTAGTTTCAATGAAAAGCGCCTTGGCTTTACTCTTCCCGTTTAATAAGGCCGGATGATATAGGGTAGATCCACTCTTGTTGCTGAAGCTTTTATCGCCATCCAAAATCAACACATCTGGAGCTGATTTAACCAGTGCCTCCGCTGATATGTAGCGTCCCCCGTTATAGCCAAGGAACTCAGAATAGCTTTTAAAACCAGATCGCCTAATTATACTTGAAATCAGTGAATTGTGGCCATGAACAAATCTATTAGTTGAATATTGAAGGGCAATTAATTGTTTTACATTTTTAGCATTTACCCTCGGAGATTTTAAAAGACTAGTCAATTCCTGCGCCTGACTCTCTGCATTCAGTAATTCTCCTAGAATAAAAATATTTTTTTCAATATCTTCAACCGACCTTGCAAAGCTTATAAGGCGTACATTTACGCCAAGTTTTTTGAGAGCAGATTTTGTCTTTGCTGATGAAAAATTTGATGCCAAAACCAACGAGGGATCGAGGGCGTAGATCATTTCTGCATTAAAAGTAACTTTTTGCAAATTTTTGACCTTGTCGCTGATGTGTGAATAACGGTCATCATCGGCAAGAGCGGACACAGCGACTAAGTTTTTTGTACCGATGAGCGCCACAACTAACGAGTCTATGCAGATATTTGTTGTTATAACGCGCGATTGAGGATTTGTGTTTTTATCTGATGCGAGCGCAGTCATTGGAATGCTTGCCAAACTAATGGCAAGCATGACGGCGGTGGTGATAGTTGAAGACCTTATCATTTTTTCCCTACCATTTTGTGGCCGCGGTCAGGTAATAAGATCGCCCAGCACTCCGGTACCCCCAGTTATCGGAATATTCCTTATCAAATAAATTTGAAATTTGTCCGGTGATGCTAACGTTTGATGTGATGTTGAACGAACTTGTCAGATCAAATTTTGTGAAGTCGGGCAGTTTCCTTGAGGTCCAGACGCCGGGATAGCTGTCATAATTTTTTACTATTTTTGTTGCGGACACGGCAACATGTCCCTTGCTTTCTGCGAACTGATATTCAATTTGGCTATTAAAACTATGTTTGGGCCGCCGTGCCTCTACTGTACCGTCTGGGTTTTTAGCGATCAGATACGAGTAGTTCCCGGAGATGATTGTTTGAGTGAAGGGCTGAAACTGCATAACCAGTTCAAGGCCTTTCCGTTTGCTGTCGCCCACCTCGTTGTAGGGGGTATACGGCGCAGCATCAGCTCTAATTTCATTAGTTAATCTGTCACGAAAGAGAACAGCTTTTATGTAGTTTTCTTGGTTGGTAAAAATCTGTTTTAGCCCCAACGAAACACTTACATTCTTTTCTGGCTTTAAGTTAAGATTACCGCTTGTCCATGCTGTTCCATAGATTTCCCCATAGGTGGGGTTTATAACCGCTGTCCCGGCATCAAAAAGAAGGGTGGTGGAATTTGTCATTAGTGGCAGAACATATCCAACTTTCCAAGTTTGAGCCGTTTTGTACCTGTTTCCATTTTCAACTCTGCTGCCTAATTGGAGAGCGCTGTTATTTTGGAATTTTTGCCGGTATTCGAAAGCAAGTGCATTTCCCAATCTCTTTTGCGCTTTATTCAATTGGTTTTTATCATTGTGATGTTCCATTATAACGGAAACGGATTTTGCGGAGTCACTTATCACCTTATTGTCTAGAGATTGCTCAAAGTGATATCTGATAAGCTCTTGGTTATTATCACTGGATTTAATGCTATTTAAGCTATTTGAGTATTTGGTGTGGGCTATCAAGAACTTGTGTTTTGTCTTTCCGGAACTGGAATTTTTTTGAAAATCTAGTGATGTTTGAATTTCGTCTCGTTTGCCTTTGTCGTTTGTATCAACTACATAATCGAGATGAGACGATGGGGATCTATATCCATGAATTGCCGTATCTGTTGTGGATCCCTTATAATCATCAGTGTCGTATTTTTCTGAAGCGTCTCGAAGTTTTAAAGTCATCGCGATGCCACTGTCAGTGAATGCTTTTGTCTTTATTTGAAATGTCTCTCGGTTGAAGCCATCCTTGTCACCGTTACTGTAAGACTGATCATAACCTTCATAATCCTCGTTAATGATGGTTACGCTGGAGCTAACCTGCCCAAATGTGATATCTTGGGAGATGCCGGCGGTTCTGGTGCTCCCAACACTACCAAAAAATGTACCACTATTTTTGTCAGGCTCTTTAGTGATGATGTTAATCACACCAGATGACGCGCTAGGACCAAAAAATATGGTTTGTGGTCCACGCATTACCTCAATACGTTCAATTTCGGTTGCCGATAATCCAGAAAAAATATAGCTACCATCGCCACCTGTCGCCGGTACCCCATCAACCAGTACAAGCGTATGGTTGGCTTCACCACCACGAATTCTAACCTCAGTGAATGATGAACCCGCACTACTCACAGCAACTCCTGGAATTTGTCGGAGAAGCGACTGAACGGTTACATCACCTTGCTTATTAATGTCATCACTGGTTATAACCGAGTTGGAAGTTGCGAGGTCTGCGGCTTTGATTGGGCTATTGCCGCCTGAAATGACGATATCATCAAGTTCAAATGTTTCTTGGGCAATAGCGCTAGTTGCCAAAAGTGATAAGATGGCAGCGGATAAGTGTATTTTTTTACTGTCCATAGACAAGCTCCCGTACAAATTGAACTTTTAAAGCTCAAATGGGTCCACGTTTAAGTTAGCGTTTTTGCTAACTGATCAAAGTTGACACCATCACGGGAAATCCGCTGTCAGCTAAGCCCCCTGCAAAGCAACACGGTGGTCATGATTGGTAGGTCTCCTGGCTAGCAGATCAACACCTTATCTCTCCTTCCCACCCAATAAGGGCAGTGGATTAGCAAGATAGGCTAACTGCTTACAGTTGCAGAGGGCAGCTCGTGTTTTAAGTTCACGATTCCCTTTTAAGTGCTTTATGCACACCAAACAGCAAAACTATTATGAGGTTTTTAAATTTAGTCCAGTTAAAAATCACATTAAACTCGACCTTGGAGCATGTTAATTTTTTATTGCGTGTTTTTAATTGTAAGCGATCTATTGGAAGCTAGGTTTTAATGTTACGGTTGTTACATTATCTCAAATCATGACTGATAGAAAAAGGGATGCTCACATGTTTCGTTGGCGACACTTAATTGTTGCAGTAGGACTGGTTCCTGCCTTGATAATTTACATCGGTTTAGTGATGCAAATTGCAGATATGTTGACCAGTATTCATATGTTACTTGACCTTCTCTTTTACGTTGTAGCAGGTCTCGCTTGGATCCCCGCGGCCAGTAAAGTGGTTGGCTGGCTAGCAACACATGAAAGCCACTAGAAATGGCTGATCTGAATTGAAAGGTCTGAGATGTTAAAACGATATTTCTCAAATTTTTTCGAACGTGTTGAACATGCTGGCTGTCCAGCTTCCCCAACATTATCAACAAAATCCGCATTAGAACCTCAGCAGGCTATATCTCGGCCACTTGCTGATGCAATTGAATTGGCAACAAAATTGATGCGTGAGCATGGTTTGACCGGTTGGCGTGTGAAGCTGGACCATGCGCGACGGCGTGCTGGCCAATGTGATTATAATACAAAAGTCATTTCGCTCTCACGGCTTTATGTTCGCAATGCCGAAAAAAACCATATTCGCGATACGATTCTTCATGAAATTGCGCATGCGCTTGTTGGACCACATCACGGCCATGATGCGGTTTGGCGGCAAAAGGCCCGCGAAATCGGATGTACGGCAACACGCTGCCATAGTTTGAGTTTTTCCAAAGCGCGGTGGGTTATGCAATGCCCGAATGGTTGTTTTTCGATCGACCGCCACCGCCGAAAATCAGGTCTTGTTTGCGCCACTTGCAAGGCATCGGTTGAATTTATCAATAGTAATGGCGGGATGTGAGCTGTTGTTTTTACTTAATCCCTTACGGGTTGGGCAATTGCGCCATGCCTTGGCTCGGCTGGCTCAGCCGGGTCGTCAATGGGTCACTTTTGCCTTTTTCAACAACGAAGAGCTGGGTTGCCTTGTTCAGCTTGCCGAGCGACAGGAGTTTCGAATTGCTCGCCCAGAGATAAAGCACAAAAATAATTGCGTGTTTCAAGATTTTGATATTTGTTTTCCAGCACCGCGTATTGAAGCTTTTGATCGTTTTGCCAATTGTCTGGAAACTGGACTTTTTCAAGCGGGGCAGATGATAACTCCATCGCCATTTTCTGACGATTTTCGGTTCAATGATTTTGCTATCCAGCGCTATCCCCCTGGATCACGGGGGATTGGCATTCATCGTGATGGTTTGCGGTATCGACATATTGTGGTAATTGCCACCCTCGCTGGGAAGTCACGTTTATTTTCAACGCCAAGCCGAGATGGTGGAAAACGCCGAGTTATTGATGATCGCCCCGGCCGTGTTGTATTATTGTCGGCGCCAGCGTTTGCAGGGCGTACTGGTGAGGCGGCGCGGCCTCTTCATGGGGTTGACCATGTTGAGGGCGGCCGTTTGTCATTGGGGCTGCGTGTTGAATGTCCAGAAAAATAATTCAATTGCTTACTTGTCAGGCATTGTAAAACTTGGCAACGTAGACATCTGGAGCGCTCGTTTTGTTGCTCCGCTCCGCAGCTTGTTCTTGCACTTTGACAAGCGTTTTTAGATAAGTGCCTGATCTTCGCGCGTTCCAGTAGGCGTCCACGCATGGCCTTGGTTCTGGTCGAAGATTAGGAGGTTATTTATCGATGCAAATTAGTATTTCTGGAAAAAACATGCATACCGGTCTTGCTTTTCAGGAGCATGCCGAACTGTCATTGAATAATATTGTTGAAAAATATTTTAATAATGCTGTCAGTGGGCATGTGACACTCGAAAAAGCGGATTCTGGTTTCACCGTAAAAACACGTGTCGCTTTGTCTCGGCGCATGGAACTTGAATCGACGGGTCGTGCACCAGATGCGCATGCGGCGTTGGATGCGGCGATTGAACATGCCGAAAAAAGACTTCGGCGGCACAAGAGGCGCTTAAAGAGCCATCGCAGCGCTTTAACCACTCTTGAAGAGGACGATATTGATATTGCGCCTATGGCGGTATACGCCGGTGCAGCCCAATTGCCCGATGCCAGCAGTGATGACGATGATCTTTTGCCAATTGTTGCTGAATTATCATATGACATTGAGGTGCTGACCGTTGAGCAGGCCGTGATGCGGCTAGAGCTTGGCGGGTTGACAATGCTGATGTTCCGAAATGCCAGTCATTTCGGGCTCAATGTTGTTCATCTTCGTGGTGACGGGTCGATTGGCTGGATTGATCCGCGCGGAGCTCGGCACTTGGCAAATCTCAAACAATCTTCCTAAAGAAGGGTAAAACAGGCCTTTGTCTTCAGGCGGCGTGTTTTGGCCATGCTAGGTCTGTTTTTGAACGGTTGCCGATTGCCCTGCTGCTAGGGTTTGAGAGCATATTGAGGTTCCTATATGTCGGCACCAGAGTCCCCGGCGATAAAACGCCAGTCCAAACGCAAGCACAATGCAGCACAAGCGGTCGAACGGTCTTTTCTGGCCGACCAGCTTGATTGGGCACTGCCGGCCTATAGCGATCCACCAATCGAGCCAATTGATGCTGATGGCATCACCGCGATTCACAATGCCAGCATGCGCGTTCTCGAAGACATTGGTATTTTGTTTTTGAATGATGCGGCGCTTGATGTGTTTGCCAAACAAGGCTGCATTGTCGATTATGATACAAAATCGGTTCGTATGGATCGGCATTGGGTGATGCAGCAAGTGGCAAAAGCGCCGTCACATGTCACGATTACGCCGCGTAACCTTAATCGCACCATTATTTTTGGTGGGCGGCATTTCAATTTTGGTCAGGTGGCGTCACCACCAAATGTGATGGATCTTGATCATGGACGCCGCGCTGGAACCCGTGTTGATTTTCAAAATTTCGTCAAGCTAGCCCAAAGCTATAATTGTATTCATTTCAGCTGTGGCTATCCTGTTGAACCTTTGGATATGCACCCATCAGTGCGGCATCTTGATTGCCTTTATGATAAATTAATTCTAACTGACAAGGTTGTTCATGCCTATTCACTTGGCACTGAACGAATCGAAGACGCAATGGAAATGGTGCGTATCGCTGGTGGGTTAAGCCATGATGAATTTGAAGCAAAACCGCGCATGTTCACCAATATCAATTCGACATCACCTCTCAAGCATGACTGGCCAATGCTTGATGGTGCCATGCGAATGGCAGCACGCAATCAAATGGTGGTGATATCGCCCTTTACCCTTGCTGGTGCGATGGCACCGGTCACCATTATTGGTGCGATTGTCCAGCAAAATGCCGAAGCGCTTGCCGCGATTGCCTTGTTGCAATCGGTGCGTGAGGGCGCACCGGTAATGTATGGCGCCTTTACCAGCAATGTTGATATGAAAACCGGCGCACCAGCCTTTGGTACGCCCGAATTTGTCAGGGCAATGCAAATATCGGGACAGATGGCGCGCCATTATAATTTGCCGTTTCGCGCGTCAAATGCGAATGCGGCCAATGCCCTTGATGCACAGGCGGTGTGGGAATCGGCCTTTTCACTTCAGGGCAGTTGTTCAGGTGGAGCAAATCTGATCTATCACGCTGCCGGATGGATGGAAGGTGGCCTATCTGCCAGTTTTGAAAAATTCGTTATTGATTGTGAAATGCTGCAACAGATCATCTATGCACAACGTCCGATTATTGTGGATGAGGCGTCGCTGGCGGTTTCGGCAATCGAAGCGGTTGGGCCGCATGGTCACTTTTTTGGATGTGACCATACCCAAGAACGTTATCGTGATGCGTTTTACACGCCGCTTTTGTCGGATTGGCGGAATTTTGAAAATTGGGAAGATGCCGGCGGATTATGGGCGCATCAGCGCGCCAACACCCATTTCAAACAGGTTCTGGCCGAATATACGCCGCCGCCAATGGATAGCGGCATTCATGATGAATTGCTGGATTTCGTCAATCGGCGCAAAGCCGAGGGTGGCGCGCCAACCGATTTCTAGAAAACTTACGCCATCGCTAGAAAAATGGCTCTTCATCAAGCGCGCGTTTGAACATATCACGATCAATATTGCCGCCTGATGCCACGGCAATGATATTATCGGCATCGGCGGGAACCTGTCCGGTCAAAACCGCAGCAACAGCAACCGCACCGCCCGGTTCAACAATGATTTTTAGATGTTTGAACAGCGTTACAATGGTTTTAAGCACTTGCTGATCGCTGACAACGGCTCCGCCTGACAAATGTTGGCGATTCACTGGAAAGGTCAATTGCCCGGGTTCCGGGGTTACAATTGCATCACAAATGGATGATTTGTCGGTTTGCGCCCGTTCAATCATGCCGGTTTCTAATGACCGTTTCGTATCATCATAAAATTCTGGTTCGGCGCACCAGATTTTGGTTTTGGGAAAATGCGCATGAAGCGCGATGCTGGTGCCTGCAATCAGGCCACCGCCGCCACAACAGCAGATCAGCGCATCGGGAACAACGCCCATCACGCTTGCTTGCCGGACGATTTCCAGCCCAACCGTGCCTTGTCCAGTAATCACCCGAACATCATCATAGGGTTTGATCAGATTTGCATTATATTTCTGGCTTAGCACCTCACCAATCGCTTCGCGTGATTCCGTGTAGCGATCATAGGTTACAACATCGGCACCATAGGCCTTTGTGCCTTCAATTTTGGTCGCTGGCGTGTCTTCGGGCATGATGATGGTGGCTTTTAGGCCGCGAGTGGTAACGGCGCGGGCAACGCCTTGAGCGTGATTACCGCTGGAAAAGGCCACAACATGACGAACATCATCGTCAAGGCTCCAAACGGCATTGGTTGCGCCGCGCAATTTGAACGATCCCGTATGCTGTAAAGCTTCGGCTTTCACCAGAAGGCGGCGTCCCAACCAATCATTCAGCCGCGGGGATTCCAAAAGCGGCGTTTTGAAAATATGCGGCCGTATCCGGTCGGCAGCGGCTTCGATCGTGGCAAGGTCAATTCGAAGCGCGCCATCAGCGGTTTGCGGCAAGGATGTTGAATTTGTCATTTATGATATCTCCAAACCAAGATTTTGTCGGGCAAAATTAGATCCTTTCCGAAACAAGGTCAATCAAACCGGAATTTGTTGGTTGGGCATGTTGGTTTGGTCTATTATTGGGGTATATTGACAAGTGGCGCGGGGGCAGGGTGCGGCCACAGGCTTGCCGCAGGCAAATGACGATAATTGTTGGCTTGTGTTTATCTTGCGGCATGCCTATTTTACCGCAATAAGGTTATCGGCTTTGCGCCGTAAGGAGATGAACAATGTCACCAGCATCAACAAACTCTGTTTTTTCCGGTTCTTGCACCGCTCTTGCAACGCCTTTTAAAAATGGGCAGATCGACAAGGACGCGTTTTGCAAACTGGTTGATTGGCAAATTGAAAATGGTACTGCCGCGCTGATCCCTGTCGGGACAACTGGCGAATCACCGACATTGTCACATGAAGAACATGATCTTGTTGTCAAGCTATGTATCAAACAGGCCGCTGGCCGTGTGCCGGTTATTGCCGGTGCTGGATCAAACAGCACCGCCGAAGCGGTGCGGCTTGCCAAACATGGCGCGGCGGCTGGCGCGGATGCGGTTCTGATTGTCAGCCCCTATTACAACAAACCAACCCAAGAAGGGCTGTACCAGCATTTTTCAGCCGTTGCCAAAGCCGTTTCCGTGCCGGTTATCGTCTATGATATTCCGGGCCGGTCAATTGTGAAGGTTGATGATGCGACCATGGCGCGTCTTGCTGGTGATCATGCCAATATCAAGGGGATCAAGGATGCCACTGCCGATGTTGGGCGTCCAACACGGCTTCGCAATCTTCTTGGGGCTGATTTTGCGCAATTATCTGGCGAAGATGCAACTGCCCTTCCATATCTGGCAGCTGGCGGGCATGGCTGTATTTCGGTCACGGCGAATGTTGCGCCAAAATTATTAAGTGAAATGCACGCCGCTTGGGCGGCTGGTGATATTGCCGCCGCACAAAGCATCAATGAACGCCTGATGCCGCTTCATGATTCGATGTTCTGCGAAGCAAGCCCGGGTCCGGTGAAATATGCTGCTGAATTGCTTGGGATTTGCAGTGCTGAAACGCGTTTGCCGCTATGCGAGATTGCACCAGCAAGCAAGGCCCGTGTCGAAGCCGCCCTGCGTAGTGCAGGTTTGCTGAGTTAGGGGTATTGCTGGCGCCTATGCCAGCTTGAACGGATATATCATGGCCAAAGGCACGATCTCGATTGGACGAATTGCGGAAAACCGCAAGGCGCGGCATGAATATCAAATCGAAGAAAAAATCGAAGCTGGTCTGATTTTGCAAGGCAGTGAAGTCAAATCACTGCGAAGCGGACGTGCCAGCATCGCCGAATCCTACGCTGGTGAGGATAATGGCCGTCTTGTGCTGTTCAATGCCAATATTCCAATTTATGAACCAGCCCGCGTGAATCACGAACCAAAACGACCGCGCGAATTATTGGTGAAGGTGCGCGAACGAAACCGTATGCTTGGTCTGATCCGGCGCGAAGGCATGACGTTGGTACCATTGGCCATGTATTTTAATGGTCGTGGTGTTGCCAAAATCCAGATTGGCCTCGCCAAAGGGCGCAAAAAGCAAGACAAGCGTCAGGCCGATAAAGACCGGACATGGAGCCGTGATAAGGCGCGTTTGCTTCGCAACCATAACAGCTAGCATTTACCTTATCATTTTCGGCAGGCACAGTTGTGTAGACTGGCTCGATCAATTTAGACTGGTAAAGTCTCGGCTTGGCGCAGGGGCCGTGCAATCTGATCGCGAAGGTGATCCATCTCAATAAAAATATCAGCCATTCGGCGCAATGAATCTGCTGCCATTGGCGGTGAGGTTTTGATTGTTGATACCACCGACACCCGAACGCCCATGTCCTGCACATCTTCAAGAAGGCGGCAAAAATCACCATCGCCCGAAAATAAAATGGCGTGATCGATATGTGGTGCAAGTTTCAGCATATCGAGGGCAAGTTCCATATCCATATTGCCCTTGGTGCGTTTTTTGCCGGTTTCAGGATCGGTGAATTCACGGGTTAATTTGCTGACAACGGCAAATCCATTGTAATCCAGCCAGTCAATCAATGGCCGTAGCGACGAAAATTCCTGATCTTCGGGGAGGGCAGTGTAGTAATAGGCGCGGATCAAATTTGCATCTTGGCTAAAATGGGCATGAAGCTTGGCATAGTCGACATCCATATTTAGCAATCGTGTTGCAGCATAAAAATTTGAACCATCAATAAAAAGTGCTGTTTTTTCAAGTCTCATAACAAATGTCCAAAAGATATAAATTACAAAATTTAACTCAATATAATAGCTTTATCGAATAGAACTGATTGGCATTTTTCAAGATAAAACCGCATTAAAATGCCGCTTTTTTCAAAATTTGCCAACAAATTGCGGGTCAAAAAATGATTTTCAGACCGCAGCATGTTTGTTTGGCTGATAATATTGGCAAATTATGCTACCACCCCTTCCGGTGATAACGACGGCATGGATATGGACAAAATCATGAGTTCCCGACTTTTTATTGGACTTGGTGCAAATCTGACACCGGATGGCTATTCAAGCCCACGCGAAGGCTGCATTGCAGCTGTATCAGCGCTTGCTGACGAGGGGGTGCATTTGTCGACGCTGTCAAATTGGTATGAGTCCGCGCCTGTGCCTATTTCGAACCAGCCTTGGTATCTGAACGCTGTTGCCGAAGCGACAACCGAACTGGACGCTGCATCAACTTTGGCGGCGTTACACCTCATCGAACGGCGCTTTGGCCGGATCAGAACGGAACGCAACGCGGCGCGGGTTCTTGATCTCGATTTGCTTGATTTTGCGGGCATGGTTAGTGATGCCAGTGACTTGGCGCTTCCGCATCCGCGGCTGCATGATCGAGCCTTTGTTTTATTGCCGCTTGGTGAACTATGCCCTAATTGGGAGCATCCGGTTAGCGGCATTGCAATTCAAGACTTGATTGCGATGCTTCCCGCTGACCAGCAAATCAGGCTTGCTGGATAAATCGGGGTGGTGTATCTGCTGCTTTTTGCTTGTTCAGACCTCGAATTTAAGGTACACCCCGCATAGTTTTGCGCATTTTAGGATTGAATCGTAAGTTACTGCTAGTTTCTCTAGTGAGACTTTACTAAAAAATGGCGTCATCTTTGGATGCATTGGCCATTTGATCAATCAAGACAAGGAGATATTCATGGCACGCGTTACCGTTGAAGATTGCATTGAGAAAATCCCTAACCGTTTTGACCTTGTGTTGACGGCTGGACAGCGTGCACGCGGAATTTTGAAAGGCGATTTGCCAACAATTGATCGTGATAACGACAAAAATCCGGTTGTTGCGCTTCGTGAAATTGCTGCTGAAACGGTCGATCTTGGCGTCCTTGGCGAAGGTTTAATCAAAAAGCTGCAGCGCGTTGCGATCCGTGAAGAGCAGGAAATTCGCGATGATGCGGCGATTGCTGCTGAGGTTGACCTGTCCGAAATGGTTGGCGATTATAGCGATGATGAAGGCGAAACCAGCGGCATGCAGATTACCAGCCCTGAAGAACTAGAGCCAGCAGGCTTTGAAGATGTTGACCTGTCTGAAATGCAGGGTGAAGATTAGACAAAACACCAGCACGACATGATATCCTTTCAGGGATTTGCCGGCTGGAATTGGCTAATCGGCTTGGCAGCGAGATGATTGAAGCAGCGGACGCACTCTTTAACAAAATACATGCTTATGATCCGTCTGTAGACGGTGATAAGCTGAGACGCGCTTTTATCTTTGGCATGGAAGCACATGACGGCCAGACCCGCGCCTCGGGCGAGCCCTATTACATTCATCCGATTGCGGTAGCCAATATCCTTGCTGATATGCGGCTTGACCTTGATACGGTTATTACGGCGCTATTGCATGACACGGTCGAAGATTGTGAGGTAACGCTTGACACGCTTGACGCTGCCTTTGGCGCAAGCATTGCACAGCTTGTTGATGGGGTGACAAAACTTAGCCGGATTGGATTGCAGGCCGGCCAAAACAGCCTTCAGGCTGAAAATTTCCGCAAATTGTTGCTGGCAATGAGCGAAGATGTTCGGGTGTTGTTGGTCAAGCTGGCCGACCGCACGCATAATATGAACACGATTGACCATATCCCAAAGCTGGAAAAACGCACCCGCATTGCCCGTGAAACATTGGAAATCTATGCGCCGCTTGCCGAACGAATTGGTGTGACCAATCTGCAGCATGCGCTGGAAAATGCCGCTTTTGGTGTTTTGCAGGAAGAAATGGCGCAAACTATCACCGCAAGACTGGATTACATGGTTCACGTATCCGAAATCATCATTCCGATGATTAGTGTTGAATTGCAGGATGTTGTTGAACGTAGCGGGGTTGAATGCAGCGTCAGCGGACGGTTGAAATCGCCCTATTCAATCTGGCGGAAAATGCAGCGCAAAAAAGTCACCATGGATCAGCTATCAGACATCATGGCATTTCGTATTCTGGTGCCGTCATCAGCCGATTGCTATCAGGCGCTTGGCAGTCTCCACGCAGCCTATCCCAATGTGATGGGGCGGTTTAAAGATTATATATCGACCCCAAAGCGCAATGGTTATCAATCACTTCATACAGGGGTCATCGGGCCGGAAAACCACAAGATTGAGATTCAGGTTCGCACCCCGGAAATGCATACAATTGCCGAATATGGTGTGGCGGCACATTGGAATTATAAAGATCCTTCATCTGACAAAAAACTTAGCAAATTTAAATGGATTCAAGAATTAGTTGGAATTTTAGATGAGGAGGCTGGGGCTGAAGAATTCCTCGAACACACCAAAATGGATCTCTATCATGATCAGGTGTTTTGCTTTACCCCACGCGGGGATTTGATTGCCTTGCCAAAAGGTGCAACGGCGGTCGATTTTGCCTATGCAGTTCATTCCAAAATTGGCCAGAAATGTTGCGGCGTACGCATTAATGGCAAAAACCGCCAATTGGCGACCGAGCTGGAAAATGGGGACCAGGTTGACATCATCACCAAGGCAACGGCGCGCCCGCTTGCCGAATGGGAAAATTTTGTCAAAACGGGGCGCGCAAAATCGGGCATCAGACGGGCCGTGCGCGCCGAACGTGCGGTCGAATTTAGCCGGGTTGGTAAAACGATCTTGCAAAAAGCATTTTCCGACGTGAATAAACCCCTGAAAAAGCGAGCAATGGAAAAGATACCGCAAATTTTTGGCGTACAGAAACCGGAAGATCTGTTTGCGCTTGTCGGTGAGGGGCGCATGCAGCCCGAATTGGTGATCGAAAAAATGTTCCCCGATTTGGCAAAGAGCAAAAAACGCATTAGGCCAACCGGTGAAACTGATCGTGACCGGTCTAAATCGCGCAAGCCACTATTGAAAATTCAAGGGGTTAACCCGGGTGTTGCAATTACGATGGCGCGTTGCTGTCATCCTTTGCCGGGTGAAGAAATTGTTGGCATCTTCACCACTGGCAAGGGGGTTACGGTTCATCGCGCCGAATGTGCCACGCTTGTTGATTTTAATGATATGCCTGAATTATGGATGGATGTTGGCTGGGAACATGAAGGGCCAAAACGGGTTATGGGGCGTTTAAATACGGTTCTGTCCAATGAACCTGGCGCCTTGGCCGCAGTTGCCACCATAATCGGCCAGCAAGGGGGTAATATTTCCAATATTCATCTAACTGACCGCAATGCTGATTTTTTCAGTTTTCAGCTTGATCTTGAGGTCAAGGATGTTGAGCATATGCGAACTGTTATTGCTGTGCTTCAAGCAAATAATTTCGTGGAACGTGTCGAGCGGACAAGCAATATCTAGGCTTGGGCTTGCTAATTTTATGGGTAGCTAAGATGTTTCGACGTCGTAAACCAGTAAGTGTTTTAAAACAATTGCGCGCTGTGATTTGGCCGGAGCGCGGGTTTCGGCGGCTCTTTTCCTATCTTTTTCAGCGGATTATAAGGCTACCCGGAACACCGGCTTCGATTGCTAGCGGTTTTGCAAGCGGTGTTGCCGCGTCTTTCACGCCGTTTTTGGGGCTGCATTTCATTCTTGCTGGCGCGCTTGCAATGTTGTGTCGCGGCAATGTTTTGGCCTCGGCGATTGGTACTTTTTTCGGCAATCCATGGACTTTTATTCTGATCTGGCTTGCTGATTATGAGGTTGGTTTGTGGGTTATCCATGCCTTTGGCCATGGGGCTGATCTGCATGTTCTGTCGATTGACGAGCTTGGTGCCATCATGGGCAATATCATGCGGTTTCTGTCCTTTACTGGACATATCTCTTGGGCGGATTTATCGCGCGATATTGAACAAGTGTTCATGCCAATGCTGATTGGTGGTACGGTTCTTGGCGCGATTGCATGGGTCAGCTCGTTTATACTGACCTTATGGGCGGTAAAGGGCTGGCGGCTAAATCGGGCAAAACGGTTATTGAAAGCGGCGCAACGGTTAGCAGGTGCTAAAAAAAGCGGCTGATCCAAACCGCTAAATGCGATTATTTATGTGATTTGGGAATGATGAGGATATTTTGTCAAACAATCTAAAGCCATTACGCCTTGGCGTGAATATTGATCATGTTGCAACCTTGCGCAATGCGCGGGGCGGGGCGCATCCTGATCCGGTTGCCGCGGCAGAATTAGCTGTCAAGGCGGGCGCTGACGGCATTACGGCGCATCTTCGCGAGGATCGCCGTCATATCTGCGATGAAGATATTGCTGCCATCCGCAAGGCAATTGATGTGCCATTGAATTTTGAAATGGCAGCTACAAGTGAAATGGTGGCCATCGCCCTGAAAACAAAACCAAACGCTGCATGTATTGTTCCCGAACGCCGCACCGAAGTGACCACCGAAGGCGGGTTGTCCGTTGTTGGGCAGGAAGATAGGCTTGCCGATATGTTGGCGCCGTTGAAGGCAGCGGGCATTCGCCTGTCACTATTCATTGAGGCGAACCCGGCTGATATTGACGCGGCAAACCAGATTGGCGCAGATATTGTCGAGCTTCACACTGGTCGCTATTGCCATGATGTCGCTGGCTGTGAAGCCGAATTGAGCCGCATTCAACTTGCCGCACGCCATAGCGCCAGCCTTGGCATCGAAACCCATGCTGGTCATGGTCTCGGCTTTGACACGGTAGGGCCGATTGCGGCGATTGCGGAAATGGAAGAATTGAATATCGGCCATTTCTTGATTGGCGAGAGTGTTTTTTGCGGGTTAGAGGCCGCGATTGTCAAAATGCGCCAATTGATGGATGCTGCCCGTAATGATGATCGTGACCGGAAAAACGTATGATCCTTGGAATTGGCACTGATATTGTTGATGCGCGGCGTATCCAAGCCGCGATGGATCGGCATCCTGATAAATTTGCCAAACGCATTTTTTCCGATGCCGAAATAACCGCCGCCAAAGACTCCAGCAATCAGGCCAGCTATTTTGCCAAGCGTTTTGCGGTGAAAGAGGCGGTCTATAAAGCACTTAGCGTTTCAGGCGTGACTGGCTGTGGCTGGCGTGAGGCAGAAACCCTGTCGGCACCAAACGGGGCGCCAATGGTCAATTTGATCGGTCGTTGCAAAACGGCGCTTGAGACAATGACGCCGGATGGGTATAAGGCAGGTCTGTCAGTGTCACTAAGCGACGAGCCTCCCTATGCCTTGGCATTTATCGTGATTAGCGCCGTACCGGCGGAATGGATTAAACCCTAATGGCTAAAAAGCAAAAAGAAAGCAAGTTCGAGCTTGTGAAAACCGTTCTGATCGCTGGCGTTATCGCGCTTGGCTTTCGGTCATTCCTTTTCGAGCCGTTCAATATCCCGTCAGGGTCAATGGTGCCAACCTTGCTTGTTGGCGATTATTTGTTTGTCTCGAAATTTTCCTATGGCTATTCGCGCTATTCCTTTCCGTTTGGGATCGCACCTTTTTCTGGCCGGATTTTTGAAGATAAGCCAGAACGCGGCGATGTTGCGGTATTCCGCCAGCCAACGGATCCATCAATCGCCTTTATCAAGCGCGTTGTTGGCCTTCCCGGTGACCAGATTCAGGTTCAGGGTGGCATTCTGCATATCAATGGCGTGCCAGTCGAGCGCACCTATCTGGGCCAAGCAACCGCAACTGACGGCTATTCAATGATGAATTTCAAGGTTTATGAAGAAACCTTGCCAAACGGATCGCGGCATTTAATCCAAGAACGTTCAGATAACGATTCTTACGACAACACCGCCGTTTATCAGGTGCCTGACGGGCATTATTTCATGATGGGAGATAATCGTGACAATTCGCGTGACAGCCGCACAACCTCGGTTGGGATGGTACCTGCTGAAAATATGGTCGGTCGAGCCGATCGTCTGTTTTTCAGCCATAATGGCAATGCCCGGCTCTGGGAAATCTGGAAATGGCCTTTTGCAATTCGTTATGGCCGCATTGGAGATGGCATCATTTAATGACTGTTGACCCGCTTGCAACGCTTGAAACATCGATAGGTCATCAATTTGCCGACCGCAATATCCTGCATGAGGCATTAAACCATTCAAGTCACATTGAATCCGAGCATAGCTATGAACGTCTCGAATTTCTGGGTGATCGCGTGCTAGGGCTTTTGCTGGCGGATCATTTCTATGCCGCTTTTCCGCAAGATGATGAAGGCGCGTTATCCTTGCGGCTTCACGGCGAGGCGCGGATGTCGACCTTGGCAATTATTGCGAAGAATCTACAGCTTGCCGATTATATCAAATCGCAAAGCGGGCTGGATATTGCTGGCAATGATGGCGTAATGGCCGATGTTGTCGAAAGCCTGATGGCGGCAATCTATCTTGATGCGGGATTAGAGGCGGCGAAGGGGTTTTTGAACCGGCATTGGCCGTTAAATAGCCGCGCTGATGCCCAAAATGAAAAAGATGCCAAATCGAAATTGCAGGAATGGAGCCTGCAGCGTGGTCTGGGATTGCCGGCCTATCGCCAATTGGCGAAATCTGGCCCTGATCACGCACCACAAATGACATATGAAGTGAAAATCGAGGGTTATGACGCGGTTGTGGCTAGCGCTGGCAGCCGTAAAATCGCCGAACAAACCGCAGCAGCATCCTTGCTGAAATTGCTGCAAGAAAGGACTTCGGGTTCATGACCGATCATAACGAAACCAACGAAACGAACGAAACTACGCCGGCAACCGATTTTACAAACAGCGAAAGCAAAGCCGGATTCGTTGCTTTGATTGGCGCGCCTAACGCGGGGAAATCAACTTTGATGAATGCGATGGTCGGTCATAAAGTGTCGATCGTAACACCAAAGGTGCAAACCACCCGAAGCCGTATTCGGGGCATTGCCATGCATCAGAATGTGCAGATGATTTTTGTAGATACGCCGGGCATTTTTACACCAAAACGGCGGCTTGATCGGGCAATGGTTCAGGCCGCTTGGCAAGGCGCGGAAGATGGTGATGTATTGCTGCTGCTGCATGATTGCGCCCGGCGGCTGATTGATGAGGATACAAGTAATATCCTGACTAAGCTTGCCGCATCAGGACGGCGGGCGTCGCTTGTTTTGAACAAAATTGATCTGGCGCCGCAGGAACGGTTGCTGGAACGCGCCGATGAAATGTCGAAAATCTATGAATTTGAACGTATCTTCATGGTATCGGCCGAAACCGGTAATGGCGTTGCTGATTTGAAATCATGGCTTGCTGGCAAAATGCCCAAAAGCCCGTTTCTGTTTGATCCTGATGATTTGTCGGATATGCCGCTACGGCTTTTGGCGGCGGAAACCTTGCGCGAAAAATTGTTTTTGAATCTTCATCAGGAATTACCCTATCAACTGACTGTTGAAACCGAAGATTGGCAGGATCGTGACGATGGCAGTGCTGAAGTGCATCTGTCCATCTATGTTGCGCGCGAGGGGCATCGCGGCATCATCCTTGGCAAGGGCGGGCAAACCATGCGCCGCATCGGCACCGCAGCGCGTAAAGAACTGGAAGAAGCGCTTGACCGCCGCGTGCATCTTTTTGCGCATGTGAAATATCGCAAAGACTGGATGGATGATTCGGCGCGATATAATCTGTGGGATCTTGATTATAATGCCTGATTGGCAAGCCGAAGCCATCATTCTATCGGTTCGCCCGCATGGCGAGGGCGGTGCCGTTATATCGGTTCTAACCGCCGATTATGGGCGGCATGCCGGATTGGTTCGTGGCGGCGCGTCATCAAGGATGCGCGGCATTATGCAACCGGGAAATCGAGTTCGGGTTAGTTGGCGGGCGCGGTTAAGCGAGCAACTTGGCCAAATGCAGATTGAATTGGTTCAGTCCGTGCCAGCTTTGTTGCTGGATTCGCCTTTGCGGTTATCCGGCGTGGCGTCAATGTGTGCCTTGCTTGATGGGGCGCTTCCCGAGCGTGAGGCGCAACCAGGGCTTTTTGAGGGCAGTGCGGCACTTTTGGATGTGATTGTCCTAGATGATGATAATGTTGGCTGGGTCGAAGGCTATGTTCGCTGGGAATTGGGGCTGTTAGCGGCGGTCGGGTACCGGCTTGATCTTGCCAGATGTGTTGCTAGTGGTCAGACCAGTGATCTGGCGTTTGTCAGTCCGAAATCAGGTGGTGCGGTGGCGCGTCATCAAGCTGGCAGTTTTGCAAGCCGAATGCTGGCTTTGCCGATATTTTTGGGCGGCGTCTCCTGCGGTAAACATGATTGGATTGCCGGTTTGGATTTGACCGGACATTTTTTGTCCAAACGCGTTTTCGCCGCGCATAATTTAGACCTACCAGCCCAGCGTAAACGGCTAGCCGATATGGTTGATAGTCGCTATAACGGCAAATGATGAAGTGATGAGAATCTCTTATGCATGATGATGTTGAAATTCCCGCCGGCGGGCGTATAGAACCGACCGCGTTTTCCGACGCCTTATCGGAACGCTATCTTGCCTATGCACTGTCAACCATCACATCGCGGTCGCTTCCCGATGTCAGGGACGGGTTAAAGCCGGTTCACCGCCGTCTGTTATTTGCGATGCGGCAGCTAAAGCTTGATCCGGGTCAGGGTTTTAAGAAATCAGCGCGTGTTGTTGGTGATGTGATGGGTAAATTCCATCCGCATGGCGATGCAGCGATTTATGATGCGATGGTGCGGTTGGCACAGGAATTTGCCATGCGCTATTGTCTTGTCGAAGGGCAGGGGAATTTCGGCAATATTGATGGCGATAACGCCGCAGCGATGCGTTACACCGAGGCACGCATGACCGAAGTTGCGCGTCTGTTGCTGGATGGTATTGACGAAGATGCGGTTGATTTCCGGCCAACTTATGATGGCGAGTCCGAAGAACCAACCTTGCTTCCTGCGGGCATTCCAAATCTTCTTGCCAATGGCGCACAGGGGATTGCGGTTGGCATGGCAACATCAATTCCGCCGCATAATATTATCGAACTTGCCGATGCTTCATTGCATCTTATCAAACATCCCAACGCATCAATTGAAACCTTGCTGAATTATGTGAAAGGTCCCGATTTTCCGACTGGTGGCCTGTTGATTGAACCTGCGGATTCGATCAAAGACGCCTATTCAACGGGGCGTGGCGGTTTTCGGGTGCGGGCGAAATGGGAGGTTGAAACGGAAAAGGGCGGGGCATGGCAAATTGTCGTAACCGAAATTCCGTATCAGGTTCAAAAATCACGCCTGATCGAACGTCTTGCTGAAATGTTACAGGCGAAACGCCTGCCGGTGCTTGCCGATATTCGTGACGAGTCGGCTGAAGATATCCGCATTGTTCTTGAGCCGAAATCGCGCCGGCTCGAAGCCGAAGTGGTGATGGAAAGCCTGTTCAAACTTACCGATTTTGAAGTGAGGGTTCCGCTGAACCTCAATGTTCTAGATGCGGATGGCCGTCCGGTGGTGATGAATTTGCGTGAGGCGCTGAACGCATGGCTTGCGCATCGCCGTGTCGTTTTGCAGCGCAGATCGCATCATCGTCTTGGAAAGATCGCCAGCCGGCTTGAAGTGCTTGACGGCTATTTGATCGTCTTTTTGAATATTGACGAAGTGATTGCAATTATTCGTGAGGCCGATCATCCGCGTGATGAATTGATGCGCCGATTTGGTCTGAATGAAAATCAGGCCAATGCCGTTCTTGATATGCGGCTTCGTTCTTTGCGGCGGCTTGAAGAAATGGCGCTCCGCACCGAGCGTGACAAGCTGGCGGCTGAACAGGGTGATTTGAACGCGCTTCTTGGTGATGAGGCACGGCAATGGTCATTCATCGCCAGCCAAATCAAAGATATGAAAGACACCTTTATCAAGGATGATTATCGCAAGACTATTCTTGCCGAGGCACCTAAGATTGATTTTGATCCAACCGAAATTCTGGTTGAACGTGAAGCAATTACGGTGATTTGTTCGGCAAATGGCTGGATTAGAGCCATGCGCGGCCATCAGGATCTCGACAGCGATTTCAAATATAAAGAAGGCGATTCAGCAGGCCATGTTCTGCATGCTGAAACCACTGATAAAATCCTGCTTTTTGCTGATAATGGTCGGTTTTACACGCTGTCAGGAGATAAATTACCGCGGGGGCGCGGATTTGGCGAGCCGGTTAGTTTGATGGTCGATCTTCCGGCAGATAGCGATATCGTCAAGCTGGTTCGTGCGGGTGATGGCAAAATGCTTGTTGCGGCAAGCACCGGCCATGGTCTTGTTGTTGATATGCAAGGGGCTTTGGCGCAAACGCGAAATGGCAAACAGGTGCTAAATCTTAGCGGATCAGCCCGGGCTGTTGCTTGTGCCATCGTTGCTGGTGATATGGTGGCGTCGGTTGGGGTGAACCGGAAATTGATTGTTTTCGACCTTGAAGAAATGCCGGAAATGGGACGCGGCAAAGGCGTTATTCTACAGCGGTTTAAAGATGGCGGTCTTGCCGATGTTACGGTATTTGACAAAGCCAAAGGTCTTAGCTGGCAGGCTGGTGGTGGGCGTATTCGCACCGAACCTGACTTGTCAACATGGCTGGCACGGCGCGGCGGTTCGGGCAAATTGCCGCCAAATGGCTTTCCGCGCCCAGCTAAATTTACCTAAAGCTAAATTTACCTAAGATAACATTCATCTAAGTAGCTGAAAATAAACGCCAGAAATTAGCCAAAACCGGCCATGAAAATGTCTTTGCTAGTTAATTTGCCGGATTTATAATCGGAATTTCGGCATCTTCAGCAACATCGGTAATCAGCATCTGACCCGGCTTATGCGTTATGGAAATTGGCGGTTTCGCGTGAAGAATCGCCGCTTGCGGTGTCACGCCACAAGCCCAGAATACCGCAATTTCGCCGTCATTGACCGGTGATGCGTCGCCCCAATCGGGCGCGTTAAGATCGGCAATGCCAATTTCGGCAGGATCGCCCCAATGAACCGGTGCGCCATGCGCCATTGGAAAATTGGCTGAAATAGCGCGAACCATATCCAGCTTATCAATCGGGATGGCGCGCATGCTGACCACCATTGGCCCTGAAAAAGGACCGGATTCAATGGTTTTGATGTTGGTTTTGAACATCGGCACCGTTTGGTCATGATCAATATGCCAAACCGGGATTCCGGCGCGGATTAGGGCATGTTCAAAGGTGAATGAGCATCCAAGCGCAAAACCAACCATCTGGCCATTCCACAAATCGGTAATATCGCCGACGGTGCCATCCAGAACGCCATAACGATAAATATGATATGACGGCACATCTGACCTGATATCAATATCGGCGCCTAATGTTCGCATAAAGGGCGATCCGGTATCGGTAACGCCGACAAGCGGGCAGGGCTTTGGGTTACGTTGGCAAAACCGCATAAAATTAAGCGCATATGATTGTTCTAGAATGACAAGATTTGCCTGCAAAAAGCCATTGGCAAGCCCTGATGTATGATCGCAATAGGCACCTGACCGGATTTTGGCACGAACGGCAAGCTGGTCGTCTTGGCGCAATTGTTCAAAAGATGTCGCCACAATGGTCTCCTATGGGTTGGTGCTGTTATTCATGAGCCGCGAATAACATCATCGGCAGGTTTCCAGATGCCAGCATCAAAAATTTCAGCCGGCTTGAAACGTTCTTTATAGGCCATTTTGCGGCTTCCCTGCACAAAATAGCCAAGATATAGCCAATCAAGTGACAATTCCTTGGCAATCGCGAAAAGATCAAGAACCATATAGGTTCCCAATGATCGTTCGGCCTGTTTGGTATCAAAAAAACTGTAAACGGCGCTCAATCCGTCAGATTGGAAATCGGCCAGAACGCTGCCGACAAGGCGGTTTTCTTCATCATAATGGCTAACCAGAACCGTCTCGATCGGGCTGTTATTTATCATGCTGGTAAAATCATCATGATCCATACGCGCCATCTGGCCATCATCATGCCGGCTGGTGACATAGGCCTTGAATAGCCGGTAATGCGCGTTGGTTGGATCGGGTCTTGTGATGCTGCGGGTTAGATCGCTGTTTTTCTTGAGAATACGTGTCATGTTCCGGCTGGCTTTAAACGCTGCAACATTCACGCGCCAAGGCAAACAGGCATTGCAATTTGGGCAGGCCGGTCGATAAACCCAATTTTCAACACGGCGGAAACCGGCGCGGGCAAGCCCATCATGGCAATTTGGATCAAGGGAAATATCAACAGCGATACGCTGTTCGGTCTGCCCCGCAATATAGGGGCAGTCACTGCGCATGCTAAGGCGCATGGGCAGCGGAATTTTGCGATGAAGCCGTTTATCCTGATCCATCTTTATAGATTGCCCAAAAGGCCAAGTCCAAATCAAGGTCAATCATATGCAAATCAGGTAATTTTTCCTAACTGGCGCTATCGTCGAGTTGGCGAACCTGAAAATGCGCGGCCCGAAGCGCCGCGATAATTTTGTCAACATGATCTGGCCCCCGCGTCTCGATCACCGCATCAATCTTTGCCAGTTTGACCGGTACGTCATAGAAAAGACGCTGATGATAGATTTCGACAATATTGCCACCACATTTGCCAATCGTTGTTGAAATCGCCGCCAACATCCCCGGTTCATCAGAAATATCGATACGCAACCGCGCAATCCGGCCATCGACGGCCATGTTGCGATTCAAGATCGACGCCAGCAGGCGCGGGTCAATATTGCCGCCGCAAATCACCACGCCAACTTTTTTACCGGCAAATAGAGCCGGATTTGCATGAATGGCGGCAATGCCTGCCGCACCGGCACCTTCAGACACAACGCGTTGCTGTTCAATCAAGGCACCAACAGCCCATTCAAGGTCGCGTTCATCGACCAGCAAAATCTCGTCAACTAATGCGTCAACCACCGGAAGCGTTACATCGCCTGGTTTTTTCACCGCAATGCCTTCAGCCAAGGTTTCACCACCACAGGTGATTTTCTTGCCTTCAACTGCCAGTTTCATGCTTGGGTATAGCTCGGTCTGTACACCGTAAATCTTGATATTAGGGCGCATATCGCGGGCGATTGTGGCAATACCGCCCATCAGGCCACCACCGCCAATCGGCACGACAAGAATATCAAGATCGGGCTGGTCAATCAGCATTTCCAGACCGGCAGTGCCTTGCCCCATCATCACCAATTCATTGTCATAGGGATGGATCAGCGTCAGGCCATGTTCCTGAATAAGCGCATTTACCGTGCCTTCGCATTCATTGAGGTTACGCCCCTCAAGAACAACCTTGGCACCAAAGGCGCGGGTGCGCGCTACTTTGGCAAAGGGAGTTTGGGCTGGCATAACAATGGTTGCCGGAATGCCCATATGTTCGGCGTGATAGGCCACGGCTTGGGCATGATTGCCTGCCGACATGGCAATGACGCCAAGCTGGAGTTGTTTATCGTTCAAGCCAAGCATCGCATTCAGCGCACCACGCGCCTTGAATGATGATGTATGTTGCAAACATTCCAGTTTTAAAAACAGGTCGCAGCCCAAATTACGCGATAACATTGGCGCCTCAAGCATTGGTGTGCGGATGATCTGCCCGTCCAGCCGGACGGCTGTGTCTCTGATTTGATCGGCTGTTACCGCCATAATGTAATCCCCCCTATGGCAATCCTTCTCACGTCATGCGTTTTCACGCATTGTGGGATTAGCCACTGCCACCTTTATAAGCTGACAATATTATGGCCTTCATTTGCGTATTTATACCAGTAAAACTGGATGATTACCGTTATCTATCTGCATAGGTAACGCGGCGATGGCCTGACAACGACCGATTATAAACAAGCTTTGCCATGGTCTGTTCCGGCACTGGGGTCTGATGGGGGAAACCACGCGCAACTAGCGCCGAATCATCATTGCAATTTCAGGCGCAAAATAGGTCAAAACAGCATTGGCACCAGCGCGTTTGAAACAGGTCATGGCTTCAAGAATCGTGCGTTCACGGTCAAGCCAGCCCTTTTCGAATGACGCGCATAGCATCGAATATTCGCCCGATACCTGATAGGCAATGCATGGCACGCCAAATTCGGCCTTGGCGCGTGCCAGAATATCCAGATAGGGCATTCCCGGTTTGACAATGACCATGTCGGCACCTTCGGCGAGATCAAGCGCGATTTCATGCATCGCTTCATCGCTATTGGCCGGATCCATTTGATAGGTGGATTTGCCTGCCTTGCCAAGCGAAGCACCAGCTCGCACCGCATCGCGGAACGGCCCGTAAAATCCAGATGCATATTTCGCCGCATAGGCCATGATTTGCACATTGTGATGCCCAGCAGCATCAAGCGCAGCGCGAATTTCGCCAACGCGGCCATCCATCATATCTGACGGGGCGATGATATCGCATCCGGCATTGGCCTGATGCACTGCCTGTTCGCACAAAACCGCAATGGTTTTGTCATTTAAAATTTCGTCCCCATCCAGCAAACCGTCATGGCCATGCGAGGTAAAGGGGTCAAGCGCAACGTCACAGATAATGCCAAGATCGGGGAAGGCGGCTTTGACAGCGCTGACCGCACGGCAAACAAGATTATCACCATCGCGGGCAAGGCTGCCGGATTCATCTTTTAATGCTGCATCAATTGACGGGAAAATGGCGATTGCGGGTATTGTTAATTCAACCGCTTTAGCCGCCTGTTGCAAAAGGTGATTAATCGAATAGCGGAAAACACCGGGCATGGCATCAACTGGCTCGGCCATGTTCTGTCCCTCAATCACAAAAAGAGGCCAGATAAGATCGGCGGTATCAAGGCGGGTTTCGGCAACAAGGCGACGCGAAAATGCAGTCATCCGGTTGCGCCGCATCCTTGTGGAAGGGTATTGACCTCGGCTCATGGGCTGTTTAATCCGTAGTTGATCTGAAAAACCACCCATTCATAACGATCTGGGAAGATTTCCGCAATGCCACAGGCGCATATTCATTTCGACGTTATTAACGGCGCCGGTCTTGTCACGCTTGATCGGGCAAAGGCGTTGAATGCGCTGACCGTCGAGATGGTGACTGATTTACGGCAGGTTCTGCTTGGCTGGCGTGATGATCCAGCGATCAGCCATGTGGTGATTGCCAGCAGTGCGCCGCGCGCTTTTTGCGCTGGCGGTGACATCCGGCAGGCGCGCGAAACCATCATCGCCAAAGGTTTTGACGAGGCAGATGGGTTTTTTCGGGGCGAATATTTGGTTAATCTGGCAATTGCCGAATTTGGTAAGCCGATTATTGCACTTTGCGATGGTGTTGTTATGGGTGGCGGTGCTGGTCTTGCCGAACATTGCACCCATATCATCATGAGTGAAACGACACGTTTTGCGATGCCGGAAACCAGCATTGGCCTATTTCCTGATGTGGGGGCAAGCCTGTTTCTTGGCCGGTGTCCTTTGCCAGTTGCCCGATTGCTTGGCATGACCGGATATATCATTCATGGTGCTGATTGCATGATGCTTGGCCTTGCCACATCAATGGTTGCCTCTGAACAGATGGTAGGATTGAAACAATCACTTCTTAATTGCACCGCATCTGAAATTGATCAGGTTATTGTTGACTTTAAAATGGATCCGGGGGTGCCAGCCCTAAACCATCATATGCCGGTAATTAACCGGATTTTTGGGGGGGATGTGACCCCTGAACAGATGCAGGAACGCGCCGAAGATATGGCGTTAATGCGGCCGAATGATAAACTTGTTAGCCATGTTGTAACGGCCTTTGCCACGCGTTGTCCGGTCTCGATCAAGCTGTTTTGGCGTTTGTTGCAAATGTCCGATGGCATCACCGATATTGGCGCGGCGCTAACACTTGATTACCATCTTGCGATGAGCATGATTCGGCGTGGCGATTATATCGAAGGCGTTCGTGCGGTTCTGGTTGATCGGGATAATGCGCCAAAATGGTCGCCAAACCGCCTTGTGCTTGTTGATAAGGCTTTATTGGATGCGCTTTTTGACGAAAACGGCTTGCCGCCCTTGTGTTAAAGCTATTCTCAACCTAGCTTGACCCTTCTATGTCATCATCAGGATATCGGTTAGGCCAAACCGTCACATGTGATTGTGCCGTCTTCATTAAAGGAAACCCGATGCGTTTAAGTCAGTATTTTTTGCCGGTTCTAAAAGAAACCCCGAAAGAGGCACAGATTGCCTCGCATCGTCTGATGCTGCGTGCGGGGATGATTCAGCAATCGAGTGCCGGAATCTATTCATGGTTGCCGCTTGGCAAGCGCGTTGTTGACAAGATTGCTACAATCGTTCGCGAAGAACAGGATCGTTCCGGCGCATTGGAAATTTTGATGCCGACCCTGCAACCAGCTGAAATCTGGCAGGAATCGGGGCGTTATGATGATTATGGTGCGGAAATGCTTCGCGTCAAAGACCGACATGATCGCGATATGCTTTATGGGCCAACCAATGAAGAACAGGTTACCGATATTTTCCGGTCGCATGTCCGCAGCTATAAAGCGCTGCCGCTGAATCTTTATCATATCCAGTGGAAATTCCGCGATGAGGTGCGCCCGCGTTTTGGCACTATGCGTGGCCGTGAATTCTTGATGAAAGATGCTTATTCTTTCGATCTTGATGCTGATACCGCACGCACAGCCTATAATAAAATGTTTGTTTCCTATCTGAAAACGTTTGCGCGGATGGGACTGACAGCGATTCCGATGGAGGCCGACACGGGTCCAATCGGCGGCGATATGAGCCATGAATTCATCATTCTGGCCGAAACCGGCGAAAGCGGCGTTTATTTCCATAAAGATTGGTTAAAGGCCGATCTGCTTGCCGAAATCGACTATGACGTCGATTTGCAGCCTTTTGTAGATAAATTCACATCAATTTATGCGCGCGCCGATGAAAAGCATGATCCGGCAACCTGTCCGGTAGATGATGTTGAGTTAATGACCATGCGCGGCATTGAAATTGGCCATATCTTTTATTTCGGCACCAAATATTCGGCGGCAATGGGCGCGGTGGTCTCGGGGCCTGATGGCAAAAACGTTCCGGTTCATATGGGGTCTTACGGCATTGGCGTTTCGCGCCTTGTTGGCGGCATTATCGAAGCAAGTCACGATGATAAGGGCATAATCTGGCCTGACTCCGTTGCACCATTCGGTGTTGCCGTGGTGAATCTAAAGTCGGGCGATTCGGTTTGTGATGCCGCCAGCCAGTCATTATATGACCAGCTTGCCGCGGCAGGATGTGATCCGCTGATTGATGACCGTGATGAACGCCCGGGGGCAAAGCTTGCAGCCATGGATTTGATTGGTATTCCGTGGCAGATTGTTGTTGGACCACGCGGTATGGATAATGGCGTGGTTGAGGTGAAACGGCGTAAAACTGGTGAAACCAGCGAGGTGTCTCCTGAAGCTGCCTTGGCCATGGTTTGTGCCAAATCATAGGCCAGGCTATAACGCCATAATCGGCAGGAACCTGATAAAGGCGAAAAGGGCGGTTTAATGTGGTATTTTTTCTCTCCGGTTGAACGGATGCTGGCGTTTCGCTATGTGCGATCGCGCCGCGCCGAAGGGTTTATTTCGGTCATTGCCTGGTTTTCACTTGCCGGTATCACGCTTGGCGTTGCCACATTGATTGTTGTCATGTCAGTGATGAACGGGTTTCGCGCTGAATTGGTTGGCCGTATTTTGGGGCTAAATGGTCATGTTGCGGTTTATTCAAAACAGGCAGGTGGCATTGCTGATTTTGATCAGCTTGCCCTAAAAATCACCGACATGCCTGATGTGATTGCGGTGACGCCGCAAATTGAAGGCCAGGTCATGGCAACCCAGAACCGGGTTAGCATTGGCGCGGTGGTGCGCGGCGTGCGCTGGTCAGATTTGGCGGTTCGCAAACCGCTATGGGATTCGCTTGATGAAGGTGATATCAACCGGTTTCGCGATGAAAATGGTGTTTTAATTGGTCGTGAGATGGCGTTTAAGCTTGGCGTGAAGGCAGGCGATAGCGTCACGCTGACAACCGCCAAGGGCAAGGCCACGGCCTTTGGCACGGTGCCAACAAGGCGGAAATTCAAAATAGCCGGCGTGTTTCATGTCGGCATGTATGAATATGATTCCAGCTTTGTTTTTATGCCACTTGATCTGTCAGCGGCCTTTCTTGGCTATGAAAAAAGCGTGTCTGGTCTTGAAATCTATGTGTCAGCCCCAGAACAGATTGCAACGCTCCGTCAATCGGTCACACAAACCGTCGGGACTGATTTGCGGGTTTTTGACTGGATTGACCGAAACCGCAGTTTCCTGAATGCGCTTCGGGTTGAACGCAATGTGATGTTTTTGATTTTGACGTTGATTATCCTTGTTGCCACCTTTAACATTATTTCATCCATGATCATGCTTGTGCGGTCAAAAAATGCCGATATTGCGGTTTTGCGCACCATGGGCGCCAGCGGCGGCAATATCATGCGGATCTTTTTGATGACAGGGGCAAGCATTGGCATTGTCGGTACGTTTGCTGGAACCGTCGTTGGCATGCTTTTTTGTTGGAATATTGATACAATCAAACAGGCCATCGAAAGCCTGTCAGGAGCCGAATTATTTGCTGCTGAAATCTATTTCCTGTCGAACCTGCCAGCCAAAGTTGATCCGCAAGAAGTATTGATGGTGGTGCTGATGGCACTTGGTCTATCTTTCCTTGCCAGCCTATATCCGGCATGGCGGGCATCGCGAATCGCACCGGCCGAGGCATTGCGCTATGAATAATCCACCAGAGATGCAAACACCCGCGCCTTTGTTGGAATTACGCAATGTTCAGCGAAGCTATCTTCAAGGCACGGTCAAGCTGGATGTGCTGAATAATGCCAGCCTTTCGGTTCGTGCTGGCGAAATGAAAGCGCTTGTTGGGCCGTCAGGTTCGGGAAAATCAACATTTTTGAATATTGCCGGTCTTTTGGAACGCCCCGATGCCGGTGAGGTTTTGATTGATGGCGTCGATGCTGGTAAACTTGGCCGTGGAAAGCGGGGCAATCTGCGCCGAAGCCATATCGGGTTTGTGTTTCAATTTCACCGTCTTTTGCCAGAATTTTCGGCGCTTGAAAATGTGATGATTCCGCAAATGCTGAACGGGCTTGATCGGAATGAGGCGGCAACACGTGCCGAACAATTGCTGGCAATGGTTGGATTGCAAGCACGCGCCGATCACCGGCCCGGTCTGTTATCGGGTGGTGAGCAGCAACGTGTTGCGATTGCCCGATCAGTGGCAAATGCGCCGCGGGTATTGCTGGCTGACGAGCCAACCGGCAATCTAGACCCTGACACGGCAAAAGACGTGTTTCATCATTTGGCGACGATTACGCGGACAACCGGTACGGCGGCACTGGTGGTAACGCATAACCAGCAATTGGCTTTGAATATGGATTCAATTCTGACCATTAGTGACGGTAAAATCATCTCAATTGGCTAGCTTTCCCTGCTGCGTTTAGGGTAGGGTTTGCGCACGCCTGATTTATTGCCGAAAGCCCGTGATGCCAGCCAATTTTGTCCATCTTAGACTGCATAGCGCCTATTCGCTGGCCGAATCGACGTTGCGAATCAAAAGCCTGTCGGGGCTGATTGCCGATGATCGCCAGCCCGCCGCAGCGATCACCGATACCAATAATATGTTTGGCGCGCTGGAATTTGCCCAAACGCTAATCGGTGCCGGTATCCAGCCGATTATGGGAACCCAGCTCAATCTGGAAGATGCGCAGGGGCAGGGCGAAATCGTGCTTCTGGCTCAAACCGATCTTGGCTATACCAATCTTTCGAAATTATTGTCCAAAACATTGCTTAACGCTGATGCGGTTCATGACCCGTCATGTTTGCTTGACGATCTCGAAGCGCATGCCGAAGGGCTCATTCTTTTAAGTGGCGGCGCTTTGGCTGGTTTTGTTGGCGCGCCCGCCTGTGATGGCAGACCAACATTGGCGGCGGCACGCGCTGACCGGCTGGCGGCGATTTTTGGTGATCGGTTCTATATTGAGTTACAGCGTCATGGCCTTGGCGTTGAACGCACGGCCGAACCGTATCTGCTGGAAATTGCCGATCGGTTGAATTTGCCACTAGTGGCGACAAATGACTGCCGGTTTGAAAACGCAGCGATGAGTCAGCCACATGACACGCTTGTTTGTATTGGCACTGGCCGTAAATTTTCCGAAACAAATAGACCGCGTTTCTCACCCGAGCATTACTTTAAAACAGCTGCCCAAATGTCCGAATTATTTCAAGATATTCCTGAGGCAATTTTAAACACATTGGTGATCGCCAAACGTTGTAGCACAATGGCAAGGCAGCGCGATCCGATCTTGCCACCTTTTGAATCAGCCGATGGCCGCAATGAAGAGGATGAATTAACCGCGCAGGCCGAAGCAGGATTGCAAAGCCGTTTGTTGCGCTATGTTTATGACGACAGCAGGGATGAGGCGGCGCGCGCGGTGATCGCAAAGCCCTATTTTGACCGCTTGGCCTTTGAGTTGAATGTGATCAAACAAATGGGCTTCCCGGGTTATTTTCTGATCGTTGCCGATTTTATCCAATGGGCAAAGGCGCAGAATATTCCGGTTGGGCCCGGTCGTGGTTCAGGTGCGGGTTCGGTGGTGGCATGGGCGCTGTTGATTACCGATCTTGACCCATTGAAATGGGGCTTGCTGTTTGAACGGTTTTTGAATCCTGAGCGAGTTTCAATGCCTGATTTTGATATTGATTTTTGTCAGGATCGGCGCGACGAGGTGATTAGCTATGTTCAAGAGAAATATGGACATGACAAGGTTGCGCAAATCATCACCTTTGGATCTTTGCAGGCGCGTGCCGCGCTTCGCGATGTGGGGCGTGTTCTTGAGATGCCCTATGGTCAGGTTGACCGGATTGCAAAGATGATTCCCAATAACCCCGCTAAACAAACGACGATTGCGCAAGCGGTCGCTTCGGAGGAGGAATTGCGCAAACAACGCCGTGAAGATGAGCAGGTTGCTGATTTGATTGATGTGTCAATGAAGCTTGAGGGGCTTTATCGGCACGCCTCGACGCATGCGGCGGGTTTGGTGATCGGTGACCGACCTCTTGCCGAGCTGGTGCCGCTTTATCGTGACCCGCGATCGGATATGCCGGTAACACAATTCAATATGAAATGGGTTGAAAAGGCGGGGCTTGTCAAATTTGACTTTCTAGGTTTGAAAACCCTGACCGTTTTGCAACGAGCTGTTGAATTTATTGGCAAGCGGGGCATTGAACTTGATCTTGGTGCAATCCCGCTTGATGACAAGCTGACCTTTGATATGCTGTCGAATGGTGACACGGTTGGCGTGTTCCAGCTGGAATCCAGCGGCATGCGCGACGTGCTTCGCGGGCTAAAGCCTGACCGGTTTGAAGATATTATTGCGGTTGTGGCACTTTACCGCCCAGGCCCGATGGAAAATATCAAAGATTATGTCGCGCGAAAGCATGATCCATCAGAAATCACCTATATGCATCCCGACCTCGAACCGGTTCTGGCCGAAACTTATGGCATTATGATCTATCAGGAACAGGTGCAGCAGGCGGCACGTATACTTGCCAATTACACGCTTGGTGCAGCCGATATTTTGCGCCGTGCGATGGGAAAAAAGATCAAAGAGGAAATGGATGAGCAGCGCCAAATTTTCATTACTGGTGCAACAAAACATGGCTTGTCCAAACAATTGGCATCGGATGTGTTTGAACAGATCGCGGCCTTTGCTGGTTATGGCTTCAACAAATCGCACGCGGCGGCCTATGCGCTGGTGTCCTATCAAACGGCCTATCTGAAGGCGAATTACCCTGTCGAGTTCCTGGCTGCCTCAATGGCGCTTGATGCGGGTAATACTGAAAAACTGGCAGTATTCCGGCAAGAATGTCAGCAAAAGAACATTGGCGTTCTGCCGCCTGATATCAATAAATCATCATCAGGATTTGCGGTTGAGGAGGTAGCTTCGGCTGAAGGTACGCTGGAATTAGCGGTTCGCTATGCCCTGTCTGCGATTAAAAATGTTGGCGCTGAGGCGATGAGCCGTCTAACCAAAATCCGAAAAGCCGATGGGGCTTTCACCTCATTGAAGGATCTTTTGCAAAGATTACCGCGTGAGGTGGTTAACCGGCGCCAGATGGAAAATCTTGTGCGGGCAGGGGCGCTTGATAAAATTCACGGCAATCGCCGCGAATTGATCGAAAATATGGATTTAATCCTATCGCATGCCGATGCGATGCGCCGCGAAGCCGAGTCCAATCAGGTTAGCCTTTTTGGTGGTGATTCGGATGTGATTGATGACTGTATCCGCCTTCGCGAAACCAATGATTGGGCGGGTATGGATCGCTTGAAAGAAGAATTTGACGCGCTTGGTCTCTATTTGTCGGCGCACCCGCTTGATAGCTATGCCAGCCAGCTTGGACGGCTTCGGGTTACATCACATGCGGCGTTAAATGATTTGGTGACGGCAGGACAGGCACCGCAACGCGTTAATCTTGCCGGTTCGGTGACGGCAAAGCAGGTGCGTGTTTCGCAACGCGGCAATCGGTTTGCCTTTGTTCAATTTACCGATCAGACCGGCGTTTTTGAAGTGACCTTCTTTTCAGATGTTCTTGCCGAAGCAAATGACCTTCTTGATTTGGAAAAGCCCTTGCTGATTTCAGCCAATTTGAAGGTCGAAGATAACGGGCCGCGCCTGTTAGCTGCGCGCGTTCAACTGCTTGATGATGCTATTGCCGCGTGGCATGGCGGCGTGGCTTTGTGGGTGCAGGATGAAAAGCCGTTGAAATCACTGAAAGAAGCCTTGAAATCGGACGGGCCGGGTAAGGCTGAGGTCAAGATCCAGTTGATTGTAAAAGGACAGGAAGTCTGTATCGGGCTTCCGGGTCGTTTCAAGCTAAGCGGCGATTTGCGGCAGGAATTGCGGCGCATGCCCGGAATTTTGAATGTTCGTGAGTTATAATGGCAATCGGTCGGCATTTGGCCGGGTTGCGAAATATCGTCATTTTTGGCGGGTAAGGCTTGATTTTTCGGCAGGTTGATAGTACCACACAATCAATTCACACATGGGGGCGGCTCCCTCGCAGCAAATTCTGCGTGATGGGCCATCCGGTGAGGGCATAAGCCTTTCATTTCCCTCATGGAGGTTCAACCGGAGAACAGGAGTAAATTTAATGGCTCTCCCTACATTTACAATGCGCCAAATGCTTGAAGCAGGCGTTCATTTTGGTCACAGCACACGTCGTTGGAACCCGAAGATGGAAACATACATCTTTGGCGAGCGTAACAAGACGCATATCCTTGATCTTCAGCAAACCCAGCCAATGCTGCATACAGCATTGAAAGCCTTGAGTGACGTCACATCACGTGGTGGCCGGGTCTTGTTTGTTGGAACAAAGCGTGCGGCGGCTGAAAAAATTGCTGAAACAGCCCAGAGTTGCGGCCAGTATTTTGTCAATCATCGCTGGCTTGGCGGTATGTTGACCAACTGGACAACCGTATCACAATCAATACGCCGCTTGCGTGATCTTGAAAGCCGTTTTGAAAGCGGTGAAATCAACCAGCTGGCCAAAAAAGAGGCGCTGCAAATCACCCGTGAGCAGGAAAAGCTTGAGCGCACGCTTGGTGGGATCAAGGAAATGGGCGGCATTCCTGATATGCTGTTTATCCTCGACACAAATAAAGAAGCTATCGCTGTTCAAGAAGCTAACCGTCTTGGCATTCCTGTTGTGGCGGTTGTTGATAGCAACGCCAATCCTGATGGTGTTGATTACCTAATTCCGGGCAATGATGACGCGATGCGCGCCATTACGTTTTATTGTGAACTTGTCCAAGCTGCGGTTCTGGATGGTTTGCAAACCGAATTGATGAAAACGGGTGGTGACGCTGGTGAAGCCCTTGAGACGCCAGTCGAGCCTGCGCTTGAAGCTGCGCCAGCCGAAGCTGCCCCAGCTGGAGCTGCACCAACCGAAGCTGCCCCAGCTGAAGCTGCGCCAGCCGAAGCTGCCCCAGCTGGAGCTGCACCAACCGAAGCTGCCCCAGCTGAAGCTGCACTAGCCGAAGCTGCTCCAGCTGAAGCTGCACCAGCCGACGACGCGCCAGCGAGCGCCTAAATCACAATCCGGCCAGCAGGGCCTGCGCTCCGTTGGCCGGGTTTGAAACTTACGACATGGCGGTTAAACGCCATCAATTTTGTCTTTGATATAAGGAACGATGAGATGAGTGTGACTGCTGCTCTGGTAAAAGAACTGCGCGAGAAATCTGGCGCGGGCATGATGGATTGTAAAAAAGCCCTTGGTGAGACTGGTGGCGATATGGATGGGGCGGTTGATTGGCTGCGGAAAAAAGGTCTTGCCGCTGCTGCCAAAAAGTCGGGTCGTGTTGCGGCGGAAGGCCTTGTTGGTATTTCAGTCGCTGGCACCAAAGGTGCGGTTGTTGAACTGAACGCCGAAACTGATTTTGTTGCGCGAAACAGTGAATTTCAGGGATTTGTATCAGCCCTTGCCAAATTGGCGTTAAGCGCGACTGATATCGACGGTCTGAAAACACTCGATTTTCCGGGAACCGGCCGTAATGTTGCTGATGAATTGACGCAAAAGATCGCAACCATTGGCGAAAACATGTCTTTGCGCCGGATGCAGCTTCTTGAAGTTAGCAATGGTGCGGTTGTGCCTTACATGCACAATGCAACCGCGGATGGTCTTGGCCGTATCGGCGTTCTTGTTGCGTTGGAATCAACCGCTGATGAGGCGTCTCTCATCGCCCTTGGCAAACAGATTGCGATGCATATTGCCGCGACGTCACCTGCCAGCCTGTCAGTTGAAGACCTTGATGCCGATTCGGTCGCGCGCGAACGCGATGTGTTGATTGAGCAGGCCAAAGCATCTGGCAAGCCACAAGAAATTGCTGAAAAGATGGTTGAAGGCCGGATGAAGAAATATTACCAAGAAGTTGTGCTTCTTGAGCAGACTTCAGTGATCGATGGCGAAACACGCATTGCCGACGTTATTGCAAACGCTGGAAAAGATGCAGGCGCTGATATTGCGCTTGAGGCATTTGTCCGGTTTAATCTTGGTGAAGGTGTCGAGCGTGAAGACTCTGATTTTGCTGCCGAGGTTGCTGCGCAGCTTTCATAGATCAGGTTAGGATACCAACCTACTAAGGGGAGTAATCTGCCAGTGACAAAACCGTCCAAACCTGCATCGCTACATGTCTATAGCAGGGTGATGCTAAAAATTTCTGGTGAATCGCTTATGGGAAAGCTTCCCTACGGTATTGATCCCGAAATGGTCGGAACCGTTGCACAGCAGGTCAAAGACGTTGTCGCCACAGGCGTCGAGGTGTGTCTCGTTATTGGTGGCGGCAATATTTTCCGTGGCATGTCAGGTGCCGCTGCCGGTATGGAACGCGCCACTGGCGATTATATGGGCATGCTGGCAACCGTGATGAATGCACTTGCCATGCAAAATGCGCTTGAACAGATTGATGTTCCAGTTCGCGTCCAATCTGCCCTGACGATTAGTGCTGTGTGTGAGCCTTATATCCGCCGCCGTGCCACCCGCCATCTTGAAAAGGGACGGGTGGTTATTTTTGCGGCAGGAACTGGCAATCCGTTTTTCACCACCGACACGGCAGCGGCATTGCGCGCATCCGAGATGAATTGTCAGGCCTTGTTAAAAGGCACCAGGGTCGATGGTGTTTATTCTGATGATCCGGAAAAGAATAAAGACGCCAAACGTTTTGATCGAGTTAGCTATATGCAGGTGCTAACCGATGATTTGCGCGTGATGGACGCATCAGCCATTGCCTTGTCACGCGAAAATAATATTCCCATTCTGGTATTTTCCATTGAAACGCCCGGTGAATTTGAGCGGGTCGTTAAACATGAAGGACGATTCACCATCGTTTCTTAAGCTAAATTATTGATTAAAGCGGGCAAGCTCACCCGGTTAAGACCACCCGATCAAGATAAAGGATATAACCATGGCAGAACTTGATATTGATGATATTCAGCGCCGCATGGACGCAAGTCTGGCAAGTCTTCAAACCGAATTTATGGGGCTTCGGGCTGGCCGTGCGTCAACCGGGATGCTCGAGCCAATCATGGTTGATGCCTATGGGTCAAAGATGCCAATGAACCAAGTTGGAAATATTTCAGCGCCCGAGCCTCGGCTTTTGACGGTTTCGGTTTGGGATGCTGGCATGGCATCTTCGGTTGAAAAAGCGATCCGTGAGTCTGATTTGGGCCTCAACCCGTCAACCGAAGGCAATCTTATCCGGGTACCGATCCCTGATCTGTCAGAAGAGCGCCGAAAAGAAATGGTGAAAGTCGCCGGTCGCTATGCCGAGGCGTGTCGTGTCGCCATTCGCAACATTCGCCGCGATGGTATTGAAACCGCGCGCAAGGCCGAAAAAGAAGGGCTGATTTCCGAGGATGATCGCCATACGCAGGAAAATCAGGTTCAAAAATTAACCGATGATTTTGTCAAAAAAGTTGATGATGCACTTTCCCATAAGGAAAAAGAAATAACGCAAGTATAAGTTGCGTGTGGTTTCATTTTCGAGGGGTGAGAAGATGCAAAAAAATTTACATCATCTGGCAATCATAATGGATGGCAATCGTCGCTGGGCGCATGCACATGGATTTGAGGTGCTAAAAGGCCATAACCAGGGCGCGGATACGCTCGAGGCCATTAGCCGCGCCGCCATCAACCAAAAGATCGAATGGTTGACGGTATTTGCCTTCTCATCGGAAAATTGGCAGCGTCCGGCCACCGAGGTCAAAGGGCTTATGGTTCTGATGAAACGGTTTATCCTTACCCGATCAAAAGAGCTGATCGACAATAATATCCGGCTTCGAATCATTGGGCGACGCGACCGGTTCTCGGATGATCTTCAAGATGCAATTGTTGATGTCGAAAAATCTTCGGCAATGAATACAGGGCTGAACCTGACCGTTGCGCTTGATTATGGTGGGCGTCAGGATCTGACGGCGGCGGCCGCGCAAATTGCATATGAGGTTGAGTCCGGTTTGCTAAAAGCCAGTCAGGTGAATGATGATTTGCTGAAATCACGCCTTTCGACAAGAGTGTTGCCGCCGGTTGACCTGTTGATCCGAACCGGGGGCGAGCAGCGTATTTCGAATTTTCTTTTGTGGGATTTGTCATATGCCGAATTGCATTTCAGCGATCAATATTGGCCGGAATTCACCGCACAGGATTTGGCGGTTGCTGTTAGTGATTATACTAAGCGCGAGCGCCGTTTTGGTAGTAATTCAGGCAAAATTCATCAGCTTCACATGGTAAAAAGTGATCTAGCTTGACCGATTTAGCCAAATCATCAGGAACGCTGCGTCGGGTTTATGGTGCGTTGTTACTGGTTCCTGTTGTTGCGCTGGTCTGGTTTGATCAGATGGCCGCTGGTGTTGTCCTTGCCTGTCTTGGCTGTTTGATGGCCCTTGAGATTAAATGCATTACCGGCCTGCCATTTTTTGCTGGTTTGGTTGTTCTGGCTTTGATTACCGTTCAATCCTTTCCTCATTGGATGCTCGGCATTTCCTCAACCATGAATGTTGGTTTGTTTCTTTTGGTTGCGGGGCTTATCGTGGCATTCATCGTTGGTGTTTTTAGCAATCGTTTGGCAGGTCTGTTTGTTGGTTTGCTATGTCTTTGCTTCGCCAGTGGTGGTTTATTGTTATCCCAACCATCAGGTCATATTATGTTGGTCGCGCTTGCGGCCATCATTGCCGCTTGTGACAGTGCTGCCTATTTCGTTGGCCGCCGCCTTGGCGGGCCGAAATTATGGCCGCGTGTTAGCCCTAATAAAACCATTTCGGGCAGTATTGGCGGGCTTGTTGCGGCAATGGCAGTGACAGCTTTGGTCGCATCAATATTTGGTATTGATGATTTAACAGATGCTTTGATTATGGGTTTGTTGATTGGCGGGCTTTCGCAGGCGGGCGATCTGATGGAATCGGCGGTAAAACGCCAGCTAGATGTCAAAGATAGCGGGTCTATTCTACCCGGCCATGGCGGCTTGCTTGACCGTTTTGATGGCTATATTTTTGTTATTCCTGCAGTCTATCTTTATATTTTTGGTTTTTAATTGGTTTTGAATATGGCTGGCGTAAAACAAATTACCGTTTTGGGGGCAACAGGATCAATTGGTCAAAGCAGCCTTTCCTTGGTGCGTCAGCACCCTGACCGGTTTGTGGTTCACGGATTGGTCGCTGGCAAGGATTTTAATCGTCTGGCTGCCTTGGCGCATAAATTCAAACCCAAAATCATTGGTATCCATGACCAGACAAATCTGTCAGCCCTGAAAGAATTGGTTTCAACGCTTGATTGCCAGTTGGTGGCTGGCGAGGCGGCCTGTAGCGAGATTGCGGCGATGCCTGTTGACCTAGTGATTGCCGGAATCAGCGGTCTTGCCGGATTGCCTTCGGTGATGGCGGCGGTTCGTGCTAGCCAGACAGTTGCCATTGCCAATAAGGAATCGCTGGTTTCGGCAGGCGCGGTTGTTACCCGCCAAGCCATCTTGTCAGGCGCGCATATTTTACCGATTGATAGTGAGCATAACGCTGTTTTCCAGTGCTGGAATGGCTGGAAAGGGCATCAATCAACCGACAAGACAAATGGCAAGATGACCGAATTAAGTCATATTTGCCTTACCGCATCAGGCGGGCCATTTTTGACCTTGCCGATTGGTGAATTTGCCGCAATCACACCGGCAGCGGCGGTAAAACATCCGAATTTTGAAATGGGACGAAAAATTTCGGTTGATAGCGCCACCATGATGAATAAAGGGCTAGAGGTTATTGAGGCGCGTTGGCTCTTTGACCTGAAGCCAAGCCAGATTGACGTTTTAATCCATCCCCAGCAAGCGGTTCATGGGCTTGTTTATTTTCGTGATGGATCAATCATTGCGCAAATGGGCGGTGCCGATATGCGAACGCCGATTTCCTATGCTATGGCGTGGCCCGACCGGCTTGATTGGGGTCCAGAACCCCTTGATCTGGCGGCGATTGCCAATCTGACCTTCGCGCAGGTTGATCCTGACCGGTTTCCCTGTTTCATGCTGGCGCGTCAGGCGCTTGAGGCAGGGGGGATTGCCCCCGCTGTTCTAAACGCTGCAAATGAAGTGGCGGTTGATGCCTTTTTGACTGGAAAGATTGGGTTTTTGGATATTGCCAGCATTGTCGATTCCTGCCTTTCCAAATATTTGGATGGGGATTTGACAACGATTGACGCGATTTGCGCGATTGATCAAACCGCCCGCGAACATGCGCGGCAAATTGTTACATCGCGTTACGTTTTCAAAAATGACTAAACTGGGCTAAATTAAAATCAACGCCTAACATATGCAGTTTTGCGATCGCTCACGACAGGATGTTTTATGCCCGAACTCGGCTTTACCGATCTTATTCTTGCCTTTTTATTATTAATCACGCCAGTGGTCTATTTCCATGAGCTTGGCCACTATTGGGTGGCGCGAAAAGCTGGTGTCGTGGTTGATGTGTTTTCGATTGGCTTTGGCCCTGAAATTTACGGCTGGACGGCCAAAACCGGAACAAGATGGCGCATTTCAGCCATCCCGCTTGGTGGTTATGTCAAAATGCGTGGGGATGATGATGCCGCGAGCACGCCATCTGCTGATGGGAAAGCTGTCCAGGGTAGTTTTGGCAATGCTGGACTTTACTGGCGCATGGCGATTGTCGCGGCGGGGCCGATTGCCAATTTCATTCTTGGCATTTTCCTTTTTGCTTTAGTCTATATGGCGGTTGGCAAACAAATTCTGCCAGCGGTGATTGGCGATGTGATGCCAAATATGCCGGCTGCCAGCGCGGGTCTGAAGCCGGGCGATAAAGTAATCGAAATCGACGGTGTTGGTGTTCGGGATTTTAATGATATGCGCGGGCTTGTTGTTGAAAGCCCGAATAAGGATTTACGTTTTGTCATTCTTCGTGACGGTCGTGAACGCAATTTAAACATTACACCTGCCGCGCAATTTAATAAACAATTGCAGATTGATATTGGCGTTTTGGGGGTGAAATCACCGCCGGTTGGTGAAATTCAAAAACTCGGCCCGACAGCGGCGGTGGTGGCCGCATCGTCTGACGCATTTCATATGTCGGTGGTGATTTTGCGCAGCCTTGGCCGCGCTGTCACCGGCAATATGCAGCAGGGTGAAGTTGGTGGCCCTGTTCGGATTGCCGAAATTTCGGGTGCGGTTTTAAATCAGGGGCTTGTTCCCTTTATTTTACTAACAGCGGTTATTTCAATCAATCTTGGATTGATTAATCTGTTGCCTGTTCCGGCACTTGATGGCGGTCATCTTACCTTCTTTTTCCTCGAAGCGCTTCGCGGGAAGCCGTTGCCAATCTGGTTTCAGGCGGCATTGATGCGGGGCGGGATCGCCATTTTGATGGGGTTAACGCTGTTTCTTGTCGTTACCGATGTGATACGTCTATTTCAGTAATGCTGGCAAAGGGGTGCGTTTCTCTTTGGTTTAAATGGTAAAATCGGCGATTAAATTGACAATTAGGTCATTGTTAGGCTTTCGCTGAACCGTCAGGCTGTTTATAGTTACCAGCTTGTCTTGCTTGAGATCGGAAAATTCAATGCGTCGTCTTGATCTATGTGGTTTTATAATGGGGCTGTTCCTCGTTTTCACGACAATCCAATCCAGTGCGGCGCAGGTGTTACAAGACCCTGTTCGAATCTCCGAGATTAAGGTTGATGGAAACCGCCGTGTTGCGGCTGGTACCGTGCAATCCTATCTGCCTGTTCGGGTTGGTGATCTGACATCGCCCGGATCGTTAAGCAATGCGCTCGCCCGGCTTTACGACACCAATTTATTTCAAGATATCAAACTGGATATGGACGGCAGCGTTCTTATTGTCCGCGTTGTTGAAAACCCGATTATTAATCGGGTGAATATTGAAGGCAATGACGCAATTTCGGATGAGCGATTGCTTGAAATTATCGATGTGCAGCCGCGGCGCGTCTACAACCGAAAGGTCGCCATTGATGCGACACGTCAGTTGATTGACGTTTATCGTGCTGGTGGACGTTTTGCTGCTGTGATCGAACCCAAAATTATTCAGCTTGATGAAAACCGTGTTGATCTGGTGTTTGAGGTCAATGAGGGTCCACTGATTAAAATCAACTCGATTGCATTTTCGGGCAATAAATCATTCAGCGATCAGGCATTGCGTCAGGCAATTGCCAGCCGCGAGGCGCGCTGGTGGGCGTTTCTTGCGTCCAATGATAAATATGATGAGGGGCGTCTTGATTATGATGTTCGCCTGTTGCGACAATTCTATTTATCGCGTGGCTATGCTGATATCACCGTTGATCGTGTTCGCGGCGGTCTATTGCCCGACCGCAGCGGTTTTGCAATTACCTTTCTTGTGAATGAAGGCATACGCTATCAAGTTGGCATGGTCAGCGTTGCCAGTGAAATTAGTGGCGTTGATACAGATGAATTGCAGCAAGTCATCACATTTGGCGAGGATAAATGGTATGATGTTCGGGCCCTTGAACAGGGGCTTCTTGATATTTCAAACCGGTTGGGGTCTTTCGGGTACGCATTTGTGAATGTGACGCCTGAAATAAAGACAAACCCGGAAACAGCAACATTAGACATTGCCATCACAATTGATAAGGCACGCCGGAATTTTGTCGAGCGGATCGAATTTGTCGACAATGCGCGCACCATGGATCGTGTAATCAGACGTGAATTTGAAATTGTCGAGGGTGATGCCTACAACCAGCTAAAAATCGACCGATCTGTCCGAAATGTTAGAAATCTTGGATATTTCAGAGATGTGAAAATTGCCACCCTTCAAGGTTCAAGCTCCGAACAAACGATTACAAGAGTTACTGTCGAAGAACAATCGACCGGTGATTTTTCAATTGGCCTTGGCTATTCCTCATTGGACAAATCGAGTGTGACATTAGGCATTAACGAACGTAATTTCCTTGGCACTGGCCGCAGGGCCAGCGCGTCTATTTCAACATCGGGAACTGAAACCAATTTTAATTTAGGTCTAACTGAGCCTTATCTACTTGGACGGGATTTAACCGGCAGTTTTGATGTCTTTAACACAAAGACCAAATCGGATGAGACGACCATCAATCGAACAGGCTTTTCGTTTGGTGTTGGCTTTTCAGCGGCACGCGATGTGTTTCACCGCTTGAACTACGAGCTTAGCCAGTCCAAAACGACGGTTGCGTCGACCACAGCCACATCAATTACCGGCGAGGCGGGGGAAACCCGTCTTCGCTCTTCACTAAACTATGTTCTGTCGAAAGACGCGAGAGACAGCCGGTTTGATCCGAATGAAGGCTATTACTTGGAAATGGATGAAACATTGGCTGGCTTTGGCGGTGATGTTAAGTTTTTGCGAACAAAATTGTCGGCTGCCTATTACAAACCGTTATTGTTCAAATCGGTTATTCTTGGGGTGTCTGGCAAAATCGGCTATGTTACTGGTCTTGGTGACAAGGTAACGCAATCGCAACGTTTCAATCTTGGTGGGCGTGATGTTCGCGGTTTTGGATCGGGTGGTGTTGGCCCGCGTGACACCGGATCATCTGACGCAGTTGGTGGCAACAAGATGTATGCTGGTACCTTTGAGGTGGTTTCAAACCTTGGCCTTGATAAAGATACCGGTGTTCGCTGGACGGTCTTTACAGACTTTGGATCATTGTGGGGAACCGACTATCCATCAGGCATAACCAATCCAAATTCGGCGAATATGCGAGTCAGTACGGGTGTTGGTGTTTTCTGGAGTACAGCCATCGGTCCATTGTCGTTTTCTTGGGCAAAGCCGCTATCAAAAATGGCGCATGACACGCCAAAGACCTTCCAGTTCAATATTGGAACCAGGCTGTAGGCATGATGAAAAAAACACGTTTCACCCCGATCAAACTGTTGGTTTGTATGATGGTTTTTATTGGTTTTGCGCCTGATAGCTTTGCGCAGACTGACGCAACCACGCCAGCAGCCGAAAAATCAATGGAGGTGAAACGGATTGCCCTTGTTGACCTAGACGGCGTTTTACGCGCCGCTGATGCCAATAACCGAGTTCGTGAGTTGCTCGATGGCCAGCGCGCAAAATTTCAAGAAGAATTTCGGGCGATTGAGGTGGATTTACAACAAAGCGAACGTGATCTTCTTGCCAAGCGCGATCTTATGGCAAAAGACGAATATGACAAGCTTGTTACCGCGTTTCAGGCGCGCGTTTCGTCAGTTCAGAAAGAAATCCAATATAAAAGACAGTCAATTGATAACGCCTATCAAAAAGCTTTGAGCGATATCCGTAAGCTTGCGATCGACGTGATTACAAAAATTGCCAGTGAACGCAAGATTGACCTGATTTTGAATCGTGATTCGAGTGTGATTTTCTTACCGCATCTGAATATTTCGGATGAGGTGTTGACACGCCTGAACGAACGCACCAAAAACGCCCGCATCGAAGTTGAAATCAAGAAGACGGTCGCGCAATAGGATATTTTCATGTCCATCAACACAGCATTTTACCAAATTGCCGAAGATGTGACGGCTGCCAATCTTGCCAGAATTATCGGCGCGACTGATCTATGTGGGCCAGATCAGATTGTGATCAGTGATATTGAACTTTTTGACGCGGCAAAACCATTTTCATTGATTTATCAGTCTGATCCGGATCTGGCCAAAACATTGGCAATCGAATCGGCTGTTGTGATTACGAATGAGGCCTGTTTGCCACTGATTGATCCAGCCAATTGCTGTTTAGTCGTGGCATCACCTCGGATTGGATTTGCCCATGCGTTAGCGCATCTTGTTACGGCTGTGCCGGTTGATCATGGCACTGCAGGTATCGCGCTGCTGGCCAAAATTGCCGATACTACCGTCATTCACCCCGCAGCGACCATCATGCCGCAAGTTGTGATCGGGGCTGGGACCGTGATCGAAGCTGGTGCTGTCTTGCATGCCGGGGTTACGGTTGGTGAAAATTGTCATATCCGGTCAAACAGCGTTCTGTCGCATTGTCTGATTGGTAATGGGGTTGATATTGGTGCTGGTAGCGTCATTGGCGCGGCCGGTTTTGGTTTTGAAATGACCAATGATGGGGTTGTTAAATTGCCGCATATTGGCCTTGTGGTGATTGATGATTTTGTGTCAATTGGCAGTGGTTGCGCGATTGACCGTGGCAGCCTCGGCAATACCCATATTGGCGCGCATGTGATGATGGATAATCTGTGCCATATCGCCCATAACGTAACCATCGGTGCAAGATCGATCATTGCGGGTCAATGCGGCATTTCGGGAAGTGTTATGGTTGGAGAAGGCGTCTCAATGGGGGGGCAGGTTGGCATTGCCCCGCATGTGAAGATTGGTGATGGTGCTGTGTTAACGGCGCGAAGCGGCGTCACAAAAGACATCGAAGACGGTGATCAGGTCGCCGGCTTTCCAGCCGCGTCAAAACGCCAGTTTTGGCGCGAACAGGCAGCATTAAGACGACTTGGCACACCAAAAGGCTCCAAACCATAATAAGCAGTGAAGTTAATCAAGATTTATACTATGTATGGATAAACGAAGATCGCAAAAGGACAGGGTAATGGCGGAAACGATTGATGTTTTGAATATTGATGAGATCAAAAAACTGATACCGCATCGCGCACCCATTTTGTTGATTGATCGGGTTGAAAACATCATCCCCGATACCGAAGCAACAGGGATCAAAGCTGTTAGTGGCAATGAGCCCTATTTTGCCGGTCATTTCCCGGATTTTCCAGTCATGCCCGGCGTGTTGATTGTTGAGGCCATCGCGCAAACAGCATCGGTTATGGTGGCCGCAACAACCCCTGATTTCACTGCGGGCAAATTGGTGTTTTTCACAACCATTGAAAAAGCCCGTTTTCGCCAGCCGGTAAGACCTGGTGACGTTATCGAAATGCGTGTTGTTAAAACCGCAGCCAAAGGCCCGGTGTGGAAATTTACCGGTACGGCGAAAGTGGCTGGCAAGCTTGTTGCCGAGGCCGAATTTGGCGCGATGATCGTTGATCCGGATCGCTAGGCAATGACGCAAACAATTCATTCAACTGCAATTATCGCTGCAAAGGCCAAAATTGGCGCTGATGTGAAGATTGGGCCTTATTGTGTGATTGGTGATGACGCTGTTATTGGTGATGGTGCGCATCTTCATAGCCATGTTGTGATTGAGGGGCATACATCGCTTGGAGCAAGCTGCGAGGTTTACCCTTTTGCCGCGCTTGGTTGTGCGCCGCAACACACGCGTTACGAAAATGAGCCTTCACGATTGGTTATCGGCAAAAATTGCGTCATTCGCGAACATGTGACCATGCATCCGGGAACGGCCATTGATGAAATGGAAACGGTCGTTGGCGATCATGGTTTGTTTTTTGCGGGAGCGCATGTGGCGCATGATTGTGTCGTTGGCAATCATGTTATTTTTGCCAATAACGCCTCGCTTGGTGGGCATGTAAAGATTGGCGATCACGTCATGCTTGGTGGATTTGCAGCGGTTCAGCAATGGTGCCGCGTTGGCCCACATGCGATGGTTGGCGCGCATAGTCTTGTTGATGCCGATATTATTCCTTATTGCATCGCAGCTGGAAATCGGGCGCGGCTTAGCGGGATCAATGTCATTGGTTTGGATCGGCGCGGCTTTGCCCCATCAACCGTCACTGCCTTACGTGATCTTTTTCGCCAGTTAATTCGAGAAAATGGGCTTTTTTCCAGCCGGTTACAGGATGTAAAGGCGCGTTTTGCTGGTCAGCCAGAATTTGATCTTCTCTTTGATTTTATTGACAATGCTGGCCGCAATGGTGTTTGCCAGTCATTTAAACGCTAAAAGGGCATAAGCGCTGCAAGATTGCCAAAAGGGTTTATTAAGGACATGACACGGCTTGCTATTATTGCCGGAAAGGGCCAATTGCCAGTTGATGTTGCTGGGGCGGCAGCTGCTGATGGTTTTGACGTTCTGATCCTAGCGATAAAAGGACAAGCCGACGCTGATTTCACCGCCTATCAAACTGTGCCAATCCGGTTTGGTGCAATTGGCCAAACCCGCGCCATCATGATTCAGCATAACATCGAAAAACTGGTCATGGTTGGCAAGGTGTCTTGGCCGTCAATGGCGGCGTTAAGACCCGATTCTGACGGGATGAAACTGCTTGGTAAGATGATGACCAAGGGTGATGATAATGCGCTTCGCCATGTGGTGGCGTTTTTTGCCGAAAAAGGGATTGAAACCATGGCGGTTGACGCCTTTCTGCCAAATCGCAAAATGCCGTTGGGTCTTGTCGCCGGTGACAATCCTGATGCGCAATCAATGGATGTGATAGCCCTTGGTGCCACCATTCTTGCCGCATTGGGAACGCATGATGTTGGACAGTCAGTGATCGTCCAAAATGGTCGTGTGATCGCAATTGAAGCGGCGGAGGGCAGTGATGGTATGATTGCACGCGCCGCTGCGCTTCTTGATCCGGCTGGCGGTGTTGCCTGCCTCGTGAAAATGCGCAAAAGCGCACAAGATTCCCGCCTTGATATGCCGGTGATGGGCTGTAACACCATTCTGTCAGCGGCAAATGCTGGCTTGTCCCTTTTGGCGATTGAGGCAGATTCGGTGCTGCTTGCCGATGATATTGTGGCAATCAAATCATTATGTCAGACGCATGGTATGACCCTAATCGGCATTGATAGCAGCGTAACATCATGACAGCGCCAATTTTCATCCTTGCAGGTGAGGCATCGGGCGATCAATTGGCGGCTCATCTTATGCGGGCGGTGAATAACGCTTATGACAAACCTGACTGGATTGGGGTTGGTGGCAGATTGATGCAGGCCGAAGGACTTGAATCTTGGGTCGATATGGAAACGCTATCGGTCATGGGGTTTGACGGCGCGTTAAAAGCCTACCGGCGGCTTTCCCGTCTTGCTGGTGATCTTGTTGAACAGGTGATCAAAGCACGGCCGCGTCTGGTCCTTACCATTGATAATAAAGGCTTTGCCGTTCGGTTCGCATCACGGTTAAAACGCCGTATGAAGGCCGTTGGCTGGTCAGTGCCGATCATCCATTGTGTTGCTCCGACGGTATGGGCTTGGGGCATGTGGCGGGTGAAAAAATTTGTCACAGTTATGGATGGTCTTTTATGTCTGTTTCCATTTGAACCTGATTATTTCAAACCGTTTGGGCTTGATGCGCATTTCATTGGACATCCCGAAGCCTTTGGTGATTTCTTGCCCACCCAGCCAGCGAATAATTCTATTGAAGAACAAAAAATAAAATTCAATAAAATCATATTATTACCCGGAAGTCGGCGAAGCGAAATCAGCCTTATTCTGCCAAAGATGCTTGCCGCAACAGCGATTATCAAACGGCATGACCGAAATCTGAACTTTGTGTTGCCAGCCGTGCCGCATCTTTTGCCATTGATCCAAAGCCTTGTTGCGGAGAGTGGCGTCATCATTCTTGACCAGCCAGATGATTTAATCCCCGCATTGCAAACGAGTGACGCGATGATAGCAACCTCGGGAACGATCACTTTGCAGGCGGCTTTGTGCGGCACAGTTGGCGTGACCTGCTATCGTACCAGCGCATTCAGTGGCTTTATCGGCCGCCGGTTGGTTGATCTGGATAAGGTGATTTTGCCAAATGCCATTCTTGGCCGCCCGCTTTACCCCTTTTACTTTCAAGAGGAGGCAACTGGCAAAACCCTCGCTGCGGCGACATTGGACTGTCTTTATGACGCCAACGCAAAATCGAGCGCAAGACAGGCCGCGATCGAACTGAAAAGCCTGTTGACCGGCGGGGCGCAATCATTTGATGAATTGGTAATTAGCGCGCTAAAAAACTGGCTTGATTAAACACCAAGCCAGTTTGATTTATGCGGTAAAATTTAGTGATACCTCAACGCGATTGCAGGTCTTTGTATGGACGCTCGGCGGGCCCTGTATAGAGCTGGCGAGGGCGACCAATTCTCTGGGTCGGATCGGTGATCATTTCGTTCCATTGCGCAATCCAGCCGGTTGTCCGCGCAACGGCAAACAGCACAGTGAACATTGACGTTGGGAAACCCATTGCCTTCAAAATGATGCCTGAATAAAAATCCACATTTGGATAAAGCTTCTTTTCAATGAAATAGCTGTCATTGACGGCCAGTTCTTCAAGCTCCATCGCCAATTCGAGAAGTGGATCATTGACTCCAAGCTTGCCAAGAACATCATGGCAGGCCTTGCGCAGAACCTTGGCGCGCGGATCAAAATTCTTGTAAACCCGATGCCCAAAGCCGAATAACCGGAACGGATCGTCCTTGTCGCGGGCTTTATTGATGAATTCAGGAATGTTTTTCTTATGGCCAATCTGGTTTAGCATATTCAAAACGGCTTCGTTCGCACCGCCATGAGCCGGGCCCCATAAAGACGCAATGCCCGCGGCAATACAGGCAAACGGGTTTGCCCCTGATGAGCCAGCAAGACGCACGGTCGAGGTTGACGCATTCTGTTCATGATCAGCATGAAGAATAAAGATTTTATTCATCGCATTGGCCAGAATAGGGTCAACATGATAATCTTCTGCTGGCACGGCAAAACACATATGCAGGAAGTTTTCAGCATATTTCAGATTGTTGCGTGGATAGTTGAATGGCTGTCCAAGCGAATATTTATAAGCCATTGATGCCAATGTCGGCATTTTAGCGATTAGACGCCGTGATGCGATCATGCGCTGCAAGGGGTCATGTATATCGGTTGAATCATGGTAAAAAGCCGAAAGTGCGCCAGTAACACCACAAAGAATGGCCATTGGATGCGCGTCTCGGCGAAAGCCGCGAAGAAAAATCGATAGCTGTTCATGCACCATTGTGTGGCGCGTGATGGCGGTATCAAAAGCTTCTTTCTCATCATGTTTCGGTAATTCGCCCTCAAGCAGCAAATAGGCCAGCTCTAAAAAATCGGCTTTTTCGGCTAGGTCTTCGATCGCATAGCCGCGATGCAGCAAAACGCCTTCATCACCGTCAATATAGGTCAGGCCTGAAACACAAGATCCCGTTGCCCCATAGCCCGGGTCATAGGTGAACATGCCGGTTTCGGCATAGAGTTTGCGGATATCAATAACATCTGGCCCGATAGTTCCCGAAGTGACCGGAAGAATTGTTGACTTTCCTGATGCGTTGTCAGTGACCGTCACTGATTTATCGGAAGGCGAATTTTTTGCCATCTGCGGACCTCATGGTAAAAGTTATGTGACGGATACAGCTCGGCTCGGCCGGCGACTGTGTCAGCAGCAAAAGAATTGTCGAATTTTAGCGCAAATTACAGTTATTTGCAAGCGGTCTGCAATCGCACGCTTGTTTCAGATTGCCCCAAAGTCACCATGATATCTACAATAGACGGGGTTTGTTTCATTCCTGTGACAGCGGCGCGCAATGGCAGGCCAATATCGCGCATTTTCAGGTTTTTTTCGGCAAGATAGCCGTTGATAGCTACCTTTAACCCGTCCAGATCCCAAGTGGCACTCGCCAATGAAATGTCCAAATCACGTAAAATTGCCTTGGCGTCATCGGTCAGAAGTCCGGTGGCATCATCGTTGATATCAACCGCACCATCGCCGAGCAGATAGCCAATTGATCCAGCGATATCAAGATGGGTTTTGGCGCGTTCCTTTAACAATGGTAGTAATGTGATAATCCGCGATCTTGCAGCACTGCTTTTTGGTGTGTTGCCAGATTGTGCAAGCGCGGTTGCAATCAATTCATACAGCGCGTCATCATCCATGATTTTGATGAAATAGGCGTTCACATCGCGCAATTTATCGCTGTCAAACCGGGCAGGTGATTTGCCAATACGGCCAAGATCAAACAAACCAATCGCTTCATCGCGGGGAATGATATCCATATCGCCATGGCTCCAGCCAAGCCGCAGCAAGTAGCTGAATATGGCATCGGGTAAAAACCCCATATCGCGATAGGCATCAACGCCAAGCGCCCCATGCCGTTTGGATAGTTTTGCGCCGTCACTGCCATGAATAAGTGGGATATGGGCAAAGACCGGAATATCCCATCCCATGCCTTTATAAACCATATATTGCCGAAAAGCGTTATTCAGATGGTCATCGCCGCGGATAACATGCGTGATGCCCATATCATGATCATCAACAACAACCGCGAGCATATAGGTTGGTGATCCATCAGCGCGCAAAATCACCATATCATCCAAAACATGGTTTTGCACGGTAACGGATCCTTGAACGGCATCTGCAATTGTTGTGCTGCCGCTATCGGGCATTTTCATTCTGACAACATAGGGCGCATCTGATGGCGCCTGTACCGGATCGCGATCGCGCCATGGTGAACGCACCGCGTCACCGGTTTTTTTGCTACCTTCACGGATCGTGGTCAATTCATCATCGGTTAGATAACATTGATAGGCAGCGCCAGCGGCAATCAGCGCATGGGCAATTTCTTTGTGGCGTTCGCTTTGCGCTGACTGGCTGATCGCGGGCTTGTCACTGCCAAGCCCAAGCCAGTCAAGCCCATCATGGATTGCCGCAATCGCGGCATTGGTTGAACGCGCCTTATCGGTATCTTCAATCCGCAAAAGGTAAGTGCCACCATGATGGCGTGCAAACAGCCAGTTGAAAAGGGCGGTTCTTGCCCCGCCAATATGAAGATAACCGGTTGGTGAAGGCGCAAATCTTGTGACGACATTCATAGTTTTTTAAGCCCTTCCTGATAGGCTGACAGCGGATTAATCATAACACGCGCATGCTACACCAATGGCTTTGCAAATTGCACCCCTGATCGTTGCCGAACGCCGGGTATTGATTTCGCTTTATCTGTTTATGGCTGGAATCATCCTGTTTCACCTTTTGCCATTGATCTGGTATAGCGGTGAATATCTCAATTGGCTTTTGCGTGGATCCTTTCTGGTCTCGATTGCTGGGCTGGGGGCGGCAATCTATGGCCGCCATTTTGCCGGACATGATCGGGGAGTTTTTATACTGGTGGCATTCAACGTTGGTTTTGCTCTGGCAAGTCTGCAATTTGCCCAACATGACCAGCCCCGGATCAAACATGGCGTTACCGCCGATATTACAGGAATCCTGATCAAGATTGATGGCAATGCTGTTGCCCGAAGCCGCTTATGGATCAAGCTTGATGCCGCCTCAGATATTGTGCAAAACGGCATTTTGCCAGTAGGCGGCATTGTTCGTGTCACAACGGACAAATGGCAGTATCAGCAACATCTTGTCGGGGCAGTTGCCATGTGGGCAAGGCTGTATCCTTCATCTGTCCGTGTTTTGTATGGCACGCCTGATTATGGGCGGCTAGCGCGATTGCGGCGGCGTTGCTTGGTGGTGACGGTTCATCAGCGAAGATGTCTATAACCGGTTTCGCGATCCTGGCTTGGCGTATTTGCTGACCATTTCCGGGCTTTATATGGGGTTGATCTGTTTTGGCAGCATGGCTGTTATCCAGTTTTTCGGGGCGTTGTTTCCATCACGATCATCTCGGTTTGCCTTGCATAAATTTGCGGCGATTATCGCGGCCCTCATTGGTGGATGTTATGTTTTGATGTCAGGAGCGCTGGTCAGTGCGCTTCGCGCTTTTGGCATGGCTATGCTTGTGGTTTTGGCAATTTTGCATGACTGGATGGCGCTAACGCTTCGGAATGTCTGTCTGGCCGCTTTTGCCATCCTAGCGTTTAATCCGGTGGCGCTATTTACCGCTAGCTTTCAGCCAAGCTTTTTTGCAACAGCGATTTTGGTTATCTGGTATGAATCGCGGGCAAGGCGCGAACCGACAAAATGGCATTGAATTTTCCGTTACACAATCGCTTTAATCACCATTTCATGCCTATCTGCAATGGCAACAGCGCCCTATGCGGCGCAGCATTTTGGCAAAATCACCCCATGCGGGCCTGTCGCCAATATTATGGGGATACCGCTTACCGGCCTTTGGATCATGCAAACTGGCATGATTTAAACGATTAGCGTTTTGTTCGGGCTTGATTGGTTGGTGGCGCCTTTGATGACGGCCGGTCTTCATGCGCTTTATTATCTGGCAGATTGGATTGCCAGTTTCCCGTTAGCTGGGTGGAAAGTGGCACTGCCCGGATATGCCGCTTTATTGGCTATTTTGACCGGTATGATGATATCGAAGCTTTTTACCAAGCCAATGGCGCGCATTGGTTTGGTTCTGGCGGCAATTGGCGGGGTTATGTGGTCGTTTAAGACAGTTCCTGACGGGATTTTGTTTGCTGTTGGTCGCACGCCGCAATCGGTGTTGGCAGCGCATAATAGCACGGCACGATCCTATAAACCGCTTTCCGATTTTCTGGCTTCAATGGCTGAATTGCGGATGGGGAAGGGCATTGAACCGATTGATCAGGCACAATGTTTGCCAAGCTGCAAACATGAATTTTCACATGGCATCAGCGCCAGCATTGTTATGAAAGCCAGAGGCCTGACCGCAAGGTGCAAGGATTTGGAAACCGCATTTGTTTTGACGAGCGTAACGCCGCCCTATCCATGCTACAGCGGAAAACCAATTTATGATATCAGTCAAAAAACAGGATATAATTCCCTGATCTTTATTGATAAAAATAAAATACGGCTAATTAATAATTTCGAATTAAGCCAGCAAGCTTGCCCTGCACTTCAACCTCGCCCGTGCTGAAATAACGCGTTTCGTAACGCGGGTTAGCCGCTTCCAATCCAACACGCCCCGGTTCTTTTAACAAGGTTTTGAGCGTTGCTTCTTGTTGATTGATCAAGGCCACGACAATTTCGCCATGCCGCGCGGTTTCGGCGCGTTGGATCACCACGGTATCACCATCTAAAATACCCGCGCCAACCATTGAGTCGCCGACAATTTCAAGCGCAAAATGTTCGCCGCTGCCAACCATGCTTGCCGGAATTTCTAAATGATTTGTCGGGTCGCTTAGCGCTTCAATCGGCGTGCCAGCCGCGATCCGTCCCAAAAGGGGAAGGCTGACCAGATTAGACGCTGTTTCAACGGCACGCGTGACGACACCGCCAGCCGCCGCCGTCACCGGCTTCAAAATTTCAATAGCACGCGCCCGATTAGCAAGCCGCCTTATATAGCCGCGTTCTTCGAGGCCGGAGACAAGGCGATGAACCCCCGATTTTGATGCAAGGCCAAGCGCGTCACGCATTTCGTCAAAAGACGGTGGCACATCATGCTGTTGCATATGATCGCTAAGATAGGTCAAAAGCTCACTTTGTTTGCGTGTAAGCATCTTAATAATCCGCCTGTTCTATTCCGTTCTGTGTATGTTCTACCAATGTTCTGGTGTTGGCGCAAGCCTAAATTGAACAAAGCAAATGATGGCGGGGAACGACTGGTTTTGGATCAAAAACTTGTCAGCGCAAAAGCGTTAACCTAAATCTGGTAAAGGAATGACCGAAACAAATTCACCTGCAGCTTTAGCCGGATCAAAAGGTGGACGGACAATTAGCGCATTCGCCGTTGCCAGAACCGACATCATTGAACTGTCTTGACGTGGCGCTGGCATAATTACCTGAATGCCATCTTTGGTGGTAATTTGTGCGCGAATATAATCTTGGCGCTGATCATTGACGTCAAGATCAACAGCAAGCGGCATTAAAAACTGTAATGACGATGCAGTACCACCAGCCATATAAGCAATGGCTGGCCGTAAAAACACTAAGGCGCAGACGGCAGTTGATACCGGGTTGCCGGGTAAACCAATAAGCGGGATGCCATCAACATTACCCGAAATAAGCGGCTTTCCCGGGCGCATCGCAATTTTCCAGAAATTAAGCGCATTTTGCTCGCTGCTTTCTAGATCTGACACGATATGGTCATGCGTGCCAACCGAGGCACCGCCAGTGGTCACAACAAGATCAAGGTTGCTTGCACGCCGCACTGCATCAAGCATGGCCCCGGGCACATCGCGGGCGATGCCAAGATCGACCGCTTCGGCACCGCAGGCACTTACAAAATTGGCAAGAAAGCTGGCATTTGAGCTGATGATCTGACCGGGGCCAGGCAATTCACCGGGGGAAACCAATTCATCACCCGTCGATAAAACCCCAACACGCGGGCGCAATCGAACCGAAGCTTGGGTAAGACCGGCGGCAATGGCCAATCCAATTGCCCGTGCCGACAATAATGTTCCAGCGGGTAAAATCTCCTGACCTGTGGTAATATCCAGACCGGCAGGGCGGATATAGCGACCGGCAATTTCGGCACTGCGAACGGTAATTTCAACATTGTCCTGTTCGGCGACTGGATCGACATCTTCTTGGATGACAATCGTATCGGCGCCATCCGGTATCGCCGCGCCGGTAAAAACACGAACCGCCTGTCCAGTAACGATTTTACCTGTCCAAGGTTGACCGGCAGCGGATTCGGCAATGCGGGTCAATATACAGGGGAATGATGTCACATCAGCAGCCCGAACCGCATAGCCATCCATTGCCGATACCGCCTGTGGCGGCAGGGTAAGAACCGCAACAAGATCTTCGGCAAGGGTGAAGCCAAGTGCCTTATCAAGTGGTTTTGTTACGGTGTTCGTTCGCGGTAATAGCGCCAAAATGGCTGCCAAGGCCTGCTCAACCGGCAATAGCGGCGGTTTTTTCTCTGCTCTTGCGTTATCCGGCCTATTCGGCATCATAAACGCCTGATTTACCGCCTGATTTATGGGTCAGACGAATATTGCTAATTTTCATACCGCGATCGACCGCCTTGCACATATCATAAACGGTCAGCGCGGCCGTCGAAACGGCGGCCATCGCCTCCATTTCAACACCGGTTGGCCCAGAAACGGCGCAGGTTGCAGTGATTTGGACGCCGGGCAAGGCCGCGTCTGGCACCAGATCAAGATGAACATGGTCAAGCCCAAGCGGGTGGCATAGCGGAATCAGATTTGAGGTTTGTTTTGCCCCCATGATGCCAGCCAGCCGCGCCACCCCCAGAACATCGCCCTTCTTGGCGGTTCCATCGGTGATCATGGCCAAGGTTTCAGGCTGCATCCGGATATGCCCTTTTACAATGGCAATGCGTTTGGTGTCGGCCTTGCTGCCAACATCAACCATATGTGCGTTGCCGTCATTGTCGAAATGGGTAAATTCAGTCATAGCCATTTTCTTCCTTCACATCAAAGCGCGTTTTAACCGGCAACAGGATTGGCCAGAATGGTTTTTGTTGCCGCAGCAACATCATCGGCACGCATTAAAGATTCGCCAATCAAGAAACAGCGTGCGCCAGCAACCGCCATCCTTGCAAGATCTGCCGGTGTGAACAAGCCACTTTCAGCAATCGCGATCCGGTCTTTTGGCAAGTCAGGAAGCATCTCCGCGCCGACATCAAGCGATATGTCCATGGTTTTTAGATTGCGGTTATTGATCCCCATCAAAGGCGAGCGCAATTTCGCCGCTCGCGCCAGTTCAGCCGAATCATGACATTCAATCAGAACATCCATTCCATAATCAAAGGCAACCGATTCCAGCTCGGCCGCCAGCGCATCGTCAAGCGCCGCCATGATCAGCAAAATGCAGTCAGCGCCCAGCGCGCGCGATTCAACGATTTGCAAAGGGTCAATCATAAAATCTTTTCGCAGAACGGGAAGGGTAACGGCTTCGCGCGCCGTAACCAGAAATTCGGGCGCGCCCTGAAACCATTTGCGGTCGGTCAAAACCGAAAGACAGCTTGCGCCGCCGTCTTCATAAGCCTTTGCCAAACTTGCCGGATCGAAATCGGCGCGGATCAGCCCTTTCGATGGTGATGCTTTTTTCAGCTCGGCAATCAACCCATAGCCTTTGGCGCTATCACGCGCCAAAGCTGCGGCAAAACCACGAACCGGCGATGCTGCCTTAGCTGCCTGATCCAGCGTCACAAAGCTGGTCGTGCCGGCAAGCGCGCGGACTTCATTATGTTTTTCATCAATGATGGTGGCCAATACATTTTCCATCAGATCAGGCCTTTCCATTGGTGATGGCGATCAAACCATCAAGCGCGGCAAGTGCCTTGCCCGAAACAATTGACGCCTTGGCCATTTTTGCCCCTTGCTGTAAATCAGCAACATGCCCGCCAGCAACCAACGCGGCGGCGGCGTTGAATAAAACAATATCGTGATAAGGGCCGGTTTCGCCTTCAAGAAGGGCGCGAAGATAGCGTGCATTATGTTCGCCATCACCGCCGCGAAGCTGGTCAAGGTGGGCGGTTGGCAGGCCGATATCTTCGGGTGAAATGGTGAATTCGCTTACCTTGCCATCGACAAGGGCGGCAACATGCGTTTTACCGGTTGTGCTAACCTCATCAAGCCCATCAGCGCCATGAACAACCCAAGCATGATTGGTGTCAAGACGCGCCAGAACATGCGCAAATGGCGCGCAATAGCTTTGGTCAAAAACACCAACCATGATGCGTTTAACAAGCGCTGGATTGGATAAGGGGCCTAAAAGATTGAAAATTGTCCGCACGCCAAGCGCGGCTCGAACAGGCCCAACATGATGCATCGCTGCGTGATGGCGCGGTGCCATCAAAAAAGCAATATTAGCCTCGGCCAAAGCGCGTTCAACAAGTGCCATTTCACAATCAAGCTTGATTCCGAGCGCCGATAAAACATCGGCTGCACCACTTTTTGACGACACGGCCTTGTTACCATGTTTGGCAACTGGAATACCGCATCCCGCAACGACAAAGGCGCTTGCTGTCGAAATATTATAAGTGCCAAACCCATCGCCGCCAGTGCCGACAATATCCATCGCATCGTCGGTTGCCTGAATCGTCAGCGCCTTGTCGCGCATGACGCTTGCGGCCGCGGCAATGTCATCGACCTGTTCACCACGCATTTTCAGCGCGATCAGAAAGGCCGCCATTTGGGCTTCGCCAACATCACCATCCATAATTGCGGTAAAACAGGCCTGAATCGCGCTTGGGCTCGGCCGTTCGCCAGCGATAAGCGCTGTTAAAGATGATTTCACAATATCAGACATGACCCATAATTTCCTTTATCGGGGATTTCCTGTATCGGGGCGGTTTGTGCCAGCCTTGCCGCCTTATAGCCTTGCAGCTTTATAGCCCTGGGCAAAATGCCAATTTGTTGCGCCAGACTATATTGTTCAAGACCGCGCAATGCAAGGCATGGCTGCCATTTGGGCGCGGCCGATTATCAAGGGGCAAAGCTGGCTGATATGCAGCCGCGCCGTGAAAACCCTTAAACATGTTAAATTGGTGAGGTGGTTTCCATGAGGAGACGGGATCATGACACGAAAACAACTTGTCACAAGAACCGAAATTGCCAAAATGGCCGGCGAGGACAAACGGCATTTCTAAACCGCGACGCACGGCATCTGCAAAAACCGCTTGGTGACATTGCCGGATTGACCAAATTGGGCTTTCATCTGATCGATGTGCCAATCGGGTCGGCGTCTTGTGCTTTTCACCGGCATATTTGCGAAGAAGAATGTATCTATATTCTCGAAGGTACCGGAACAGCGCGCATTGGCGATACGGTTTTGCAGGTCGAAGCTGGTGATTTTATTGCCTATCCGGCTGGGGGTGAGGCGCATGACCTTCGCAATACGGGATCATCCCTATTGAAATGCATCATTGTTGGCCAGCGGCTGGATTTTGACATTGTCGATTATCCTGAACAGGCACGGCGACTCTATCGCGCCAATGGCGAAAAGGGTGATCTGGTCGATATGGCGGTGATTGTTCCTCGCCAGTAACAGGCTATAAAATATGAGCCGGAAATCTCGGGTGAAAAGCCTAGGCGTGCATCTGATCGGGAAAGCGCTGGTCAAGCCGCAGAATTTGTGCCTCAAGCCGATCCAGCGTTTCACCCGATGTGATGCCGTGACTGCAGATTTCAAGAAATTGCGCTAAAATCCGGTAACCTGCCACCGAGGCGATTGATTCTGGATGAAATTGAACACCGTGAAGTTCGGCAGTATTATGCGAAATTCCCATGATTGCCCCGGCTTTGGTGCGGGCGGTTACGGTCAATTCGGCGGGAAGGGTGGCCTCGTCAACCACCAGCGAATGATAGCGCGTCACCGGAAAGGCATCAGGGCATAATGCCAGAACATCGCTTTTTACCGCATTGCTTCGGGTTTTTTCGACCATCGATAATTTGCCATGCACCGGCGGATCAACGCGTTTAATTTCGGCGCCGAAGGCCGCGGCAAGCGACTGATGACCAAGGCAAACACCAAGAAGCGGCGTTCCAGCATCTTTGGCGGCGCGGATCAGATCTATGGATATGCCGGCATTTTGCGGCGTTCCCGGACCGGGTGAAATGATAATCCCTTCCAGATCGCGGGCAATCACGTCATCAGCCGACATTGCGTCATTGCGCAGAATTTCGACCTCAGCACCAAGATCAGACAGGAAATGCCACAGATTCCATGTGAAGCTGTCATAATTATCGATCAGAACGAACAAGATAGTGCCCTTTTGCCAGCAGGTTAGGGATAGGGTGAATTCTATCACTTTATTACAGGCTTTTGCCAAAGCTGCCAAGCGCGCTATGGTCTAAATGAAACCTGCACAATAAGTTCGAGCGGCAAATGCAATGGGCGAATGCGATGGGTGAGGGGCGGTAAAACCCGAAAAAACAACGCAAAAATATGTGGTAAAATAATACCTCATAACTAACCCTCTGTAAAAATTGAGTAAATCTATTTTTCGCGCGAAAATAATATTTGACGCTATCGCCGAAACTGCCTATAACCCGCGGCAGGACAGCTTGTGATGCGTGGAGTGCCATGTTTCGCAGGCTCATTTTTTTCTGGAGATGATAACATGCCTTTGCCAAGGACCTATGTTGCAACGCCAAAAGACATCGAGAAAAACTGGTTCGTCATCGACGCAGCCGATCTCGTTCTTGGGCGTCTTGCTTCGCTTGTTGCCATGCGCGTTCGCGGAAAGCACAAGCCAACCTACACACCAAATATGGATTGCGGTGATCACATCATCATCGTCAATGCCGAAAAGGTGCATTTGACCGGTAACAAGCGTAGCGCCAAGACCTATTATTGGCATACGGGCCATCCGGGCGGCATTAAAGAGCGGACTGCCGACAAGATTCTTGACGGTCGCTTTCCAACCCGCGTGATTGAAAAAGCTGTCGAGCGCATGATCCCGCGCGGACCGCTTGGCCGTCAAGCGATGCGTAACCTGCATATCTATGCAGGCCCAAGCCACCCGCATGAAGCACAACAGCCGGTCGCGCTGGATATTGCTAGCATGAACTCAAAGAATGTGAGGTAGTCATGGCCGAAGATACACAAAACACAGAAACACAGGCCGAAGGTTTGGCAGCATTAGGCGCAATCAGTGCAGACGCAGCGGTTGCCGAAGTGCCAGCAGCACCGGCTGAGCCGAAAATCGACAATCTTGGCCGTTCATATGCAACAGGTCGCCGCAAAGATGCCGCTGCCCGCGTATGGGTAAAACGCGGCACAGGTCAGGTTACAATCAATGGCCGCAAGCTTGAGGTTTATTTTGCCCGCCCTGTTTTGCAGATGATTTTGGCACAGCCATTTGATGCAACCGAGCGCACTGGCGAATTTGACGTGATTGCAACCGTTCGCGGTGGTGGCTTGTCTGGTCAGGCCGGTGCGGTTCGTCATGGCATCAGCCGCGCGCTAACCCTGTTTGAGCCGGGTCTTCGTCCGGTTTTGAAAGCTGGCGGGTTCCTGACACGCGACTCACGCGTTGTTGAGCGTAAGAAATATGGTAAGGCGAAAGCCCGCCGTAGCTTCCAGTTCTCCAAGCGTTAAAAATATTTGGAGTACTGTGATACTCTATTATTTGATGATTTGAGTACAGGGGTACTCCATTACTTGATGGTTTGAGTAATATGACACTCCGGTGTTGGAAGATCTCATTTTTGAAAAGGGCTGGCTTTTGCTGGCCCTTTTTTGTGGCGTGACCTTTGATTTATATAGGGATCGGATTTCGATAGGGGTCGGATTTAGATATAGACCGGATTTAGATATAGATCGCGCGGTGGGGTTTGCCATGAGAGGTATTTAACAATTTTTTAATGAGTATAGAAATACTCTACCTTTCAGGAGTATAGAAATACTCTTTCTTTCAAGAGTGTATAAATACCCATTATTTTAGAAAAAATGGTCAATCATCAAGGCCAGCGGAATTTCTTTTTAAAAGAAAAACAATTGCCGTGAATGCGTTGGCGATCATCCAAAGTTCTTTCGCATTGAGCTGAATTTGAAAAACAGGGTTGTAAAGCACCGCGATAAACCCAAAAACAAAACAGAACCATTTGTCTTGATTAAGATACAATCTGTGCATCAGGAAAAGGGCGCAACCATAAACCACTAATCGAGACAGCGTATAGTAACTATAGGGCATCGGTAATATACCAATTGCCATAACAGCTATCGGTGCAATCCAGATCAACCGTTTATCCAGCTTGTTATCTTTCATATTTAGTAACTACAATCCACATGGCGGCAGTTGTGCAAATGGAAAGACCACCGGCTTGCCAAAAACTCCAGCCCCAAACATCCATTGCTCCAACGATGCTTGTAATGCTGCCAATGAACGGAAGTGAGGTAATGAAAAGCGAGAGAATCGATGTTAAAAACCCATCCATACCAAACCAATACATCAACCCGTCATCAATCGCCCCCCACCTTACAAGTATCAACCCAAGAGTTGTGCCGAAACTAAACGGTCGCAACATGAATTCATCCCTATGTTTCCTTCATTGCCAAACCGTTTATGTGACCGGTGGCTCTATAGCGATTTGTTCTTTTATTGACGGCACCATCACTTTGCGAAATTGAAAATTAACGCCACTCAACAGCCTTTATAGTTTTTGGCAATACAGTCTTTGGCGCGTTTCTGCGCCGCGTGAATTTGGGCAGGGGTCATTTCTTTGGCAATTGCATTCCGCAGTTTTGGTGCGATCTCGCTGCCATTCACTGCCGCAATATTCGCCCACATGTGCGCGGTAATATAATCTTGGATAACACCGCGTCCATTGTGATATAACTGCCCCAGTCCATATTGAGCTGGCGCATTTCCTTGGTTGGCGGCAAGCGCGTACCATTTTAATGCTGTTTTATAATCTTGCAGAACGCCCTGTCCCTCAAAATACATGACCCCCAGATTAGATTGGGCAGCGGCAAGCCCTTGTTCGGCAATGGGCGTCCATTCACGCAATGCCGCCGCATAATCACCTTTTTGGGCAGCCGCAAATCCTGCCTCAAAGTCAGCCACCACCACCGCGCCGATTGATCCAAAGATCAGCGCGCCAAAAATTGAAATCATGGCAAGCGTCTGTTTCATGTCGAAACAATCACATAAGAACCCCAATTTAAAAAGCAGAAAATACATCTTAAAGCATTGTTTTTGTTGTATCTAATTTAACTTTATTAGATAGTTTCTTGCTGACGCGCCCAATCTTGCCCATCTCATCCAGCGCAAAAAATATCCCAGCGCATGAAAATATCTTATTATGAATTTGATAAAGGCCGTAGGCTGTCCGCTAGGCCAACAGAAGGAAGCGCGATGTTCATCCCAAGCGAATTTGCCGAACAACGAGACAGCGTGATCAACGCGATCTTGGCGCAATATCCGTTGGCGACCTTGGTCACCCAGTCAGATCAGGGATTGGCGGCAAACCATATCCCCATTTTGCCCGATGGCGATTTGCATTATGGCGATGATCACATCTGTGGCGGCCGGTTGATCGGCCATATTGCGCGGCGCAACCAGCTTGTTGATATCTGCCAAGAAGAAAGCAAGGTTTTGGTGATTTTCCAAGCCGCCGATGGTTATATCAGCCCCAATTGGTATCCAACCAAGGCCGAACATCACAAATATGTGCCAACATGGAATTATCAGGCCATCCATTTTCACGGCACCATCCGCTTTATCCATGATGCAAAAGGCAAGGGCGCCATTGTTGGCAAGCTAACCAAATTTTTCGAAGATAAAACCAATGGCAAACAGGGCTGGAAAATGGCGCAGGCACCGCGCGACTATCTTGCCAAACAGATTGACAATATTACCGGGTTTGAAATTGACCTCACCGGCTATTTTGCCAAATCCAAACTCAGCCAGAACCGCGATAAGGTTGATTTCGATAATGTCGTGACAAATTTAAACCAAGCCGGCAATCATGATCTGGCACGCGCGATGACCAATCTCGATGATGACTCCTCTTGATAAAGATAAAAAGCCATGACCAACCCCCATCACGATCAAAGCCGTTTGCATGGCCGCTGTCATTGCGGAAAAATTGTGTTTTCAACACCGTCTCAGCTGGATTTTGTCGCGGCGCGGCGGTGCGATTGCAGCTTATGTCGGCGGCGCTGGGCGGTGATTGTTAGCTGTCCGCTTGACCAGTTTATCCTTGAAAAAGGCGCTGAATCGCTTGCCCTTTATCAATGGAACACGACGATTGCCAAACATTATTTCTGCAAGATTTGCGGGATTTACACGCATCATATCCGACGAAGTGACCCAAGCGTTTATGGCGTCAATATTGGCTGTTTCGATGATATTAATATTCGTGACTATCTGGCGACCGATATTAATGATGGGGTCAGCATGAGCCTTGTCGACGATAATGATCGCCGATCATTCTGATTGCTGATCATTCTAACATTGACATTTTGTTGATAATTTACAAACGTTGTCGCATCACAAACGTTTCACGGATGACGACAAATGGCCAAGCCCGATCACAATAAAAACAGCAAAAACAATGATAAATCAGGATGGCAATTCTGGGTTGATCGTGGCGGCACCTTTACCGATCTTGTGGCGCGGACGCCCGATGGTGATTTGCTAACGCATAAATTACTGTCGGAAAATCCCGAAGCCTATGAAGATGCCGCTTTGCAGGGCATGCGCGATCTGATGCATATCGCCAAAGATGTGCCTTTGCCAGCCGATGCCATTGATGCGGTGAAAATGGGAACAACCGTGGCGACAAACGCGCTTCTTGAGCGCAAGGGCGATAAAACCCTGCTTGTTTTGACAAAAGGGTTTCGTGACCAGCTTCGCATCGCCTATCAGGCGCGGCCACGCCTGTTTGACAAGGAAATCATCCTTCCCGAAATGCTATATGACCGCATTGAAGAGGTGATCGAACGCGTTGATGCGCGTGACCAGATTATTACGCCGCTTGATCTTGATGATGTAACGCCGCGGTTGCAGGCTGCTTTTGATGATAGCATTCGCGCCATTGCCATTGTTTTGATGCATGGCTACCGCGTGCCAGCGCATGAATTGGCAATTGCCGAACGCGCCCGCGAAATTGGCTTTACGCAAATTTCAACAAGCCATGGTACCAGCCCGATGATCAAATTTGTTGGGCGCGGCGATACCACGGTTGCTGATGCTTATCTGTCGCCTATTTTGCGGCGTTATATCGACCGTCTTGCCCGCGATATTGATCAATCCAAAGGCACCAAGCTGCAATTGATGCAATCAAATGGTGGCCTGACCGATGCCAGCCTGTTTCAGGGCAAGGATGCCATTTTATCAGGTCCTGCTGGCGGCATTGTTGGCGCGGTGAAAACCGCCAAACAGGCGGGGTTTGACAAGGTTATCACCTTTGATATGGGCGGCACCTCAACCGATGTTGCGCATTATGAAAATGCCTATGAGCGCGTGTTTGATACGGTTGTTGCTGGCGTGCGGATTCACGCGCCAATGCTGCTGATTCATACGGTTGCCGCTGGTGGCGGGTCAATTTGCCGGTTTGAACATGGCCGGTTCCAAGTTGGGCCGGAAAGCGCCGGTGCCAATCCGGGGCCTGCTTGCTATCGCCGGGATGGCCCGCTTGCCGTGACCGATTGCAACGCCATGCTTGGCAAGCTACAGCCACAATATTTCCCGCATGTTTTCGGCCCCAATCAGGATGAGGCGCTGGACGTGGCACCGGTACGCGCCGGTTTTGCCGCGCTGGCGGCACAGGTCGAAGCGGAAACCGGTATCAAACGAAGCGAAGAAGAAATTGCCAGCGGCTTTTTGCGTATCGCAGTTGAAAACATGGCAAATGCGATCAAGAAAATTTCGGTTCAGCGTGGTTATGATGTCACTGAGTATGCGCTTCAATGTTTTGGCGGGGCAGGCGGCCAGCATGCCTGTTTAATTGCCGATGTTCTGGGCATGAAAACGGTTTTGATTCATCCTTTTGCTGGTGTTTTATCGGCCTATGGCATGGGGCTGGCCGATGTGACGGCGCTTCGCGAACGCACACTTGAAGCTGGATTTAATGAAAATCTGACGTCAAGGCTGCAAAGCGAGCTGGATGATCTCGCCACGCAAAGCGAGGCTGAACTTGTGGGTCAGGATATTGCCAGCGCGCACATTGAAACAAATCGTTATGTCCATCTTCGCTATGACGGGTCGGATACCGCGCTTGCCGTGCCGTTTGGCTCGATTGCGGCGATGATTGCTGATTTTGAATCCTCCTATCAATCACGGTTTGGCTTTTTGATGCCGGATAAGGCACTTGTTGCCGCCACGATTTCGGTCGAGTCAATTGGCCGGAATTTTGATGTTGAGACTAGTGTTACCGCCGCTCCTGGCGCGCCGCTGGATATTCTGGATCATGTTCAATGCTATATGGATGACCAATTTGTTAAGGCACCGGTCTATGCCCGCAGCACAATCGCCGCAGGGCAACGAATTATGGGGCCAGCCCTGATCACCGAAGCCACTGGAACCAATGTGATCGAACCTGGTTGGCAGGCGGAAATGACCGCGATTGGCAATCTTGTCGTTCGGCGTGTCGTGGCCGTTGCACCGCGGGTGGCGATTGGCACAAATTGCGACCCAGTGATGCTGGAAGTGTTCAATAATCTGTTTATGTCGATTGCCGAACAGATGGGCTATACGCTGCAAAACACCGCGCTTTCGGTCAATGTTAAAGAAAGGCTGGATTTCTCTTGCGCCATTTTTGATCCGGCGGGTGCGTTGATCGCCAATGCCCCGCATATGCCGGTTCATCTTGGGTCAATGGGCGAATCAGTTAGCGCTGTTATCCGCGGTAATCAGGGTAATATCAATGCTGGCGACGCCTTTGTTCTGAACAACCCCTATAATGGCGGAACGCATCTTCCCGATATCACCGTCATCACACCGGTTTTTGATGATGCTGGCAAGGATATCCTGTTCTTTGTTGCCTCGCGCGGGCATCACCCCGATGTTGGTGGTCGCACGCCGGGTTCAGCACCGCCAGATTCAAAACATATCGAAGAAGAAGGCGTTTTGATCGATAATTTCAAGCTTGTTGATGGCGGAAACTATCGCGAAACAGAAATGCGCGCCATTTTGGATTCGGCAAAATATCCAGCGCGCAATACGGATCAAAATATCGCCGATCTTCGCGCCCAGCTAGCGGCCAATGAAAAGGGCGTTCGTGAACTTCACAAAATGGTCACGCATTACGGATTGGCAACGGTTATCGCCTATATGGGCCATGTTCAGGATAATGCCGAAGAATCGGTTCGTCGTGTCATTGATGTTCTCAAAGATGGCAGCTTTACCTATCCAATGGATAATGGACAACAGGTCAAGGTCACGATTTCAATCAATAAATCCAACCGGTCGGCAATTGTTGATTTCACCGGCACAAGTAAGCAGGGTGCGAATAATTTCAATGCGCCTGCTGCTGTTTGTCGTGCAGCTGTTTTGTATGTTTTCAGAACCTTAGTGGCCGATAATATTCCAATGAATGAAGGCTGTTTAAAGCCTGTTCAGATTATTCTTCCCGATGATTGTATGTTAAAGGCGCAATATCCTGCGGCGGTCATTGCCGGTAATGTGGAAACCTCGCAGATTGTCACTGACACGCTTTATGGCGCGCTTGGTGTTATGGCCGCAGCGCAAGGCACAATGAATAATTTCTTTTATGGGAACGCAACCTATCAATATTACGAAACCTTGTGCGGTGGATCAGGCGCAGGGCCAGATTTTGACGGAACCGACGCGGTTCATACCCATATGACCAACAGCCGCTTGACCGATCCCGAGATTTTGGAATGGCGTTATCCAGTTTTGCTGGAAAGCTTTGAGATCAGGCATGGGTCGGGCGGGATTGGCCGGCATAATGGCGGCAATGGCGTTCGCCGCCGGTTGCGCTTTCTCGAGGAAATGGAAGCGGTGATTCTTGCCAATCACCGTATTGTCCCGCCTTATGGCATGGATGGTGGTGGTGACGCGGCGCTTGGGCGCAATTGGGTTGAACGAACCGATGGCACGATCGAAACGCTTACCGCAACCGATATTCGTAAAATGGGGGTTGGTGATGTTTTCGTCATTGAAACGCCTGGTGGTGGCGGTTTTGGCAAAAGTGACAAGCTCGCAAAATAACCGCTTTTGCAACCAAACCGCACATGACGAAAGGAGATTTGATGGCACAAGAAAAGTCTAAAACCCCTGATGCTAAAAGGATTGTTTCGTCATCGCATTTGGTTTCGGAAAAGGCGGCTGAATTAAGCGAGGTCGAATATGGCCTGATTGTCGCGTGGAACGCCTTTGGCAAATGGATGGTGAAAGCAATGGCAACTGCGGTTGCCGAAGCTGGCATAAGCGTTAGCGGCGGCACTGATCTTAATGTCCTTGATATTTTATGCCTTCATTCGGTCAATCATCGGGCGCGCCCAAAAAAGCTGGCCGATATCTGTTTCAAATTGAATGTCGATGACAGTCATACGGTCAATTATGCGCTGAAAAAACTGATCAAAGCTGGTCTTGTCAGCAGCGAAAAACATGGCAAGGAAGTGCTTTACGCCACAACCGATATGGGCATTGATTTATGCCTTCGTTATCGCGCGGTTCGCGAGGCCTGTCTTGTCGATGGCTTTATGCCTTTTGACGGTGGCAGTGGCGCCGAGCTTGGTGAGGTGGCGCGTCAATTACGGCTGTTATCGGGTCTTTATGATCAGGCCGCGCGAAGCGCCACCAATCTCTAGGCCAAGAAAACATGGTAAAACTACCCGAATGACCGGTAGGAGCCTTGCCAGAAATCGGGCAAATGGTTACACCATTGCAAAGCCGCTTATTGCTGGCAGAAACGAAAATTTGTGAAAAAGTGAATTTGTGATGACAAAAGCAAAGTCCGGTTTAAAAATTGCGATCGCTGGCCTTGGGGTCGTTGGATCCGAAGTTGCCCGCCAGCTCATCAATCGGCATGGTGATTTGGCGACCGCCGCAGGGCAATCGCTTGACATTGTTGCCGTTAGCGCGCGCGACCGGTCGGCTGACCGCGCCTTTTCGCTTGACGGCATTGACTGGTATGATGATGCAGCGCAGCTTGCCGCGCGTGACGATGTTGACATTATCGTTGAAATGATTGGCGGCAGCGAAGGTGTGGCATTGGATCTTGCCCGCGCATCACTGTCGTCAGGAAAACATTTCGTCACGGCCAATAAAGCGATGATCGCGCATCATGGAACCGAACTTGCCACGCTTGCCGAGGCCAATAACGCGAATCTCATGTTTGAAGCGGCGGTTGCTGGCGGCATTCCGGCGGTAAAAACGCTTCGCGAAGGGCTTGCCGGAAACCAGATTAACCGCGTTGCCGGTATTTTAAACGGGACATGCAATTATATCCTATCCACAATGGAAACAACGGGGCGCGATTTTGACGAAGTGCTGGCTGATGCGCAACGTCTTGGCTATGCCGAAGCCGAACCAAGCTTTGATGTTGATGGCATCGATGCCGCGCATAAATTGACCATTTTGGCCGCCATTGCGTTTGGGCATCAGCCTGATTTTAACGCGGTGTCGATCCAAGGTATCCGCGATGTGTCATCGGTTGATTTTGCCTATGCCAATCAATTGGGCTTTCGCATTAAACTTGTTGGCGTTGCCGAACCCGGATTAATGCCGCGCATGCAAACCTGTTTACTGCCGCTGAACAGCCAGTTGGCTAAGGTGAATGGTGTTTTGAATGCTGTTGAATTTCATGGCACGCCGGTTGGAAGCGTTCTTACCGTTGGTCCGGGGGCAGGGGGTGGTGCAACCTCATCGGCGGTTTTGTCTGATTTGATTGATATTGCCGCTGGTCGCGGTGGGCTTGCGTTTGGCAAGCCAGTAAGCCAGCTTGCCGATTCCAGCGCGGTGAAAAATGGAGCAGGGCCAGATAAACCATTTTATGTGCGTTTGATGGTTGTTGATCAGCCGGGCGTTTTGGCGACCGTAACCGCGATTTTGCAAAAGCACGATATTTCGATTGAAGGCTTGCTGCAACAAGGTCGCGCACCGGGTGATGTTGTGGCACTTGTCATGACAACGCATGAAACCCCCGTTGCCAGCTTGAAAAAAGCTTTGGACGAGATGGAAGATTTGCCGATTGTCAAAGCCAAGCCGGTTGCCATGCCAATCTTGCTGGCAGATTCGGAGGGGTAATGGCTGAGGACGCTTTCCTTGGCATAACCCATTCAACAAGCGGCGCCCGTTGGATCGAGGCGTCAACGCAATTATCAGGGCCAAATCAGGATCGACTTGCCGCCGCCTTGATGGATGTTTTTGACGACCTACCCATTCCCTTGGCACGCATCATGGCTGGTATGGGCTTAACAGCCGAAACAGCACCGCATTATATTGACCCGAAAATCCGTGATTTACTGCCCAACCCGTCAAGATTCAAAGATGTAGACAAGGCGACCAAGCGACTAGCCGATGCGGTTATGAGCAAAACCCCGATTGGTGTTTTTGGCGATTATGATGTTGATGGTGCGGCGGCGGCGGCGCTGCTGATTTCGGCGATGCGCGATCTTGATGTGGCTTGTGACGTCCATATCCCTGACCGCTTTACCGAGGGCTATGGACCGAATACGGCTGCCTTGCTCGCCCTCAAAGAAAAAGGCGCACAGCTATTGGTGACGGTCGATTGCGGCATCACGGCGCATGCGCCATTGGCGGCAGTGGCCGAAATAGGGCTTGATGTCATTGTGATCGACCATCATATCGCCGGCCCTGAATTGCCGCGCGCGCAATCGGTGGTGAATCCCAACCGGCTAGATGAAGATGGGCAATATGGCTATCTTTGTGCCGCGGGTGTTGTTTTTATCGTGCTTGTTGGCATGGTTCGCGAATTACGTGAACGTGGCCATTTTGCCGAGGGCCGCACCCCGCCTGATTTGATGGGCTATCTTGATATTGTTGCGCTGGCCACGGTTTGTGATGTGGTGCCGCTGGTCGGGTTAAACCGCGCTTTTGTCCGCCAGGGGTTAAAGGTGATGGCCGAGCGTCGTCATCCCGGGCTGACCAAGCTTGCCGATGTTGCCGGCATGAACGCAGCGCCTAATGTTTATGCTTTTGGCTTTTTGCTTGGCCCGCGAATCAATGCCGCTGGCCGGATTGGCGGATCTGGCCTTGGGGTAAAGCTGCTTGCTTGCAATAATGGTGACGAGGCGGCTGGTCTGGCGCTTCGGCTTGATGAAATGAACCGCGAGCGCAAGCAGATTGAAGAGGGCATTCGTATTGCCGCCATTGATCGGGCTGCCGAAATAAACCATCCGGTTTTGATTATGCATGACCCATCTTGGCATGAAGGCGTGATTGGCATTGTTGCGGGCAGGGTTCGCGAACGTTTCGGCAAGCCTGCTTTGGTCATTGCCATGAATGATGATGGCATTGGCAAAGGATCGGGGCGCAGTATTGCTGGTTTTCGGCTTGGCAATGCCATTATCGCCGCGCATCAGGCCGGAATTCTGGAAGGTGGCGGCGGGCATGATATGGCCGCAGGCTTTATCGTCAGGGCTGATAAGATTGACGAGCTACAGCAATTTCTGAATGACCGGCTGATGGCTGATCTGAATGGGGTGATACCGCAAACACTACATAAAGCCAGTGGTTTGCTTAGCGTTGCTGGATGCAAACCTGAGCTTGCGGATTGGCTTGACCGGCTTGGCCCGTTTGGCAGTGGTAATCCAGAGCCACGATTTGTCATTCCCGATTGCCGAATCAAATCGGCAAAATTTGTGGGCGAGGCGGGGGCGCATTTATCCTGCCGGCTAGATGATGGCAGCGGTACCTTAAATGCAATTGCGTTTCAGGCAGGCGGTACGCCGCTTGGGCAGGCAGTAGCCGATGCCCGCGATGGCCACTATTTGCATATTCTTGGTCGGGTGCGGCGCGACCGGTTTCGTGGCGGCAATGCCATGCAGTTTGAAATTGATGATGTCGCCGTTCCGCCACTGGCATTTGCGCGCTAGGCCTCGAATTTCACCCCGGTTTTGCCTGTTTTGCGGAAAAACACAAATTGATGATAAAAGCGGCTTGATTTGGTCGGCGGTTTTGACTAATACAAGCGTCATTGGCTTTGCTTTTAAAGATGTCCCGTTCGTCTAGAGGCCTAGGACACCGCCCTTTCACGGCGGCAACAGGGGTTCGAATCCCCTACGGGATGCCAAAGCTTTTTCCATCATTCTGGATCATGCTTTTGATGCGGTTTATCGCGCGTCAATCAGGCTGCTATTTGCCATGGCTTTGGCAATCCGGGTGCTGTTTGGCTGGGTTCGGTCTTGCATCAATTAGCATTTTGCGGAATGATCTGTCCTACGCCGCTTGCACCAACCAAGAGCCGGATGACCGATTTGTCCCAGATAAACCAGCCCCAGATAAAACAGCCCCAGATAAAACAGCAATCGCCAGACTCCGCTGGCGCCAAGCCGAAGCCAATCTTGCAGCCGCAATGCCCATCTTGCGGGCGGCCTGAAAATATTGTGTGGGTTCATGGTCATGGGCAATGTGCGCATTGCCACATGAATGTTATGCCATGTTGTGACGGCGAAACCTGCGAGGCACCATAGGCGTGTTTCGCCACACAGGCGGGTTGCAGCCAAAGCCATCCGCGACAAACTGGCTTAGCGGCGAATTGATCCTTGCCATCATTGGCAGAACCGCCTAATAAACGACGATTATTTTGATTGGGAGATCATAACCATGAACGCGAATATTGGTGTTTTACTCGTCATCGGCTTTCCGCTAGCGCTTCTTGCCTGCCTTTGGGTGTTTGGCAAAGTTTCAGTGCGGCCTGAATAAGCCTTTATTTCGCCTGTGATCGAAGGCTGTGATCGAAGGCAAGGGCGCGTCATCTTGATTGATCGAGCGCCTGCATGGCAGCATGAAATGCCAGAAGAACGCATTTGTGCCGGTTGCGGATATCGCGCACCGGCATAAATTTTGCCATTTCCGCATTTGGGGCTTGGTCTTGTTCCTTGCCGATCCATGTGGCGAATTGTGCCGTCATTTGGCGGGCTGTGTCTTGTTTCATGCCCTCAAATTGCGCCACAACCAGACCCGCACCAGCCTCGCATAATGCGCAGCCGCGAACCTTGATCCCAATATTATTGATGGCGTCGTCTTTCAGCGCAAAGGATATGTCCACCCGATCACCGCAGGTCGGGTTATCACAACTCGCTTGAAGCGGGGCGTCTATGTCCAGTTCACGCGTGCGGGATTGTTTGGCCAGCTCGAGAATCTGTTTTTGATAAAGCGCATCCAAGAATTTGGTTCCCGCCTGCGTGACTAAATTATCCGGCGCTTTTGATCAGCAGAAATACAGCCACGGCTGAAGCAGCATAGGCAGCGATCATTAACCAGTGAAGTGATGTATAGACATTTTCTTCTGGAACATGGGCTGGACGCTGTTTGTTTGTTGTTGAAGCCATTGGTTTATCCCCCAAATTCGTTTCAAAGCAATATATGACTGATGAACTCATAGCCTGAGGCCTTGTCAAAAACAAGCCACTTGCCAGCGATTTTTGGAAAAACCATCACTGCCGGAAATCAAAAATTATGTGATTAAAAAAATATTTTTATCGAAATGGCATTGAAGCCACAAAAAAAGCCATCTAGTGTTTGTCACTGTATACACAATACAGAGATTTTCGAATTCCAATGCGTTTCCTGATTTTGTTTACGACCCTGATGGCTGGCTGGCTGCTGATGTCAGGCATTTATAATGGCCTGCTGATTGGTTTTGGTATTGCCAGTTGTTTGCTTTGCACCTGGCTTAGTCTTCGCATTGGTGCGATTGATCGCGAAGGCCTGCCAACGCATCTTTTTGCGCGGTTGCCAGCCTATTTGGCTTGGCTGATTGGCGAGATCATCTCATCCAATATTGCAACAGCCAAAATCATTCTTCGCGGAACATCTGATCCTGAAATCTTTGAAGTTGCTGCCAATCAGTCAACCGCGGCAGGCCTTGCCAATTATGCCAATTCGATCACCTTGACCCCGGGAACCGTCACCGTTGACATTGACGAAGCCAAAACAGGCCCAAGCCGGTTTTTGGTTCACGCGCTTCACCCGCAATTCGGCGATGATGTGCGAAGCGGCGATATGGATGAACGCAATTCCGCCCTTGAAGGGGTCGTATCAGGACATTTGGGGAAATCTGGCAAATGATGATGATTGTTGCAATCACCGCCTGTGCGGTTTGCCTTGTAATGGCGCTTGTCCGTACCGCACTTGGCCCAACCGCGTTTGACCGTGTTCTAGCGGTTAATGCGATTGGTACTTTGGTCATTTTGGGGATTGCACTTCATGGCTTTATCATGGAGCGCCCTGAATTTGTTGATATCGCGCTGCTTTATGCCATTTTGAATTTTATCGGTACTTTTGCTGTCCTGAAAATTTTCAGCTCCGGATCGCTTGGCGATCATTCAACGGGGGCAAAATAATGGATATGCTTGTGCTTGCCCTATCCGGACTGTCGATTGCGATTGGCGTAATTGCGCTTTTGATTGGCAGCCTTGGCCTGATCAAATTGCCTGACGTCTATTGCCGGATTCATGCTGTTGGCATGATTGATACGGCTGGTGCCAGCTTCATCATTCTTGGCATGATCATTCATCAAGGGTTTAGCCTTGTCAGCTTTAAACTAGCTTTAATTGGCGTGTTTTTGTTTTTTACCAGCCCGATTGCAACCCATGCGGTGGCGCAGGTGGCGCATAAAATGGGCGTAAAACCGGTTGGGCGGAATTTGGTTAAGGCTACGCCCACGAAGACAGCAAAACCCCAGAAATCGAATGCCAAAACCGCTAAGGGAAAATCGTGATGGTTAGTCTAGTCATTGATATTTTTCTGCTAGCTTTGCTGGTGCTGATCGCGGTGATGGTGGTTCGCACTGGACGCCTTTATGCCGTGATCGTCATGTCAGGTGCCTATTCACTGACCTCGGCGGCGATTTTCGTCAATCTGGATGCGGTTGATGTTGCTTTTACCGAGGCGGCGGTTGGCGCTGGCATTTCAACAGTCTTGTTCCTTGCCGCAATGGCCTATATTCCGGCCGACGAAAAACCAAGCCAGAATCGTAATTTTCTGGCAGGGGTTATTTGTATTGGCGCCGGGGCGTTGTTGCTTCTTGCCGTTATGGATTTGCCATCGCTTGGTGATGCTATGGCACCGGTGCATCAGCATGTTGCCCCGCGCTATCTTGCCGAAAGTGGCAGTGCGCTTCACATTCCGAATGTTGTGACAACGGTTTTGGCAAGCTATCGCGGCTTTGACACGCTTGGCGAGACGATTGTTGTCTTTACCGCCGGTCTTGGGGTTTTGATGTTGCTTGCGGGTGCCACCCGAACAAATCGTGTCAAAGCGGATAACCGCAAGACGGCGGCAAAAACAGCCAAGCCCAAAACAAACAAGCCCAAAACAGCCAAGCCAAAGTCGGCAACCAAGACAGCGAGGACAAAGGCATGAACCAAAATCCTGTCTTTCGTGTTGTGGCCAAAATCCTGTTTGCCCCAATCATCATGTTTGGCCTTTACGTCCAATTCCATGGCGATTTTGGCCCTGGTGGCGGGTTTCAGGCGGGCGTGATCATCGCCGCTGCCTTTATTTTGCATGCGCTTGTCTTTGGCTTGCAAGCTGGGCGTCAAATCATTTCGGCGCGGGTTAATCTTTGGATGATGGTGCTTGGTGTCACAATCTATGGCGCTGTTGGCATTGTCTCGATGGCCAAGGGTGGCCTGTTTTTGGATTATACCGCGCTAACCGGATCGGTTGGTTCGGGTCAGCATATTGGCATTCTGGTTGTCGAATTTGGCGTTGGCCTGACAGTAACAAGTGTCATGCTGGCATTGTTTCATGCCTTTGCCGGTTTTGTTGAGGATCGCGACAAATGATTGAGCAACTCGCAGGAAGCTGGAACTATATTATTGTTATCATTTTGATGATGACAGGGCTTTTCATGGTGATTGCTCGGGCGAATCTGGTGAAGAAAATGATCGGGCTGTCAATTTTTCAGACCTCGGTTTTTATCTTCTATATTTCGCTTGGCAAGATGGCAGGCGGCACCGCGCCGATTCTTGATGGCAATCCTGACACACTTTATTCAAACCCTTTGCCGCATGTTTTGATTTTGACAGCGATTGTTGTTGGGGTGGCGACAACGGCGCTTGGCTTGGCCTTGATCCTGCGGATTAACGAAGCCTTTGGCAGTGTCGAAGAAGATGAAATCATTGCCGCCAAAGCTAGCCAATCACTGGCTCGTCCGAAACGTCCGACAAGTGAGGCAGCAGAATGATGGGCGCCGCTATTTTGACTAATTTACCAGCATTGCTTGTTGTGGTTCCGTTGCTTTTGGCACCATTTAGTGCGGTTTTGCCGATTGCCGGTTTGGCATGGGTTTTGGCGCTTGTTGGAACTGGCATCTCATTTCTTGCCGCGTTGATGCTTCAATCCGTGACCGAAAATGGCGTTCGCATTAGCTATCATCTTGGCAATTGGGAACCGCCTTGGGGCATTGAATTTGTTGTTGATTCGGCTTCCAGCCTTACATTGGTGGTGATGTCAGGCCTTGGGTTTCTGGCAACGCTTGCCGCACGGCGTCTTGTTGCCATTGAAATTGCCGATAAGGACAGCGGTAAATTCTATGCGGCATGGCTTCTTGTCGTTGGTGGGCTTTTTGGCCTTGTGATGACAGCTGATGCTTTCAATTTGTTTGTTTTCCTTGAAATTTCGGCCTTGGCTTCGGTCATTCTGATTGGCATGGGGGCGGGTACTGACCGGCGGGCGCTTGTTGCGGGCTATCACTATCTTGTCATTGGCGCGGTTGGCGCGACCTTTTATGTGATTGGCGTTGGGTTTATTTATGCCATCACTGGCACATTGAATATGGGCGATATGGCAAGCCGCCTGCCTGATGCCGCTGGCGGGGCCGCGCTTTATGTCGGTTTTGGCTTTATGGTTGCAGGTATGCTGGTCAAGGCAGCGATTTTCCCCGTCCATATATGGTTGCCTGCGGCCTATGGCTATGCGCCATCGGCGGTATCAACTATGCTGGCGGCAATTGCGACCAAGGCGGCGCTTTATGTTTTGGCGCGGATCTTTTTCACCATTTTTGCCGGAACGCCCGAAATTGTTGATATTGCCTTATCGAATATCATCGTGCCTTTGGCGGTTGGCGGCATTTTTGTTGGCACGATCATGGCCATTTATGAAGCCGATATCAAAAAGATGTTTGCCCATTCTTCGGTGGCGCAAATTGGCTATATCGCGCTTGGGCTTGCTCTGGCGACACCAGCAGGAATCAGCGCCGGATTTATCCATATCGGCAATCATGCGCTAATCAAAGGCGGCATATTTATGGCGATTGGCGGTTTTGTCGCTGCTCTTGGCGCGCGTGCCAGCCTTGAAACCATCACCGGTATCGGGCGGCGGATGCCAATAACGGCAACGGCCTTTTTGATTTGCGGCCTAAGCCTTGCTGGTTTGCCACTGACCGCTGGCTTTATTTCAAAGCTGTATCTGGTGCGTGCCATCCTTGAGACCGATTCATATGTCATTCTGGCGCTTGTTCTGATCAGCAGCGCCTTGTCGGTTGTTTATCTTTGGAAAGTGATGGAAGTCATGTGGATGCAACCTGCACCGGCACGATCACCAAAACTGGTTGAAAACCCTGCGATCTATTTGCCGCTGTGGATGGTTGCTCTTGGCAATATCTGGTTTGGCATTGACGCTGGCTGGATTGTTGGCGCGGCGCGCCTTGCCGCCACAGCATTGTTGGGAGGCGGGGCATGATGTCACTTCATACCGCAATGCTTGTCGGGCTATTAGCGCCGCTTGTTGTCGCGATTTTAACGCCGTTTCTGGCGGTTCGGCATGTTTGGCGTGATGCTGCAGGGCCAATTGGCGGGGTTATCACCTTTATTGCCGCGGTTCATGTTGCGCTGGCGGTTCTGGATGGTGAAACGCCACGGCTGTTTGTGGCGCAGATTGCCGAAGGACTGGCGCTTGAATTTGCTGTTACACCGCTTGGTGCCATTTTCGGTTTGGTTGCGTCGGGTCTTTGGATTTTGGCAGCGCTTTACTCGGTTGGCTATATGCGCGGTAACCATGAAAAGCATCAAACGCGCTTTGCCGCTTTTTATGCGGTCGCCGTTCATGCGGCAATGGCGGTTGCATGGTCGGGCAATCTACTGGTTCTTTTTGTGTTCTACGAAATTCTGACCTTTTCTACCTATCCACTTGTAACACATAAAGAAAGCGCCCTTGCACGCAACGCAGGACGGCTTTATATGAGCATCCTTGTTGGAACGTCAGTTGTGTTGTTGTTGCCCGCTGTTGTGTGGGTTTGGCTTAGTACCGGAACGCTGGATTTCCGGCCGGGTGGTTATCTTGCTGGGCAGATTGATCCGGCAATGGCGCCAATCCTGCTTGCGTTATTTGCCTTTGGCGTTGGCAAGGCGGCATTGATGCCGATCCATCGCTGGCTACCTGCGGCGATGGTGGCACCAACACCTGTTTCGGCCTTGCTTCACGCGGTTGCGGTTGTCAAGGCGGGGGTCTTTACGATCCTGACCGTTGTTGTTTATGTGTTTGGCATTGATTTTCTGGCTGAAACTGGGGCGGCGGATTGGCTTGTCTGGCTGTCGGCCTTTACCATTCTGGCGTCAAGCATGGTTGCCATCACCAAAGATGATATCAAGGCTCGTCTGGCCTATTCAACGATCAGCCAGCTGTCCTATATCGTTTTGGGGGCGGCGATTGCGTCATCAATTGCCGTTCAGGGCGCAACTTTGCATATCGTTATGCATGCGGCAGGCAAAATCACGTTGTTTTTCTGTGCTGGTGCGATTTATGTTCAGGCGCATCTGACCAAAATTTCCGAACTTGACGGGCAGGGGCGTGAAATGCCTTGGGTCTTTGCGGCATTTTTCATCGGTGCCTTGTCGATCATAGGCATTCCGCCTTTGGGGGGCAGCTGGTCGAAATTCATGTTGATGGTTGGCGCGGTTGACTCGGGCTATCTGGTCATTCTTGGCGTGCTTGGATTGTCATCCTTGTTGAATGTTTATTATCTGTTAGAGCCGGTTTCGCGCGGATTTTTCCGACCCAAGGTGAAAACGGTTGAGGTGACATCGCATCCGCTGGTTGTGATTCCGCCGGTTCTAACAGCCATTTTGTCACTTCTTTTGTTCTTCTATGTCGATTTCTTCGCCGCTTTGGCCAAATTAATGGTGATTTCATGAGTACGCCATCTTCAAAATCGCCGTCAGATTTACAGCGCCTTGGTGGAATCTTCACCAAAGCCCTGCTTGGCATTGCCATTGTTCTGTTCGGATTAGAATTTTTCATTCACCGGCATGGCGTGGTATCTGCCGAGGAAAGCTTTATGTTTCCGGCTCTGTACGGGTTTTTGGCATTTCTGTTCATTGTTCAGGTCGGCAAATGGTTGCGGCTGATGATCATGCGTAAGGAGGATTATTATGATTAGTCATATGCCGCCGGGTCTGATCATGATTCTGGCAGCGTTCCTGCTGCCCGTTATCCCGCATGTTTGGCGTCAAATCTATATGCTTGGCGCGATTGCGCTGTCGGCCTATGGCCTGTTTCTTGGGGCGGGAACGCATCTTGTCTGGGCGGTGTTGGGGCTTGATCTGATTCTCTATCAGGCTGATGCGTTAAGCCTTCCCTTTGCTATTATCTTTCATTTAGCCGCGGCGCTGAATGTGATTTACAGCTGGCATGACCGCGACTGGCAACAGCATTGTGCGTCCTTATCTTATGCTGGTGCTGCGATTGCGGCGCTTCATGCTGGCGATTTGGTCAGTTTGTTCGTGTGGTGGGAAGCCACTGCGGTAACGTCGGTATTCCTGATCCTTGCCAGCGGCACTGAACGTGCGCGCAAGGCGGCAATGCGTTATTTGCTGTTCCAAGTGACAAGCGGTGTGCTGCTTCTAGCTGGTGCAGCGATTTTGGCGTCTACCAGCGGCGATATTCGCTTTACCAAGATGGATCTTGGTGATGCGGCAACATGGCTAATCTTTATTGCTTTTGGCATCAAGGCGGCATTCCCGTTCTTGAATGGCTGGTTGCAGGATGCCTATCCCGAAGCCACACCAACCGGTACAGTGGCTTTATCCGCCTTTACCACCAAGCTTGCCATCTATGCGCTTGCGCGCGGCTTTCCGGGAACCGATATCCTGATCTGGATTGGCGCGGCAATGACTGCCTTGCCAGTGTTCTTTGCCGTTATCGAAAATGATTTGCGGCGCGTTCTGGCCTTTAGTTTGAATAACCAGCTTGGCTTCATGGTTGTTGCCGTTGGCATTGGCACCGAATTGGCGCTGAATGGTGCTGTTGCCCATGCTTTTGTTCATATCATCTATAAAGCCTTGTTGTTTATGAGCATGGGCGCGGTATTGCATCAGGTCGGCACGATAAAAGCGTCCGAACTTGGCGGGCTTTACAAGAAAATGCCCTTTACCATGGTTTGCTGTATCATCGGGGCCATGTCGATTTCGGCCTTTCCGTTGTTCAGCGGCTTTGTCGCCAAATCACTGACCATGTCGGCGCTTGGCGATGCCGGTATTATTTGGGCCTATTTTGTCCTGCTATTTGCCTCTGCTGGCGTGCTTGAACATTCAGGCATCAAGATTCCCTATTTTGCCTTTTTTGCGCATGACAGCAAAATTGAAACTGGCGAGGCGCCAATTGGTATGCGCGTGGCCATGGGCATCGCTGCCTTCTTATGCGTTGGCATTGGTGTATTTCCGTCGCTGCTTTACAGCATTTTGCCCTATGCGGTTGATTACCACCCCTATGATGCGGGTCATGTGACAAGCCAGATGCAATTGCTGATCTTTGCGATGCTGGCATTTGTTGTGCTGGTGCGGTTAAAGCTATATCCGCCAGAAATTCCATCGGTTGTGCTGAATTCAGATTGGTTTTACCGGCGTTTGGCACCGATGGTTGGTTTACCGTTGCTGCGCATGGTTATGCTTGTCTGGTCAGGCCTCTTGCAGCAAATGCGCGGCTTGGTTAACGCAATCTGGGATAAACTTGACCGGATCATGCATAGTCCGCTTGCCGGACCCACTGTCAGTGGCCGTGCGGTTCTGATTCAGGCCGGGTTGCTGACATTGCTGCTTTTGATTGCCTATGCCGCAGCAGGCTAGCCACTGGCACTTAAAACATTTGTGGCGGCTGCTGGCAGCGGTGATGGTGATGTTGTTAGCCTCATTGCCGGTTGCCGCCGAGAATGCCATGCGGTCGCCAGATTATGCGGCAACCAAAATCCAGCTTTTGCCAGCACCCGACCGCCAGCCAATCAGTTTTGACGTCCGGCTTGCGACAACGCCGGCCGAGCAAGCCTATGGTCTGATGTTCAGCCCGCCCTTGGCGGCACGAACCGGTATGCTATTCATATTTGCCAAAGACGCGCCGCGATCATTTTGGATGAAAAACACCCCCATCAGCCTTGATATGCTGTTTTTTGCCAGTGATGGCAGGCTTGTAAGCATAATTGCCAATACTGAACCTTTTAGCCTGACAGCCCGCAAATCGCAGAAAGCGGCGCAATATGTTCTGGAAATTGGCGGCGGCGAGGCGGCGCGCCTCGGGCTTGGGCCGCAGACGCGGCTGCATCTGCCAGTCGCAGCGGCGGTAAATTCGGCCGGTTCGCAAGAAAAGTAAAATAAATCGTATTTTGCACAAGATGAATGCTTGAAATTCCGTATCAGGGGGGATATGAAAGCATCGTCGGAGTGTAGCGCAGCCTGGTAGCGCATCTGGTTTGGGACCAGAGGGCCGGGAGTTCGAATCTCTCCACTCCGACCATTTTCCCATATAATATAGTTCTAGACGTACCCAAGCTGTTTTCACCATTAACGGCGGCTATTTGAATCGTTCGCTTCCGCAAGATCGACGGGTAAAGCCGCGTTTCCGGCTATTAATGTGGCGATAGGTGATTAGCCACAAGGCGCAGGTTTTGAAGGTCAAAAACCCTTAAGCGGTGGCGACTGGAACAAAAAGGTAATCGGTGGCATCGCTAATGGAGGTTACCTGATCCCAGCCATAATCATCATTCAAAATAAAGGCCTGATAGCCAGCATCGATAAATTGCTGAAAAATGTCACTTGCCGATCCGGTGAAATTATCGGCGCGACCCTGCACAAGCTCGATAAACCAGATTGGCTTTGTTTTGTTGATTAAATTTGGCGCGCCATTAATCACATGCTGTTCGGCGCCTTCAACATCAATTTTGACAA
>JAOEVD010000030.1 GCA_028383305.1 Candidatus Puniceispirillum sp.
GGGGTAAAATATTCGGCCTTTTTTTAGAGTCTCTAGTGGTTTTAGTTACGGTAGGCAGGAGTCTCCACCTTCAGGCCGTTCCCTCGCCAAGCTGTGTATAGCTCAAGCGCCACATAATCTTCATGACCATATGGAAGCGGAGTAGCACGGATATTTTTCATGCAGCCTCTAAACCGGCGATGAGTTGACCCAACACCATTCCATTTCAGGCGGTAAGTGGGAAAACCATTAATGTTGCCCTGCGACAGCATATCTGCACGGATGTAATTGCCGTAATTATCTTCGTGACAATGTGCACATGACATATCTAGCTGACCAACACGTTGATAATAGAGCTTTTTCCCACGCTCAAATGCTGCGGATGCTTTTCCATCAACTGCGACATTGACGCGCGATCCACGTGACTGCATCCTGATATAGGCGGTGATGCCAAGCATGTCGCGTGACTCCCACTTGAAAGGTTTTGCTCCCATTGCGGTTTCACGGCACATATTGATAACCTGCTCAAGAGAAATCACCTTGCCGGCAACATTGTGATAGCGTGGATAAACCGATCCAACCACATTTAGCGGCACTTCGGCGCAGCCTTCAAAAACCTGCGACAGTGATTTGCCAGCGCTACCATCAACCGTATCCCACAACTCTTCACCGTGATCGACCACGAGCATAGCTGGATTTTCAAAATCGTCATCCTGCACATCTCGGATCATCGCCTTGCGAAAATCATAACCAGACACGACCTCACCAAGCGGGTGATTCTTATCAGTTGGCTTGATCACTTCAGCGGTACCATCATGATATGGTGTTTTCGCAAATGCGGCTCCGGCTACCAAGCTGAACGCCATTGTTATCATCACTGCTAGTCGCATTATAAAATCCTCCCTATTTAACTCGCGACCCAAATCCAAAGATTAGGCTACGGTCATCTTTTTGCTGGCAGTAAATTCTGCGCCGCCATCTTCGACCCATTTAAAGGTGAATGCCCCTGACTTGCTCGCCTTAAAAGGAAAGGCGATATAAGGGTTGGCAGACACTGCAGGCTCAAAATTAGCCGTGAACACATCTTGGCCGTCAAAGCTTGCGACAAATTTGTTGATGATCTTGCGTGGAATTTTTTTTCCAGTTTTTTTATCTTTGGCCCGGCCAGTATGCATAGGATGCGAAATCAAAGCCTTGATTTCAACAATTTCACCAGCAGCAGCTGACTTTGGAACTTTTACGCGGGGTTTAATTTTTGCCATTATTTTGTTCTCCGTTCGCTATCTGATCAACCACCACAGCCACCAATGGTGACCTTGACGGTGGCTTGTGCCTGCTTGAAGCTGCCATCGCTCATCTCGGCAAGAACAACAATGTTCTGAGTTTTTGCCAAACGCATCCGTGTCGATGCACTGCAAGCGCCCATTGTTGGCGTGAAGTTGAATGAAGCCACTTCAGGGGTTGGGTTGCCGTCGGCCATAACATGAACAGCTTTGACATAATTATCGGCTGTCATTGGGCTGTCGATTGAGAATGCAACCTTGACCGCATTTCCGTTTTCGGCGATTTCGGGCAAGTCAAGTTCGATTGCCCCTTCGCCAACAGATTTACCACCGGTCAAGCCTTTGATTTTAGCAGCGACAGCTGCACCATCCGCATAGGCAGGAACGCCAACAAGAACAGCCGCACCGGCTGCACCAAGCATAGCAAGTGCATGCCTGCGCGAAATTGTTGAGAATTGTCTTGTCTGTTTCATTTTGTTCAATACTCCGGACTATTGATCAGTTTTTAAGGTTTGGAGGTATGCAACAACATCCTCGACGTCTTGCGCAGAAATGATGGACTTACCCACAAATTTCTTCAGTGGCCGCTCAAACCCAAAAGTGCGGTAATAAGATGGCATCATTGTATCCTCATTTGTTACCTTTGAGTTTACCAGCTGCAACCTCAGCTCACCTTCGCTGAGACGATTTCCAACACCATAAAGCGATGGAGCAGTTTCACCATGAAATTGCTGCTCAGGAATCGGCATGGCATGGCATGCCAAGCAATTGCCTGCCTTGCGGCCTATGGCAATCTTTTTACCTTTGGCCGGGTCTCCCACAACGCCAGTCAATGATTTTGGTATAGAGTTACCATCAACAATTTCATATGGAACCAGCCCTGGATCTCGAACAACCACTGAGGCTGAGTGCGCAGCGGTAACGCCAAGCGCAACAACGCCGACAATGGAATAGAAAAAAGTTTTCATCGTTTCCCCACCTTATTAAGTTTGACTCGATGCATTTAACACATGCATTTTTTTATCTATAAAAAAGCAAAGCATAAAAAAAACCGTTTGTAAAACCGGTTTCAGTTTAAAAATAACTTTTTTAAACTGGCGGTAATTGATAAAACACGAAGTTAACAGCACGCAAACACAGCACGCCCGAATTTTTTTAGATATTCATCGAGTTACGAAATCATCATTGCGCGGTAAATTCAGAAATCCGCCACCAAAATAACTCGGCGCCCGGATAGCCTACGATCCGTCCAACCTCCATCCCATCACGCACAACAATAAAGGTAGGCGTCATCGTTGCTGGCGTCAGATGCACTAAATCATTCGGCATTTCCTGGTAAAAATCATGGCGGCGAAGTGGATAGATCAGCGCTTCTTCGGTGCGGTCATAACCTTTGCCAACATCATCTTCAAAGGCTTCACACCAAGGGCAATGGCTAGAGGTAATCATAACAAGCTGGCCACGACTATCGGCGGCTTTTGCCGGCCCGATGCCGCCGCCGGTATTAAATACTGTCAGCAGTATAAATAAAGATGAAAACAGCGTGATACGGCGGGTCAGGCAAAGCCGCATGGCGCAAAAATGCCAACCACCGCCGGTCACGCTAGCCCTTATCATGCCGTTGCCACTGATCCACTGACGGCTTGAAAACGGTTGAAAACCGGCCAGCTTCATCAGCCATAGCGACCTGCGGCACATCACGCGCCGTCAGCGATGGTGCGGTGGCGCCACTCGGTTCAGCGGCCACGAGTTCACTTTTGATACAATCCAACATTTTTATAACCTGCGGGTCGCTGATCTGATAGAAAACCTGCCGCGATTGCTTGCGCGCATTGACAACATTCTGTTTACGCAACAAAGCCAGATGCTGCGAGATACTATGCTGTGGCTGGCAAAGCGAATCGCATAGCTGGCTTACCGATTGTTCGGCCGTACCAAGTTCAAAACAAATTGACAGGCGCAATGGATGCGACAAAGCCTGAAAGACGTCCGAGGCACGATTCATCAAAAGATCGAAACTAGATTTGCTCTTTTCGTGCGCGCTCATTAATCACTCATTTTACTTGTCGCAACATGGGCTTGCCTCGGCAATTGCCAATCATATTTCGATAGGGGTTAAAAGCACTGACCCGAATGGTCAGCCTTAACTTGATCAATTATATAGATTGTTTGCTATATATGCAAGCGGCACGCCAGTTACGATTTGTCTATCGGGCGCATCACCCGCTGAAGCCAGCCCTTGGTGCCACCCGAAACCGAGTCTGCAGCCGATTGCATGAAATCATCGCCTGGGCTCCAATTTGCCGGCGCAACTTTGGCTGTCTGATAAGTATCGATTAAGGCGCGCTGGACACGAAGCAATTCATCAACCGAACGGCCAATATGCATTGGATAATGTATCAACGCCTGCACTTTTTGCGCCGGATCAATAAATAGACAGGCGCGAACCGTTGATGTTGTGTCGCTATCGGCGTCGATCATGCCATAGGCGCGCGCAATATCCATCGACACATCTTCGATCACCGGAAAATTGACCGATAGGTTAAATTTCGTCTCTATCCATTCAATCCAGCCCATATGGCTATAAACACTATCAACCGACAACCCCAAAAGCTGGACACCCATTTCGGCAAATTTATCCTGTTCTTGCGCCAAAGCGACAAATTCAGACGTACAAACCGGGGTAAAATCTGCCGGATGACAAAATAGCAAAATCCAACGCCCAGAAAAGGCTGACAAACGCACCTCACCCATCGTCGAGCGTGCCGCAAAATCAACAACTGGCGACCCAACCAATGATCGATAGGCAATATCTTGGCCTTTTGCGTAGTCATCAGGTTGTTGCATATCTTCGCCCTTTATTTGTGGTGTCAATCATCGACCAGACCAATGATTGGTCTGGTCAAGTCTTAACAAAACCATGATTTGCGACGCCAATGATCTTAGCGCCAAATTGTTAACAGGCTTAACTTAATATGCCATCCCCTATGCTTGCCATGTTGAGCCATAAAATCAAGCATCAGACAATCACGGTTCGAAAAATAAATCAAAATCATGTGTTTTATATGATGTGATTTTTACGGCAATCCATCATTCAATGGCAAAATGCTTATAAAATTTTGCTGCTGTCGATGATTTTTGATTGATCTTAGCCGGTTCGCCAGTAACGATTAAACATGCCTTTCTGGCATATTCGTTAAGACGGCCACACATGGCCATGATTGGTGGCCGATCCAGATGACCCATAATTTCGCGCGCCATAGCAAGATTACCCCACCCGTCGCCATTGCCGGTGCCGGATGCTACATTACCGATTCAACTGGAAAAGAATATTTCGACGGTTCAGGCGGTGCGGCGGTGTCCTGTCTTGGTCATGGTGATGCTGATATCGCGGCTGCAATGAAAGACCAGATTGATAAATTATCTTTTGCTCATACCAGCTTTTTCACCTCGCCACCTGCCGAAACATTAGCCGATCTTTTGATTGCCAATGCACCATCTGGCATTGACCGAGTTTATTTTGTATCGGGTGGATCAGAAGCCATTGAAGCATCGCTGAAACTGGCGCGGCAATATTTTGTTGAAACCGGTTCGCCGCAAAGAACCCATATCATCGCCCGCAAGCAAAGCTATCACGGCAATACGCTTGGCGCGCTTGCCGCTGGTGGCAATGCGTGGCGGCGCGAACAATTTGCCCCACTTTTATTCACTGCCAGCCATATCGAGCCTTGTTATCGCTATCGCGGAAAAGCCGATGGCGAGAGTGATCATGCCTATGGGCAACGCATGGCCAATGCGCTTGAGACCGAAATCCTGCGGCTTGGCGCGGATAAGGTCATGGCGTTTCTCGCCGAGCCGGTGGTTGGCGCAACGCTTGGCGCGGTTGCGGCCGAAGCGGGATATTTCACCCGCATTCGTGAAATTTGCGATCGCTATGGCGTGCTGCTGATTCTTGATGAGGTAATGTGCGGCATGGGCCGAACCGGATCGCTGTTTGCTTGTGACCATGATCGAGTCCGGCCTGACATTATCGCCATCGCCAAAGGGCTTGGCGCCGGATACCAACCGGTTGGCGCCATGTTATGCAGCAAGGATATCTATGAAGCGATTGCCACCGGAAGCGGCTTTTTTCAGCATGGGCATACCTACCTTGCCCATCCTGTTGCCTGTGCTGCCGCTCATGCTGTTCTTAGCAAAATCATCGAAGCTGGCCTGCCAAGCCGCGCCGCCATGATGGGGAACAGGCTGATACAGGCATTGCAATCAGCCTTTGGCCAGCATCCTTTTATCGGTGATATTCGCGGACGGGGACTTTTTATCGGCATGGAATTTGTTGCCGACCGAACACAGAAAACACCCTTTGATCCGGCATTTGGCCTGCATCGCAAAATCAAGGCAGCGGCATTTGAAGCCGGATTATTATGCTATCCGATGGGTGGCACGATTGATGGCAAAAATGGCGATCATCTGCTTTTAGCACCGCCTTTTATTCTGGAAGACTCCCATATTGGCGAGATTACCGATAAATTGGCCATTGCCTTTGACGCGGTCATGCCGCCCGCCTAACCACCCGCCTCGCCAAAGCCTGATCCGCCAGAAAAAGCGCAACCAATGACGGCATCTTTTAGCGGTTTTGTAGCCCAGTGATCCAAGCAACCATATGCTCAACCGCGCTTGCTGTCTGGTTTGGCGACACAATATCGCCAGCGATGATATGTGAAAATTTATCGTCATCCGCGGTCAGACTGGCAATGATGCTTTTCGATTCCCCGCCCCATGATCGGGCAAATGCGGCTGTTTTTTCAGGCGCAACAACCTGATCTTGGCGACTGTAATAAAACAAGGCCGGCATGTCGACATCGTCATATGATTCCCGATCAACCGCTGCAACAATCGCCGCCATCGGCATTAACGCCGTTGTCGGATAGGTCATCATCCAATAGCGGGCATGAAGATCATTTCGCGGATTACCCTTTTGTTCTGTGCCAATCACCAGCGGCACCCATTGCCGCGCAAATGGCCAGGTCAGCAAATTGGCAGCGCGGCTGTTAATGGCAAAATTTGGAGAAATGAAAATGATCCCGCCAATATGTTCCATAGCCGCCTTGTCAAGCGCGGCCGCCGCCGCCAGAGTGCCCCCAGTTGATGTGGCCATGATAATGACCGTCTCACCAATCTGCTTGCCAATTTTAATGGCTTCGCCAACATCATCCATCCAGCGCGCAACAGTGGCATCGGCCATTGCCGAAGGCTGGCGGCCATGGCCAGTGAAACGGGTAAAATAGAGATTTGCGCCCAAAGCTGTGGCCACCCGATCCGGCACTGGCCGGATTTCTTTTGAACTGGCGGTAAAGCCATGAAGATAGATGATTGATAGCGGCGTTTTTACATTGGCCTCACCAGCCCAGATGACCTGTTTTTCAACCCCGTCGATGATGTCATCAAATTGCCCTTCGCGCATGGCAAGATAGGCATCAATATCATCACCAATCATGATCTTGTCATGGCCGGTGCTTAGCCGAACCGGCTCACGCGGACCAAAAACAAAAACCAAGATCAAAAAACCGGCAAAACCAGCAAAACAGGCAAGGCAGATTTTCAGGGCTTTTTGGGTCAACTGCCATTCCTCATTGTCAAAAAATTTGCCATGGCGGGGCAATTCGCTCTACCAGCCATGAGTGTAATGCGATAAGGCAACAGATCAAATCACTTCAGTGCGATAGCGCCAGTCATTTTAAACAGTCATTTTAAACAGTCATTTTTAAACCGTCCTATTTTGCCCATCAGATCATTTCGGCCTTTGCCGAATCAGCCAGCGAATGCTAAAAGGCAATCATGGAACAAAAGATCAATTATCTTGAAGAAAAAATGGCACTTATGCAGCATGAATTGGCGCAGATGAGCCATGAGGTCTATGCACAGCAAAAAGAGGTCGCGCAATTAATGCTCGAAATCGAAAAGCTGAAATCACGGCTTGAAAATGTGCAGCCCGATAGTGGCATTCTGTCGCCAAGTGACGATGTGCCGCCGCCGCATTATTGATCATCCGCCATTATATTTGATAAAGGCACAATTTTGGCAACTACCACATCATATCGGCTCGTCGTTCAACCGGTTTAGAAACGCCTTGGCAGCCGGGCTGAAACCATCAAGATCGCTTTTGCTGGCAAGATCATGTGCCATTTTCTTGCCAAGCTCGACACCCCATTGATCAAAGCTGTTCACACCCCAGACAAAGCCCGAAACGACAGTGATATGCTCATAAAGTGCCAATAGCCTGCCAAGTGCATAGGGCGTTGTTGCCTCCCAGCTAACCATCAAGGATGGCCGATTCCCCGGAAAATGGCGGTGCGGCGCATCGGCTTGTTCAACGCCAACAGCCAATGCTTCAGCCTGCGCCACGGCATTGATTGCCAGCGTTTTGTGACTTGCTTGCCAAGCGGCATTATCCAAAAGATTGACCGGCTTGCGCGCAATCAGAATATCAATCGGAATAATATCAACTGACTGGTGAAGCCATTGAAAAAAACTATGCTGACCATTCACGCCCGCCTCGCCCCAAATCAGCGGGCCGGCAGGCTGGTCAAGCGGCTTGCCATGTCGCGTTACCGATTTTCCATTGCTTTCCATTTCCAGCTGCTGCGCCCAGGCTGGCAATCTGGCCAGACGCTGATCATAAGGCATGATCCCATAGGCCATACGGCCAAGATAGCTTCGGTGCCAAACGCGAAGCAGCCCCATAATCACCGGAATATTGCTGGCAAAGGGCGCTGTTCCAAAATGGTTATCCATCGCATGCGCACCATCTAAAAGCTGGTCAAACGCTTTGCCACCAACGGCAATCATCACCGACAGGCCAACCGCCGACCACAGCGAATAGCGCCCGCCAACAGCTTCGTCAAAATCGAAAATACGCGCTGGATCAATGCCCCAAACAACAGCCCGCTCTTTATAGGTCGTTACCGCCACCATCGCTGTATCAAGCGCAACCCCGTTTTGCTCTAGCCAGCCTTTCGCCAAACCCGCATTCGCAAGTGTTTCGCTGGTGGTGAATGTTTTTGACGTCATGATGAAAAGTGTCGAACGCGGATCGCATTGCGCCAAAACATCATACAGCGCATGTGGATCAATATTACCAACATAATGCACAACTGGCCCATCATGGAATCCGGCAAGCCCTGCTGTCGCCATTGCCGGACCAAGATCCGACCCGCCAATGCCAAGGTTGACGATTGATTTGATATTCTGATTGGCGCGAACATTATCGGCAAAGTGTGTCAGTTTCTGATAGGCCTCACTTTGCCGGTAATCTGGCGTGCGAAGACGGCAATGCGAAACTGGCCGATCTTCGCTTAGATTGATTGCTTTACCAGCAAACATTGCCCTTATGAAATTAGCGAGTGATTTTGCCTCGGCAAGCGTCAAAAGCCGTTGCAAAATATCTTGTGTCAGGGGCTGGCGTGTACAATCAACGGTCAAATCTTCAAAATGAAAACATAGATCATCACGGCCATCCTGATGGATCAGCCTGCGCAAATGATGTAACGCGATTGCATCGGCGTCACGGCGCAATTGGCTGTCAACCACGGCTATCTGTTTGTCCTGATCTGTCATCTATTTATGCCTTTACCTAAAGGGCCGTTTTCTGGCATCAGATGCCGGTTTTGCCGAGGCCTCACCATCTTTCATTCAGGGTTTTGATGCAACCCCGTTTTGGGCAAAATCATCATCCTTGCCAAAACCGGCCTAGGCAATCAGCGGCAAGTTAACTTGCCAGCAATAGAGCCATGCCCAAAATGATACTGATCAGGCGATGCAGTGATTTGCCAGCGCTAATCACTGCATAGGATATCAAGCCAAGCGCAAACGCAATCTTGCAAAAGGCCAATAACGACAAAAGTGGCGTCAAACCAATCGTCAGTAGCTCGGGATGAACCACCATCCCGAGTGGGATCAAATAAAGCCCAATACCAAGTGACATTGAGGTCAACGCAACTCGTAACCAATTTTCGCCAACCATGCCGGCCGCAATAAATACCCCGCCGCAAACAGGTGGTGTGATTGTCGATAAAAGCGCATACCAAAAAACAAACAGATGAACAGTCAGCGGTGCCATACCAAGATCAATCAATGCTGGCCCGGCAACTGAAACGCAAATCACATAGGCCGCTGTTGTCGGCACCTCCATGCCAAGGAACAAACAGGCAAGCGCGGTCAACAGTAAGGCTGGCCAGATCATGCCACCCGAAAAAGACAAAATCAGCGAAGTCACCTTGATCCCAAGGCCGGTTATACCAAGAATGCCAATGATGATTGAAGCGCATAGAATAATCGATGCGATCATGGCGATCTGGCCACCAGCCATAATCGCTGCATCGCAAATTCGTGTCATACCCGAACCAAGGCTAATGGCCATTGATCCATTGATGAATAATAATAACGTTGCCGCCAAAATCGCCACTGCCGCTGCATATTGTGGCGTAAAGCCGATATACATAACAATCAGAAGAACGCTAAAAGGGATCAGGAAAAAACTGGCGGTGATCAGCACTGTCCGCACTGCAGGCCGCGCATCATTGTTTAGCGGGCACAACCCAAAACGCAACGCATAGATATCGACACCGATCCACACTGCAAAAAAATACAACAGCGCCGGTAAAGCGGCAGCGACAATGATATCTGCATAGGGGATACCGGTTAGCTCTACCATGACAAACGCACCTGCGCCCATCAATGGCGGCATGATCTGCCCACCTGATGACGCCACCGCCTCGACCGCCGCCGCAATGCGTTTTGGATATCCAAGTGACACCATTGTCGGCAAAGTCACGATTCCGGTAGAAGCCACATTGGCTGATGCCGAGCCTGAGATTGATCCAAATAGGGCCGATGATAAAACTGAAACCTTTGCCGCGCCGCCCCTCAATCGTCCCGCCGCTAATGCCGCCACATTCATAAAACCGGCACCGGCCTCACCCGCATTCAGCATCGCACCGAAAATCACAAAAATGGCGACAATCGAAACCGAAACGCCGGTCAAGGTTCCCCAAATACCGCCCTCGGCAATCGTCATTGTTCCCAAAAAGCTGGCCACTGGAGTTCCCGGATGCCCAAATTCGCCAGGAACATAGTCACCAAACAGCCCGTAAAGCAATGCAGCAAAAGCCAGCAAGGGAAGCGGCCAGCCGATTGATCGGCGCGCCATTTCCAGAACCGTTACCAGCAAAATCACCGCAATCACCATCTGAAAATCATTGGCAAGATAGCCATATTGATCAAGCAACAGATTATGATTCGTAACAATCCAGAAACAGGCCGCGATTCCGGCAATCGTAAAACCCCAATCAAAAATACGCCGCAAACCAACCGATGGCTTAAACAGAAAAACCCACGGGATCACCAAAGCCATGTGAAGTGGGCGTGATACAAGATTAGGGACAAGCCCCGAAAAAATAAGCCATAGATGAAAGACAACCGATAAAGCGCCAAGCCCGATCCAGATAGATCTTGTTGATTTCAAAAATGGCATCATTGAGGGGATTCCAGCTTAATACCCGATAAAAAGGGCAACCGTTACGCGCAACGCTTGCCCTTATGATTATGTTTTTACCTGATCAAAATAATTAGTGATGCGACGCCAGCTTGGCGCCAACCTCTTGGTAATATTTTGCTGCGCCTGGGTGAATTTCGGTCAGGATATTTTCAAGCATATCAAGCGAGACACCACCCCACCATTTTGCGGCGGCGCTCATTGATGACTTGCCTTCCCAAAAGGTTTTGGTCAGCGCATAGGCTGTAGCATCATCCATATCGGTTGTGGCAAAGGCCACAACAGGAAGTGACGTTGTGGTGATCGCCGATGATTGCCCAGCATAGGTGCCAGCCGGAATTTCAAGCCGTGTCCGCTTTGACAATTTAATTTGTTCATCCGACAAGGACAGAACCTTTGCACCAGCCGATGCCGCCGCTTCAATAACATTTGGTGCCGGATAGGATCCAGCCGTCACAAACCCGTCAATCTGACCATTCTTTAGCGCTGGAACCGCATTCGACAATTCAACCTCGGCAAGCGTGACCTTTCCTTCAAGGCCAAATAGCTTGAGATATTTTTCTCCTTCGCGGGCGCCAAATGACCCCTTGCCAAGCAAGATGGTTTTGCCTTCCATGCCGCTAAAATCAGTCACACCTGACTTTTCGGACATGACAAAATGCATGGTCAAAGACGGAATGGGAAACAAAGCTCTGATTTCATCAAAACGCGGATTTGCTTTGTCCTTGAACATGGCTTTGCCGCCGCGTGCAAGCTTGATCAAAACAGGTGGCGTGGTGAACACATAATTGCCTTTGCGACCAATCACCTCCATCACATTTTGAACCGATCCTTGGCTCTCTTCAACGGTGACAGTGACATCACCATTTGACCCTGCCTTCATGCCTTCGGCAATCTGTACTGCCATCTGATAATAGGATGATGTCGATTTCGCTGATTTATAAGTAACACGCGTTTCGCTCATCACCTGTGTCGCCGGCAAAACCGCCACCGCTGCCAGTAAAAGCTTTGCAATCAATTTGAATTTCATGATTTTTCTCCCAAAATATGCAAAATCCTAGCATATCGCGCCAATGGTTCAATCATGAAAAAATTTGTTTTGCTTGATTTTATCAAGCTATGATTTGGCCAAGTGAAATTGTCGGCAAGCTTCGCCAAATTTCTGAAACAGCAATCTATTCAGATGATTTTCATCTCTTTCAGGATGAAATTCGGCATGCCATTGGATGGCAACAGCAAAGGATTTATAATCATTTATGCTGATCGCCTCGATAAGGCCATCGGATGAATAGGCTTCGGCGGTTAGCCCCGCACCTAATCGATCAATGCCCTGTCCATGAAGGCTGTTCACCCAAAAACTATCTTGCCCCAGAAATTCTTTGAAAAGACTATTTTCGGTGAACATGATCTGATGCCTTGGCTTGAAGATTTCTTCCAATGACGCATCATCATTTTGTGGCATGCGGTGATCTTGTTTATCGCTTTGCTGATGCACCCGGTAAAAAATTGTGCCGCCATAGGCAACATTGATTTCTTGAATGCCACGACAAATGCCAAAAATCGGCATATGGCGTTGAACGCATTCAGGAATAACATCTAGAACCGTTTTGTCACGATCGGGATCAATCACTTCGTCATCGGGAAATGCCTCGCCGCCATAATGATGTGGCTCAATATTCGCCCTGCCACCTGTCAAAACAACACCATCCAGCCTATCAAGAAGGGTGCCAAAATCGCTTTTTCTGATGCAAGCCGGAATCAGGATTGGCACAATATCGGCAAAATTCATCACCGCATCGACATAACGTTTTCCGGCCGAATGTGATCGCTGCCTGCCGTTAAAACCGACCGTTTCATTCGTGATGATGCCAACAATTGGTTTGGGTTCCATTGTCTTGCCCTAATATATTTTTGCTGATGATCTTACGCTTATTGATACCATTTTAAACACCCAAAAGGATCAAAAGGCGAAAAATTCATATCAGCATGGAATATAGCCAAGATCTAATCCATTTCAAAAAAGGCAAAAGCCAATTCCAGACTATGATCTGCCCAAAACAATCAGATTTTGTGTATTTATGCTTGATCCGCAATATCTGGCGGGGCGGTTGCCATAGAATTGTGGTATCAATTCGGCCTTTGCAAAGCCCAATCATTGGAGATAAACATGAGTTTTAAGAACATCGCTATTGGACTCAATGTCCTTCTAATGCTGCTATGTGTTGGGTTCTTTGCCGGACATGGACTGCCAAAGAGTCTGATGTTGTGGAGTTCTGCAATACTTTGGTTTGTCGCTCCAATCGTGAACCTTCTTTACATCCGGAAGAACTCATAGAGGAGGTAAGACAACTCTTTAGTCTATTGTGAGTTTCAGACTCTATTTGGTGACATTCATTATGAAGGTTATTTTTAGTAGAAAGGGTTTTGATGGAAGCGCTGGAGGGTGTCCAAGTCCTATTATTGATAGAATACCTTTGAGTCTTCCAATCCCATATTTGAATAGCACCAAGTCATATCGACATTTTAATCTTGATAAAATTGTTACTGATCTCACCAATGGAAAACTCAGTAAGAGTGACTTTTGCCATAACGATCCAGACTTGATAATGGGTGCGTTTGGACAAGTCTCTTCAGCGCAATCACATCTCGACAACCAAAATGTAGGTTCTGGTGATCTATTTTTATTTTTTGGTTGGTTTAGAGAAACAGAGTTTGTTGATGGCAAATATCGCTACAGGAGAGACGCGCGAGATCACCATAGAATTTTTGGTTGGATGTTTGTCGATCAAAAATTAACGGTGGGTTCTGAGACAAAACAATTCAGTCGCAATTATCCCAAATATGCAAGTCATCCTCATGCAAGTGGTCAATGGGCGCCCAATAACACTATTTACATTGCACCAAAGGCATTTTCTTTATTCGACAGGGTTTCAGTAGATGGGTTTGGCAGATTTAGAATGTCTGATAGGACATTGCTCTCAAGTCACACCGCTCCGACTAAAAGATTTTGGAATGTTCCAGATTGGTTAAATCCAGCAAAAGGAGGTTGCGTGCCCTCCTATCATAACAAAAGAAACTATGTTGATGGACTTCTGAAGACTGCTGGTCGTGGGCAAGAATTTGTATGCCAACCAACCCAAAACGATAAGTTTGAAAAATGGATGCTTGATCTTTTCAATGAGGTAATAACAAACCACGACCAATCACCAACCAGTGCGCTTTGACTGTTCTGGTGTGGGTGCGTATCAAAATGGAGTCACGCTTGGGCTTTTCAAAATTAGGTGAATCTCTGAATGACCCACACCCTACTCACCGCCATATTCCTGACCCTGTTCAGTCAGACGACTTTTCGTCAATTTTTCACCTGATAAGACTTGGCCTTAAATTTTCATCGACAGGAGTGATATCAGACTCCCACATGTGAATGGCCTGACTTCAGCCAAGCTTATTGGATGATTTGCATGTGCATAGGATAGCATTAGCAAGTGGCGGTGGTAAATCCACTTACTCGGCCTCAGAATTGTTTTGTCGTGGTGTGCGACCATACGAAATTAAATTTTTTTATCTTTATTGGTTAACAAAGACATGATTGTGCAAGGTGAATAAAACGTGTGGATTTGACAGAGTGGTTTTAACTCTTTATAACTAGTTTTGAGTTTGGCTAGTGCCACTTATTTAGATTATTTTTTTCAGAAAAATATCTGTCGATCACGGCAATGTGTGAGCGCTTATAAGCGCCTCACCTCTTTCAGCGAATTTTAATTTTATAGCTTGTGCGCCTATTTAGGCTTTGAATTGCGACCCCTGCATTTTGTGGGGTGCACGCATCAGCGCATCGATATAAGCGTTTGCAAAAACAGGAGGCATTACTGTGTCCGTCGTTGAATTTCCAAATAAAGGCTTAAAGCTCCGTCCTCATTATAAACCAAACGAGCAAAAAACAGCGATTGTTTATTGCGAAAGCAACTTTGGTAAAATAGACGGTAAGACAGCTAATGGACTTGTCCGTTATTCGGAGAGTTATAAAATTCTGGCAGTTATTGACAGCACCAAAGTTGGACAAGATTGCGGCGTGGCGCTGGATAACATTCCTAATGGTATCCCTGTTTGCAGTGGCCTTGATGAGGCCATAGCATTACTTGATAAAGTACCCAGTAGTTTTATCTATGGTATGGCTCCTTTGAGCGGCATGCTTTCCAAGGAGGAGAGAACCCTTATGCTTGGTGCGATTAATCGCGGCATGAATATTGTGAATGGCTTGCATCAATTTTTAAATGATGATTCTGAATTTGCGGCAGCAAGTGTTGCTAACGGTGTTACTATTCACGATGTGCGTAAACCCCGCGATAAAAAAGATTTAAAAGTGTTTAGCGGCCGTATTCATGAAGTGACATGCCCACGTATTGCTGTGCTTGGCACTGATGGAGCGATTGGTAAGCGAACAACATCTACATTATTAGCGAAGGCGCTCAATGAGCGAGGTATTAAGGCCGTGATGGTTGGCACGGGCCAGACCAGTCTAATTCAGGGTGCAAAATACGGCATTGCGATTGATGCGATTGCGCCACAATTTTGTTCTGGAGAAATGGAGGCAGCCGTTGTGGACGCATTTGAGGGAGAGAACCCTGACGTTATCATTGTTGAAGGGCAAGGGGCACTTAGCCATCCCGCCTATCTGACTTCAGCTTATATTTTAAGGGGAAGTCGTCCCGATGGTGTTATTTTGCAACACGCACCCGCACGCAGTCACCTTTCTGATTACCCAGATGTGGCTATGCCAAGTGTAGACAGTGAAATTAATTTGATTGAGACATTTGCAAAAACTAAAGTTATTGGCCTGACAATAAATCATGAAAATATGAGTGATGATGAGATTGCGAAGTCGATTCTACATTACGAAGATGCGCTTGGCATTCCTGCTACCGATGCCTTGACGCGGTCACTAGACCATCTGGTGGAGATCGTGCTATCTGCATTTCCTAAATTGAACAAGGGGATGCATACGGTTTCACAGTGAGCAAATGTGTGGGCACCCCACGCTTAGATATTGATCTTCGTAAACTTCATTATAATGCTCATACGCTCGTTGGACGCTTTGGGATCAAGGGCGTTTCGGTTACAGGCATGACAAAAGCGGTTCTTGGGCTCCCTGATGTTGCAAAGGTTCTTTTGGATGCAGGTGTTTGCGCGTTGGGAGACTCCCGCATAGAGAATATTGAAACTATGCGCAAGGCAGGAATTAAAGCTCCAATTATACTCACTCGTGCGCCAATGATTAGTCAGATTGAACGTGCTGTTGTGAGCGCAGATATAAGTTTCAACACCGAGATAGATGTTATTTGCGCACTTTCTGATGCAGCACAGAAGGTTGGGTCGGTGCACGGCATTGTGTTGATGGTTGAGCTTGGAGATTTACGCGAAGGTATCATGCCTGACGATGTTGAGTGCATAGCTCGCAAAACATTGGAGCTTCCCAATATAGAATTTAAAGGCATCGGTACAAACCTAGCTTGCAGAAGCGGTGTTTCCCCAGATGCTAAGAACATGTCCACTCTATCGGCATTGGCGGATTCAATCGATGCAATATTTGGCGTTGAAATAGAGATTGTCTCCGGCGGGAACTCTGCAAATATTGGATGGGCATTTGGTGATGCAGATATGGGGCGCGTTAATAATTTGCGTCTAGGGGAAGCAATTTTACTCGGCCGCGACCCGCTCACACGCACACCAATAGAGGGGCTATACACAGACTCTTTCCAAGTTGTAGCGGAGGTAATTGAGTCTAAGGTTAAGCCATCACAGCCTTGGGGGAAATTTGCTCAATCCGCCTTTGGCTCACCACCAGAGAATATTAATCAAGGCGATATTCATCAGGTTCTGCTGGCAATAGGTGAGCAGGATATTGACCAAGATGGTTTAACATCTCCGCCTAAAGTAAAAATCCTTGGCGTCAGCAGTGATCATCTCATTTTAAACGCCGGTAATTCAGAGTTATCAGTTGGGGATGAAGTTACGTTCCAGCCGAATTATAGTGCCCTCGTCCGTGCGGCGACTTCACCATTTGTGGTTAAATCTATTGTGCATATTTAAATTCGAGACGAACATTGTCCCCAACCTCGATTAGCTGATTTAGTTTCATCAATGTTTGAAGACTTAAACTTTCAGAAATCTGATTTTAAATGACCTCTGAACAAATAGACCAATTAGCAAAATTACTTGAGCAGGTTTTTGGCTTTACAAGTTTTAGACCCGGTCAGTTAGAAATTATAGAAACCATCCTTGCAAAACAGAACGTTTTAGCTGTTATGCCCACTGGCGCAGGCAAGTCATTATGCTATCAGCTGCCTGCGATTTACTCTGAGCAAAAGACTATCATAGTATCACCGCTTGTTGCACTGATGGACGATCAGGTATCATCACTTTCTCAATTAGGAGTTCCGGTAAGCAAAATCCACTCAGGAGTGTCTCGTCAAGAGAACGTTGAACAGTGGAAACGCTTTGCTTCGAACGAATGCAATATACTTTATCTCAGCCCTGAACGGCTAATGCAAACCAGAATGATTGACGCATTAAAGCGTTTTCCAATTGGGTTATTCGTGGTGGATGAAGCTCATTGCATCTCAAAATGGGGGGCTGGCTTTAGACCCGATTATGAAAATTTGACAAACCTAAAAAGTTTTTTTCCAGATGCAAAGTTTGCTGCTTTCACAGCTACCGCAGATAAAACGACACGAAGTGACATTGCAAAGAACCTTACAAATGGAGACTGTTCAGTTTTTGTTTCAGGTTTTGATCGTCCAAATCTGTCGCTAAAAGTTTTCCCAAAACAGAATCTTAAAAGCAATATATTGCACTTTCTCTCCAGTAAAAAAAATGAAAGTGGAATTGTTTACTGCCTTTCCCGCAAAGACACCGATCAACTAAGCTTATTTTTACATTCAAAGGGCTTTAACGCCATTCCTTATCATGCCGGTAAAACGCCTGAATACCGATTAGACGCCCAAAATCGTTTTATGACTGAAGAAGCAGCTGTGATGGTTGCTACCGTGGCTTTTGGAATGGGAATAGATAAGCCAGATATTAGATATGTTGTCCACGCAAGTATGCCAGGCAGTGTTGAAGCGTTTTATCAAGAAATTGGCAGGGCCGGCAGAGATGGTGCCCCAGCAGAAACCATCATGTATTACGGCCTTCAGGATATGGTTAGCAGGCAGCGAATGATATTTGAGGGTAATGGAAGTGAACAGCACAAGATCCTCGAGTATAAGAGATTGGAAGCGTTGATTGGGTATTGTGAGACGCCGGCGTGCAGAAGGTTGGCATTGCTCTCATACTTTGATGAGACCGCTGTGAGTTGTGGCAATTGTGACAATTGCATTCAGCCACCAAGGGTTGAGGACTACTCGAATATAGCCAAACAAATAATTTCAGCGATAAAACAAACAGGTCAATATTTTGGTATGGCACATATTATAGACGTGGCTCGAGGCGCAGAAACTGAAAAAATAAAAGCTAGATCGCATAACTCGTTGAAAATTTTTGGGATAGCAAGAGCACAGTCGAAGCAAGTTCTACAATCGGTCATTCGTCAATTGATTGCAGGCAACGCATTAAAGGTGAACCTTGAGAAATTTGGAGCACTGGAAATCGCCGATAGAGGGGTCAATATACTCCAGAGCAATGAACAATTTATGGCCAAAGTCATTTCAAAAAAAACACCAATAGTTTCGGTAAACGCTGAAACCCATAAGCCATCAAAAGCTCAGAGTAATTCTTCAGTTCTCGTTGAACTGAAAAAATTGCGGCTAGCACTGGCAAGAGAGCGTTCAGTCCCGGCCTTTGTTATTTTTTCTGACAAGACCCTTGCGCAAATGGCAGAGGAACTGCCGATAACAGAAAATCAATTTTTAGCGATTAATGGCGTTGGAAATAAAAAACTGGGCGAGTTTTATCATCAATTTCGCGAAGTAATTGAAAAATTCAAAGTTCCAAGGCTCTAGGATCAACTGCCAAGTCTCTTAATTCTTTCAATTCATGAATGAGGAACTCAAAGGACTTTCGAAAATGGTGTATGCAAGGTCGCCGCATTATTCTGTTTCCTTTTCCTATCTGGGCACCTCTTTGGTCTAAATGGACTTTGCCCAGACTGTTAGGGGGGTTAGCTGGTTGGGGCGGAGAATTTTTCTTGCTAAAAATTTTTGTTTAAAACAGTTCTAGCCTCTCAATCTGATTATCGAATTCAAACATCTCAGCACATGTGGGGTGGGGTGGGGTACCAAAGAAGAAGCGGGCAACCAAGCCAGCCTCAGGAAGGCAGGAGCATGCGTTTATGGCGCTGCAAAACCTAATGATAGATATGGGGCAGAAAAGGGTACCAATTGCGGCTTGGAATGACGCTCACAAGGGTAAATCGTCAGATTTAACGCCAGAGCAGCGAAACACGGCTCGGCAGGCACTTCAGGACAAGGTTCTGATGGTTGTTGATAATTTTATATGTATAATAAACAGCGGCTTAGACGATAATGTCGGTTGAGAATGATTCGCAGCCGAGGGTGGCCGACCCAACCTACCCTAAAACGAGCCGATGTAAAATGATGAAGGGAAAAGATGATGGAGGCTAAAAAGACAACGAGGCCTAGGCCAAAACCTAGCAAGGTTTACTATGCGCCTACGCAAGGGACAATGCAGCTTATTAGGTGGCCTTATCCCATTCGCCCACCAATGTTATAATCCCCTACGCAAACCATCCAAAAAACGCGGCTTAGATCAGGC
>JAOEVD010000031.1 GCA_028383305.1 Candidatus Puniceispirillum sp.
TCGCATTGCGTCATCAAGTGCCAGAATCTTCTGGATAGATTGATATAGCTGGGCGGCATCACCACCCGGGAAATCGGCGCGTGCAGTGCCGCCATCAGGCATGAACAGCGTATCACCAACGAAAATGGCATCGCCAATTACATGCGTCATACAAGCAGGGGTGTGGCCGGGGGTATGCATCACATAGGCTGGCATTTCGCCAATCAAATAGCGGCTTCCATCTTGGAACAAAACATCAAACTGGCTGCCATCACGCTGGAATTCGGTGCCAGCATTGAACATTTTGCCAAAGACTTCCTGCACCTCGACAATCTGTTTGGCAATGCCGATTTTGCCGCCGCATTCCTGCTGAACATAAGGGGCAGCCGACAAATGGTCAGCATGAACATGCGTTTCGATAAGCCATTCAACCGATAGTTGATGTTTTTCAACATAATCAATGATCATATCGGCATGCGTATAGGCAATCTTGCCAGCGGCGTAATCAAGGTCAAGAACACTGTCAATGATCGCACAGGCATTGCTTTGCGGGTCTCTTACCACATAGCTAATTGTGTTGCTTGCCGCGTGAAAAAAACCTTCAACATGAGGAATAATCTGGTCTGATTGGGGATCGGATGGCATTTTTTAGTTTTGCTTTCCTCAAATCGAAATGAAATCAACAATCGTGGCACCAACCCGCATGGCCGCACCTTCGGCACGCGCAAAAGAAACGGTCAATCGCACCGGCTGTTTGGAAATATATAGTATCAAAAATCGCAAAACAGGCAAATATTTTCCAGTTGTAATTCGTCAAATCGCCTGCCAGACTTTTCACATTCTCACCGAACATCTTAGTAACAGGGATGTTCTTTCTTGGTCCATATCTGGTTTTGATCCCGCAAAACCAAGAGTTTGGCTTTTCAATAACTGCGGGCAAAACGGAATGTAAAATGCGCAAAACTTATTGGATTAGCACTTATCAAAAAGTCATTGATGACACAAAACTAGCCGCCTATGCGGCCTTGGCTGGGCCTGCTATTTCGGCTGGTGGTGGCCGGTTTCTGGCTCGTGGCACACCGGCAAAAGTCTATGAGGCTGGCGTTCTTGAACGCACGGTCTTGATCGAATTTGACTCGCTTGATGCGGCAATCAGCACGCATGATGGCGCTGCCTATGGCGCGGCACTTGATGCGCTTGATGGCGGTGCAATCCGCGAAATTCGTATTGTCGAGGCTGCCGAATAAAACCGTCAATAAAACCGCCACATCAGCGGCCTTTTTGCAAATGAGGTATCTATTATGGATTATGAAATCAGGCCGTTAACGCAAGGATTTGGTGCCGAGATATTCGGCCTTGATCTGTCTTCAGGCTTTAGTGACAATCTGGCACAAGATCTGGTTGGGGCGTGGGTTGACGCTGGCGGCCTGATGGTGATCCATGATCAAACCCTATCAAGCGAACAGCATATTGCCTTGTCGCGGCATTTTGGCCCCTTATTCGGCGATCCAAATGAAAGCCCGCTGCAAGACACGGTTAGTCGCTATATCCATCCCGATCATCCGGAAATTTACCGTGTATCAAATCAGGTTAGTACAGATGGCAAACCCAAAGGACGAAAAGGGGCTGGCACCTATTGGCATTCGGATGTGTCATTTCGTGACCGCCCGGCTCAGGCATCTTTGCTTCATGCCAAAACCATCCCGCCAGTGGGAGGTGACACAATCTTTGCCGATCAGGCTGCTGCCTATAACGCTTTGAGTGATGGCATGAAAGCCATTCTTGACCCGCTTTACGCATGGCATGATTTTGAAGTGGCAGCCCGCACCCAATATGCCAAGCCGGTCATTGTCGAAAATGATATGGATGGTGCCAATCGAGCACGCCACCCTCTGGTTCGCACCAAGCCTGAAAATAACAGCAAAAGCCTGTTTGTGAATCCGGGTTTTACCTCGCATATTGACGGGCTTGATGCCACTGAAAGTCAGGCCATTCTTGATTTTCTATATCAACATTCAGTCCAGCCGCAATTTCTATACCGGCACCGGTGGAATGAGGGTGATCTGCTGATTTGGGATAATCGTTCCTTGATGCATTTTGCCGTCATGGATTATCCCGATGATGAACCACGCTATATGGAACGTTGCACAGTCATTGGCGAAACCCCCGCCTAAATCATTAGAGCCTAAATCATTAGAATTTTAGCGTTAACAGGAGCGTCAAATGCCAAAGGCCTATTGGATCACAACCTATCACAGCATCTCGGACATCAGCAAAGTCGAAGCCTATGCCAAGCTGGCAGGGCCAGCAGTTGAAGCCTGCGGTGGGCAATATCTGGCGCGCGGCGTTGCCCAAGCGGTTTATGAAGCAGGCATTGCCGAACGCACCGTTCTAAGCGTCTTTCCAAGTCTTGACGCCGCCATTAAAGCGCATGACAGCCAAAGTTATGGCGCAGCACTCGAGGCGCTTGGTGACGGGGCTGTTCGCGAAATCCGGATTATCGAAGGTTTGGAATAGCCATTGACCTGACCGCAAACAACCGCCTTCGAAACAACCGTTTGCGCGGCTTGCCCTATTCACCTTCAATCATCAAGGCGGCACATTTTGCGCGGGTGGCCGCGTCAATCGCCAGCGGGCGCTGATCATCAGTGGCGACATTCACATGCACAAAAACACCCGTTGCCGCGGTGATATCAGCATCGGCCAGAAACAGGCCAACATCATAAGTAACCGAGCTTTTGCCAATACGGCGCACCGCAAGCCCGACATCAACATCGCTTGGATAGGCCACATCGGTAAAATAATCGCATCCAGATGACGCCACCAGAAACTGGGTTTTATCTCCGGCAAGCGCCAAGATGCCTGAATCAATCAGGAATTTATTGACTGCCGAATCAAATAATTCGTAATAGACAGCATTATTCATATGCCCATATTGATCATTGTCGCGCCAGCGCGTGGCAAAAGCGGTGAAATGGCGATAGGCCTCGCGCCCTTTGGGGCGAGGCCTTGTATTTTGTTCAGTCATTAAAGATCAGCCCTACCGATTATGGCCGGACATAGGCATAGCCCTGTTCCTGCAATTCGACCAACCGCACAACCCCCGATGGCGCCATGCCAACACCGTCAATCAGCGCAACATCCTTGCCCGCCTTTTCGCTCATCTTGCGGTGCGTATTACCGGATGCTGAAAATTTCAGATCATCAATCGACATCGACATAACCGAAATCCGGTCTTCAACCGGGCTTTTGCCTTTGACAAACATTTTCAACCCCGGCCCATAGGCAACAAGCTCAATGATGACTTTCTCGCCCTTGCCAGCATAGTAATTTAAAACATTCTGCACATTGTTCAGTGCCATATTCATGACTTTTGGATCACTCTCATCAACATGAAACGCAATTTTATGCGTTTTGGCATCGGCAAATGCCATCGTTGTCGTTACTAGCAACAGGCCGATCATCATTGAAATTCTTCTTAAAATTGTCATCACCATCTCCGTTAAATTCACCATTCAAACCTGACAAGTAATCACCGCTTTTGCGAGGGACTGATCAAATTAGTAATCTTTGATACTCGGCGTTTCATCCCTTGCCATTATCAAGCCAAATGCGTTTCCAAAAACGCTATGCTACGCTCCCATGCCAGCGCTGCAGCATCGGCATCATACTGGCAGCGATGATCGCAGTTAAAACCGTGTCCAGCATCATAAAAATGCGTTTTAACCGAAGGCTGCGCCGCGGCAAAGCTGCGCGCGCCCGCTTCGGGAATTGACGCATCATCAATGCCAAAATGCGCCATGACCGGACAGGCCGCATCACGCCCTGCAAGCGATGGCAATTCACCGCCATAATAGCTAATCGCCGCAGCAAGGCCGCTTGCCTTATCACAAGCCATGCGCCATGCAAGTGACCCACCCCAGCAAAAGCCAACAACGCCAGCCGCCCCAGCAGATGCCACATGGTCAATCGCCGCCTTTACATCAAATTCGCTATTTGCATCTGCCTGTTCTTTCAGGCCGCGCCCTTCGGCAACACCATCACCGTCATAGGCAAGCGTGATATCGGGCGCAATCCGGTCAAACAGCGCGGGCGCAATGGCAAGATATCCAGCCGCCGCAAACCGGTCAGCAACCTCTTTAATATGGGCATTCACCCCAAAAATTTCCTGAATGACAACCACCGCAGCCTTTGGCGTTCCGGCAGGTGTAGCAAGATAAGCCTCGAACGAATGTCCGCCCGACGCTGTTAGTGTAATGCTGTCTTTCATAACAACCTCATTCTATCGTGACGATTTGGGACCTCGCCCAATTCGAATAAACCATCTTGTCACTGTGACCCAACAAGCCCGCCATGACAATGGCTGTTCACTTGACTAAGACCTGCCCTTCATCCTCTGCCCCGCATAACCTACCCGTCATCATCCAAGGGCAGTTATCACTTGAAGCGGGATTGCTGGCATGAAATACTGAGGCCTCTGTCATGGAACGGCAGACGATAGCGCCTTTGGCGATCCATGCCGCCGCCAAATCAGATCAGGATCACGCCACGATCCAAGCTTATTTCAGGAGATTTCATGCATCAAAGACAGCTCGGCAAGTCAGGCGCTAAATTATCCGCCATTGGCATTGGTGCCATGTCTTTTACCGATTTTTACGGCGCAACATCCGAAGCGGCATCACATGCAGTTTTGACCCATGCGCTTGATCTCGGGGTCAATCACATCGACACCGCCAATGTTTATGGCGGCGGGCTGAGCGAAAGCGTAATTGGCCGCTTTCTGGCCAAGCAGGGCGCGCAAAAGACCAAGCTTTTTCACATCGCCACCAAGGCTGGAATTGCCGTTGATAAGGAAACAGGACGCCGCTATTTCGACAATAGCCCTGCCTATCTTCAGGCCGAGCTTGACGCCTCACTTTCGCGGCTGGGACTGGATTATGTCGATCTTTACTATATTCACCGCCGCGACAGTGAAACACCGATTGAAGAAGTGACCGAAACGCTGGCAGCGATGGTCAAGGCAGGCAAGATTGGCGGTTTTGGGTTTTCTGAAATCGCCCCAACATCGCTGTATCGGGCCGCCGCCATTCACGAAATCGCCGCCGTTCAATCCGAATATTCGCTATCGGTTCGTAGCCCGGAAATGGGATTGGTACAGGCAACGGCTACGCTTGGTGTCTCATTAGTGGCCTTTTCGCCATTGGGGCGGTCATTGTTGACCGACAAGCCGCATTCGCGTGCCACGGCGGTGGCAAGTGGCTGGTTGAAGTCGAACCCGCGATTTGTCGAACCAAATCTGACCGCCAATATCGAAGCCGGCGCGCGTTTCCGCGCATTGGCCGCCGAAATGGGAATGAGCGCGGCGGCGCTTGCGATTGCATGGCTGCTGCATAAAGCGCCGCATATCCTGCCAATTCCGGGAACAAGATCTGTTGATCATCTTCGCGAACATTGTGACGGCGCGACAAAAACATTGTCATCTGATGATATGGATCGCATTGAGGCAGCTTTGCCAATTGGTTGGGCGCATGGCGACCGTTACGCCGATGCGCAATGGGTTGGCCCCGAGCGTTACTGCTAGGCAAAGATAGCATTTTTGATCAAAGGCACATTCGATCAACGGGGCATTTGATTGCCCTTTTTTCCACTTTTGATATGATTGGGGCAGTATTTGTCTCAAAAGAGGGTTTGCATTATGCCAAGTTTTGACATTGTCAGTAAGATTGACACAACCGCAGTTGATAACGCGCTTGCGGGCGTCACCAAGGAAATGGATGTGCGCTATGATTTCAAGGGCAGCCATTGCGAAGTCTCGCGAACCGAAGGCGCCATCCTGATTAAGGCCGATGATGAGCTAAAGCGCCGTCAGGTTGAAGAATTGATCGTCACCCATCTTACCCGCAAAGGTGTTGACACCAAGGCTTTGGAATTTGAAAAGCCCGAGCAGGCTGGTGGCAACACCATTCGGCAGACGGTGCGAGTGCGGCAAGGCGTGCATCGCGAGGTCGCGCAGAAAATTGTCAAAGCCATCAAAGGTGCCAAGCTGAAAACACAAACCGCGATTCAAGGCGAGGAAATTCGTGTCTCTGGCAAAAAACGTGATGATCTACAGGCAACAATGGCAATGATCAAGGCCTTGGATATTGATCTGCCGCTGCAATATGAAAATTTCCGCGACTAGGGGTTTGACGGTTTTTTTTGGGCGGCTGGCTTTGCCCCGTAATCTGTTTGGCCAAATCCAGAAACATGAATGATCGCGCCACCTGATGGTGATGCGCTGGCATTGGTTGGAAATGTCGAAAAGAGAAATGGTGCGGCCACGACGCAATGTGGTATGGAATCATTGGTGCTTAACATGTTGAATAATATATACAGTTTAAACTCTTGGCAAGAGGCTTGCGATACCCTTTGTGATACCTTTTTAAGGCCAGGGATTTGAGGAATCCTCCGTCTAAAATCACACCCAAGCACCCATCGCAATCTCATAACTTCAAAAAAGGGGGGTAAAGGGTCGCTTGTTGTTTATTGTTTTTTGTCACTGCGCTAATAACCTTGCTTTTATTGCTCAAAACGCTCATGATCCATTTATACTGCACTTGTTGGGCAAATAAGCGCGAAGATTTACAGCCGTGCGGCCTCAGACATTGCGGTGGATTGCTTAAGGTTAAAAGAACCTAAGCAAATTAAATTGAACTAGCATTACTCTAATCCCAATTCAGCTTTATTAGCAGCCTTTTGTGCTGGGCGATTTTTGGTGCTGCTTTATTGCTGCGCGAATTAAAACCGTCCTTTTGCAAAACACCGCCCACAAAACGTCTCGTAACATCTGATATCAACAAGAGGAGAGCAGCAAAATGTCAAAAGGCAACAGCCGCAAGGGTAATCGTGAAATCAAAAAGCCAAAAAAAGACACCGTGAAAGTTTTGGCAACAGCAAACACAATGACAAATCCTGGATCAATTCAAATTGGCAACAAGAAAAGTAAATGAAATGAAAACCATTGTAATATTTTTAACCGTATCAATTTCACTTTTCACAAATGCACAAGCCAAGCAATTTGAACTAAGCAAACCAGTTGATAACTACATTTCCTTAAATGAGTGCCTGTATGCACTTTCGAAAGGTACGAAACTCTCAACAGGAAAAGGAGATGTTTTCATCTACCAAAATCAAGTTTGGGAAATGTCTTTTAATGACGATCAAAAATATGAATGCACACTGATTGGTAAATTAGCTGAATAAGAAATCATAAAGAAACATACTGAGCATAATTAACGCAAGGAGCCAGAATAATGAATCATGATAAAAAGAATATGTCCGATACGTCACTGAAAAAACTCGGCGTTATGCGCGTTTCCACAGACGTCTATCATGTTGGCCCTTATAAATATAACAACCAAACCGATGCGCTCGCAGAAGCCAAGCGCGCGGCTGATCGAAAAGCTGGCTAAAAACCAACGCGGAACTGAGAAAACAGAATGAAATTAGAAACATTCTAGCATTTTCAATAAATCTGCATTTTGGGGTTATAGATTTGACTTAACAACGAGAGGAAACCAAAAATTGTGATCAACCAAATTCGCCCTGTCCCTTCAACGCCTGATGTTTCACGGAACAGCGTGAGAGAAAATACTACGAATTTTCATCACCAAATTGCCCCTAAAGAAAAAAAATTAATAGAAATAATAACCGTGCCTAACCCTAGCGGCCAAAAGAACCAAAAAAATGTTGCAATCACGTTTGATACAAAATTAATTAATAATATTCTTTCAAAAGCTTATTCCAAAGTTTCTACGACAGAGATTGCCACACCTGAATGCTTAGCCAAATTAGTAAAACGAAAGCCTGATCTAGTTTTTTCAGGTGTAAAGTATTTTGAATTTGATGGTAATCAAATCTGGCTGAATGACGTTCTTGACCTCAATAAAATTTGCTACATTGGATCGAACCATGCGGCGTTAGACCTTGAGCACAACAAAGGCGTAGCAAAATTGTTGGTAAAAAAAGCTGGGATCATTACTGCCGACTATGTGGTCATTAAAAAAAGTGAGGAACCCACATACAAAAACATGGGCATAGCCTATCCAGTTTTTGTGAAACCTGTTATCGGTGGGGACAGTATCGGAATTGACGATTTATCTCTCGTTTTCAATCGGGAACAGCTCGATACCAAGATAAAACAAATTTTTGATGCCCTTAATTGTGACGTGCTGGTTGAAAGCTATTTAGTGGGCCGAGAGTTTAGCGTTGGAATTCTTGAAGATGAATTGAGCAGCGTTTTGACTGCGATGCCAATTGAGATAATAGCTCCAAAGAACCACCGCGGTCATAGGTTGTTGGATTTCGACATCAAAAGACTAGATCAAGAAACCGTTAGAAAAGTTAAAAACAAGACGCTACACGAAAAACTATCAGAAGTTGGAAAATCCGTATTTAAAGCCTTGGGTGGGCGATCCTTTGGTAGAATAGACATAAGGCTGTGCGCAAAGGGTTTGCCACACTTCGTTGAGGCTAATTTGATGCCCGGGTTATCTAAAGGCTATTTTTACCGATCCTGCTCCATTAACCTAGACATGACTTATGATGAGATGATTTTATTATTGTGCAGCAATCGCTTAAATAGCTGTTAATATTTTTTACAAGGAGGCCAAAAGATTATGGCAAAAGCACCTGCAGCAAAGAAGGCGCCAACCAAAAAGGCAGCTGTTAAGACAGCAGTCACAAAGAAAAGCGGTCGCCCATATAAAGCTGCACAAGAGATTGCACAGGCGACGATGGCTCAAGAATCTCAGAAGAACGCCTTCGAGGAGAAATTTGGCGAAGGTACAGCTTTTGACTTAGATTATGGAAAGCTGTTAATAATTGCGTTGTGTGTCTACATTGCGGTACAAGTTAGCTAAAGTATTAATTAAGCCTCCACTTATAAGCTAATAGCTCAGTTGGAGGCTAAAACCTCCCCTGTTTCCTGGTTTACTGCCCTGGCGCGGCCTTTTATGCACATTGGGCTTTTGATAGCATTTCTAAATTCAGATTGTATGGTTTGGTGGTCGTTAGGTACCCCAAGGCAAACGCCCCACCAGCTGCCATTTTTTGTCTGCACTTCAATGTTCACGGATAATGCCATCACAACCTCCAAAACGCACCCTCAAAAGAAACTTTCAAGCAAAGCCTAAACACGAGGGCTGATGATTGCCCCCGCTAATCGTAACAAGAATATGCTAAATGGGAGCATACACTTTTAAGACGCAGTTAGGGTTTATTTTTATCACGACTGACTGATTTGATTGAAATAACACCCCAGTACCCATCGTAATCTCACGACTTCAAAAAAGGGGCTAAAGGGTCGGCTGCTGTTTTGTTTTTCGTGTTTGTTGACACCCCCCTAAACGTTATACACGGTAAAAGGAGGGTGTCAGACGAAACTACTTCAGGCTGGCAAGAAGAGTCTTCAATTTCTTTTTGCTCTTCCCAATTGCTTTGGCACTCGCAATATCATCAATGTTAGACAGGTCATTACCTACAACAACCAAGCCAATCATACCCATGCCCTTGTGAGGTGTGCACCAGTAATAGTAAATTCCTGGCGTATCAAAAGTGATTTTAGCTTCTTTACTATTCTTTGATTTGAACTTCATCTTATTAGGAGATGAAATTATTTCTACGTTGTGGCCTTTTGAGGCTGGAAGCCAAGTAACGGTATCACCAACTTCAACTTTGGCAACCTCTTGGCTGTATACCATCTTATTTCCGTTGGCATCTTTATTTAGCATTTCAATCGAAACTTCAGCCGCGAAGGAAGGAGTGGATAGAAAGGCTGCGATTATGAGGGCATAAAACTTCATTTGAGATTCCTTGGGTAGATTACGTCGATTTAGTTGTGATGTGCCAATATCGTCTGTCTGGAGTTACTGCTGGGCCACCGCTTTTCCGGCAACCTTTAGAGTGTTAGTCAGACGCAGCAACGGGTGCATGGGTTTCCTGGTGTTTCTTGCACCGTTTGCGTTTACACACTTGTTTCATGACCATTACGGCAGCAGCGCCAACGACCATGCCTGACATTAAGTTTAGTTTCGCTGTTAACAACATATTCACCTCCATTCACTCAATAATACTCTATCGAGAAATGGGTAGTGCGCTGGCGCATACAAGTTGGTGCGACAATACGATACAAATCATAAGGATGACCTATTCACAGGTTTCCAAATCACATCAGGGCATTATACTCAGGTTATAAAAAGCCCCACCAGAAAGGGGGGAAGTCCAACTGGTGAGGCTTAGCGTCAGGGAGAACACCTAACTTCACAGATGTGGTGTTTATATGGTTTGAAAACGACTGGACATTTTGTCGCGCTAATTGATTTTGCAGACTCAAAACGAAAAAAAGCCCACCAGCGTTAACTGATGAGCCTTGTTGATACTTGTTTATTATTCGTGCTCGCCGCCGCTGCCGCGACCAAGACCAGCAAAATACTTTGGCTTGCGCCGTGCTGTTTCAAAAACGCCAACTGTTATGAAAATTCCAGCAAGTAAAATGGCGTGAACAATTGCGCTAACACCAAACACATAGACAGACCCCATCCATGTTGAGAATACAATGCACCACATCCAAGCCAATATTTGCATGACTAAATGGCGCACACTGGTGTCAGAGATATGCGATAGAGGGTTTAAGCGACTATCCATAATTAAGCCGTATAGTTTTATCATTACAGATTCCTTTTCATTAAACTTGGCTTACTCACAATGCGTATCATGCGCCAACACAAAAGCCTACCAGCGATTAAACTGATGGGAGCGTTGCATGGATTGTCATGCAGCGTTTACAATGTGTGTGCTAGCACCCAAGCCTCTGCTTGCAAAGACCAGTAAAAGACACTCCTTTGTCATCTTCTGTGACCCTAGTGCTCATAGGAAAACTTGGGTTTGCTAAAGGGGCTAAAGGTCAAAGGTGTTGTTCTTGTTGCTTTTGAGTTACTTCAATTCAACTTCAATGAAGCTATACGGCTCATCGTTGTTGTTAATGATGTTGTGTTCAACACCTACTGGACGAACGTAGCTTTCCCCCACGGTCAATTTGTTCTCAACAACAGAGCTATCTGGCATTTCTGCTGTCAAAGTGCCATCAGTTAAAGGCACGACTACATAATCCATCTCGTGCCTGTGCCACCCTGTTTCTGCCCCTGGCAAAAAATCCCATCGGGTCACTTTCACTTTGTCATTATCAATTTGAACGGTTGGTTTCGCTTTTTCACTCATCACGGCTTCGCCTCCTTAAACTATAAATGGCACTAACGACAAGTCTAACTCACAAGCCACTCTTCAAACAACCTACGCATCCTTGGTGACGGAAGAAAAAGGGTGATTGGCTCCCCTCTCCTGACCCTAGATCGCCATGCGCACTGTATTAGCTAAGTGAGAGCATAGGCGTCATTAAAGGCTCTTGAGCTGTCACCAAGCCACCTTGCAACCACTGGGTTAGGGTATTGGTCGTAAAGGTAAATTAGATGACTGCAATTGATGAATTTGTTGGTGCCTCTGGTGGTGGTTGTCTAACTAGAAGACTCAATACCAGTGAACCAATCGCTATGGTTCATCTTAGGAGCGGGTTAACTTCTGCATTAGGCGGAAAGAGCTAAAATAGCGCTGCTCTGCATAGGGTTTACCTAACTTTCGCTGGGCACGCCTCGAGCGTCAGCACTCATGTTTGAGCCAAGTTAGGTTAGCTGCCTAGATGAGGGCTAACTTCTGCATATGGTACCCGCAACTAAGCAAAACGAGCCTACGCACATAAGCAACACCTCTGACCAAAGTTGCTTCGGGAGTCTGGCGCAAGTTTGAGCAAATGGAATGAAAATTCTAAAGAAGTGTAACGCAATGCCGTTATTATTTGTGGAAGCAATAAGAGGACACTGCGTTACGTTCCTCCCTTAGCAAAAGTCATGCCTCACAGAGTAATCTGTGGGGCTTTTTTACATTTGGCACACAAAATGCTAGCTTAACTATGAGGCGGTTGGATTAGCTCCTTCCCTTATAGAAAACTAGTTAAACTGAGCGGTTGCGAATGTCGCCACCTCGCGTCTCCCTCGGTTAGCTTCTGAAACCCCTGCGCTTGCAGCCTCTACTTTATGGCTTCGTGCATAAGCGACACCCCTGCCATTGACGTCGGTTAAATATGGCCGTCAATTGTGCTTGGAGGCCAGCGAAGGCAGGCTATTTTCGTTTATTTTATAAGTGTCCAGGTTTGAGATGACCACTGGTTCCCATTCTTTGATAAACGCCGGCGACTCCACCCAGAAAAAAAATCTGAAACAAAAGGCTGAAAAACGACCTGCTTCATAAACTGATGGAGTCTCTCCAAGTCCAAGACCAGCAAGTGGTTTGTCGAGCTTTAGTGAGAGTGCCTCGTTTATGTTTTGCGCTGGGTAAACAACTAACAACCGACCCTTTAGCCCCCTTTTTAGAAGTCGTGAGGTTACGATGGGCACTGGGGGTATCTTCAGCCAGCAGGTGTAACACTGGTGTATAACGCTGTGTATAACAAACGTGCCTGTTGACACTGCCACTGGGTTGTCTAACATATTGATATTGCTTGAGGGAAACTTGAGTTGACGCAGGGCATAGGTAACAGCAGCCTCTTGGCCGCACCATTTCCCTGACCATCGTACCCACGATACCCACGTCAACCCATTGTTCTCTCGAGCTTTTCGGTGCGTAACTGTGTGGGTGGTTTTGAGCATCATGGATTTATCAAATTATACTCCCCCTCCACAACCTCAGGGCATACAGTTAGATGGACATCTTGTTAGACTTGAGCCTCTAGTTGCAGAAAAATATAGCGCAGACTTGTTTGAGGCTAATACGCGGATTGGTGGCGAACAAAACTGGGATTATCTGCCCTACGGGCCATTCTCGGAGCTTGCTGAATACACTACCTGGTTAAAGACAATCGAAGCTGAAGCTGACCCCTGCTTCTTCGCCATTTTGGGTAAATCAGACAACAAAGCCATTGGAGTGGCGAGTTACCTTCGGATAAAGCCAAATGATGGGAGTATCGAAGTTGGACACATTAACTTCTCCCCACTATTACAGCGCACTACCGAGGCTACTGAAGCAATGTATCTCATGATGAATTGGGCTTTTGAAGCTGGCTATCGAAGGTACGAGTGGAAGTGTAATTCAAGAAATCTGAAGTCCAGACAAGCTGCGCAAAGGTTGGGTTTTTCCTATGAGGGTGTTTTTAGACAAGCAACAATATCAAAAGGCCAGAATAGAGACACAGCATGGTTTGCTGTGATTGACTCTGAGTGGCCTAAACTCAAGCTAGCGTTCAACGATTATTTGGAGCATTGCTACCAATTGAATGGTGAAAAGCCATCAAAGTCTCTGTTGGAGCTAACAAGACCTATGCTCTACAAACTCGATACGCTGGAATTTATAGATTAGCATTTTTGCTTAGACATCCTCTCCACCCACTCACTTCTCATTCTTAGGTCATAACCTTCACCATAGGCTTGTCCAACACCAGAGGTGCTCCAGCCTCCTATTTGGTTAATCATGTCTGATGGGCACTGAACGGCTCTCAGGCGGTCTCTAAGTGAGTGTCTGAAAGAGTGGATAACACATCCCTCTGGCACTCGTAGCTTTAGCCATTTGTTGATAGCTGAGGCTGAGTTAGCATCGGTGGATGAGGCAGTGTTGTATCTAAGGACGGCGAAGGTGTGATGGGGATTTGCCTTTATCCTTTGGGCAGCTTAGAGTGATGCGCCTACCAATGGTATCTGCCTCTGACTACCTCTGGTCTCTAAGTTCCTCCAGGGATGATATAGGGGATGTCGTCATCAAGGATGATGTCGTTGATATGAAGACCAGCTGCTTCAGACAGCCTCATACCAGTGTCACTTATTAAAGCGACCAACCATCTGGCCTCATCATCTTCTTGTTTGCAGTCTTGCTGTATCTGTCTAATGTTCTCCATTGGAATAGGCTTACGCTTCTTACTGTCATCCAAGTCAGGTAGGTAAACACGTGAGAAAGCGTTCTTGCAGTCTAACCCATGTTCTTGAATACACAGATTGATGATAGAGCGTATCCAAAGGCAAAAATGAAAAGAGTAGACTAATGATTTCTAAAAATATTATTTTAGTAGTAATATTATGTTTCGTCTACTTCTTGAGCCATAGTGGCGCCGCTTTTGCGCAAAATGTAGTTACAGAAATGACTCTCACCGCTGGGGGGTCTGGTGTAACGTCAGGAACGTTTGATGCAGACGATGATACACTAACTAATACAGGTGGCCTGACACACGCCAACGCGACTCAGTTCACGCGTAACTATATATCGCAGCGTTTTACCCCGTCAGCCACTGCTCAATATGATTTTGGCATCTCACAGAGCCCAAACGACACAGTGCTGATTGTCTATAGCAAACCTTTTAATCCACTGGATCCTGATGATGGCGCGATCGCTGTTGATGATGACAACTCTAGTAATACTGTCCCACCAGGTGTGAACATTGTTGGGTGTACCACAGCGAGTCTGTGCCCACAAATATCTAATTTACTTCTTAATGCAAATCAAACCTATTACATTGTAATTACAACGTATAAAGATCACGACACTGCGACGCCTGATTTGCAGCCAGTTGATTTTCCTCAAACATTCTATGTTTACGGCCCAACTGTTGTCATCGGGGTTTTAAATGCTACAGAAGCAAACACTGAATATGCCACTGATGTTTCCTCTAATTTTTCACACGAAGTGGGCACATCCCTTGAGGGGTTGGTGACGTTTGAAAGTGGATTTGCTGACTTTGTTCGAGCAGGCCATATAGCTTCATCCAATTCTGAGAACCTACAATTTCTCTCAAAATCTAGGAACAATGCTCAAACAACTATGCAAATTGGCAATCAAAAATATTCATTTTCTGGAGGCATTACTGCAGATGACCATTCATTTGAATTAGACGAAAAAATTGTTGTGGACACTAAACTTTCAAATTTAGGATCACGTTTAATTGTTATGAGTGATGTTCAGCTTCATAAGTATAAAGGCAAATCTTCGGAACATACAGGCCGGCTGAAAGTTGCATATCAAACTGAGGACGGTAATGGCTTAACAACTGGAGTAGCAGCCGGCATCGGAAGTGGCAGAACTAAATTTTCTAGAGGCCTAAAAGGTGAAGTCAAACAAAAAAACTTTTCACTCTCGATGTACGCAATATCCTCAATTGACACCAACCTCGTATTGGATGGATTCGTAACAGTCAGTAAAGCAGAATATGAAATGGATGTTGCTAATTCAGAGATGAGTTTAACTTCTGACTTTGACAACAGCAGTATTGTTGCTGGAATAAATTTAACGGGTTATACTCCTCTAAATTTTGATCGATTGAAAGAGACAAGGGTTGAATTACAGCCCAATGCTTCGATCGTTTTGGGGACAACAAGCAAACAGGATGCTCTGTCGAAAGTCATAACTGCAGTTGATGAAAAACAAATTATTCAAACCGTAAATAGCCAGCAACTGTTGAAAGTTACTGTGAGCCCTCAACTGACTTACCAGTCTAAAAAAAGTGGTTCGTTCTTCGGTGATGATATCATTACTATTTCTCCAAAGTTAATTTGTGAAAAATATGAGGGTTCATCACGCAAAGACGCATGTGGCTATGGATTAGGTTTGCAGCTTACGAAACCTAAAGGCACTGAGAGCATGATAAAATTGTCATACGAGAGCATTGGCATTCGTGACAGCGGCAGTCTAATTTTTGAATATAGGTTAGCCTTTTGATATCGTGATTGGTCCCATTTGATTGGTCCACTTGCAAAAAACTCTCGCCTTGGTGACGCAAGCTGGATAGCCAATACCACCCGAGGTACAAACAACTAATCTCACTGCTCTCATCTTATCTACCTCTATGACCAGCACCCAAACCCTTACATTGCAAGGTGGTTAGGGAACAGCACAAAAGAGTTTGCAGATGCTTACGCGCTTACTGAGCTGATTCAGTGGGTCTGGAGGTCGAGGGTGCGAAGAGGAGAGCCAATCATCGTTTATCTGCCATCATCAAGAATGAGGGCGTTATTCGAGACTTGGCTGAGCTAGCTTCACACAAACAACAACAACAAAAAGACCCTTTACCGGTGTTTTTGAAGTCGCCTCAGTCTTAACCCACCCGGGGGTCACTTTTGTCGACTCAAGTTTTTTCCTAACCCCTGCCCCAGTATAACACTCAGTATAACAAATGTACGTGTTGACACTGCCCAGTGATTGGATAACCTGTTGTTATTGCTCAAGAGAAACTTGAGTTGACGCAGGATCAAGGCAATGACGGCTTCTCGGCCGCACCATTTCCCTAACCATCGCACCTACGATACCCACGTCAACCCGCTGTTATCTCGATCTTTTCGGTGTGTAACTGTGTGGGTGGTTTTGCTGTGAAGAATTTGATTTTATCAATTTTTGCCTTTTTAATTTCGCTAGGCTCGGTGTCTAGTGCATTTGCTTGCGCTTTCAATTGCGGTAGCTCGTCTGTAATACCTCAAACCAACCCAGGTGGCCCAGCTGTTAAATATGGAAACAGCTATTTCACGGTCGAAATCCCTGAGAGAGAAAGACCAAATGATGCAACGATTTCGCTGTATGAAGACGGCCGCAGAGACTTTTTCACTCAGTTAAAGAGCCGTGGAAATATGTACACCGTCTCACCTAAGGGGAACGCCGAACCTTTTAAATCTGTCAAAAACATAAAAAGTGAAACGCTGGAGAAGCAGTTGGCTAAAGGTTATATTCTTAGCTACCTCTTCTATGATGACGGAACTATAAAATATAACGGTGTGCCGAAATCTGGCAGATTCGACCGTGACATTGATGACCAAACGCTATTCTTTACCCACTCTACCGGCAAAAGCATCGTCTCATACATAGTGGGACACGCAATATGTGCCGGTCATATCAACACAGTGGATGAGCCTGTTAATTGGCCCCTGATGCGCAACACTCTATATCACAGCCAGCCTCTTATAAATTTATTGAATATGAACGCTGGCGACAAACACACGGTCAATGAGCGAGCGTCTCATGTCGTTGGCTCAAATAATCACCATCGTGACATGGACCATATATCTATTGCCAAATTACTTGAGGGGACAAAGGGCAAGGGAGATGAGTTATTCTACAACAATGTTTTGACGGATATCATTGCTAGCTACGTTGCTCATCGTGCAGGGGATGATTACGCCCAGTTATTAGAGAGTGTTTTTCAAGATAAAATCAAAATCGAAAACGAAGTTCATTTTGAGCTTCATCGGAAAACTAGTTCAGTTCCTAAAAAACTATCTGGGAAAATTGAAACACGGGCATCCTACTCCTTTATGATAACGAGGGTCGACTTGCTGCGTGTAGCGGTAGCAATGATGAAAGACTACCAGCAGCAAACTTGTGTTGGCACATACTTGAGAGAATTACAGGCAAAGGCCATTAGTTGGCCCAAGTACCGACCAAGCAAAAAAAATGCCTCGTTATACACCCACAATTATGCGCGGAAATATGGAGGACAGTTTTATTTTGATTTCCATAGGATGAATGGGCGCAATATCATGGCCACTGAAGGGTATAACGGCCAAAATATAATGATTGACCTCGACAACTCTAGAATTGTAGTGACACAGAGCGCAGCAACTGCCTGGGACCAAAGAACATACATATTGAATGCCATACGTGAAGGCAAATTACCTAAATAATGCATTTAAATTTTTGAATAATGCTGTCTTTTCTAACCACTCCCTCTTCTTGTCTATGCCGTAGCCATCGCCATAAGCTTGCCCCACCCCAGCGGTACTCCATACACCTATTAGGTCTATCATGTCTGATGGGCATTGAACTGCTCTTAGACGGTCTCTTAGCGAGTGTCTGAAGGAGTGTATGACACACCCTTCCGGCACTCTCGGCTTAAGCCATTTGTTGATGGCTGCACTAGCAGAGTTAGCATTGGTGGTTGATGTGGTGTTGTATCTAGGGAAGGCGAAGGTGTAGTGGGGATGAGCTTTTATCCTTTGGGCTGCCCATAGTGATGCGCCTACCAGCGGTATCTGCCTTTGACTGCCTTTGGTCTTCAAACTTCTCCAAGAGTTTGGAGTGAGGTTGATAAAAGGGATGTCTTCATCAAGGATAATGTCGTTGATATGAAGACCAGCGGCCTCGGACAGTCTCATGCCAGTGTCACTTATTAAAGCGACCATCCATCTAGCTTCATCATCTTCTTCTCTACAGTCATGCTGTATCTGTCTGATGTTCTCTATGGGAATAGGCTTACGCTTCTTACTGTCATCAAGGTCAGGTAGATAAACTCTGGAGAAAGCGTTTTTGCAGTATAGACCATGCTCCTGAATACACAGGTTGATGATGGAGCGTATGGTAGAGAAATTTCTCTTAACAGAGTTTGTTGTTAATCCCTTGTTGAGCAAATAGTCTCTATAGGAGGCAGCATCAGACGATGCATACTCATCTACTGGCCTATAGCCTAAGACATCTATTACAGACTGTATGCTCCTCTCAGCTCCTCTATGGAAGACTCTGTCCTTATCGTTACCCTTGAGCCTTAGATACAGCTCAAGAGCCTCTGAGAGGTTCATAGAAGAGGATGTAGAAACAGTTAGAGGGGTTTTTTGTCCCTCAGCAAATGCAATGCTGGTATGTCGAGCTTAAACAGTCTTAGAGACAGCCAGTAATCCTCTAGCCTCTGAGCAATAGACATTCCGGCTCTAACAGCTCTGTCTTTGCGATTGGTCTTGAGACAAATCACTATCCTTGATGACTTATAATACTCTTGGACATCCTTAGGCACTCTTCTAACGAAGTAATATGTTGTGCCTCTTTGGTACACAGATTGTACCACTTTACGATGTACCACAGCAAAACCACCCACAAAGTTACACACCGAAAAGCTTGATATAACAGTGGGTTGACGTGTGTATCGTGGGTACGATGGTCAGGGAAATGGTGCGACCGAGAAGTGGTTATGTGCCACTCAGATGCACCACTTGTAGTGTTGTACAAGCAGTAGCCTAGATTTTTATATGTGCTTGTTCATGTAA
>JAOEVD010000032.1 GCA_028383305.1 Candidatus Puniceispirillum sp.
CCACGAACCTCCGAGCCTGGTTCAGGCAAGGTTGCATGTAAGGTTTTGATAGTTGACCATGTGTGATGATTTGCTAAGCTATTGTAATAGATAGATTCAGTCACGGATTGGCGCTTCGGATAGGCATCGAACTACAGGCACGCCGCTCCAACTACACTTCATTCCCTTTGGATGGATCTGCCCCATGTTCGGCAGGCTTTGCCGTTTCATGGTGAAAAATGGCGGCCTCATCTTCCATTTTAAGCATCATCACATCATTGAATTTATTAAAAAAGGTGCAAAGGGTGATGCGTAGCGTCAGCTCGACAATCTGGGTTTCGCTGAAATGCGCACGTAGCCCATCAAACTGGCGGTCACCAACGCGGTTATGATCGCGCGTCACCTGCGCCGCATAATCACGAACCATGCGATCTATCGGATCAAGCCCCGGGCAATCCTCATCCAGAATTCGGTCAATAACCGCCCGTGGCAATCCAAAATCCAACAAACGCGGGCCATGATGAGCAACACAATAATCACAACGATTGATTGCCGATACGGTAACAATGGCAATTTCAAGATGGCGTTTATCAAGAATGGGGTTGTCGGCCATTTCAAGTAGCATGCCCATCAGATGGCGAAGCGCAATCGGCCGATGGGCAAATATTTTCACCTGATTTAAAAACGGACCATATTCATCGGCAAATCGCTGATAAATCCGCTTAGCATCTTCGGGCACCTCATCAATGCCAACATCACGAACGCGGGCCATGATCTATCTCCCCTCATCGCCATTCGGTGCCGGCAATCATCACCGGCTTTGCCTTTGCTGTTCCAGCCTAGGTGAGGAATGCCCACGCTTGCAACCCTGTTCACATGCCAATGCCAATGCCAATGCCAATGCCAATGCCAATAATATCTACCGCCCCTTTGACACTACTATATGTAAATATTTGATTACTTTTTAGGCATTAAATACAAATATTGCCTTAAATTTTACCAAAATAGCGATCATTGATTAAATTTTCGGCATTTTTATTGATTTGGCATCGCTGATGACCAGACTGCCACTGCTATGCCCCAAAATTTGGCGCATGCCCCAAAATTATGGAGTACAATGATGCAGTTTCCTTTTTCGGCCATCAAGCGGCTTGGTACCGGACTTATTGCCGCCAGCCTTGTTGCCAGCCCTGTCTTTGCAGCCGACAGCGCCATTGATAGCGGCGACACCGCATGGATATTGACCGCAACCGCGCTGGTTCTGTTGATGACATTACCCGGATTGGCGCTTTTCTATGCTGGCCTTGTACAGTCTAAAAACATTGTTTCGGTTTTGATGCATCATTTTGCCATCGCGGCACTGATGTCAATTTTATGGGTGATTGCCGGGTACTCGCTTGCATTTTCCGGTGATGGCGCATGGATTGGCGATCTTGCCAATAGCTTTATGAGCAACATCACACTCGATTCGGCAAGTGGCACGATCCCTGAGTCGGTCTTTGCAGCCTTCCAGATGACCTTCGCGATCATCACCCCCGCGCTGATTATCGGTGCTTATGTCGAGCGGATGAAATTTGCCGCGATACTGCTGTTTTCGGCAATCTGGCTTTTGGCCGTGTATGCACCGGTCACACATTGGGTCTGGGGCGGTGGCATCATGGCCGAATGGGGCGTTCTCGATTTTGCTGGCGGCATCGTCGTTCACGCGACCGCTGGCACGGCCGCGCTGGTTTGTGCGCTTGTTGTTGGTAAACGCCGCGGCTTTCCAACCTCAGTCCAGCCACCGCACAGCCCGGTTCTAACAATGATTGGTGCCAGCATGCTGTGGATCGGCTGGTTTGGCTTTAATGGTGGTTCGGCTTTGGGCGCTGGCAACAGCGCTGGCATGGCGCTCTTGGTAACGCATATCGCCGCCGCAACAGCTTCCCTTGTCTGGATGTTTATCGAATGGTTCCGGTTTGGTCGGCCATCGCTTGTTGGCATCGTAACCGGTATGGTTGCAGGTTTGGCAACCGTAACGCCGGCATCGGGCTTTATCGGCGTTCCTGGCGGTCTGATCCTTGGTCTTGCTGGCGGCGTCGCCTGTTATGTTGCCGTTGATCTGATCCGGGTGCGGTTAAAGATTGATGATTCACTGGATGTGTTTGCTGTTCACGGTGTTGGCGGCATTCTTGGCAGCTTGCTTGTTGCCTATCTGGCGCTGCCAGCCTTTGGCGGGCTTGGGCTTGCCGATGGCGTAACGGCCGGAAGCCAGTTTATGGTTCAATTGGCATCGGTTGCCGTTACGGTTCTTTGGACAGGCATTGCCAGCTATGTGATTTTGAGAGTCATTGGCGCGGTGATTGGGCTTCGCGTGGATCAGCAAGACGAGATTGAGGGTCTTGATCTAAGCCAGCATGGCGAGCGCGGTTATCACAACGGCTAGTCAGCGTCAAAATGAAATAATTAAACAGCGACTTCCCCTCAAAGCCGCTGTTTTTTTCAGGAAAATCATTGGGTGATGCACAGCATGGGGCTAGTTATCTTGCCATTCGCGGCGTACCGATTGATCGCGTTCATTGGGCAAATAAGCCTCGCGCAACCCTTGCCAAATATCATCTTCAGCAAGCTGGCGAAGCACCCAAATGGCCATCGCCCGCAACAAAGCCGACGAATGATCCAGAAACGGCATAACCAAGGGCATCAAACCAGCATCACCGCTATTGCCAGCCGCAATAAGCACATTTCGCAAAAACCGTTCATAGCCTGCACGGCGCACCGGCGTTCCCACAAAAAACTGGCGGAAACCGGTGTCATCAAGCTTCAACAAATCAGCAAGTGGCGGCAATTCAGTTCCGGCCTTGGCCGCTAGTTTTTGCTCTTTGGCACGGCTGGCGAATTTATTCCAAGGACAGATTGCCAAACAATCATCACAACCAAAAATGCGATTGCCGATGGCGTGACGAAAACTGCGATCAATCATCCCCTTATGCTCGATTGTCAGATAGGAAATACATCGCCGTGCATCCAGCCGGTAAGGCGCGGGAAACGCATTGGTCGGGCAGATATCAAGACATTGACGACAGCCACCGCAATGATCGGTTTCAGGCGTATCATAAGGTAAAATAGCATCGGTTAGGATCACCCCTAAAAACAGCCATGATCCTGCCTTGCGCGAGACAAGGTTTGTATGTTTGCCCTGCCAGCCAATGCCTGCGGTTTGCGCCAGTGGCTTTTCCATCAAGGGTGCCGTATCGACAAACACTTTTACCGCATGGCCAGTTTGCGCGGCAAATTGGCCTGCCAGCTGTTTTAGCTTGCCCTTGACCAGATCGTGATAATCACGCCCCCGCGCGTAAACCGAAATATTGCCTGCTGACTTTGCCGCCAGATTATTCATCGGGTCATGATCAGGGCCATAATTCATCCCAAGCACAATGGCTGTTTTTGCGTCTGGCCACATTGCCTGCGGCTGTTGACGTTTTGCCGCCGTATCGCGAAGCCAGCCCATATCGCCTTCAAAGGCATCATCCAGAAATGCCGCCAACCCTGCCCTGTTTACCGGCCCTATGTCTGCTGGACCAATGCCAGCCAGCAAAAACCCCTCATGCGCGGCGGCCTCGATCAACCAGCCGCGCGGGTCTTTATGGGCATTTGGCTTTGGATGCTGAATCGTCTTGCTCACAATGGTTCGACATCTCCCATTGCCTGCATTGCGTGAAAATTGGCTTCATAATTGGCAAAACTGCCAGCCTCGACCGCAAGCCGCATATCGGCCATCAGATCTTGATAATAGTGAAGATTATGCCAGCTAAGCAGCACCAGTGACAAAACTTCTTCCGCCTTGAACAGATGGTGAAGATAGGCACGGCTATAGCGCGAACAGGCCGGACAGCCGCAAGCCTCATCAAGTGGGCGCGGGTCGTCGGCATGGCGAGCATTTTTCAAATTCACCGGCCCGCGGCGGGTAAATCCCTGTCCGGTTCGTCCTGACCTTGTTGGCAAAACGCAATCAAACATATCAATACCGCGCGCCACCCCGCCAACAAGATCGGATGGCTTGCCAACCCCCATCAGATAGCGCGGCTTGTCCTGCCGCATCAGCGGCGTTGTAACCTCAAGCGTCTCAAACATCACTTGCTGCCCCTCGCCAACGGCAAGACCACCAACGGCATAGCCTTCGAAATCAATTTCCTCAAGCGCAGCAACAGATTCAGCTCGCAAATCAGGAAATACCGACCCTTGGACAATGCCAAACTGGCCATAACCGGTTCGTGCCTGAAATGCGCTACGTGACCGTTTGGCCCATCGCATCGACAATGCCATTGATTCAGCGGCAACCGGCTTAGTTGCCGGAAATGGCGTACATTCATCAAAGGCCATTGTGATGGTTGCATCAAGAAGATGCTGAATCTCGGTAGAGCGTTCGGGTGTAAGCCGATGCTTGCTGCCATCAAGATGCGATTTAAAAGTCACCCCATCTTCATCAAGCTTGCGAAGCGGGCCAAGCGACATCACCTGAAACCCACCTGAGTCCGTTAATAGAGGGCCGTCCCATCCCATCATTTTGCGAACTCCACCAAGCCGCGCAACACGTTCGGCCCCGGGGCGAAGCATAAGATGATAGGTATTTGCCAGAATGATGCTGGCACCGGTTGATTTCACGGCATCCGGCATCATGCCCTTTACCGTGGCGGCGGTGCCAACCGGCATGAAAACCGGCGTTTCAACCGCGCCCCATGCGGTGGTCAAACGACCCCGACGCGCCGTGCCATCAGTGGCTTTCAGGGTAAACCCAAATTTTTCAGTTTGTTCAGACATGGCAAAATCCGTTGATTGGTTTGAAAGCAGCAAGGCTGGCCATTATTGATCCGCGATGGCGGCGATGCTGGCGATGATATCAGGAGATGGGTTGCGTGTCATGAAACAGGCATCACCATAAGAGAAAAAGCGGTAATCATTGGCAATGGCGTGGCGGTAAGCCATGGCAATTTTCTGCATGCCAGCAAAGGCGCTGACAAGCATCAACAATGTTGATTTTGGCAGGTGAAAATTCGTCAATAATGCGTCAATGACGCCAAATTCATATCCGGGTGTGATGAAAATATCAGTTTCACAGGCAAATTCGATCACCGCGCCATGTTGCTGGTAACAGGCCTCAAGAATCCGCAGGCTGGTTGTGCCAACGGCGATAACCCGCCCGCCATTGGCACGCGCCTCGGCAATGGCGGTTGCGGTTTCGGCGCTGATCTGACCCCACTCACTATGCATCTTGTGATCTTTGATATCATCAGTTGTCACCGGCAGGAAGGTGCCCGCGCCAACATGCAGCGTGACTGGCAGAATGCGCACGCCGGTGGCGGCAATGGCTTTGGCCAGATTATCGGTGAAATGCAAGCCGGCTGTTGGCGCTGCCACCGCCCCGCGATGGCGTGCAAACATGGTTTGGTAATCTTGCCGGTCGGCTGGTTCGGTACCATCTGGGCGGGCGATATAGGGCGGCAAAGGCATGCTGCCATAACGATCAAGACAGGTGTCAAGTTCAAGCCTTGTCAAACAAGCCGCAGTTGCCGGATTGATAAAGCCAAGCTCGACATCACCGCCCTCGCCACGACCAAGCACCGTTGCGGCAAAATCATCGGCAAAAATAATCACATCATCAATGCGGCATTTCTTGGCCGGTTTGGCGAAAACGCGCCAAATATGATCCGACTCACGTTTATGAAGCATCACGCTGATTTTCGCCTGCCCACGCCACCCTTCAAGGCGGGCAGGAATCACTTGGGTATTATTGACAATCAAAACATCACCCTCACGAAGCAATGCTGGCATATCGCCAATATGACGATCGGCAATGCCATCACCCGACAGGTCAAGCAAACGGGCAGATTCGCGTGGGTCAGCTGGTTTTGTGGCAATTTTTTCAGCTGGAAGGCGATAGTCAAAGGCGTCAAGCTTCATGATATTTATCCGCCCAAAAACAAAGGCTAGTAGAGGCAAATTGGATTAAAACCGGATGTTTTCACCGTGAAAACCGGCCTAAATGCCTATTCATAAATCTGGATCACACCATCAACATGGCCAGTCTCAGCAATCACCACAAGACATTGCACCCTCGATTCCAGCATTTTGGCCTCAGCCGTTCCCATTATCACGTCAGGGCCAATTGTTAACGGCACTGGGCTGGCAACATCACAAACCTTGGTGCTTTTCAAATCAGCACCATTGACCAGCAAGCGGCGTAAATCGCCATCGGTAATCACGCCGGATAATTTGTCACGGCTGCCAACCAATGCAAGCCCAAGACGACCTTCCGTCATCACCAACAGTGCATCTTGAACCGACGCCGTTGCATCGACAAAAGGCAGGTTTTGGGATCTCATCTTATCACGAACACGCGTCAGCAACCGGCGACCAAGCGCGCCGCCCGGATGGGTGTTGGCAAAGTCGCTTTCTTGAAAGCCGCGCGCCTCCATCAGGGCAACAGCAATCGCATCACCAAGAACAAGCGAATTTAGACTGGATGTTGTTGGTGCCAGATTCAACGGGCAAGCTTCGCGATCAACCGAGATATCAAGGCTAATTTCGGCGCTTGTTGCAATGATGCTTGACGAATTACCAGTCATCGCAATCAACCGCGCATCCAATCTTTTGAACGCCGGCAACAGCCGCACAATTTCTTCGGTACTGCCCGAATAGGATATCAACAGCACAATATCGCCACGGCGCACCATGCCAAGATCGCCATGAATGGCCTCGGCCGGATGCAAAAACAATGATGGTGTTCCTGTTGATGCCAATGTTGCTGAAATTTTTCGCCCAATAATGCCCGATTTCCCCATGCCGCAAACAACAACATGGCCGGTGCTGGCCTTCATTAAATCAACGGTTTTGGAAAAATCAGGCCCAAGACCGGCCTCAAGGCCTGTCAAGGCTTCGCGATAAGCAGAAAATAATGTCTTTGCCGATGCAATTACCTGATTGGTCATGCGCGTGCGGCTCCTCTTGCCCTGACAGGTTGAACAGCAGTCTAGTAACCGGTTTTGAGACAAAAAGCCAGATCAGTGTCCGTTTTATGATGCGTTACCCATCTTGCGATGGCTTGGCCAAAAATTCAATCGCCAGATCAAAATCATCAGGCCGGTTTAAATTCATAAAGGGGTCGGGCGTTCCCGCAAATTCAACCGTTACGCAATGATAGCGCGCGGTAAAATCATCAATTTTGCGTAATCCGTCATCAATCACCGCCTTGCGAAGTGCACCAGCCAGTGTCACCGGCCAGATGGCAAAGACCGGATGGCGACGCGTATATGACATGGCCTGAGCAATATCAGCTCCATCATCAAGTGCGGATCCAAGCCGTGCAATCAAATCAATTGGCAAAAAAGGCGCATCGGTGGCAAGGCTGATCATATGGGTGCAATCAGCCTGATTTGCCGCGACCCATTCAAGGCCGGTCAAAATGCCCGCCAACGGCCCTGCATAACCGTCAATCACATCAGCACAAACCGGCAAGCCAAAATTGGCATAGCGCGCCGGATCACCATTCGCATTCAGCATGATCGGCCGGTTGGCAAAATCAACACGGTCAAGAACATGGCGCAAAACCGGTTTACCGGCCAATTCAATCAGGTTTTTATCGCCGCCACCCATGCGCCGCGCCTGCCCACCGGCAAGCAATATGATTGCTGATTTTCGGGTCATTAGCGTTCATCCTGTTGAGCGGCGCGTTGACGTGATGGGCTGTCAGCCACATCAGCCGCATCACCGCTGTCAAAAATGATTCGTTCAATGCCCGATAAAGCGATGAATCTTTTGCCTTTTGCACGGCCAATTAGCGTCAATCCCGCCCGCCGTGCCAAATCAACCGCCGCAGCGGTAAAGCCCGAGCGCGACACCAAAACCGGAATCTGCATTTGCACGGTTTTGATCACCATTTCTGTGGTCAGCCGTCCAGTCGTGTAAAACACCTTGTCATGCGGTGATGCGTTATTCAAAAACATCCAACCAGCAATCTTATCAACCGCATTATGCCGCCCGATATCTTCCATATAGACAAGCGGCCGGTTTTTCTGGCACAGCACACAGCCATGAATGGCACCAGCACTTAAATACAGGCTTGGCGCGGTATTGATTGCCTTTGACAGTTCGATCAGCCAACTGGCATTGAAACGCGCATCCTTATCAAGCGCGATATCGTCAAACCGTTCCATCATATCACCATAGGCGGTGCCTTCAGCACAGCCGCTAGTGCGGATTTTCCGTTTCATCTTGGCTTCAAAATCAGTTTCGCGCGCAGTACGCACAATCACCACACCAAGATCATCATCAACATCAATGCCGGTGATTTCATCATCGCGCTGAAGCATGTTCTGGTTCAAGAAATAGCCAACTGCTAGTTCCGGCACCCAGTCACCAAGCGTCATTGAGGTCACAATTTCTTGGCGGTTCAAAAACAAGGTGATGGGTTTTTCCGTCACCACGGGCAAAGTAACTGGCTGACCGGTTTCATTGACCCCCTCAACCGGCTGCGACAGGCCGGGAGTGTCTGGATTTGGCTGAATTAGAAATGGAGAATTGCTCATCCGGTGAAGATGGCCGATATCGGTGCCAATTGGCAAGTGGTTTTGCCTTTAAGAGGCAAAACCTCTATGATAAGCCATTCATTGAGATTATCCCAACCATTGGTCCTATGATAGCAGGTGGTCATGAAACTCCATTTTAGCGCTTCTGAACATGATGAGGCCAAACTTCACCTTACGCAGCTGACCGGACTTTATGGTCAGACCAAAATCGAAGACGCGACCCATATTGTGGCGCTTGGTGGTGATGGGCATATGTTGCATGTGTTGCAGGATTCATTGTCATATGGCTTGCCCGTTTTTGGCATGAATTGCGGGCGTCTTGGGTTTTTGATGAATAATTACGAAAATGATGATTTGCCTGATCGGGTTGCCGCTGCCGAAACCGCACCTTTGCATCCGTTGCGGATGACCGCAACAGCCCGCGATGGCAGTACGCATGACGCCTTGGCAATCAACGAAGTGTCATTATTACGGCAAACGCATAATGCGGCGCATATCGCCATTTCGGTGAATGATAAACAGCAAATGGAATGTCTTGTTTGTGACGGTATTCTTGTTGCAACTCCAGCAGGATCAACCGCCTATAATTTATCGGCACAAGGTCCGATCATTCCACTTGGCGGCGGATTAATGGCACTAACGCCGATTTCGGCTTTTCGGCCACGGCGTTGGCGGGGTGCGTTACTGCCCGATGAGTCAAAAGTGATCCTTGACGTTCTGGAAAATGAATTCCGCCCCGTAAGCGCCAGTGCTGACAGTGCCGAAATTCGGCATGTGACCCGCGTTGCTGTTGAACAGGCCAATGATATTACGCTTAAGCTTTTATATGATCCGGGCTTTTCGCTGTCCGAGCGCGCGACAAGAGAACAATTCTTAACCTGATCCTTGATGGTCTTGAGCCAAAATATTTATGCAAATTTAATCAAATTTTAAGACGCTTTTGCTATCCCAGACATGCTGCTTTTCAACGCATGGTGATGGTCATGACAAAGGCAAAGGATCTTGACGTTACGCAGACAAGACGCGCGCTCAGCCTGAAACAGGCCATCAGCGGCGAAAACACCACACCATTCAGCATCTTGTTCACGCATGGCAGCCTTGTTGTCAAGGTATATCAACCGGTGACAACCGATCATCAAAAACCGCATGATCGCGACGAATGCTATGTCATCATCGAAAGTCATGGAAAATTCGAAATGGGTGATGAAATTGTGTCATTCGGCTCAGGTGATTTCTTATTTGTGCCAGCCAGCCTGCCGCATCTCTTTACCGATTTTGGCGACACAATGTCGACATGGGTGATGTTTTATGGCCCAGACGGTGGCGAAACCGCACACAGCACTGAAAAAACCGGCTAAGCATCGTTAATTTCATAGCTATAGGCGGTGTCAAGCCGCGCTAAAAACAGATCAACATGATGCCATAAAGCGTCAGTTACTTCGGGCAATTCGCGGGTTAATTCATGCCGCGCACCATCAAAAACAATACGCTCAAGATTCCTGATATGGGGAATACTGCTATCGGTTGCTGGCGCAAAGACAACACGCTCATCACCAGCCACAAAAGCCAAAACCGGCACATCAAGCGCGGCTAACCAGTCGGGATTTAACGTATAAAGCGCACAAGAGTGATAGGCCGCGCTAACCCAGCCAATAGTTGGCCCGCTGCGGCGCAATTCGGGCGCATCATCGAACCAAATAAATTGATCCTCATATCCTTTTGGATATCGCGTCAGCACATTTTCCGGCCGATAATGACGCACCCAATCCAAAGACAATACGCGGTGAAATGGAGGGTGCGATCGGGCAAGACCAAGATTACCCAGAACATAGCTGGTTAGCCGGATTAACCAAACCGGCATGACCGGCGGTGCCATCATCGGTGCCGACAAGATTACCGCCGCGACCTTATAGGGGCGCCATGCGGCATAGCGAAGCGCAAGATGCCCGCCCATCGAGTGGCCAAATAGCACGAGTTCATGCCCATCCAGACCAACAGCCGAAATCACCGAATCAAGCGCCGATAGGTGATGATCAAAATCGGTACAATGAACCGCAAGCGGATGTCGGCCAAAATGGCCTGACTGACCTTGCCCGGGCCAATCAATGATCAAAACATGATAGCCCTTCTCATGGAAATGCAGGACTTCGACACTGTATTTTTCACAAAATTCAGTAAATCCGGGAAGAATGACAATGGTTTTATGCGCGGTTGAGGGGGCGGGTGCAGTGGCTTGAACAACATATTTTTCATCCGGATCCCGCGCGGCCTGACCAGCTGGCCAGAAATGCGCACGAACCGACGCATCACGATGATAGACATAAAAATCATGGCCACCAAGCATTGGCAAACCCGCCGAACGCGCCCAATCAAACATTAATGCTAAACCCCCTGCAAACCCGCTGTATCATGCATAATGTTAGATGGCAAATCATCACCTTGAAACCCCGATGATTGGCGTTTCCACATTTGCGCATATAATCCTTTTTGCGACAAAAGCTGGCGATGGTTTCCGCGTTCGATAATTTCGCCTTCGGCAAGAACAATAATTTCATCAGCATTCACAATTGTCGATAGCCGATGCGCAATTACCAAGGTGGTTTGACTTTTCGACACGGTATCAAGCGCATGCTGGATTTCTTTTTCAGTGCGGCTATCCAATGCCGAGGTTGCCTCATCAAACAAAAAGATTGACGGTTTTTTCAAAATGGCACGGGCAATCGCAACACGCTGTTTTTCACCACCGGATAATTTCAGCCCGCGTTCCCCAACCATCGTGTCATAGCCATCAGACAAACCAGCAATGAATTGGTCAATCGAGGCCATTTTTGACGCAGCGGCAATATCGTCTTGGCTCGCACCATTGCGCCCATAGCCAATATTATAGCCAATCGTTGAATTGAACATCACCGTATCTTGCGGCACCACACCAATGGCGGCACGAACGCTGGCCTGCGTCACATCACGAAGATCCTGCCCATCAAGACGAACTGCGCCCGATACCGGATCATAAAACCGGAATAACAGCCGTGAAATGGTGGTTTTTCCCGACCCGCTTGGCCCGACAATCGCAACACGTTTGCCAGGCTTAACGGTAAAGCTGACACCTTTTAAAATCGGCCGGTCACCATAGGCAAAATGCACATTGTCAAAAACCAGCTCGCCACCATCAATCTTGATCGGTTTTGCCGCTGGCTTGTCGGCAATGCCCGGTTCTTCATCAAGCAAGCCAAACATCCGTTCCATATCAACAAGCGCCTGACGCAATTCACGATAAACCCAGCCAAGGAAATTAAGCGGCAGATAAAGCTGTAAAAGATAGGTATTCACCGCAACAAAATCGCCAATGGTCAAATTGCCCTTTTGAATATCAGCACCCGCCATTGCCATAACCGCCATCAGGCCAAACGCAATGATGGTTCCCTGCCCGATATTGACAACCGACAGCGATGTATGTGACCGAACCGCCATCACCTCATAATCGGCCATAGCCGCGTCATAGCGCGCCGCCTCAACATCTTCAGCATTGAAATATTTGACGGTTTCGTAATTTAGCAAGGAATCAACCGCACGAGTTGCCGCAGCTTCATCAGCCGCGTTCATTTCACGGCGAAACCTGATCCGCCATTCGGTGACGCGAATGGTGAAATAAACATAGGCCGCAACGGTTAAAAAGGTAACACCCGCGTAAAATCCGCCAAATAAATGCCACATGATGATGCTGACAAACGCCACTTCGACGAAAAGCGGTAAAACCTCGAAAAAGGCGATCGTCAGTAGAAATTCAATCCCCTTGGCACCGCGATCAATTGCGCGGGTCATGCCGCCAGTTTGGCGATCCATATGGAATTGAAGTGATAATTTGTGAAGATAGCGAAAGGCGTTCAATGCCGCGCCACGAACAGCGCGTTGTGCCACCTTGGCAAAAAGATATTGTTTGGCCTCGCTAAACACCTGCTGGCCAAGCCGTGCCAGCGCGTAGCCACCAACAAGAAACATCAAAGCCGACATGGCAAAGCCAGTATCGCCATTCACCAGATCAACCGCCGCCCCATAAAGAAGCGGTGTGACCATGTTCGAGCTTTTCGCCGCAACAAGACAGGCAAAGGCCGCACCAATCCGCACACGGATTTTGTTATCACCGCGTGGGGCGGTGTAATGCATCAGCGCACGAAGAAGCGACGCCGTTTTGCGCAAATTGGACGAAGCCATAGCTGCCTTACAATCGTTAAAACGCGCTAGGGTTTATGATGGTGTTGAAACTGAAAAGCTCTCACCACAGCCGCAGCGGGCAATTTCATTGGGATTATTGAATACGAATTTGGCGGAAAATTTATCTTCCTGCCAATCCATTTGCGAGCCAATCAAAAACATCACGGCGGTTGGATCAATAAATAGGGTCACACCGTCCTGCTCGATTTTATCTTCAAATGGCTTTTGCTCGGTGGCGAATTGAACATCATATTGCATGCCCGAACAGCCAGCCGTTTTTACCCCGACACGAAGACCAATCACATCATTGTCAGCCCGCGCCATCAAACGATGAACATGGCTGGTCGCAGCTTCGGTCAAGGTGACGATTGGTTTTGTTGGGTCAAACATGGTTTTTAAGCTCCAAATAGCCGGTCTTTTGCGAACCGCTCATTTAAAAATCCAAAGCAAGGCGTGCATCATCACTCATACGCTCGGGCGTCCAAGGCGGGCTCCAGACCAATTCGACCGAAACTTCGCCAACGCCGTCAACCGCAGCCAATGCCCGCGCCACCTGCCCTGGCATTTCACCAGCAACCGGACAGCCGGGTGCCGTCAATGACATGGTAACATAAACATCACCATTTTGCCGCCGTTCAACATCATAGATCAGACCAAGATCGTAAATATTAACCGGAATTTCCGGGTCATGAACCGATTTCAGCGCATCTTCAACGGCCACCGGATCAGCCTGTCCAGCCGGATTTTCAAGCGCGGCGCCAGCCTTGGCGATATAGCCATTGCTGGTATCGGGCAGAAAATCGGCAAGACCCGGACCGTCAAGACCCGCCCCCGCATGATCTGAACCGGCATGATCTGGCGCGGCCATTTTGGTTTTGTGATCTTGTGTCATCACCCCGCCCCTATGCGAAAATCCGGTTCACTTTTTCCAGCGAAATTGCCAGAGCGTCAAATTCTTCACGCGTAGTATAGATACCAACCGATGCCCGCGCGGTTGATGGCAGATCATAGAAATCCATTAATGGCTGGGCGCAATGATGGCCAGCGCGAATGGCAACACCATCATTATCAATGATTGTTGAAATATCATGAGGGTGGGCGCAATCCATTGTGAAGGATACAACACCTGATTTTTCAACCGCTGTTCCGATCAACCGCAAACCATCAACTGCCAAAAGTCGCTGATGCGCGTAGGACAGAATATCTTGCTCATGCGCCCGAATAGCCTCCATGCCAATCGATTGCACATAATCAACCGCCGCCCCAAGCGCGATGGTTTCGGCAATGGCCGGTGTCCCCGCCTCAAAACGATGCGGCGGCAAAGCGTAGGTGGATTTTTCGACGGTCACGCGGTCAATCATATCGCCGCCACCCAAAAATGGCGGTAATTCAGCTAGAATTTCGGCCTTGCCCCATAGAATGCCAACGCCATTCGGCCCATAAAGCTTATGTGCAGAAAAGACATAGAAATCAGCGTCCAAGGTCTGAACATCAACGGGCATGTGAACAACGCCCTGACAGCCATCAACAACCATAAGCGCATTGGCGTCATGCGCGATCTTGGCCATTTCGGCAACCGGAAAAACGGTGCCAAGCACATTTGAGACATGCGGCACCGACACAATTTTGGTTTGGGCGGTGATCATGTCTGTAAAGGCCGTCATGTTGAAACTGCCGTCTTCATCAACCGGAAAGGCACGAAGAACCGCACCGGTTTTTTCGGCCACTATTTGCCACGGTACGATATTCGCGTGATGGTCGGCAATGCTGATCAAAATTTCGTCACCTGCCTTTAATCGTGGCAAGGCCCAGCATTGTGCAATCATGTTCAACGCCATTGTTGCACCAGCGGTCAGCACAATTTCATCATCTGATTTTGCGCCAATGAAATGCGCAACCTTACCGCGCACCGCCTCATAGGCATCGGTTGACGCCTCAGACAGGAAATGCAGACCACGATGAACATTTGAATAAGTATCACAATAGGCCGAAACCAATGCATCAATTACCACTTTTGGTTTTTGCGCCGATGCCGCAGAATCAAGATAAACCAATGGCTTGCCGTGAATTTTACGCGACAAGATTGGAAAATCAGACCGGATTTTTTCGATATCATATCCGCCAGTCATGTTGGCAGTCATGCTGGTATCTACGGCATTTGCATCCATTATTTATCTCCGGTTTCAGAACGGTTTGATGCCGTCATCCATGCGGTCGTCACTGGCCGCAACATGTCTGCCAATGCGGGATGGCTAATGCTGTCAATGGCGTCATCGAGAAATGCCGAGATCAACATTCCGCGCGCCGTATCACGGTCAATACCGCGACTTGTCAGATAGAAAAGCTGGGTTTCATCAAGCTCGCCAACCGTTGCCCCATGCGCGCACAAAACATCGTCAGCATAGATTTCCAATTCGGGCTTGGCGTCGGCTTCGGCTTTACGCGACAAAAGCAAGGCACGGCTCATCTGCTGGCCATCGGTCTTTTGTGCATCTGGTGCGACATGCACCTTGCCCTGAAACACACCACGCGCCGAATCATCAAGAACCCCGCGGATAATCTGATTTGACAAACAATGCCCTTTGGCATGGTTCATATTGGTGGTGATATCATGATGCTGACTTGCCCGACCAAGATAGATTGCTGATAAGGTGCAATCGGCATTTTCACCCAACAAGGTGATATGCGTTTCAAGACGTGCCAACTGACCGCCAACGGAAATCTGGAATCCCTCGAAAACCGAACCTTCACCAAGCGTTAAGCCAGTTGCCGCCAGATGCGCGCTTTGCGCTGAGTCATGTTGTACCTTGGCATAATCAAGACGCGCCTTGTTACCAACCTCGATTGCCATCAATGGCGCTGATAAACCAACAGCCGATTGATGCCATTCAGCCAGAACCGCCGAAGCACCATCAGCAAGCTTGATGGACACAACCGGATGCGAAGACACCCCATTATCATCACCAGTAAAGGCCAAAATGATAGGCATATCAACCTTGCCCGCAATCTCTAAATGCAGGCCGCTTGTCATCACGGCCAACGACAGGTCGCTAATCGGATGAGACGCTGGCACCGATGCGGCAAGAGCAGCAAGAGCCGTGTCATTCTCGCTTAAAAAGCTGGCGGTTACGCCATCGGACAAAGCGGCAATACCGGCAACGTCCAAAACACCATTGCTAAAGGACAAAACCACGGCATTTTCCGGCAATTCAGCCGAAATGGCTGCGGTTCCCACCGCTGCAGCAGCCGAAGCTGGACGAAGATCCATTTTTTCAACGCTCGTCAAGCGGGTAAACCGCCATTGTTCAACCCGGCTATGTGGCCAGCCTGTTTCCTGCCAGCGCGTTAACGCCCCTGCCCGAACGCCGGTCAATCCAGCCAGATGGTCTAAATTAGGCTGCATCGTCGATGCCGACATAACCCGACTCCTCTACTTCAAGTGCGAGTTCTTTGCCGCCAGTGCGGCGGATTTTGCCACCAGCCAAAATATGAACATAATCAGGCACAATATGGTTTAGCAAACGCTGGTAATGGGTAATCACAAGCATGCTTCGAGCTGGATCACGCAAAAAATTCACGCCGTCAGAGACAATTTTCAATGCGTCAACATCAAGCCCTGAGTCGGTTTCATCAAGAACCGAAAAAACCGGCTTGAGAAGTGCCATTTGCAAAATCTCATAGCGTTTCTTCTCGCCGCCAGAGAACCCAACATTCACCGCCCGCTTTAGCATATCATCATTGATGCTAAGATGTTTTGCCTTGGCACGAACCAGCTTTACAAATTCCAGCTGGTCGATTTCATCTTCGCCAGCTTCGATCCGGCGGGCATTAACCGCGGCGCGCAAAAAGCTCATGCCGCCAACACCCGGTAATTCTACCGGATATTGAAAAGCCAAAAACATGCCGGCAAGGGCGCGTTCATCTGATTCCATTTCCAGCATCGAAACGCCATTCATTAGAATATCACCGCCTGTGACCTCATAGCCGTCACGGCCAGCAAGCACATAAGACATGGTGCTTTTGCCCGATCCATTCGGCCCCATGATGGCGTGAATTTCACCAGCATTGATCGTTAAATTAATGCCTTTCAGGATTGGCGTATCACCAACCGAGGCGTGGAGGTCTCTAATTTCTAGTAAAGGTGCCATAAGTCTTTTCCAATTATATCTAGTTGTTTTCTGGCTTGGTTTTAGCCAACCGAACCTTCAAGGCTGATGCCAATAAGCTTTTGGGCTTCCACCGCAAATTCCATTGGCAGTTCTTTCATCACTTCCTTGCAAAATCCATTGACGATCAGCGACACCGAATCTTCGGTTGAGATGCCACGCTGCTGACAATAAAAAAGCTGGTCTTCGGAAATACGCGAGGTAGTGGCCTCATGTTCAATTTTGGCGCTTGGATTGCGCGAAACGATATAGGGAACCGTATGCGCCCCGCATTTATCGCCAACAAGAAGCGAGTCACATTGGGTGAAATTACGCGCATTTTCAGCACCAGGCTGAATGCGAACAAGACCGCGATAGCAATTTTGCGACCGGCCTGCCGAAATACCCTTGGAAATGATAGTTGACCGGCTGCCTTCGCCAATATGGATCATTTTGGTGCCAGTATCGGCCTGCTGGAAATTATTGGTCAGCGCAACCGAATAAAACTCACCAACCGAGTCTTTGCCTTGCAGAATACATGATGGGTATTTCCAAGTAATCGCTGATCCGGTTTCAACCTGTGTCCATGAGATTTTGGAGCGATCACCACGGCATGCGCCGCGCTTGGTCACAAAATTATAAATACCGCCAAGGCCGTTTTCATCACCCGGATACCAATTCTGCACGGTTGAATATTTGATTTCAGCATCATCCATCGCCACCAGTTCGACAACCGCGGCATGAAGCTGGTTTTCATCGCGCTGCGGTGCAGTACAACCTTCGAGATAGCTGACATAGGCCTTATCTTCGGCAATGATCAAAGTCCGTTCAAACTGGCCTGTATTGGCTTCGTTAATGCGGAAATAGGTTGATAATTCCATAGGGCAACGAACCCCCTTTGGAATATAGACGAATGATCCGTCGGTAAAGACAGCCGAATTCAAAGCCGAGAAATAATTATCGGCGACCGGCACAACCGAACCGATATATTTCTTCACCAAATCAGGATAGTCACGAATAGCCTCGGAAATCGGGCAGAAAATCACCCCGACCTTAGCCAATTCACCGCGGAATGTCGTGGCAACCGACACGGAGTCAAAAACCGCATCAACCGCAACAACACCAGCAAGAATCTTTTGTTCATCAAGCGGAATACCAAGCTTGGCATAGGTTTTCAGCAATTCCGGATCGACTTCATCCAGTGACGCGGGTCCCTCACCACTCTTTGGTGCCGCATAATAATGGATATCCTGATAATCAATCGGCTCGATATCCAGCTTGGCCCAATCAGGTGATTCCATTTTTTTCCATGTCGCAAACGCTTTCAAGCGCCAATCAAGCATCCATTGTGGCTCGTCCTTCTTGGCTGAGATAAACCGGATAATATCCTCGTTCAGGCCTTTGGGTGCCTTGTCAGATTCAATATCAGTCACAAACCCATATTTATATTTACCGGTTGCTTCTTCAAGCGTGTCGATGGTTTCTTGCGTTGCGACCATAAGGCTGGTTCCTTTTTATATTAACGTTATGCCGACTATTGCCGGGACAACTGACTGTCGTCTTCGGTTATTGAAGGTGATACCGGCAAGGGAAACAATTGTGCCGGATCAGTTAAATCTTCAAGGCTGACATCATCCAAGGCATTGCGAATGGCAAGATTGACATGATTCCAATGGCTGCTCATGAAACAGCAATTGCTAACCGCGCATGGGTCTTGCGCTCCATCGACGCAATCAGTCACCGCAATCGGGCCTTCCATCGCTT
>JAOEVD010000033.1 GCA_028383305.1 Candidatus Puniceispirillum sp.
TGCTGAGCGGTTGGCGATGATGAAGCCCGATGCTTATGTTATCAATACAGCGCGCGGTGATGTTGTTGATGAAATTGCATTGGCGGCGGCGCTTTCGGCCAAACAGCTTGGCGGGGCCGGGCTTGATGTATTTCAAGGTGAGCCGGTGATTGATCCGGCATTGCTGGCGGCGCCAAATACCGTTTTATTGCCACATTTGGGGTCGGCAACAATCGAAACGCGAACCGCGATGGGGCTAAAGGTTGTTGAAAATGCGCGTGCCTTTTTTGCTGGCCAGCCTTTGATTGATCCGGTTTGAGGTAGATCGCATGCATTTTGATGCGTCATTCGAAGCGTTGGTTCGCAACAGCTTTGCCGCGGCGCTTGCCGCCGGACAGCCAGATCGCATTACCCAATCAGCCTATGCAGCGCTTGACAAGCAACCAACGGCAGTTATTGCGCTTGGCAAGGCGGCTGGGGCGATGGCCGTGGCGGTTCGCGATAGCGGTTATGATGGTTCGGGTCTTGTGATTACCACCGATGAAAATCACCGCCAAATTGATGGTTTTGACTGTTTTGCCAGTGCGCATCCGGTTCCCGATGAACGCGGTCTTGCCGCCACAATTGCGGTCGAAAATCTAGTCAAATCTCTGGATCAGACGGATTATTTGCTGTTGCTGATCAGTGGCGGCGGCTCGGCCTTGTTGCCAGCACCGTCAAGCGGTATCAGCCTTGCCCAGAAAATTGCGCTGAATGATGCGTTGCTGGCAAGCGGTCTTGATATTCACGCGATGAATGTGGTTCGGCGGTTATTTTCGCGGCTGAAAGGTGGACGGCTGGCGCGGTTGGCAGCACCCGCCAAGGTAACGCAATTTCTGTTATCTGATGTGCCGGGTGATTTGCCTGAATCAATCGCCAGCGGCCCTGCTGTTGCGGATCCGGTGCCGTTTGATGATGCGCTTCATCTCATTCAAAAACATGGTCTTGATCGGCTGGATTTTGTCATGCCGCATTTGCAGGCAATCCAGAACGGAACCGCCGATGGGCCTGTGCGATCGGGTGATCCGGTTCTTGATCAGGTGCAAACCCAAATCTTGGCAAGCAATGCACAATGCCGTGATGCGGCCGCAGACTATATCTGCCAAGCGATGCCCGAAATGCAGTTTCTCGATGCGCCAGCCCTTGATGGCGAGGCCAGTCAGATGGCAGCGCATTTGGCGGCGCAGATCATCAGTCAGCGCCATGCTGGCAAGCCTTGTGCGTTGGTGGCTGGTGGTGAAACAACCGTAACCCTTGATATGGCTAATCTTGGCAAGGGTGGGCGGTCGCAGGAACTGGCGCTTGCCTTTGCAGCGGTAATGACAGCAGCGGGATCAAGCGCCCCTAAAAATTGGGTGATTTTGGCTGGCGGCACCGATGGCCGTGATGGGCCAACCGATGCGGCTGGCGGCATTATCGCCGCGTCACAAAATTTTGATCAAACGGCGGCGCGTGCCGCGCTGCTATCCCATAACAGCTATGATTATCTAAAAGCGCATGATCAGCTTTTGATGGTTGGGGCAACGGGTACCAACCTTGCCGATCTAGTTTTGATTGTCGTGCAAGGTTGATGTTTTCGCTAAGGCCAGTTTGCCACCCAAAATAATTTGCCCCAGATATGAGCTGGATAAGAAATGAGCCGGATAAGAAAAGGGTCGGGCAAGACATAAAGTCCTGACCGACCCTGATTTGCGGATAGGATTGGCAAACCAAACAAACTCCCCCAAGCTGGCTTTGTCTACCACAACCTATATCGCAAAGCTCTATAATTGCTGTCTAAAATTACTGTCTAAATTCGTGCAGATCATCTGCGATTGATACGTCTGACCCGCACGTTGCTTGTGCCTCTTTTGCAGGGTTGCGGGCAAGGAAAAAAAAGCAAATTTGAAAATTGTAAAATATTTACATTTTTCATTTACAGGCTATGCTGAAGTTGTAAGCAAAGTGAAATAGCAGCCAAGATCAGGGAGAAAGTGCGATGCAGGAGAAAATTCTTGTTGGGCATAAATTGCGGCGATTTCGCAAATCCATTAGCTTGTCGCAAACAGCGATGGCAGAAGCGCTGGAAATCAGCCCATCTTATCTAAATCTTCTTGAACATAATCAGCGTCCTTTGACCGTTGGGTTGCTTCTTCGCCTTGGCAATAGCTTTGATATTGATCTCAAGGATTTTGCCGAAGATGACGCGGCCAGCCTGTCAACGGGCATGTCTGAAATTTTTGCTGATCCATTGCTTGCTGATGAGCAGGTGCCACGTCGTGAAATTCAGGACATGATCACTGCCGCGCCGGGGGCGGCGCGCGGATTGGTGACCCTGTTTCAGGCCTATCGCAAAGTGCGTGATGAATTAGAAGCAACCGCGGGGGATGGCGGCGTTCGGCAGATGAGTAATCCTGTTGAAAAAGTGCGCGCCACATTGCAGCAGTTGAATAATTACTTTCCGACCCTTGAAGGCGCGGCAGATGAATTGCGCCACGCGGCTAAAATTGAAGCGGTCAGTGATTTCGGCCTGACGGGCGATAATACGCTTGCCAGCCTTGCCACCCATGTGAAAGACACGCTTGGTCTTCGGGTCAGAATCATGCCGGTAGAGGTGATGCAGAACCAGCTTCGCCGCTATGATTTTCATCGCCGCGAAATTTTGCTAAGCGAGGCATTACGCCGCCCACAACGGCAGTTTCATCTTCTGATTCAAATCGCGCTTCTTAGCCAGCAGGCGACCTTGGACAAAATCTGCCAAGATCAGGCGGTTCAGGATACGCAGGCGCAATCGCTGTTGAAAATCACGCTTGCCGGTTACTTTGCCGGTGCGGTGATGATGCCCTATTTGGCCTTTTTGGATTCGGCCAAAAGCCTTCGTTATGATCTCGATCTTTTGGGGCGCCGGTTTGGGTGCAGCTTTGAACAGGTCTGTCACCGCCTGACAACATTAAATGCACCAAATACGCGTGGGATTCCATTTTTCTTTATTCGGGTCGATGATGCTGGCAATATTTCTAAACGGCTTGCCGCCGCCGGTATGCAATTTGCTACGCATGGTGGCACCTGTCCGAAATGGACGATGCATAAGGCCTTTCGGACACCGGAAAAAATTTTGGCACAAGCGGCCGAATTGCCGAATGGACAGAAATATTTCATGCTTGCCCGCACCGCACCGCCATTATGGTCGCCAACCTTGGCGCAATCACCGGAATTTGCTGTTACGCTTGGGTGTGAATTGCATCATGCCCGCGATATGATCTATGCCGATCAGATTGATATTTCCAAATCGGCACGGCTTGACCAGATTGGCGTTGGCTGTTCGGTTTGCGAGCGCATGGATTGCACCCAAAGAGCACATCCGCCAATTGGCCATGAATTGCGCTTTGATGGGCCGATGCGCCGGATCGGTCTTTATGACCTTGGTACCAAAAGCACAAACAGCAAATAACCCTCAAATTTTTTTTGGGAAAAATGTCACTTGTTTGGCGTGTTGGTGGTGCGGTTTTTGCCCATGGCAAGCACGCGCCAAATTTTGAAACATTATTACAAAAGTGATGATTTAAGCTTTTTGAAATAAAATTACAAAGCAAAATTTGGCTTGGTTTATTGCCATGCGCTGTTTTAAAACCAGCCGTGTTCTGCTAGCCTATGAAACGAGATTTGAAGCAGGCTAGAGCGGGCGTCGATGCGATAAAATCCGGCGGAACAGTCACCAAGATGGCGTATAGGCAATGATGCAAGATAATGAACAGATTGAACGCAAGGATGACGGCAGTAAACGGCTTGCGGCGCTTTACGGTCTGACTCCAAAGGTTGAAACGGCAATTATTGAGGCTGTTCAGGCGGGTGCCGTTCGGCGTCTTCGCACGCTTGTTGCGCCGCTTCACCCGGCGGATCAGGCCGATCTTTTAGAACGCATGCCAGCGCGGACAGCCGCGTCTCTTGTGCGGTTTCTTGGCGATCATCTTGATGCTGAAACGCTGACTTATCTTGATGAAAACACGCGTGAAGCCATTGTCGAAGTGATGGGCGCAAAGGCTTTGGCGCGCCAGATTCATGATCTATCAACCGATGATGCCATTGATATTATTGAAGAACTGGAAGATGACGCGCTTGCCGATGTGTTGGCGGCGCTTTCGGCCGAAGATAGGGTTCTTGTCGAAGAGGGCCTGTCTTTCCCTGAGGATTCTGCGGGTCGTCTTATGCAGCGTGAGATTGTTACGGTGCCGTCTTTCTGGACGGTTGGCCAGACAATCGACTATCTTCGGGGCGGCAAATCGGCAACTGATGATTTCTATCTGATCTTTGTTGTCGATCCGGCGCGCAAACCGCTTGGCGAGGTGCCGCTCAGTAAACTTTTATGTGCGCAGCGGCCCCGCCGAGTCTCCGAAATCATGGAATCTGATTTCCGATCGATCCCGGTTTATATGGACCAAGAAGAAGTAGCGGTTTTGTTTCGGCGCTATGGCATGGTCAGTGCCGGTGTCGTCGATCTTGGCCAACGGCTTGTCGGCATGATCACCATTGATGATGTGATTGATGTGATTGATGAAGAAGCCGAAGAAGATTTGATGGCGCTTGCCGGTGTCGGCGAGGCCAGTTTGCGATCCAGCATCCGCGAGACCCTGCAGGGGCGGACAACCTGGCTTTTGGTCAATTTACTAACCGCGATTTTAGCATCGGTTGTGATCGGGGTGTTTGATGCAACCATCGAACAATTAGTTGCCTTGGCGGTGCTGATGCCGATTGTTGCGTCAATGGGCGGCAATGCTGGTACCCAGACAGTGACCGTTGCGGTGCGGGCGATTGCCTTGCGTCAATTAGATGCTGTTTCGACGCGCAATTTTGTTATTCGCGAAGGCTTGGTGGCATTGCTGAATGGATTGCTTTTTGCGGTTTTGGCCGCCGTTGTGTCTTTTGTGTGGTTTGGTGATCCGAAAATTGCGACCGTGATGGCGGTTGCCATGTTTGCGAATTTGTTGATTGCCGGTCTTAGTGGAACTTTGGTGCCGATCGGGCTGCTTCGCGCGGGAGTCGATCCGGCGGTGGCATCAAGCGTTTTTGTGACAACGATAACGGATGTTGTCGGTTTTTTTGCATTCCTTGGGCTTGCCGCACTCTATTTGATGTAGGCGGCGTCAAAAGACTAAGATAATCGGTGCGGTTTTGTCGTAAAAAGGTAAACCATACTGTTATGGCGCGGGTTGAATTTGGTGTTTTTATGACGGTTCATTTAAAAAAATTATCAGTTGGCTCGCAATCGCTTGACAATCTTCGTGATTGGCAGGCGCTTCGACTGGCGCACGGCGGCAGATTGGTTCATGTCACGCGCAATCGGCCGCGCCGTGCCGAAGAACTACTCGATGGGGGATCAATCTATTGGATCATCAAGGGTGTTGTCACCGCGCGTCAGGCCATTATTGACCTTGCCGAGGCGCAACGCGCCGATGGAACACCGGCCTGCGGCATTGTGCTGTCACCTGAAATCATTCAAGTTGCCCCAACCAAAATGCGTATTTTTCAGGGTTGGCGTTATCTTGAAGAAAAAGATGCGCCGCCTGATATCGGTGCGGATAATGCTGGTGATATGCCTACCGAACTGGCTGCTGAATTGCGCGATCTAGGTATCCTCTAAACGCCAATCCTTGCCAGCCCCAACTCGTGCCAACCTCAGTTTATACCATATGGCGTGGTTGATTTTTTGGCCATTATGGCGGGTGGCGCGATTATTTTTTTGGCTCACACGCTTTAGGGGTTCTTGCGTTTCGGGGGCTATTGCGATCGGCGCCATGCCCATGGCGCGATAAAAGTGCCCGCCCACATGCCCAATTTGGCGGTTTTGGCACTGTCTTCGTCGGCGCTATAGGTGGACGAATATTGCCTATAAGCCAGCGCCAGCCCAGCGCGAACAAGCGCCGCACCAAGATCGGTTTTTCCCGCAAAACACCTCATTACGGCGCGGCCATAGCGATCCGTATCAATTAAATCACATTGTAATTGAGGCGCGCTTGCCACCAACGCTGCAAGCAATTCTCTCGCTGCTGTGCCGCAAGCCCATTTGGCCCCATCGGCACCGGTGCATTGCTGAGTTTTCTCAGGCGCATCAATGCCAAAAAGTCGGATGCGTAATTTGCCACTTCTAAGAGAGTCACCATCGCTAACGTCTGTGATTATTACGTTTCTTGATATGGCAAAATTTTCTGTTAGGGGCTGATTTTGCGCAATCGCACCGGAAGCAATGGTGTTACTACAGACAAATGTGATTAAACAAATAATTTGATAAAAAGTCATCAACGGCTTTAGAATTTGCTAGTCCGAAGACATGAGGGTTACAAGCAAAGAAAAGTGAGTGTCAAATAAGTTAACGTCATAGATGCTTTTATACAATGATTGAGAAAATAAATTCTAAAAGGCTCTAAGATAGAGCTTGTGTATCAGGATATGATGTGTCGTTTGTTTGGAGTGCTGGAGCAATAAATGAAATTTACGATACATGGCGTTAGAGGCTCAGTTCCAACACCAGGAATTGAGTTTGTGAAATATGGTGGAAACACCAGCTGCTTTGAAATTGAAACTTGTGAAAGCCAAATATTTTGTGATGCTGGCACTGGTTTTCGATCGGCAAAACTTTTAAATGATAGAAAAAATGTTTGGGTGTTTTTGACTCATTTTCATCATGATCACATACAGGGTTTTCCTTTTAATCATGGTTTGTTTTCTGAGGGTCAGCAAATTTCCGTTTCTAGCGCATTGCATGACAAAAAGACTACTAGCGCAATTTTAAAACAGTGTTTTTCTGAACACTTTTTCCCAGTAAACATTTTTGCATCTTTGAATCATTTGTCGGTCGAGAGCTTTGATGTTGCAACAGACGGTTTGAAACAGGACGTTGATGTAAGTTTTATTGAATTAGATCACCCTGGAGGTGCAGTCGGGTACTCGTTTGTTAAAGAAAATAAAAAAGTAGTCATATTACTTGATAACGAATTTCAGAAGCCTCAGCTCGGTGGACTGCTAGAGTTTTGCAAAGATGGAGATTTACTGATCTGGGATGGGATGTTTACCAAAGACGAATTGCTGAACAAAAGAGGTTGGGGGCATTCTTCTATAGAACAGGCAGAGGAATTCACTGAGCTCTCTGGCGTTAAAAAAACTGTGATTTGTCACCATGCCCCGTACCGATCTGATGCAGATATTGATTTGCTAAAGTCAAGAATATCATCAGACCGGGTCAGCTTTGGTTGCGAGAAAATGTCATTTTACATTTAAATTTCATAGATAAGGACAAGTACGAGTTTTGTGAAGATTATTTGTATTTGTCCTTAACTTTCATGATTTCCAAGAAAACAGCATTTGAAATTTGATCTGCAACAGTGTCACTTACCAGAGCTATTTGACTTAACGGACCACCGGTGTTGCCAGACCATAGAGTTTTGCCACCAGGCGCTTTTAAAACAATATCAACATCAAAATTTGGTGTATTTGCGGTAATGCTACCAATTAGCTGGTAATCGTCTTCACTCGGATTTTGCTGGATTAATGAATCAATCCAATCTTTTTGATCTAAATATTTTGCCAGATCATTGGTCAAACCGTGTCCAAAAGTTGCAACTGCGTCGCCTGCCCCGGTGAACGGCTTGATTGCAATTGCTGGTCCATTATTCTCCCTGTCCATACCTTTTGAGCCAACATTAAGCCTGCCGGTGCTCCAGACCTCCACCGGAGTGGCAATATTTTTGAGAGTTTGCTTGCCGCAGTTGTTGAAAACTTGGGCTTGATTTTGGTCTAGACACAAATATGCAGAGGTAGAGATGGCAACATCACCTTGCTCCGCAATTGATTCCAGTCTTGCCGCAATATTAACTGTGTCACCGTAGACATCAGGTGGTGGCCCTTCTTCGTGCTCAACGTCACCAAGATGGATTCCAACCCTCAGCGAAAGCTGACCCTGGCTTTTAGAAATAGCCTGCCATTCCATAGCGCAGTTTACGGCGTTTGACGCACTATTAAACTCTATCAGCCATCCGTCACCTAATGACTTTATCATGTTGCCGTTATGTTTTTCTAGCGTTGGACGTATTACTTCTTTTGTAAAATTACGCAGCTTTTCAAGGGTTCCAGGTTCATCTTGAGCCATCATTTTGGAGTAACCAACAATATCAGCTAGAAATATTACCCCTAAACTACGCATGCTTCGTCTCCCAAATTTTGCCCAAATGACTATCTAATAATGCTTCGTTACCTTCGATTTTATGACCGTCTCTGGGCATAAATAAAATTTTCTGTTTTCAATCATTATCAGTTTTATCAATTTTTACAAAGATTTTTTGAGTATGAATAAAACTTCTGCAAGAAATACTTGGTACACTCTTACACATACGCGAGGGGATGGGATACTTGTAAAACGACATCTAAAATTGAATGATAAAATACAAAAAAATTATTTTGTGTTCCTGTAAACCCTGAATAGGCTAAGCTTTTCTCGAAATTTGCAAAGTGACCGGATAAGCTGTGGAAACAGGAATAGAAAATCAAAGTCAAACAGAAATAACGCACTTAAAGGCAACAATAGTTGTGCTCAGGGAGCAGCTTGAAGCGCTGTCTTTTGATAAAGACAAAGCTGTTCAGAGGGCAGTTTTGCTTTCTTCTGATGAAATACAACAATTGAAAGATGTGGCGAGCCGTCTTCGGAATGAACTGGAGAATCTGCGATTTGAGAAAGATGCTGCCGTGCAGCGGGCAGTACAGAGTTTTGCAGATGAAATTCAGCAACTGAAAAACACCACCTCCAGTCTCAGAAGTGAACTGGAGAATCTGCGATTTGAGAAAGATGCTGCAGTACAGCGGGCGGTGCAGAGTTCTGCAGATGAAATTCAGCAACTGAAAAACACTACCTCCAGTCTCAGAACTGAACTGGAGAATTTACGATTCGAGAAAGATACTGCTGTACAGAAGGCAGTACAGAGTTCTGCAGATGAAATTCTGCAATTGAAAAACACGATAACAAGTCTTCGGTCTGGGATGGGGAATTAAAAATAGAGTGAGTACAGAAACGTACGAAATCTTGCTCGAGAGCAATACCTTAAAACCTTCAGTAAATTTCTTCATAAGAGGGTAATATTATGTTGGAAAATAAAAGTGCTACAATGGATCTTGAAGAACTTAAAAAGCAGTTTGAAAAATTAGAAAAGAAATCCCGGCGTACAGAATTGCTTCTGTCTGTAAACCGGAAGGTCTCAGGTTTAACAGACCTCAACACTATTTTGTTCAACATTATCGATGAAGTTGTCTCTGAGCTAGGTGCTGAGAGGGGTAGCCTCTTCTTGAACGACACGTCTACTAATGAACTGTATTCACGCGTTGCGCAGGGGGAGTTGACGCGAGAAATTCGATTTTTGAATACTTCTGGCATCGCAGGCTATGTTTTTCACTCTAAGAACGGTGAAATAATTCATGACGTAACAAGCGACCAAAGGTTTAATAAATCTATAGATGAACAAACAGGTTTTGAAACAAGAAGCATCATTTGTGTGCCAATCTTGACCGCCCAAAGCGGGGTAATTGGTGTTGTTCAGGTGCTTAATAAGAGGAAAGGTCGCTTCACAAAAAGTGATCTGGAAATGGTTCACGCTATTACAGAACAGGCATCTGCAACTTTGCAAAATGCCCAAGGTTTAGAGCGACAAGCTTTAGCTCGCGAGAAAGAAAAATTATTTATTGACCTGGTTTCGGATGTTACTGCAGAAATTGAATTGGGTTCGTTGCTCCAGCGTGTGATGGTTGAGGCAACAAAAATGTTAAATGCAGACCGAGCTACTCTTTTCCTTCATGATCCTAAAAATAGTGAATTATTCTCCAGGATAGCAATGGGAGATAATGTAGGGGAAATTCGCCTTCCTGATAATGTTGGGATAGCTGGTTCAGTTTTTCAGTCAAAAGAGACAATAAACATACCACACGCGTATGCAGACCTTCGGTTTAACCCGGCATTTGATAAAAAGACAGGATATTTCACCAGGTCTATTCTTTGTGTCCCCATAATGAACAAAGATGGAATTTGCATTGGCTGCACCCAGGTTCTTAATAAGAGCGGGGGTGGTTTTACTGACGAGGATGAGTCACGTTTGAAAGCGTTCACCCAGCAAGTTGCAATCGCTCTTGAAAATGCACAACTGTTTGAGGAAGTGGCAAAGGAAAGGACGTACAGCGACAGTATGCTTGCTAGCATGTCAAATGCTGTTGTTACGATCGATGAGGAAGGAAAAATAGCGACCTGTAACAAAGCGGGTTTGAAGATTTTTAGAGTTAGCATGTCAGGGATTGTTGGCAAAACCGTGGAAGATTTTTTTTCAGGGAGCCGGGCGTGGATGCTGGAGAAGTTTAATCAATGTAATGAATTAAAAGAAAACATTGATTTGATGGATGTTACATTTGAAGTTGGAACCAAAGAAGAAGGTAATTTTGATATTGTCTCATCAAACGTAAGCTTTTTGCCGTTGGAAAACAATGACTCGGAGGGAAGAACAGATCAAAAATCCCAGCACCTTGGAACACTTGTTGTGATTGAAGATATCTCAGATGAGAAAAGAATGAAGTCAACAATGTCACGATACATTGATCCAGGGATTGCTGATCAACTGATGGCGGATGGAACAGACATAATGGGTGGCCAGGAAACCCTTGCTACAGTGCTCTTTTCTGATGTGCGAAGTTTTACCACCATAACTGAGACTTTAGGCGCCCAGGGAACCGTCACCTTATTGAATGAATACTTTGATATAATGGTTGAAGCAATTAGTGAACAAGGAGGGATGGTCGATAAGTTTATTGGCGACGCTATAATGGCTGGTTTTGGAATTCCATTGGCTCATGATGATGATGAGGATAGGGGGGTGCGCGCTGGCATTAATATGATCAAGCGCCTTTGGGATTGGAATAGCCTGCGGGAAAGTGATGGGAAGCCTCCAGTGGAGATGGGCCTTGGTTTGAATACTGATAAAGTTGTGTCCGGAAACATCGGCTCCAGCAAGCGGATGGATTATACCATGATTGGTGATGGCGTTAATTTAGCAGCCAGACTTGAGAGCGCTTGTAAATCCTATTCTGCAAGGATTTTGATTAGTGATTTTACATATCAGAGGCTTAAAGGAACCTACCAAATAAGGTACATAGATGACGTTATAGTGAAGGGTAAAACAACACCGGTTGGTGTGCGTGAGGTGCTCGACTATCACACGCCAGAGACGTTTCCAAACCTCATGGACAATGTGAATCATTTTAATGAGGGGCGTTCATCGTTTAAAAGTGGTAATTGGAGCAAAGCCATCAAATCCTTTGACGAGTGTTTGAAGTGTAATCCGAATGATGGGTTGTCAAAAACATATTTGGAAAGATGTGAAATTATGCGAGAAAAAAATCCAGAAGACTGGGATGGAATTTGGGTTATGACGTCTAAATAACTTTGCAGTTTAATTTTCTAGCTCAATTTGTTGATAACAAGAGTAAAAGAAGTAATTGATTATCCTTGTTAATTCATGGTTAAATATCAAGATATTTTTTACTCTTTACGGAACTGGGGATAGAGCGTGAAACACATGCAATTTGGTGGCAGAGTGATCGCTCTAACCTTTGCATTTGCTTTGGCCACTTGGTCTGGCTCAGCGGCAAGCCTGTCGTTGGAAGAAGTGCTAATCCAGAGCCTCAAAAACTCAAATAAAATTGCCTCGTCAAGGGAAAGCTGGATCGTTGCAAGGGAGTCTGTTTTTGCAAGTGATGCCACTAAGGAATCGTCCTTAAAGTATTCGGGAAGTGGGTCGTTGAGCGAAACGGATAGTGGTAGTGGGTACACTGGCTCAGACTCTTATTCTAACAAAATTACTTTTTCGAAAAATATTTTTGACGGAGGGCAGTCTCGCGAGAACCTTAAGGTCGCAGAAATTCAACTAGAGCGGGCAACTGCCAGCTATAGAAATACTGAACAAGGGGTGATGCTTGAGGCAGTCCAATCATATTTGGACTTATCTAAATCTTATCAACAAGTTGAATTACAGAACAATAATATAACTAGGCTTGAAAAACATGTTGCCGCAGCCAAGGTCAATCTTGCGGAGGGAATCGGAACGCCGACAAGCTTAGCTGAAGCTGAAGCCCGTTATGCAAGGGCCCAAGCAGATAGAGCCTTATTCACTACTAGTTTGGAAAACGCAAAGGACCTGTTTTCTAAGCTCACACTCATGCAGGCGAATATTGATCTTGGAGAAGCCCAGTTACTGGGAATTGAAATAACTCTTCCTCAGGATCGACAAGAAGCTGAAGAGTTGGCTTTAAAAAACAGCCCTAATGTGATTATTGCTAGGTTAGCTGAGAGAGCAGCGGGTCAGGAATTGCATTTGGCTCAAGCCAAACAAAACCCCACCCTAGGGTTTAGCCTTTCTGCTACACAAAGCAATTCCTCAGACTCGATTTCAGCATCGATTTCGGTTTCATCGCCTCTTTACTCGACTAATTCCACAATATCCAGTGCGCGAAAAAAGGTCGCTTTACATTCTCAGTCGATGAGAGATCTAAAAGAGGCCATAGGTAATGCTAAAATTGAAGCAAGATCGGCGTTCCGCGATCATGAAGGTGCAAAAATCACACTGAATGCTGTGGTAGCTGAAGTCAAAGCTTCTCGTTTGGTTTTAGATGGAGTGGGAAAAGAATTGAAATATGGTTTGAAAACCACGTTGGATCTGCTTGATGCCGAGAAAGCCTTTAACGACGCTGAGCTTCGCCTTGTTCAAGCGAGACATGACATCACCTTAAGAGAGTTTAAGTTGATAGCGGCGACGGGTGGCTTAACAGCAAATCAGCTTGGAATTGGGCATGTGTTACATAAGCTGTCTGATAGCCCGCGGCCAGAAAATCCGCTTAAAAACCCTCTTAGTTTTTGGTAAGGCAGCCCTCTTCAAAAGAGTTTCTTCAGCAGACCGTGAGCCCTTAAATTGCTGCAATCTCACGGCTCCCGGAACGAAGTTTCGAGTGTTTTAATGACTGGGAACATCAAGAAAGTCATCACTGTACGCTTCCCAGACTTAATGTTGCCGGCAACACTCATGCTTGGCATTAGTTTGAAACCTTCTGGCAATTCAACGAGATTGTTTTCAACTATTTCAATTTCAGCCCGGTAAACGCTGTTCTTTTCTCCAAAAACATCCTCATCAACAGTGTCTTTTGATAATAGGGTAACGGTTCCCAGCAACTCGCCATGTTTTTGCGATGGGAGAGAATCAAGCATAATTTTGACCGTCGCTCCTTCATAAACATGGGTAATGTCAGCTGGATCGATATCGACTTCAACGTGGAAGTTCAAATCATTTGGCACCAAAGTAGCAATAATGTCTCCAGGCTTGATCACCGTGCCTTCGAATTGATCTTCAAGCTTGAGAACAGTTCCATCGATAGGAGAAGTTAGGCTTACATCTTCAACCTGACGTGTGAGTTTGATTACTTTTTCTCTCAAGCTTTGTTGCTTCAATGTCAGATCTTTTAATGTTGAGTTTTTCTCACTCAACTTTCCTGAAATAAATTTTTTGTGCTCTAATTTAGCCTTCATCAAATCTAAAGAATTTTCCTCAAGTTCAAGAGCGTTCTCATCTCTATCAATGTTTGTATTTTTTATATCAGAAACTAGTTTTCTCTCACGTTGCTCCAGACTATTCAATTCAGTAGTGAGGCTCTGTATTTCTTCAAAAGTAGAAGCAATTTGAGAAGTTAAATATTTATCAAAATTAATTTTTGTCTTTTCGAGGTCATGAACCTTTTTTTCGTATTCTGCCTTTGGAAGTATCTTTGCAGCTAATAAACCGTTAGAGCGGTCAACGTCCTTTTGTGACAGCGTCATTTGCCCTTTTAGATCTGAGAGTGAGGTTTGAATTTCAGCTGTTTTACTATTGAAGTATTCTAAAGCTGGACTGTTTTCATCGAATGAATACGGCTTGTTCTGCAAAAAAGCGAGAATCTGCCGCCTCACATTTAGCCTTTGTCTCTTTGTTTTAATATCTGGACGAACTGCTTTTTTCAATTCGTCGCGGAGTATTTCACTTTTCAGGATTGCACGATCTAGTTTAATATTTGTGCGCTCTAGCTTTAACTCTAGTCCTGAAATCTTTGCTTCATGATCCTGTTTTTGCATTTGTATTTCACTGACCCGGCCTTCAAAGACTGCTAATTGAAGTTTGTCGGCGGGCGCTTCAAACTCTTTATCTAGAATAAAATTTAATTCTGCTTTTGTTCGAGCGATGTCTTTGTTTACAGCGGCTAATTCATCTTTTGTGTTGCGGAAATCAGACGCTATCAAAGTCTCATCAAATTCAGCTAGCGCTTGGCCTTTAACGACGCTGTCACCTTCCTTCACAAGTATCGTTTTGACCACTGATGAATGATTAGATTGAACTTCAACATTTGGAATTGATGTTAGGATTTTTCCACGTGTTGAGACTGTTACGTCTATTTCGGCAAAACTGGCCCAAACACCAAAAGATAAAACCATGGCTATTATAACCATACCGGCTACTGCCAGAGGTTTCTTTGGCGAAATCTTTGCAAACTCATCCAAGTCATCATTGAATTCGCGCAGGATTTTCTTTGTGTAGACGTCCACATCGTCTGATTTGTCAGAGGAGTTATTACTCGTACTATCGGTTTCGGGCACGTCAGCAAAAGCGTCTCTATTTAAACGCTCATTCGCATTCCTCACATAGCTAGCTAATCTTCGCATCATGTCTAGTGAGGCAGTTGGTGAGCTTGAGAGATGTTTCTTGAGCTGTTCTTCTGAAACAACTTTTAAAACACACTCTGTTTTAGCACGAGCAGATGCGCTTCGGGCGCTACTATCAATGATAGCCATTTCACCAAAAAGGGCACCCTTTTCAAGTTCGGCTAGTACCGACTGTTGGTCACCCGTAAATTTTACAAGTTCAACTGTACCACTATTAATTATATAAGCGTGTTGTCCAAATTCACCTTCGCGAAAAATATAATCACCAGGCAAGAGGTTCAGAATTTCTTCTTTGCTCATGACATCACACTCTTAATCGAAGTTTTGTAGTCTTGTTCAAATTTGGGGCTCATAACGCGGAGTTGTTTTTTCATCAGATCTTTAGCTGGACCATCTTGCTCGAGGATTGCTGCGGTTGGACCATACTGGGCGAGCTCAGTTCCATCAAAAAACATTAACTTTTTACATAGTGTAAGATTATGAAGATCCCGTGAAACTAAGACCATAGTTCTGCTCTTGGATATTTTGTCAAACGTAGCTTTAAACCTTAAGATGCTGTCAGTATCCATATCTGAAAAGATATCATCCAAGATAAGCACCTTTGGGTTTCTTATCATTGCTCTTGCTAAAGAGAGTTTAATTTTGAAGTCCGCGTTCCAAATCTCTTGTAAATCGTCCATCTGTGTCTCAAGTGAAACATTCAATTTCTGCATTTGCTCTGTTGCATTTGCAGTCTCGCATGCCCACAAAATTCGATCATTATTTGCATTTGGAAGAATTCTCTGGAAATTGTCTCGCAACGACCCCGGGAAAAAATGGTTGGTCTTGTCGACAAGAGCTATATTTGAACGTAGATGTCTAATATTGAAAGTTGAAACGTCATTACCATCAAGCAAAATAGAACCAGAAGAGGTGGGAAAGAGGCCTTGTAACAAATGTCCCACCGAGCTTGCTGTGTCAGTGTTATCTTGCGAGTAGCAGATACCAACAGTTTCATGTACATCGATTGAAAAAGAGACATTCTCGATAACCGGTGTTTTTTGATCTCTTATAAAAGAGACGTCCTGAAAGCTGATAGAGCCTATAATATCATGAAAATTTCCTGCTGTGCGATTCTCAGCAGTTAGTGAGCTAGCTGATGCAAAACTATCAAGTAGTTGCGAGAGTTTTTTCATCTCCCCTGGAAATTCAACTAACGATTGTGCAGGCCTGAAAATTTTCCCAATAAGCATATTCACACCAATGAGAACGCCAGCAGACAAGCTGCCGTCAAACACCATCAAAACACCGACAAACAACACTACGACCGTTAGTATGTTGTTCAACAATGTGCCAAATTCGCCAATAAATGCGCTGCTTGATAAATTACGATCATTCGCGCGGAGAAAATTACCTTCTGCAGTTTTCCATTCATTAATGACGTCACGCTCAAGGCCAAGTCTCTTAATATCTATGAAGTTTTCGCCTACAGAGTTGAGTACTTGTTGGCGCTCGCTAGAGCTCGATGAGTAATCTTGGGAGACGGATTGGTTTCGACGTTCGTGAAGTGCTTTTACAATGCAATTTAAGAGAGATACAGCGACCACTATTGCTCCGAGTATTGGGCTGTATACAATTAAAATCGGGACAAATAGCAACACCGCTACAAGATCCGTAATGATGCCAAGGAATTTTGTTATTATTATTGATCGAATATTATTTAGGCTTTGTCCTAAATTGGGGAATTGGCGACTTTGTTCTTTGAATGTTGAGACTGGCAGGTTCATAATTTGATTGAAAATAAGCATACCGTACTTAGCTTCAATCTTAGCAGATGCGAGGTTAATAATTGCCGACTTGTAATAGGTTAGAAGAAAGTTGAAGACGTGCGCAATTAACACTCCAGTTGCAACAACATAAAGAGTTGCGTAGCTCTCATAGTTGACGACCTTGTCGAGAACTATCATTAAAAATACAATGGGGGCTAATGCAAAAATATTTATAAAAATAATGATTAAGACAAGCTGCGCGCAAACCCATTTATCTTCTAAAATATCATCAAAAATCGCCCCTACGCTAATTTCACCAGACGCTTGTCTTAATCGCCGTGATTTCTTGAAAATTAACCCGGTGCCGTTCCAAACAGAGTTGAATTCAGCAATACCAATACTTTCAGCTTTAGGGTTGGAGGCCTTGGGATCAATAATTGTAACTGTTTTGCTTTGATCGGAACCTGCAGAAAGTTTAAGAACAATCACATAACGCCCATTTTTGAGCTGTGCGAGTACAGGTTGTTTTTTTACAGCCGCAGAGAGGCCGCTCGAGTTGGTTTTTAACGCTCGGCATACAAGCGAATGATCGCTACTTAGTCTTTTTATTTCTTTGAAAGTAAGTTCACGTTTATCAATATCACTAAAATTGCTAAACTGCTGTTCGCCTAATTCAACTCCGAGCCGTCTTGCAATTATTTGGAGACCAATAGCGCCGGATAGCATAGATTCTTACCCTTAGAATGGAAGCCAGCACTAGTTTGACTATACTAGTGCTGGCTATTTTAGTTAGCCCACGTCATCAGTGGGCGCATCATCAGCCGCTGCATTAGCAGCCGCTGCATCAGCAGCGTCAGCAGCTGTATTAGCTGCATCCATACCGTCGGCCATGTTTGCAGAAGCTGCGCCATCCATTGCTGCCATAGCTCCATCAAACTCACCACCCATTGGAGCACCACCCATTGGGTCACTAGCCATGCCTGGATTGTCACCGCCCAGTGCGTCACCCATTGGATCTCCGCCCATTGGAGCCATGCCGTCACCACCCATTGGAGCCATACCGTCGAGAGGACTTCCGCCCGCTGCAGCACCATCACCCCAATTAGCCCCAGCAGTATCTGCGCCCATTGGGCCGTCAGGACCTCCTGGCATCATTTCTGTTTGAGCTGGGCTCATTGCTGCCATAGCCTCTGGTGGCATGTGAGCCATCATACCGGCATCCATACCTTCCATGCACTCAGGCGGCATATGACCCATCATGTCAGCATCCATACCATCCATACAATGTGGAGGCATATGACCCATCATGTCAGCAT
>JAOEVD010000034.1 GCA_028383305.1 Candidatus Puniceispirillum sp.
AGCAGCTCTTAAGATCATCAGCATCATTGATGATAACAATAACCCAATAAAAAACAGTGCGTTCTTCAAGGCACGTGATCGTGACTATTGGCATAGCATAGCTGTTGAAGCAGTAATGACAGCGCGCGCATTTGCTCACGAAGACAATGTTAAAGCTGATCTTGATAAAGGCATTGAGATGACAAAGCTGTTTATGCATGTCTATGACAGGTCTATGGAGCTTGAATCAAAGACGCCTAACAATAGTTTGCTATCAAATGACGGTGTGGTCTGCTCAAACCTAATCAAAGCTCGGGTGTCACAGTCATGATCAGGGCTAGCTTTAGATGTTTAGTTGCCTCATTGAGCCTATTAGTAAGCGCAAGCAGTAGCTCTTTTGCAGAGGAAAACAAATGGGCTGTTGATTACGTCACAGAAAAGAACATTCATGCCAGTGTGAATGGACAGGTGACGCACGGTGATAAGCTAATGGTAAGGTTTGCCAAAGGCTATTGTAACAAGGGAAACCTGCTTACCACAGTTTATACTGTTGCTGATCATCCAGATATCATGACGCTTAAAGATAAGCTGTTACCTGTTAACTTCATTGGAATGAATATAAAAGTGAAGGCAATCTATATCGCTCCATTCCTGTCAGGGCATCGTGTAATGGTAGTTATTGGATGGGTAGCCCCCAAAGACCTCAAACATGATCTTGGAAAGCAAGAGCCTATAACGCTGAACTTCAAGGACTATAACGGCATTGCCATTAATGAGTATTTTGATATCCCTGAGAATACTTGGAGTAATAATAATCTCAGCGCAGCGCTTGATGAAGCTCAGAATATGTGTCTTAAATTGTAAGGGATTTATGATTTACGGGTAAGCTAAACATAAAAAGGTAGCCACCACCAAACTGGATCCAGTTGTCCTGTCTTTATTAGTCAAGGTCATTGGAAATAATGGTAATCAAAAACAAACTAAGCTTTGCCGCTCTAACAGTGTTTTCATTTTTTGGAACATTGTTTTTGTTAACCCCCGATGCTCATGCATCTAATCAAATGAATTACTCATCAAGCTCAAGATATGGACACCTGGACGGTGAAACAAATGTTCTAAAATATTTTTCAATCTCCCCTGATAATGCGCAAGGGGACAAAAGATGGTTGAACAATAGCATTGGTATTAACGCAGATAACAAGTCCAAATTTAGAATCAAAAGCCTTAATAAGATTGAATACCAATATGATCAAAACCAAAAAATAATCCTGAAAGATAATAGCGTCTTTTACATGTTTAGAGTGCCGCTTTGGTAAGCATGTCCATAGACTGCTGATTCCTCACACATCACATACAATTGCGCTTATGATTTCAAAGATGATGATCGGTGGCCTAGTTAAATTAAAATAGATTGCGTTAACGTTGAGCGTTTTAATTGGAGAAAAAGTTTTGCGATTATCCTTAGTGACGGCATGTATGAGCATTCTCATTTGCGCGGCAGCAAATGCTTTGGATACGAAAGAAGTTAAAAGCCTAAATGGAAAAACAACATTCTATGACTGGCATTATTCTAGCTATGAAGAGCCAGGCTTAATGACCGTAAAGTCTAGATTTCCTTTGTCTTTTTCACTTGGCGTCAGAGATGAGACCAACATCAGAAATCCTAATGTGAGTGGTGGTCAGGGTATTTCTTGGAATATTGAAGGTTCTTATGGATTGGTGAAATATGACGGGTCTGGTACGCATAACCACGACTATTACAAGTTACTCGCTGAGGGTTATTACCCGATCCCTGGGGCCTTTTTTGCGGGCATAGGTTATCGCCGTCTTTTTGATAATTTTGGCCCAGGAAGAACATCAACTTCCGCTGGGACTTATGATAGATTATCAATTTATTTGTATGCCCCGCTGGGCTACAATGTAAGAAATGACGATGGTTCAAACATAAAGTTGCAATACAACTATTTCATACGTGGCCAACAAACCTCGTACTTATCTAAAGTGCCTGGATACTTGACCGACTTGGTTAATGACCAAAAAAAGGGGTTTGGTTTTGATGTGTCTTACACAAACCCTGAAGGTAGTTGGGAAACCTACTATCGTTACTGGTCTATAGAAGACTCTGAAATTCCATCCGGAGTAACGATTGCAGGCACTATCTACGGGTATGAGCCAAAAAATAAAACATTTGAAATAGGGTTGAGGTATCGTCTCTAAAAGCTCTTAGGTCAGTTTGATGCTTTGGAAATCTTGCACAGAATATTGCACACGTTGCACACTCAGAGTTGGACTCTCAACTAATTATGATTTACCTGCATAAGTTATTGCCCTTAATCATATCACCTCTAGGGTTGGTTGTTTTCCTCATAATTACAGGAATATGCTTGCGCCGATGGTGGATAACTACTCTGAGCTGTTTTGTTCTCCTATTGTCATCACTTCCCATAACAGCGCAGTTCATATGGCAGGATTTGGAGAAACAGTACCCGCCAAAGACTCTGAGCGAGTTTGGCACTTACGATGCAGTTGTTGTGTTAAGTGGGATGCTTTCACCATTTGAGCATAGTGGCACTCTCCATGTGGAGTGGGGAGATCCGGATCGTTTCTTTGCTGGTATTGATGTTTTGAAATCAGGAAAGGCGCCAACTTTGATCTTTACCAGAGGCAAGATGCCATGGAGTAGTCTCCCCGCAGAGGGTGAGCTTTTAAAAGCCAAGGCCGTTGAGCTAGGCATAAATGAATCGCAAATTCTTCTTAGCAATACTGTTGCAAATACTGCAGAAGAAGCTAAAGCGGTTGCACAATTAATTAGTGCGAATGGAATAAAAAGGATTGTATTGATCACGTCTAGTTTTCACATGCCCAGAGCGAAACTTTTGTTTGATAAACAAGGAATAGATTCAGTGCCATTTGCCACAGACTTTCGAGCAACCGGACAAACACTAAGTTGGCTCTCGTTTCTGCCAAGTGCGAATGGATTTAGTAGAACCTCTGAGGGCATTAGAGAGTATATTGGACGATTTTATTATAAGCTTAAATTTGCATGAGAAACTCTATGGTTGCAGTCAACTCATACCCCTCACCATAGCTTTGTCCTACACCAGCATTAGACCAACCACCTATCTGTTCAATCATATCTGATGGACACCGAACAGCCCTCAGCCTGTCTCTGAGGCTATGCCTAAAGCTATGGATTACGCATCCCTCTGGTACTCTAGGCTTCAGCCATTTGTTGACTGCTGCTGATGCAGAGTTAGCGTTAGTACCTTTAGCTGACGTGTATCTAGGGAACGCATAAGGGCTAGAGCAGTATTGTTAGCTTTAACCCTCTTGGCAGCCCATAGAGAGGCTCCTACTAGTGGTATCTGTCTCTGACTGCCTCTTGTCTTTAGGCCTCTCTATGCGTGAGGCTTCAGGTCTATGTGAGGTATCTCACAATCTAGCTTGATGTCATTTATATGAAGATCAGCAGTTTCAGACAACCTCATGCCTGTATCTGATATGAGGGCTACCATCCACCTAGCTTCATCGTCTATAGACACACACTCCTTTTGTATCTCTCTAATGCTCTCTAAAGGGATAGGATTCCTTTTCTTAGCATCATCTAGGTTAGGCAAGCAAACCTTTGAGACGGCATTGCGACACTCCAAACCATGTTCCTGTATGGCTAGATTGACATCAGACCTGATGGTGGCGAAGTCCCTCCTAACTGAGTTAGTAGTAAAACCTCTTTTGAGAAGATAATCCCTGTAAGCAGCAGCATCAGGAGATGAATATTCATCTAAGGGTCTGTTACTCAGCACATCTACTACTGACTGAATGTTCCTCTCAGCACCTCTGAGGAAGGCCTTATCCTTATTGACACACTTCAGCCTCTGACAGAGTCACACAGGAGGATTGGGATACCTTCAGAGGTCTGTCTCTAAGCAGGTGCAGAGCTGGCACATCAATTTTAGCCAGCCTCAAAGACAGCCAATAGTCCTCAAGCCTCTGTGCAATAGATCTAGCTGCACGAATAGCTTGGTCTTTTCTGTTAGTTTTAAGACAAAGTATCACTCTGTCAGACTTGTAGTAAGGCCTGACATCCAGCGGTATATGACGATTAAAGTAGTAGGTAGTCCCTTTGAGGAACACATAAGAAGGGTTGCTATTGTTGCCCATATTGTAAACTCACGGTTGCCGTTAATAACAAATCGCAAGTTTTTTCAGTGGCTTAAAGTCACTCTACGTGGGGAAATGGCGCGCTCGGGAAGAAGTTCGATGCCTACCCACAGCGCCAATTCGTAACTGAATCTAGCTATAACAATAGCTTAGCATATCGTCACATATGGTCAACTATCAAAACCTTACCTGCAACCTTGCCTGAACCAAGGACCGGGGTTACTGTGGTCGTTTCTTAATCAGCTTTGGACTTTATTGAAGGGGGTGGGGTCTAGATTGGGCCGGGCGTTGCGCCTCGGACCGGCGGTTTACTTGATTGGTTGGTGGATGTAACAGGAGGTGATACCGTTTCAACTGAAGTGAATAGCACTTAAGGTTACCACGATTATGTTTATGCGGAATTTTGGCTTGTGGTTTTTTTGTATGCAGCCACGCTAAATTGCGCCAAGGTTATTCAGGAATAGTTGCAAATTATGCCCTGGTCAGTTGCTTAGGCTTTACCGATCACTAAAGACAGCAGCAACAGGGGTGATGTCCGGTCCAATAACGGCGCCGAGGGATAAAGGGAGCAAAATACATGATAGCCAGTGCTTTTGAATATCACAAACCTGACACGGTCGATGGAGTTGTCAGTCTATTGTCAAAATGGGGTGATGATGCGCGCGTTATTGCTGGGGGCCATAGCTTGATCCCAGTAATGAAACAGCGGATGACCGATATCAGCCATTTGATTGATCTTGGCGGCATTGCCGAATTAAAAGGCATTTCTATCGATGGTGATAAGATCAACATTGGGGCAATGACAACACAGCATGAACTGATCGCGAGTGAAGCGCTAGCCAAAGCGGCGCCATTGATTCGTGAGGCATCACTGCAGATCGCCGATCCACAGGTGCGCTATCTGGGGACAATTGGGGGCAATGTTGCAAATGGCGACCCAGCCAACGACATGCCCGGTTTGATGCAAACGCTGGATGCGACCTATTATCTGACAGGACCAGGGGGCAGCCGAGAGGTTAAGGCGCGCGATTTTTACGAAGCGGCTTATTTCACCGCACGTGAAGATGAGGAAATCCTAACCGCCATTTCGTTTGCAAAACCGTCAGGTGGCTTTGCATATGAAAAGCAAAAGCGCAAAATTGGAGATTATGCAACAGCAGCAGCCGGGGTGATGATCACGATTGAAGGCGGTAAATGCAAGGCAGCGTCAGTGGCATTGACCAATCTTTCAGATACGCCCGTTTATTGCGCCGCTGCGGTTGACGCACTTGTGGGTAGCAGCCTTGATGATGCAACGATCAAAACTGCGGTCAAAGCAGCCGTTGACGCGTCCGACCCGGTGGCCGACACACGTGGTCCGGTCGATTTCAAAAAACATGTGGCTGGCGTTATCGTCAAAAAAGCCATTACCAGCGCTGTGGCGCGGGCTTAGTTTGGGAGACAGACATGGGAAAAACACACTTGAAAATGACCGTCAACGGTAAAGAGGTAGAACTCTTGACCGAACCACGTCAGTTGCTGATTCACGTGTTGCGCGAGGACCTCAACCTGACTGGAGCACATATTGGTTGTGAGTCATCACATTGTGGCGCCTGTACAGTCGATATGAATGGCATGTCGATAAAATCATGCACCGTTTTTGCGGCGCAAGCCCAAGATGCTGAAATCACAACGATCGAAGGGCTGGGATCATCAGATGGGCTGCATGTGCTGCAAGAGATGTTTAAAGAACATCATGGCTTACAGTGCGGCTATTGTACCCCGGGAATGATCACCCGCGCACACCGACTTCTGCAGGAAAATAGCAACCCAACTGAAGAAGAAGTGCGGTTTGGCATATCAGGCAATCTGTGCCGGTGTACAGGCTATCAGAATATAGTCAAAGCAATTCTGGCCGCGGCGGCTAAAATGAACGAAGTGAAGGAGTCAGCGTAATGAATGAGTCTACACCTCCAAAAGAAGAACGTATGGCCGCGCTTAGCGGTCTTGGAACGTCACGCAAACGCGTTGAGGATGCGCGCTTTACCCAAGGTAAAGGTAATTATGTCGATGATATGAAAATGCCGGGCATGTTGTTCGGTGATTTTGTTCGCTCGCCCTATGCGCATGCGCGGATTAAATCAATCAATACCGAAGCGGCATTGGCGCTGCCAGGTGTGCATGCGGTGTTGACCGCAGCTGATCTGGAACCGCTTGGCCTGCATTGGATGCCAACGCTGGCCGGCGATAAGCAGATGGTTCTGGCTGACGGCAAGGTATTGTTCCAAGGACAGGAAGTGGCCTATGTCGTCGCTGATGACCGCTATATCGCCGATGACGGCATTCAAGCCGTTGTGGTCGAATATGAGGAATTGCCAGTTCTTGTTGACCCGTTCAAAGCGGAACTGGATGACGCCCCCGTATTACGTGAGGATATTGCCGACCAAAGCGAAGGGGCACATGGTCCACGCCGCCATCCCAACCATATTTTCACATGGGAATCTGGTGACCGGGCCGCCACTGAGGCAGTGCTGTCAGAAGCCGAAGTTGTGGCTGAGGAAATGATATATTACCATCGCACGCATCCATGCCCGCTTGAGACTTGCGGCTGTGTGGCATCAATGGACAAGGTTAATGGTAAGCTGACTGTTTGGGGTACATTCCAAGCACCACATGCCGTGCGGACCGTGGCGTCATTAATCTCCGGCATTGCTGAGCACAACATCCGCATTGTTTCGCCTGACATCGGCGGTGGCTTTGGCAACAAGGTTGGTGTTTATCCGGGATATATCTGTGCCATCGTGGCATCGATTGTGACAGGTGTGCCGGTGAAATGGGTTGAGGACCGCATGGACAATCTGATGGCTACGGCATTTGCCCGTGATTATTGGATGCATGGCAAAATATCAGCCACAAAAGAGGGCAAAATTACTGGATTATGGTGTCATACAACAGCTGATCACGGTGCCTTTGACGCCTGTGCAGATCCAACAAAATTCCCAGCAGGGTTCATGAATATCTGTACTGGTTCATATGATATCCCAACTGCCTATCTGGCCGTTGACGGTATCTACACCAACAAGGCGCCAGGCGGCGTGGCCTATCGTTGTTCGTTCCGGGTGACTGAGGCGGCCTATTTCATCGAGCGCATGATCGAGGTTTTGGCGATCAAGTTGGGGATGGATGCTGCTGATTTGCGGGTGAAAAATTTTATCCAAAAGGACCAGTTCCCGTATCAGTCCGCTTTGGGCTGGGAATATGATTCGGGCGATTATCATACTGCATGGAGCAAAGCGCTGGCCGCTGTCGATTATGAGGGGCTGCGCGCAGAACAAGCCGAGCGTTTGGCTGCATTCAACCGCGGTGAGACACGCAAGCTGATTGGTATTGGGCTTAGCCACTTTACCGAGATTGTTGGTGCGGGTCCGGTGAAAAATTGTGACATTCTGGGCTTGGGCATGTTTGATTCATGCGAAATCCGGATCCACCCGACCGGATCGGCGATTGCCCGATTGGGGACGATCTCGCAAGGGCAAGGGCATGCAACAACCTTTGCACAAATTTTGGCATCTGAAATTGGCATTCCAGCAGAGGATATCACGCTTGAAGAGGGTGATACCGACACAGCACCATATGGCCTGGGGACGTATGGATCACGCTCAACGCCCGTAGCCGGTGCCGCAACAGCCATGGCTGGCCGTAAAATCCGCGCCAAGGCGCAGATGATCGCAGCCTATCTGTTGGAAGTACATGATAATGACGTCGAATGGGATGTTGATCGCTTTGTTGTTAAAGGTGCGCCCGAGCGCTTTAAGACAATGAAAGAGATCGCCTTTGCGTCCTATAGTCAGGCGATCCCAGGTGTCGAACCAGGTCTGGAAGCAGTCAGCTATTACGACCCACCAAACATGACCTACCCGTTCGGAGCCTATATCTGTGTGATGGAAATCGATACCGATACCGGCACAACTGAAATTCGCCAGTTCTATGCGCTGGACGATTGCGGTACCCGGATCAACCCGATGATTATTGAAGGCCAAGTGCATGGTGGGTTGACCGAAGCATTGGCGATCGCCTTAGGTCAAGAAATTGCCTATGACGAGCAAGGCAACGTTACCACCGGCACATTGATGGACTTTTTCATCCCAACCGCTTGGGAAACACCAAACTACCAGACGGACTTTACCGAAACACCAAGCCCGCATCACCCAATTGGTGCCAAAGGTGTGGGGGAAAGCCCAAATGTTGGTGGTGTCCCAGCCTTTTCAAACGCCGTGCATGATGCGTTTAAGAGCTTTGGCCTGACGCAAAGCCATATGCCGCATGACCATTGGCGGATCTGGAAAATAGCGAACAGTCTTGGGCTACACGACTAAACCAAAAGAATTAGCAGAGGGAATATTTTCCTCTGCCCATTATTTTTTTTGCGCAGGCAGTCATGAATTGGCAAAATTTACAAACTAAGCTGGCTGGCAAAGGCTATATCGCATCGTCCGAACTGGCGATGGCGACTCATATTGCGCTGGAACTGGAACGGCCCATTTTGCTTGAAGGCGATGCAGGCGTCGGCAAAACCCAGATCGCAAAGACACTGGCAGACATCCATAATACCGAATTGATTCGGCTGCAATGCTATGAAGGGCTGGATGCGTCGGCAGCAATCTACGAATGGAATTACCAGCGCCAACTACTGTCGATCCGGGCAATGGCGGAGCGGACTGGTGACAGCGGCAACGCCATTGACGATATCGAAACGCGGATATTTTCAGCCGACTATCTGATGGAACGCCCCCTGCTGCGCGCAATACAGCAAAAAAAGCCGCCGGTTTTACTGATTGACGAGATTGACCGGGCTGACGAGGAATTTGAAGCCTATCTGCTTGAAATACTATCCGATTTTCAGGTGACCATCCCCGAAATGGGCACCATTACCGCAAAGAGCAAGCCGATTGTTGTGTTGACCTCTAATGGTACGCGGGACCTGTCTGATGCGCTGAGGCGGCGCTGTATTTATAATTTTGTTCCCTATCCCGACCGCACAACCGAATTAGCTATACTGAGGGCCCGTTGCCCGGCGGTTGAACCCGCACTGGCAGCCCAGATCGTCAGCTTTGTGCAAAGCTTGCGCAAAGAAGATCTAGAAAAAAAGCCGGGCATTGCAGAAACGCTAGATTGGGCCGCGGCGCTGGGTGGTTTAGGGGTGAATGATATCACCGTCGATCCAGTTGCATTGAAGTCGTCGCTTGTGTGCTTGCTGAAAACTGAGGCCGATCAGGCGGCCATTCCCAGCGAGGTTGCCCAGCGTTTGGCTGGCAGGGCAGGGTAATGGCTGTTACGCGTTTTTTAACTCGCGCTGGCATTGCTGAGCGCATGAGCGATTTTACCCGGCACCTTCGCGCGCATGGAGTTCGGGCCGGCATGCCGGAAACCGAAACTAGCCTTGGGGCTTTACAACTGGTTGATGCAGGCGACCCAAATGATGTAAGGCTTGCATTAAAGGCCATTTGTGCCAGTGACGTTGAGAGCTTTGCCCGGTTTGATGAATTATTTGCTGCTTATTGGTTGAATGCCGGCAAACAACGCCATGATCACACGCCAACGCAAAGTCGTAGCGACCAGAAAAACAGTCTGACCAATCTGTCGCAAAAGTTCAGTGCGCCACCCGCCGACGGCAGTGGCAGCATCGATACTCCCGATAATGATAATGACGGCGAGGCCGAAAGTTCTGGCGAAGGGAAACTGATAGCGACGCAGGTGACCAATCGCAATGCCACCGATATGCGCGAATTCATTCTGCCTGAAGATGAAGCACGCGCCGCCGAAACCGCCCGCCGGATCGCCACCGCAATCCGGTATAGGCGATCACGCCGACGCAAAACCGCGCGGCAGGGTGATGGGCTGGATATGCGGCGGATCATGCGTAAATCGGTGGCCACAGGGGGCGAACCGTTGCATCTGTTGCGCCGCCGCCGCCCTGACCGTCCCGTGCATTTGGTCAGTATTCTAGATGTTTCAGGGTCAATGCAGCTTTATGCCCGGGTATTTTTGTCCTTTGTCAAAGGGTTGGTTGGTAATGACCAGCGCACCGATGCGTTTTTGTTTCATACCAGCTTGATGTGCGTGAGTGATGCACTTCGCGACAATGACACTTTGCGGGCGGTGAACCGGTTGTCCATGATGGCACGAGGGTTCGGTGGTGGCACAAAAATCGGCGCCAGCTTACGCACGTTTAACAACCAATATGCCAGTCGGATGACCGGACGCAAAACCGTGGTCATTATTATGTCGGATGGTTATGATACAGGTGAAGCCCACGAGGTAGGAGACGCGCTGGCGCGATTAAAACGCCGTGGATGTAAAATTATATGGTTAAATCCCCTATTGGGCTGGAAGGATTACGCGCCGGTCGCCGCCAGCATGGCCGCTGCGTTGCCGCATGTTGATTGCTTTGCTCCATGTAATACGCTAGCCAGTCTAGCGGCCATTGAAGGGGAATTGGAGCGCTTATGACACGGCAGAGCAATACATGTATGGCGCATGCGATTGCTGATCAATTGCGCGCTGAAGGCACCCCTTTTGCCGTGGCAACGGTGGTGCGGACATTGGCATCAACCGCCGCAAAACCAGGGATGAAAGCCCTAGTGTTGGGTAATGGTGATTTCGCCGATGGCTGGCTGGGTGGTGGCTGTGTGACTGCAGCAGTGAAAAAAGCAGCAATCGTAGCCATCAAAACAGGCAAGGCAACGTTGGTTTGCCTACGTCCTGAGGAATTGTTGGCCGATATTGAGGATGCCGCCGAAGATGGGATGGTGCAGGTGGTGTACAATGGTTGTCCAAGCAAGGGTTCAATGGATATTTTTGTCGAACCGGTGAAGCCACAGCCCGAATTGCTGGTATTCGGATCAGGGCCGGTAGCATCGGCCCTATTGCGGATCTCATCGTCATTTGGCTTCAGCCTTGTGCTGTGCGGGGAGATTGAACATGCCATCGCTGATCGGCAATATGCCTCACTTATGGAAATGGATAGCGCTGCCCTAACCGATGTTGACCGCTATGTTGTGGTTGCCACCCAAGGCAAGGGCGATGTTGCTACCTTGACAGCAGCGCTGAAAATGGGGGCGACGTATATCGCTTTTGTCGGTAGCCGCCGTAAATTTGCCAGCTTTGAGGACAAGCTGACAAACGCTGGTGTATCTGCTAAAAAAATCGCCACGGTGCGATCACCCGCTGGGGTACAAATCAATGCGGTGACACCCGATGAGATCGCTCTGTCGATCATGGCTGAGATTATCCAAACACGCCGCACAGCCGGACAACAACGTGGCACCGACGATGCTTGCTGATATGGTGCCCGAAATCACAGCCATAAAGCGGCCCACGATTATTTTACTGGCCGCTGGCATGTCACAGCGCATGGGCGGATTAAACAAGCTGTTATTGCCGATAAACGGTGTGCCAATGGTCCGGCACATGGCGCTAACATTGGTGGCGTTTGCCGATGTATCACCGGTTGTTGTGCTGGGCCATGAGGCAGAGCGGGTAGCGGCAGCGTTGGATGGGATTGCGCTGACCATGATTACCAACGCACATTATCAATCCGGACAGATGAGTTCGGTTACAGCTGGTCTCATCGCCGCAGGACAGGCGGCCAATTATATGATCTGTTTGGCTGATCTGCCACTATTGACGGCCGCAGATTGCGCGACATTGTTTGCCGCGCATAAAAAAGCTGGCGTTGGTCAGATTACCGTCCCGGTGCAACGCGCGGATGGTATATTTGTGCGCCGTGGCAATCCGATTATTATGCCCGCATCAGCGAGGCACAAAATTATCAAGGAGAAAACCAACCTTGGATGCCGAGGATTACTGAACAATCACCCCGACCTGATTTACCCGTTTGATAGTTGCGCCAAGGGATTTTATGTCGATATAGACACACAAGACGCCTTTTGTGAGACCACTGGCCAGAAGCCAGATTTACGAATGACTGCTTCCTGACAGGAGAGACTAATGGAACTAGCCGACGAAATCACAATCCACGCCCCCTTGGACAAGGTTTATGAGGGATTAAATGATATAGCCATTCTGAAAGCCTGTATTCCGGGATGTGAGGCGCTAAACTGGACTGGCGAAAATGATCTGGAAGCCAAGGTAACATTGAAAATTGGTCCCGTGAAAGCAAAATTCAACGGTAGGGTGACACTGGATACGACGAATGCACCGACGGGATTCAGCCTGACTGGTGAAGGTGATGGTGGCTTGGCCGGATTTGCCAAAGGCGGTGCTGATGTCGAATTATTCGCCGACGGGGACAGCACAATATTGAAATATGTGGCCAAGGCCGAGCCAGGTGGTAAAATTGCCCAGCTTGGTGGACGTTTGATCACCAGCACAGCACGTAAATTGTCGAAAATGTTCTTTACCAAGTTTGAAAAAATTATGTCTGGCGAGGAAAGCCTACCTGAAGACGATGATACTGGCGAAACAGCACCAAGTGATTCGGTACCGGCGTGATGCACCATCAGCCCATTTGCACCCGATGAAAGTATGTCTGCCTTACATAGGTTCAAGTCATTGATTATGGTTAATTATCTTTAATAACCTTCTTCTTGATACCCTTAGTACCCTTAGTACCTTCAGGTCTCTAGGTATCCTTTAGATCTATGAACTCTTAAAGAACACCTTAGTGTTCCAGTCGAGTTTCCAAACAAGTAACATCGTCTGTGTCCAACACAGCAGAGTCTATAGATTTACCCGATCTGATAAATATCTATGTTACTGATTCAATTATATTTAATAGACATCTTATCTAAACATGCTTTTAATGACTCATAGAGAGTCACTGAGGAGCCTTAGAGGCCTTTTGGCTAGAGGGGTGAGCCCTATACGCCCTAGCGACTCTGTGTGAGTCTCCCAGGGCCTTTTTGGTTTACGGTAATTGGTGTTCTCTTTACCTTTGCAAAAATCACAGCCATCATAAAAACATTGGGAGGCAGGATACATGCAAGCAGACATGAGAATGAAATTGCTCAGCACAGGCTGGAGAAAAATAAGTATTGTATTTGGATTAATACTTTTGTTCAGTTGTTCTTCGTTTTCCGCTTTTGCAATTGCTAACCTGCCAGCTTCAGAATGCAAATCTAAATTGCTCAAGAAGCCTCGTATTGAGAAAACAGGTGGGCCGAGCAAAGTTATTGGTAAGGTTTCTAAGTTCGACCCCTGCTATAGCAGCGTAAATTTTAAAACCCCCTCAACAAAATTACCACCATTAGTCATTTTGCTTCATGGAGGCGGTGGAGCAAAAGATGTGGCAGCAATTGATCAGGCTTTTTTGGATATGGGAATAGCCACATTAAGTTTTGATGCTTTCAAAATGAATGGCTTTGAAAAAACTTATTGTTTGAGCAAGTAAATTCGAGAAGTTATACCCCTCAAAACTGGCGACAGTTTCCTAATCTATAAATGCAATAGAGACACCTTAATGAATACCGAAAACCAGATAACAAAAACTGAAGATGAAAATCCTTTTAAGGATATGGGGTTCATTAAGTTTTGGATTGTTTCGACTGTCTTTTGGTTTTCTTTTCCATTGTCATTAGTCCTTTGTTACCTTGCTCTTGGTTCAGTCAAAACGAAACAACTAGTCAAAGCGCTGGTTCATGACTTCCTGCAAACACTCTTCATAATTTTGGTAGTGGTTTGTGTCATCGTGTATGGCATTTATCATTATATCTCTGGATTGTTTTAGAACGCTTCATATTTCTTAAACACATTATTTGGGTTGAGGTGAGTGTATCTGAACAATTGCCTCACATCCTTATGTCCAGATATGAGTGCAACTTCTGGAACTGACATTCCCATCTCGAAGAACCGTGACACTGCTTCATGTCTCAAGTCATGAAACCGTAAATCAGTGATGCCTGCTTTATTGCGTGCTCTGTTCCATGCAAGACGCAGACAGGTTGCAGAGATAGGAAATATTTGTTCATGCGTCTGCGGCACCATCTTTAGGACTTCTATGCATCGTCTGGTGAGCGGCACTCTTCTATCTTCACCATTCTTAGTGTCTTAAAGAGATGCAAATCCATTCTCCAAATCAACATCACACCATCTGAGTTTCAATATCTCTGAACGGCGCATACCTGTCTCAATTGCAAACTCAATGATAGAGGCGATGTAGATATTGCGTTGTGATGATGCAGTGGTGAGAAGGCGTTCTTTCTCACTAGGCATCAATCTACGTTTACGGGACTTGTGAGGTGATGGCAGTTGAAGATGTTCAACAGGGTTTTTGGGTAGTCCATATCCCCATTTGTGTATTGCAGTTTTGAATACTCTTCTAAACATCATCATGTCGGCATGAACTGTTCCCGACTTCACCTGTTTTAGTCTCTCATCTCGCAGATGCTCAAAATGTCTCTGAGTAAGATTAACGAGTTTGTTCTCTGCAATTGGATGTTTGGAATAGAGGTTCAGTTTGTATGTTTCTATTTCTGAACCTTTTAGATGTGAGGACACTTCTTTAGCATAAGTCTGAAGAAGTTCTCTTAAGGTAGCATCACCAACATCTACCAAAGGAAGGGAAGTATTCTTGAGTTGATGTTCTGTTTGTTGAACCCAGCAAACAGCACCTGATTTTGTCTTAAATGATTTGATAAAACTTCTCCATCCAGCAATCCTCACTTGAGCATTCCAAGACTTAACTGGGTTCAGGCAAGGTTGCAGGTAATGTTTTGATAGTTGACCATGTGTGATGATCTGCTAAGCTATTGTTATAGCTAGATTCAGTTACGGAGTGGCGCTTCGGGTAGGCATCAAACTTCTTCCCGAGCGCGCCATTTCCCAAGTTCAAAGGTCCGTGGACCGAGATACAAGTGACTGTTTCTAAACGATTAACGTTTTGTAAAAGAGGTTTTTTTGGGCGTAGATTTTGATAGTGACTTGGGTAAGCTCCAACGTCTGATGGCGGAGAGTATTGCAGGAACTACCCGTCGAAATGCAATTCTTAACGAACTTCAAATTCAAGCTGGAAATACTATCATCGACGTGGGTTGCGGTGCTGGTCATTTATTAACACACCTTGCCAAAGCAGTGGGAGATTCTGGAACAATTTATGGTTTAGATCCCAGCAAAGCTCAGCTTGATCAAGCCCGGAAGCGGTGTTCAGAATTTGAAAATATTAATTATATCGAGAAAAATGCAGACCAGAGCCAATTAGAGAACAATAGCTGTAATTCTGTAACTTCAACGCAAGCTCTGGAATATGTTCCAGATGTGGAGCCGGCGCTGGATGAAATCACTCGCATCTTGAAGTCAGGGGGTGCTTTTGTGAACGTTTCGATACTTTGGGATCATTTTAAATTCTATGGTGCTGACGAGAAGTTAAATGGGAAGGTTCATGAAGCATACAGAGCGCATTGTAGCCATCAAATGCTTCCAATGGAGCTGCCCGGAAAGCTGGAGCGTCGCGGATTTGAGAACATAAAGGACAGATCACTAGCTTTCGTCATCACAAGAAGAAATGGCAACTCACCTGCTAGATATTCAGAGGCATTAATGGCAAATTTTGCATTAACTCAAGGCTTGTCTGCGGAAGAAATTTTGGATTGGAAATCTCAGCTTGAAAGAGCTGAGCAGCAAGGCCGGTTTGGCTTTACAAGCTTTCCAGTTCTAACGAGCGCTAGTTTAAGCCAAAGGTGATTTTTAAATTTAGGGTTATATCAAGAGCTTCTTCATCCATCCGTTCATGACCTGCAAGCTGTGACCTTTACCATATTGGTGGCCAACTCCCTCTGTGGTCCAGCCGCCAATGGCATCGATGATGTCAGCAGGACATTCGACAGCCCGGAGCCTGTCTCTTAGGCTATGTCGGAACGAATGCATGACGCACCCAATGGGAACACGTGGATTCAGCCATTTGTTCAATGCTGCACTAGCAGAGTTAGCATTGCACTTGAACCCGTTACTGTATTTTGGAAAGGCAAATTGATGGCCTTGCTTTACCACTCGCTGTGCTGCCCAAAGCGAAGTGCCAACCAGTGGAATTTGCCTCGAGCTAGACCCTGTCTTCAACCGCCGCCAAGGATGCACAACAAGTTTGATATGAGGCATCTCGCCATCCAAACAGATGTCCGATGTCAGCAACCCACAGGCTTCTGAAAGGCGCATGCCTGTATCACTAATAAGGGCAATCAACCATCTTGGTTCATCATCCAACTGCATACATTCATGCTGAATAGTGACCAGCACTTCGGTTGGGATGGGTAAGCGTTGTGTCTTTGCTTCATCGTCTGGAATAAATGTGCCGCTGAACACGTTATTGATGGATAGGCCCTGTTCTCGAATGGCAAGATTGATCACTGCTCGTACTGATGAGAACACGCGCTTTACTGATGATGAAGACATCCCCCGATCAAATAGATAATCCCTAAACCGACCAGCGTCTGAAATTTCAAGTGCCACCAAATCTTCGTGCCCAAGACAATCTGTAAGGTAGCGCATGCTTCGCTCTGAGGACTCGAAGAACAGCTTTGTTTTTCCACCACCCTTTAGACGGTGATAGAGCGCCAGCGCCTCTGTTAAAGAAAAGCTTCTGGAACAGATGGTCGTTTTAGCGTTTGGCGTCACCCTCAGACCAAGTTCCCGTGAATAAATCATCTCCATCCGGAGACTGTCCCAATAGCGTTCAAGCCTATCAGACAATGCTGCAGCAGACTTGGCTGCTTTTGATTCTGATTTTGTTCGCAGAGATACTTCAATCTTACGCTTTTGGAAGCGATGCTGAAGGTCAGATGGAATTGACCGCGAGAAGTAAAAAGTTTCGTTTCTTTTGTAAAAGTATACCGGCAACCTTACCCACACCATAGGACAAAAAACTCCTGTTCTAGCACATTAATCGTTTAGAAACAGTCACTTGTATCTCGGTCGACGGACCTTTGAACTTGGGAAATGGCGCGCTCGGGAAGCAGTTCTACGCATCAATGCTGCACCAGTCTCACTGCTAAATAAGCAATAGCTTCACTTTAGGATGCTGTGAGTCACTGTCAACACGCACATAATGTACACGAGTATGTACACAACT
>JAOEVD010000035.1 GCA_028383305.1 Candidatus Puniceispirillum sp.
TGGCTCAAACGCCCCAAGCAGAATTTTACCAGCATCTTCTTTGTAATAGGCGCATTCATCCGGGACGCGCAATACCGGCAGATTTGCCGCAAGATCGGGCATGGCTTCGGTCACAATATAGAAATGTTCACACGCATGAAGCGGCACCGCAACATCTGCCATCGCGCCAATTTCCCGGCCCCACATGCCTCCAGCATTCACCACATAGTCAGCCGCAATCGGCCCATGATCAGTTTCAACACCCGTGACGCGGCCATTGGCATGCTGGATTGACGTAACCTTAACCCCTTGCAGAATTGACGCACCAAAATTCCGCGCCCCCTTCGCCAATGCTTGGGTGATATTGACCGGATCTGCCTGTCCGTCCTTTGGCAACCACACGCCGCCAACAACATCGCCTGTTGCCAGCCCCGGATAGCGACCGGCAATATCGCCAGGGGTAATTTCGTCAATCTCAACGCCAAAAGCGCGCGCCATCGCTGCCGACCGGCGCAGTTCTTCCATCCGCTCATCGGTTAAGGCCACCGTGATTGAACCATTGCGTTTAAAGCCGGTGGCAACGCCAGTTTCAGCCTCAAGACCGAAATAGAGTTCTTGTGAATATTTGGCAAGCCGTGTCATATTTTGCGTTGCGCGAAGCTGGGCAATCAAGCCTGCCGCATGCCATGTGGTGCCGCAGGTAAGCTGTTTGCGTTCCAGCAGCACAACATCCTTCCAGCCCAATTTTCCGAGATGATAGGCAATCGAGCAGCCAATAACACCGCCACCAATGATTACGGCACGTGCCTTTGACGGAATCTGCATTGGTTACACCTTCATCTTTGCATTTTCAGGATCATATAGAACATGGTCTTCGACCACAGTGGCACGGCGTTTACGCCCCAACACCAGAACCGAAATATCCTTTGCCTTTGCCAAGGCCTGACGATCAACAACAGCCATCGCGATTGACGTGCCAATACGATGCCCATAGCCAGCCGACACAACCAGTCCGGCATCAGCGCCATCAATTGAAACATTGCTGAGATAAACCGCCTCGCCAAAGGGAGCGCCATCATCGGGATCATCAAGCGTAAGGGTGACAAATTCACGCTGGCTGCCAGCCTGTTTTTCAGCCTGCAACGCGGCGCGGCCAACAAAATCATCCTTGTTGAAATTCACCCAGCGACCAAGACCGGATTCAAGCATCGTATAGTCAGAAGTCAAATCTGCTTTCCATGACCGATAGCCTTTTTCCAATCGCATTGAGTCAAGGGCAAGCATCCCAAAGGGACGCAATTGATGCGCGGCACCAGCCGCCATAACCGCATCATAAACCGCAACAACATCATCCATCTGGCAATGAATTTCAAATCCGGCTTCACCTGCAAAAGACACCCGAATGACGTTTGCCTGACAATTAGCAAGATCAATCTTGCGGTGGCTAAGCCACGCAAAATCAGCATGCGTCATTGATTGCCCCGTCATATCAGCCAGAATTGCCGGTGCTTTTGGTCCTGTCACAAGCAAGGTCGCCAAATTGCGCGTAACGTCATTTATCGTTACCGACCCACCGGCGGGCAGGCTTGCCAGCAACAAATCACGATCATGCCAATAGGCCCCCGCACCCGTCATCAGCAAAAAGTCATTTTCGGCAAGATTTGTCACCGTCATCTCGGTCAGAATCTTGCCTTTTGGCGAGGCGAAATATGCCAACCCGATACGCCCAACACGCGGCATATTGCCGGTAATTTGCGTGGTCAGCCATTCATCGGCACCATCGCCAGTAACATGGAATCTCGAAAATCCGGTTAGTTCGAGAATGCCCGCATGTGCCGCAACATGGCGGCATTCGTCTCCAACCGCATCAAACCAATGTTGGCGATCATAACTATCCGCCGGACGGCGATCCGCCGCATTTTTGGGAAACCAGTCAGCGCGTTCCCAGCCGCCATAGCTGCCAAATTCAGCACCCGCCGCCGCCAACCGGTCATAAAGCGGCGAATATTTTGATTTGCGACCAGCTGGCCACTGGATTTGCGGGAAATGCATCGCATATTCATGGCTGTAGGTTTCAATGGCTTTTGCCGCGGTATAGGCGGTATCAACATGATCGGTAAAGCGACGCGGATCAACAGCCCAACTGTCGCTTTCGGCCTCGCCTTCAATGATGATTTCTGCCAACAGCTTGCCAGCACCGCCCGCCTGAACAATGCCAAAGGTAAAGACACAAGCCTCAAACGCATTTGGCACGCCTGGCATCGGCCCAATCAATGGCAATCCATCTGGCGTATAGGGAATAGGGCCATTGACCACGCGCGTGATTCCCGCCGTGCCAAGAATCGGCACGCGTGCGCAAGCATCTTCAATATACCATTCCAGCCGTTCCAGATCGTCATTATATAGCTGGAACGAAAAATCATCGGGCATCGGATCATCAGAAGACAGCCAATGCACCCGACAGTTTTTTTCATAGGGGCCAAGAAGCAATCCATCTTTTTCCTGACGCAAATAATAAGAACTATCAGGGTCACGCAGCAGCGGCAGCTTTTCATCGCGCGCGGTCAATTCGGCGATTGGCTCGGTGATCAAATATTGATGCGCCAATGACACACACGGCACATCACGACCAAACATCTTGCCAAGCTCGCCAGCCCGATAGCCAGCCGCATTCACCACATACTCAGCCCTGATTTCACCATTTGGCGTGGTGATTTTCCATTCATCGCCAAGCCATTCAACCGCCGTTACCGGACAAAAACGAATAATCTTTGCCCCAAGATCGCGTGCGCCTTTAGCTAAGGCTTGGGTCAATTGCGCCGGATCAATATCGCCATCCAGCGGGTCAAACTGACCACCATAAAGATCATGCGTTTCCAAAAATGGATAGATTGCCTGCATGTCGCTATTTGACATTTCTTCAAATTCAACACACATATGCCGCCCCATTGCCTGCACATGCCTGAATTCTTCCATGCGCTGGCGGCTATGTGCCAAACGGATAGCACCGGTCACATGATAATTCATTGGATAATCAACAAGATCACCAAGCTTGCGATATAGCTCGGTTGAATAGGACTGGATTTTCATCATCGTCCATGAGCCGACAAAATTAGGACAATTGCCAGCCGCATGCCATGTTGACCCTGACGTCAGCTCGTTCTTTTCCAACAAGACACAATCGGTCCATCCCATTTCGGCAAAATGATATAAAACCGAACAGCCAACAGCCCCGCCGCCAATCACCACCACACGCGCCGATGCGGGTAATTTGGCTGATGCCGTTAAGTCAGTATCATTTCCAGCAACGGTTTGATTCGTCATATCAAAATCTCTTTCCAAAGGTTTGACCAAATTTCTGGTCTGCTTTTTTCATCTCAGCCGCGGTGTTAATAAACCGGCGGCGCAATAACCCATATCAAGACCGCATCGGTCTTGCCCTCATTAATCCAGGTGATTTCTTCGCCGGCAAAATGGAAACTATCGCCTGGATAAAGTTCGAAACGAACCCCATCAATGAACAGCACCAAACTACCTTCAAGAACATAGCCTGCCTCTTCGGTTGGGCGCACAAAAGGTTCGGGGCACGCTGCCCCTGGTGCAAAAACCGAATGAACAATTTCAAACGCACCACCCAAATCAGGGGATAACAGGCTTTCCGCCAGCCCCTTTGGGGCGTCACTCATGATGCGCCGCGATCCAGCACGAACAATATAGGCGGCCTCATCACTGACAGCGGCATCGGTAAAGAAAAAGCTGACCGGCAGCGAAAATAAACCGGCAATTTTCCGAATATCGTCAAGCGCGGGCTCAGACACATTGCGTTCAACCTGCGACAGCCAGCCAACAGAACGGTCAAGCTGTTCGGCAAGGTCGTTTAAGGTCCAGTTACGCGACCGGCGCAATGCCCTAATATCACTGCCAATCTTACCACTCGAACGCAACGGCGCTTTTTGCAGCGTCTTTTGCCGCTGCGCCGCCTTGCCAGTGTTTCTCAAATCAATCAGCATCAGTTCCCCATATCTGCCATAAATACCCTGAACAGAGAAAATGAAAATTTCAATGATTTTTTCATCAACATATAATTGTTTCCGATTTTTTCACCCAGAAAGACAAAACACCGCCAATGGCCAGCACAAGCTAGCCGGGTTTGTGACAGCAATCGGGCAACAAGCGCTAGGCGTGGCCACACGGTATTTATGTTTACGAAATATTTTGAAAAGTTGGCTGATGTCAAATCGGCAAAATACCAGTTATCTGCCAGTTATCTAACGATCCGTTGGCTTATCAGCCGAATCTTGATCGGCGATAAACATATCCTGTCCGGTTGCACCAGTCATCCAGATAAGCGCGATAAAGGCACCTTTGGCGCGGGGCAAAACAAAATAGACCCCGACAAGCGTTACCAGCGCCAGAATGAGAATGGCAATCCATGGCAAAATGGTTGCATCGCGGCCAAGCACAATCATCAGCGGCACAACCGCGTGACCAACAACCAAAAGCGTTAACCAAGCTGGACCATCATCAGCGCTAATATGGCGAAAATCTTCACCACAATGCGAACAGCAAGGTTCGGGCTTTAAATAGCCGGTCAAAAGCGGCCCAACACCACATTGCGGGCAATGTTTCAAAACCCCGCGCCATAAAAGCGCAAAGGAGAATTGACGCGCTGCCATGGCTGGGCTGGCGTGAAGATTGTCGCCGGTTCCATCGAAGTTGCGCGATGCTGGTAGTTTTATTGGTTCCATGCTTTGTTACATAGCATGGAGATGCGAAAAATGAAATGTGACAGACGCGCACGCCCCGCAAAGGGACATAAATGCGGCGCAATGCGTGATAACACCATAAGTCAATAATGCCCATAAACGCCAAGCGTGAAAGAGATCGAAGATGAGCCGTATTTTTGAGGAATTGGATTATCAGCCAACCGCCATTGGCCCGATTTCATTGCGCCGCCGCCGCGAATTGCGGCTTGATGTTGATGTGCTGGAAATCCTGCTTGGTGACGAGCATCTGATGTCTGATCTTTTCACCACATCCGAGGTTGCGCTTGCCGAATATGGGCTTGGTGCCATTGCCGATAACCGGCCTTTATCGGTTATTGTTGGCGGGCTTGGCATGGGCTTTACCGCCGACGCCACATTGAACGACCCACGCATTGAAAGCCTTATCATTGTCGAAAAGCTGGCGCCGGTGATTGGCTGGCATGAAAGCGGCCTGATCCCCCTTGGCAAACGCCTCAACGATGATCCGAAATGCCGGTTTGTCGAGGGTGATTTTTTCCAGATGGCGGCTGGCAAAACCGGATTTGATCCAGCTGAACCAGCGCGAAAATTTGACGCTATTTTGCTTGATATCGACCATGCGCCTGACTTTCATCTTGCCCCGGCGCATGCCGGATTCTATCAGCCCAAAGGCTTGGCGCAATTGCAACAACATCTAACTGATGGCAGCGTTTTTGCGCTTTGGTCAAACGACCCGCCCAACGCGGCATTTACCGCAAGGCTGCAATCTGTGTTTCGGTCAGCAAACGCCGTTGACGTACCGTTTTATAACCCGCTTCAAGATAGCGAATTTATCCAAAGCATCTATATTGCGCATCGCTAGATCATACGATTTATCCGCTTACGCGCAATCAATGCAAAGCGTAACAGCCGGATCAACCGCCAAACGGCCAGCGGCAATCTTGTCATCACATTTCAGGCAGAAGCCATAATCACCCGATTTGACCCGCCTTAATGCCGCATCCAATGCGGCAAGCCGGTGCTGGCGGCGTTTTTCGGTGGCAAGCTCTATTGATTGCTGCTGCATGGCATCCATGCGGGAAAGCCGCCCAACTGATTGTTGATCCAATATAACTGGCGCACGGCTATCTTTTGCCGTTTCACTTAACTGTTTCAATTGATCCCTTTCACTGCGGATCATTGCCACCAGATGATCAATATCTGTATGTTCGTTTGTCATTGCCTACTCTTTGCGCGGGTCACGCCTCTTGTCAAAAAGGGTCAAACCGAAGCATAGTGACGGCGGTGTCCTTGCGATCAATCTCTCACCGCATTAGCCAAAGGCCAATCACATCATGCTTCATTCCCAGATGAACAAATCTGTAACGTTTAGATACCTTTGGCAAGTGCTGCGGCGTCATTTCGTTGGCAGGCTGATGCGCCTTTGCATCATTGCTCTTACAATATTTGGCGGGCAAATAATTCCCACAACCGCAGCCCCATTGATCCAGAAAATTGGCGCGTCATTAACACGTCCTTGGGGCATGGATTTTCTGGATGAACGGCATTTATTTGTAACCGAACGCAGCGGCAATCTATATCTTGTCGATCTCTTCACCGGCACAAGAAACAGCATTGGCAATTTACCAGCGATTGCCGCAGCGCAACAAGGTGGCTTGCTTGATGTTGCCGTTCTTGCCAACCAAGATAGCCAAGACAAGGATGATGCTGTTATCTATCTTTGTTATAGCCTCAAGATTGGCAGCCAGACCGTCACCGCCATTGACAGCGCCGGTTTTGATGGCACCAGCCTGACCAACAGACAGACAATTTTCCAAGCTAATAATCCGACAGCACGCGCCATCCATTATGGGTGCCGCCTTGTTCTTGATCAAACCTATCTATATGCCAGCCTTGGTGACCGTGGTGATCGCCATGATGCACAAGACCCATCACGTCATGCAGGGGCAATTATCCGGCTGTTACATGATGGCAGCATCCCCGCCGATAATCCAAAACAGGTCGGCTGGGCACCAGAGTTGTTTTCCAAAGGCCATCGTAACCCACAAGGCCTTGCAATCAATCCTGAAACTGGCGTCATTTGGGCACATGAACATGGGCCACGCGGCGGTGATGAAATCAACATCATTCAGGCAGGACAGAATTATGGCTGGCCAAAAGTCAGCCATGGCGAAGAATATGGCGGCGGCACTATTGGCAGCGGTACAAAAGCGCAGGGCCTAACCGATCCGGTATGGGTTTGGACACCATCCATTGCGCCATCAGGAATGGTGTTTTATCGCGGTGCCATGTTTCCCAATTTGAACGGGCATCTACTTGTTGGCTCGCTAAAATTCAAACGGCTTTATCTGGTATTGTTGGAAAAGGGGCTGCCGGTTCAAGACGCAATCATGCTTGATGGCACGATTGGGCGGGTTCGCGATGTTGCCATTGCTGCCGATGGCAGTGTTCTGCTGTTGAGCGATGAAGATGATGGCGGGCTTTACCGCATTGCCGAATCTGGTCAATAAACCACTTCAGCCACATTGCCAGCGTGACCAAAAAAGACGCTAAAAACGGTTAATCAGCCAGCGCAGTTCAAACAATCCAAAGGCAACCAGCATTAAAGGCCCGCCAATCATTTTCAACAGATTGGCAAGACGTGGGTTTTTGTCAGCTCTGGCCGCTTTATTGGCAAGGCTTTCACCGGAAATATAAAGCGCATAACCCGCGCCAGCCATGGCCATCAAAATAATTGTTAGCAAACTCAGCCCATTCATGCCTCCGGTGCCAAACCTAAATTTTCTGCCCTTTTTAGTAATTAAGGTGCCATCTGCCGGCACGTCATCGCGAAAGTTACGTCCACCGCAACAAAAAGACGATTGAAACCATCGCCATTGAGGCGTAATCAATCGAAATGACAAAAATGCATGATCTCACAACAGGCTCGCTTGCTGGACATTTTCTGCGGCTTGCCGTACCGGCTGCCATCGGCATGGTATTTTCAACGCTTTATAATGTTGTTGATGTGTTTTTTGCTGGTTTGATCAGTACTGATGCACAGGCTGGCCTCGCCATCTCCTTTCAGGCCTTTTTCATTTTTGTCACAATCGGCTTTGGACTTGGTTCGGCGATGACCGCGCTTGTTGGCAATGCCATTGGCGCAAAAGACACCGCCAAAGCCAGTAAGATTGCGATGCAGGGTATTGGCTTTGCAATTGCAGCGTCGGCCTTGCTGATTATGATTGCGCTGTTTCTTGGTTCACATCTTTTGGCGTTTATCTCGACCGAAGGTGCCTATCGTGATGCTGGCACGGCCTATTTTACCATCCTGCTTTTCAGCCTTCCCAGCTTTATCATGGGATATGGATTAAACGGCCTATTGCAGGCACACGGCGATACGGTTTCGATGCAATATGCGCTTATCGGTGCCTTTTTTGCGAATATCGGACTGAACCCGCTGATGATGTTTGGCATTCCGGGAATATGGGACGGGATGGGGTTTGACGGCATTGCCGCCGCCACCGTGATTAGCCAGACCGGCGTTATGGTTTTTATCGGCTTTCGGCTTGCTGGATCAACGCTCATTGATCAGAAAAAATTTACCGATATTCTTCCCAATTTGACGGTTTACCGGCAAATTCTGGCACAGCTTTTACCAACAACATTTACCATGCTCGTGATGTTTACAGCTGGCTTTATCGTGCAATTCTATTTGAAAACATTTGGCACATCTGCGGTTGCCGCCTATGGCGTTGCGCTTCGGGTTGAGCAATTGTTTCTTTTGCCGGTATTTGGCCTGACAGGCGCATTATTGCCAATCGCCGCGCAGAATTTCGGCGCAGGCGAAAGAGAGCGCGTTCGTATTGCCTTATTCACCTGCTGGAAATTTGGCTGGTTATTTATGTTTGTGGCTTGCCCGATCCTGTATTTTGCCGCGCCGCTTTTGATGCGTACCTTTACCCCTGATCCAGATGTGATCGAAATTGGCGTCAGCTATCTTCGAATTGATGGCTTTATTCTGCCGATCTATATGATGCTTTTTGCCATTAATTCTTTTTTACAGGCTTTGAAAAAACCAATCTGGACATTGCTTATTGGCATTTATCGCCAAGCGTTTGGTGTGGCATTTTTCAGCTATATCTTTGTTTATATCTTGGGGTTTGGCGTGATTGGCGTTTGGTTTGGCATTGCCACCAGTGTTCTGTCTGGTCTTATTTTATCCTTGATCCTTGCCCATCATGCGGCAAAACCGCTGATTGGCGGCATTTTCATCAGCAAACATATGGTCAAAAAAACCTGCTAGCTTTGGCTTTATGGCTTTTCATTATTATTTGCCTGATCGATGACATGATCGGTGGCCATTTCTTGCAACATCACCGTAAGCGCATCAGCCGTATCAACATCGCGCAAAATTGCCGGATCGTCACATGGCACAAGATTTTGCACTGCCTGATGATCATCAAGCAATTGCCGCCCGCCAGAATCTCCCGTCATGGCGGCAAGCTCGGGGAAAAACGCCTTTCCCCACAACACTGGATTACCGCGCTTGCCATCGCTGGTCGGCAAGGTGATGCAGCGGTGATGATCATCGCGATCAAGGTGGTTTTGCACCAGCTTTTCCAGCAATGGCGCTGATAAAAGAGGCATGTCACCAAGCGCGATTAACAGATCAGTTATATTAGCATCCAACGCCGCAACCCCAACGCCAACCGAACTTGCCTGTCCCTGCGCGTGATCCGCGTTAAACACCAGCTGCACCGGCAATCCATCCAAAGCTGAAGCCACCTTATCGGCCTCATGGCCAATCACAACGATTAGCGGCGAAAGACCAGCGTCGACCAACGCTTCGGCAGCATGGCGGATCAGCGGTTTTCCAGCAATCGGCGCCAATAATTTATTGACCGTTCCCATGCGGCGCGATTGACCCGCAGCCAATAAAATACCTGCCATTTTATCTTTGGCATTTGGGCTGGTCACAAGCGCACGCGGCATCGGACGCGACGCAATTTCCATCAACAATCCGCCAGCCGCCATTTCAGCAAGCTCGCCGCGGCGAAGCGGTATATCGGCAAGCACCAATTGCAATACCCAATCAAGCCCGTTTAATTTTGGCGAGCGCGCACATCCCGGCATGCCAATCACATGATGAGTCCCAAGATCACTGCCAAGCTTGCCAACCATCAGCAGATTGCCCGGATCTACGGCAAGGCCAAATTGATCAATTTCGCCACCCGCAAGCACCAGTGCTTGCGGCAATTCATCCTGTCGATCAATGATGGCCGAGCCGCCACAAACCAAAATGATTTCGGCACCAGCGGCAACGGCTTGGCGCATTTCAGCAGCAACCACCGATCGATCATGCGCGCAAATACGGCTATCAACAAGCCGGCTTCCAAGCTGGGCAAGGCGCGCCTCGGTTACTTTTTGCGTAGCGCTGAATAACCGGTCTTTTTGCCCTGCAAGACGCGTTTGAATAAGCCCGAAATCACACTGGCGAAGCGCGTGAAATGAAAATGCCGCCCGATCAACAAACAGATTTTCAACGGCAATGATTGATGATTCGGCAACAAAAAACGGAATAATCTTCAATGTTGCCGCCATCTGACCCGCATCAAGAAGCTGGTTATGCTGAACCAGCGCAAAAGTAATCGCCTCGTCAATTTCGTTGAGCTGGCGGATCAAGGCGCGATCATAGCGGATGATGCCGCGTTGCAAGGTGCGGATATTGACGCGGCCTGTTGCGGCGCGGGTAAATGTAACCGTTGTTGGCGACAAGGCACGCGCCAAACGTTCGGCCGCCACATCTTCATGGATATCGCCATCTTCAGGCTTGGCGCAAATCATTGATGTAACGCCATCTTTTTGCAATTGCGCCACCATCGCTGCTGTCAGGATTGTGCCTTTTTTCAAATTGCTGCTGCCACTTGTTTGGCGATGCGCCAGAACAAGCCCAAGACAATCTGCAGTTGCAAAATCTGCCAGCTTCATATCGCTGTCTTTACACGAAAGGCCGCCACCAATTCGGCCAGAACCGAAATGGCAATCTCGGCCGGTGTTTTCGCGCCAATATCCAATCCGGCTGGCCCTTTGATCTTGGCCGTGGCATCAGCGTCAAACCCAGCCGCAGCAAGCCGTTCGAGACGCGCCGCATGGGTTCGCCTGCTGCCAAGACACGCAATGTGAAATAACGGTTTACCAAGAACAAGATGAAGCGCAGCGTCGTCAATTTTCGGATCATGCGTCAAGGCCACAAGCGCAGTTTCCTGATCAAGCACCATTTCGCCAAGAACGCGATCCGGCCAATCTAAAACAAGCTTTATACCAGAAAATCTTTCTGCCGTGGCAAAGGTGCGTCGTGGGTCAATGACGGTGACGTCAAACCCACTTTGCATTGCCATTGATGCCAGATGCTGGCTGATATGAACCGCGCCAATGATGATAATTTGCGGGCGCGGTGCCTGCATAAACCAGAATTCATCATCGAGCAGCGCACTGGTTGCGGGTAATGACGCGGCTAGTTGCGCTGGCCTGCCATTAACCGGAAGACAAAACCCAACCGGCAATCTTTGCGCCAAGGATTTGGCAGCATCAGCAAGAAGCGTCGGCGCAAAACCGGTTTCAGATACCGCCATCACAAGCACCGAAATCTTGCCACCACATGACAAACCGACTTCCCAAGCGGTTGCATCAGCAACGCCAAAATCAAGCCGCTGGCTGCCGCCAGTTTTGATAATTTCGAGGGCGGCATCAATAACCGCACCTTCGACACAGCCACCCGATACCGAACCGGCGATTTGCGAATCTTCGCGAACCAGCATCAAAGAGCCAACCTGTCGCGGTGATGATCCCCATGTGTGAATCACAAAGGCCAGCGCCAGACGGTGACCCGCACTGTGCCAGTCTGCGGCCTTTTTTAACAACGCATCATCGGCAAGCATCATATTGCTATCCAGATGATTAATTGGCTGATCACTCATCATGCAGTGTGTCCCTTTTCCTGTGCATAGGCCGGCACCAAATCTGCGGCAAGGCTGGCGCGCCGCGCGGCGGCCTGCCATTCAGCCAATTTCGCATCGCGCTGCGTTTGCATCTTGGCAAGCCTGGCCGTCAAATCCGTCATGGCCTGCAACGAATGGATTGGCAGGAAATGATCAACATGCTGGATCATTGTTCGCACCGAATGGCTTTTTGGCGCAAAGCCATCAAACCGTAAAAGCGGGTTTAACCATAATAATGCCGCTGTTGATTTATTCAGCCGATCCATATGTATGCCAAGCGCACCATCCGGGTTGCGATCAAGACCGTCAGTGATCAATAGGGTTATCGCACCCTGCCCCATAACGCGGCGTGACCAATCCTGATTAAATGTTTCAAGACTGGCACTGATACGGGTGCCACCCGACCAGTCATCAACAAGATGCGAAACCGATTGCACAGCCTCATCGACATCACGATGCCGCATCTGGCGGCTGATATTGGTCAAGCGCGTGCCAAACAAAAAGCTTGAAACCTGCGGGTGATTGCGGGTCAATGCATGAATGAAATGAAGCATGATCCGGCTATAATGTTCCATTGACCCGGAAATATCACACAGAATGACCAGCGGGCGCAGCTTGGTTATGACCGAACGAAATTTCGGAATGACCATCCCGCCCTGACGCTCGGCATGTTGCAATGCGGCGCGCATCGCAATCAACTGGCCGCGTGATGACAGCTTTGACCGCCGTGATGATCGGCGTGGCAATTTTGGCTGAAGATTGGCAATCGCCTGTTCGGCATGACGCATTTCCGCCGCCGACATCATTTCAAAATCTTTATGTTGCAGCCGGTCAGCATCGGCTGCGGTGCCTTCAGTGTCAAAATCAATTTCCACATCTTCGGCCGTGTTTGGCGGGTCATCGGGTGGATCAGCCAATGCGTCAGACAGGCGGCGCAGCATCGGTTCGACATCTTCTTGCTGATGACCCGCCGCTTTGATCCTTGGCAGTATCAAATCACGAATTCGTTCATGAAATTTCGGGTTTTGCCAGAACAGATAAAAAGCCTGATCAAATAGCGGCTTATCTTCACGCCGTTTGATCAAACAGCTTACCAACGCATGATACAGAAAATCCTTGTCGGCCACCCCGACCGTTTTTGCCGCATCAATCGCCTCAAGCATGCTCGCCGATCCGAGCTTTAGGCCGATGGCGCGAAGCAAGCGCACAAACAACATGATATTCTGGTCAAGTTTCGGCGCTGGATGTGAAATGCGGGTTGGAACGGTTTCGATCATGCGCGCGACAGCTCGCCCTGAACCAATGCCGCTTGGACTTCCGATAGGATACGCGCCGCTTCGCTTCCCTGAATACGGCTAATGTCATCTTGATATTTCAGTAAAACACCCATCGTGGAATCGACAATTTGCGGGTCAAGCGCAACACAGTTCAATTCAACCAAGGCCTGCGCCCAATCAATGGTTTCGGCGACCCCTGGTGATTTGAATAATTGCTGGCCGCGGAGGGTCTGCACGAAATCAACCACCTGTGCCTGCAAAACAGCACCTGCCTCGGGTGCTTTGAGCGCAAGAATTTCGCGTTCAACTTCACGGCTTGGATAATCAACCCAATGATAAAAGCAACGCCGTTTCAACGCATCATGGATTTCACGCGTCCGGTTTGAGGTGATGATCACAATCGGCGGCGTGGCAGCGGCGATTGTGCCAAGTTCGGGAATGCTGATCTGCCAGTCCGACAAGAGTTCGAGCAAATAGGCTTCAAACGCCTCATCAGCACGGTCAATCTCATCAATCAGCAGAATCGGTGCGCCGCGCGGATTGGCGCGCAAGGCACGAAGCAACGGGCGCTCGATCAGGAAATCTTCACGAAACAGGTTATCCGAAGCCGGTTTCTCATTTGCGGCAGATTGGCGTTGCGCCTGAATGTCAACAAGCTGGCGCGCATAATTCCACTCATAGGCAGCCTGATTAATATCCAGCCCTTCATAACATTGAAGCCGAATCAAATCACGATCAAGCACATGAGCAAGCATTTTGGCAATCTCAGTTTTACCAACACCGGCCTCGCCCTCAAGAAAAAGTGCCCGTTGTTTTGCCAAGGCCAAAAACAGGCTAATTGCCAATCCGTCACTGGCGATATAGCCCGCAGAACCAAGCTCTTTTTGAACAGCCTCTACGGTATCAAATGCCAACATCGGTTTCACAAACCCTTTTTCAACAACCCCTGAATTCCAATTGCATGTTTACAAATTCAGCGAATCCAGACAAGCTTTTCCTTATAGTGAAAGCTTGCACCAAATAATTATTATTTAAATTATCAGCCGAAGGAGAGACAAATGCGAACCATTACAATGAAAGTAAATGGGGTCAGTACAACCCATGATGTCCCAGACAATACATTGCTTGTTTCATTCCTTCGCGAAACCATGGGGCTGACCGGAACGCATATTGGCTGTGATACCAGCCAATGCGGTGCCTGTGTCGTGCATGTAAATGGCAAATCTAAGAAATCATGCACCATTCTGGCGGCACAGCTTGAGGGCGCTGAAGTGACGACAATCGAAGGGATTGCAAATGGTGATGAATTGCATCCAATGCAGCAGGCGTTCCATGAGAATCATGGCCTGCAATGCGGTTTTTGCACCCCGGGAATGGTGATGAGTGCAATCGAGCTTGTTGAAAAAAACAAGAACCTATCCGAGCGCCAAATTCGTGAAGGACTTGAAGGTAATATCTGCCGTTGTACCGGTTATCACAATATCGTGAAATCAGTGCAGGACGCTGCTGGAAAAATGGGAGGATAAAATGCCAGAAGGAACTGTAAATCAGGGAATTGGCGCATCTGTTCGCCGCAAAGAGGACAAAAGATTTCTAATCGGAAAAGCGAATTACACAGACGATATCAATCGAGCGGGCCAGCTTCATGTCTATTTCCTACGCTCCCCTGTCGCATTTGCGGATATTGTTTCCATTGACAAGCAGAAAGCTGAAAAAGCATCTGGTGTCGCAGCAATTCTGACCGGCGAAGATGTGGCTGCCGATGGTCTTGGCGGTCCTATTTGTGGATGGGTACCGGCAAACAAAGATGGCTCGGCCCCATCTGAGCCACCGCATCCAATCCTTGCAAATGGCCGCGTGCGATATGTTGGCGATCATGTTGCAGCGGTGTTTGCCGAAACTCTTGAACAAGCAATGTCTGCAGCTGAACTTATCGACGTGACCTATTCGGAAATGCCGGCGATCACCGATCTGAAAACGGCAATGGATAGCTCGCAAATCCACGATGGTATGGAAAATAATACTTATTTTGATTGGGAACTTGGCGATGAAGCGGCCACCAATGACGCCTTTGACAAGGCCGCAACGATTGTCAATGTCGACATTCGAAATAACCGGGTGATTCCAAATGCGATGGAGCCACGCGCCGCTGTTGCCGATTATGACACTGGCGATGGACGCTATACGCTTTTCACCACATCGCAAAATCCCCAGCTGACCCGCCTTGTTATTGGCGCGTTCATGTTGAATATCCCTGAGTCAAAGTTTCGTGTTGTGGCACCAGATGTTGGCGGCGGATTCGGATCAAAAATTTATGTATATCCTGAAGAGGCTGTTTGTGTATGGGCCTCAAAAAAGCTTGGACGCGCGGTTAAATGGACCGCCGACAGAACCCAAGCATTTCTTGGCGATGCGCATGGGCGGGATCACATAAGCGCGGTCAAGCTTGCGCTCGATAAAAACAACCGCATTACCGGACTAAGAGTCGATACGCTGGCAAATCTTGGTGCCTATCTATCTGCCTTTGCCATGGTGACGCCAACCTATCTTCACGGAACGCTGCTTTCGGGTGTTTATGATATCCCAGCGATCTACACAAATGTGAAAGGCATCTGCACCAATACAGTGAATGTTGACGCCTACCGCGGCGCAGGAAGACCCGAAGCAACCTATCTTCTGGAACGGACAATGGATGTTGCCGCAAAACAGGTTGGCATGGATCCGGCAGAATTCCGGCGTTTGAACTTTATTCCGAAAGATGCATTTCCGTATCAAACGGCTGTCGCGCTTCAATATGATGTTGGTGACTATGAGCCACTGTTAGATCGGGCGATGGCGATGATCGATTATAAAAATTTCGAGGATCGGCGTGCGGCATCTGCAAAGAATGGGAAATGCCGTGGCATTGGCATTAGCACCTATATCGAGGCTTGTGGTATTGCGCCATCTGCCGTGGTTGGCGCGCTTGGTGGCCGGGTTGGCCTATATGAAAGCGCGGTTGTCCGCGTCGATCCAACCGGCACCATCTCAGTGCTGACAGGCACCCATAGCCATGGTCAGGGTCATGACACAACCTTTGCGCAACTTGTTTGCGACAAGCTTGGCGTCGATATCGAGGCCGTCGAAATTGTCCATGGCGATTCGGACCGAACAGCTTTTGGCATGGGCACATATGGCTCACGGTCACTTGCCGTTGGCGGAACAGCCATATCAAAAGCCTTGGACAAGGTAATTGCCAAGGGCAAGATCATCGCTGCGCATATGCTTGAAGCCGCTGATGCCGATATCGAGTTCAAAAACGGTAAATTTACTGTCACTGGCACAGATCGGGAAAAATCATTTGGCGAGATTGCGCTATCGGCCTATGTCCCACATAATTTCCCACATGACCGTCTCGAACCGGGCTTGGAAGAAACTTCGTTTTATGACCCATTGAATTTCACCTACCCATCAGGAACGCATATTGCCGAGGTGGAAATTGATCCGGCAACTGGCGTGGTGGAATTAGTCGATTGGGTATGTTGTGATGATTTTGGCAATCTGATCAACCCGATGGTTGTTGAAGGTCAGGTTCATGGCGGCATCGCCCAAGGTGTTGGCCAGGCATTATATGAAGAAGCAGCGTACAATGATAATGGGCAATTATTATCAGCTTCCTATATGGATTATTGCATGCCGCGCGCGGATCATTTTCCAACTATGAAGGTTGAAAATCTGGTGACTGCCTGCACGCATAATGACCTTGGCGTCAAAGGATGTGGCGAAGCCGGCGCCATTGCATCACCGCCAGCTGTTATCAATGCTGTTGTTGATGCTTTGTCACCTCTTGGAGTCACAGACATAACAATGCCAGCAACACCGCAAAAGGTTTGGCAGGC
>JAOEVD010000036.1 GCA_028383305.1 Candidatus Puniceispirillum sp.
TCAAGCCCATGTCCTGGCTGGCTTAGGCTGGCACCATCTTCAATGATTTCATGACAAGGCGCATTATCGACAAATTGCGGATCAATCGGGTTGGAAATGGCATTGTCCCATTTGGCCTGAATGCCCTCGACCGAGCTTCCCATGCCAACGCTATAGATGCTGCGATTGGCAGCAAGCCCGCCAACCAGAACCGGCATATCAAATTTGTGGCCTTTGCCATCAACGATATTGGTGAATAAAAAGGCCTTGCGGTCTTCTTCTTTCATCCCGCCAATAAACTGCCAGCGGACAAGCGCATGCATTTCGCTGTCTTTGTCTATCTGGCGGTCAACTTCAATCAACAGATTTTGCTTTTTCAAGGCGGCAATATGTTGATGAAGATCGTTATAGGGTGGCGTTTTTGTCATGTTGCTCTCCAAAGCAAATTAATTTGGCAGATTTTCACCGGCCTAGCGATCACCCTTCAGCACCGCGACGTCAAGCGCGGTGGCAATGCTTATGTCATCAAGCTGCCATAGGTTTTGTAAAAGGCTGTTTGTCAGTTCGCTGCCTAGAACAGGGCTCGTCAGCTCAATAAATTTCGCGTCCAGCTCGTCATCTGACAGGGGCAGATCGGGGTCGCCTTTTCGCGTTGGCTGGTAATGGGTTAATTGGCGGCCATCTTTTGTGGTAACGCTGACATGCGCTGCACGCCGCGCCGGAAATTCGGCATCAACTGCCGGATCAATGCCAAGATCAATTTGGTCAAGCATTGCGCGGATCGCCGGATCGACAATGCGCTCAGCTTCAAAAGCCTCGATACGAACGCTGCCATAATGCGCGGCATGAGCAAGGACATATTGCATCGAAAATTTGCATTCTTGCGGTGTTTTGGGATCAGTCCTGTCGGTGATTGAAACTGCTGGGCCATAGGTGGCGATAGCAATATTGGCAATGTCATCTGAGGTGATTTGCGCGTCCTGCATGATGAACAGCAATCCGTCAATGGCCGCAAAAGTATGGCCGCAACAGCCATGATTTTTAAAGGTGATGGCCTCGATATTATAAATCTCGCCAAGGCCAGAAGTGGCTTTACGCCAATCAGCATTGCCACTCATCGCTGCGCCCATACCAGCAGGCCCTTCAAGAACATTAAGCGCACCAGTGACACCTTTGCTGGCAGCGATGGCGGCCATGACGCCGGTTTCGGCAGCATGTGCGGCATGAAGCGGTTTGCTCATGCCATCCGACCGGAATGCCTGCTGCAGCCCAGCGGCAAGCGTTGCCGAGGTTGCCAGCGCATGCGCTGTTTGGTTGCGGCTTAACCCCAAAAGCAGGCAGGCAGCCGCCGCCGCACCAAAGGTGGCGATTGTAGCGGTTGTATGCCAAAAGCGATAATGATCACGGCCCATCGCGGCGCTAATGCGGCTGCTAACCTCATATCCGGCGATCACCGCACGCAGGAATGTTTCGCCCGACAAATCATATTTTTGCGCAACGGCAAGCGCGGCGGCAATGGTTGCGCAGCCTGGATGCAGCCCGCCATCGCGGAAAATATCGTCAAATTCAGATGTATGGGCGCTAGCGCCATTCAAAAAGGCCGCGGTTTTGATCGTCGCATAATCACCCGTTGGGAACACAATTGATTGTTGGGGGTCACCAGCCTCAATAAAGGCGGCGCGCAACATTGGGTTTGGCTCTTGAACCGATCCCGGATACATGGCGGCAAACCAGTCGATCACCGCGCGTTTGGCGTGATGAATTGTGCTTGGCGCGAATTGGCGTGTTTGTTCTTGAACAACATAATCGGCAATTTTTTCAATAAGAATCATATCAGCACCAAAGGAATCTGGCCGCGAGGGGGAGTGTATTCTTTCAACAGAATGGCGCTGCGGCAAGGTCAAAATTGGTCTCATTTAAATAAATCTGATCAATGACAAGGGCATTTTTTTACCTTAACCTATTTTCGAATATAGCTTTGAACTTAACTATGTCGACTCTCGATATGACGCCAGTAACGGCGCTAGATTCACGAAATCACCAAGGTAAACCGCTGATGACAAATCCAGATTCGCTTATTTATACAACCCATCTTGATCAGGTGGCAATTGTGACCCTGAACCGTGCCGAAAAGCGCAATGCCATCAATGACGCCATGCGCAATGCGCTGATTGATGCGCTGCAAGCAGTCAATGCCGATGATGCTGTTAGCGCTGTTGTTCTAACCGGTGCTGGAAGCAGTTTTTGCGCTGGCGGTGATATTGGTGGGATGCGCGAACGGTTGGAGGCACCACGCGGCAAGGTTGGGTTCAATGGCTGGAAGCGGCAAAAACAGACGCATCGGCTGATTTCAACAATCTATCATATGGACAAGCCGGTTATTGCGGCGGTGAATGGCGCAGCGTCGGGCCTTGGTTGTGATTTGGCGCTTGCTTGTGATTTCATCATGGCGGGGACAGCGGCAAGCTTTTCAATGACCTATCTTCGGCGTGGTTTGATTCCTGATGGTGGTGGGTTGTATTTTCTGCCGCGCCGTGTTGGCACCACCCGCGCCAAAGAGTTGATCTTTAGCGCCCGCACGATTGCCGCCGATGAGGCCGAACAGATTGGTCTTGCTGACCGTCTTGCCGGTGCGGACGCATTGCTTGACGATGCCTTCCGATGGGCCAAAAGCCTTTGTTTTGGTCCGGCAAGTGCGGTTGCCCTGTCAAAATCAATCTTGAACCGTTCGGTGGATTTGCCGCTTGAAACGGTGTTTGCGCTTGGTTCAGAAGCGCAATCAATATGCTATGCCAGTGATGAGCATCATGACGCGGTGACCGCCTTTCTTGACAAATCGAGCCGCTAGCATGAGCAGTCTTATGGATGATGCGTTCAAAGGCCTGCTTGTTGTTGAATTTGCCCAAGGTGTGGCTGCACCCTATTGTGGGCTGTTGCTAAGCCGTAATGGCGCTGATGTCATCAAGGTTGAACCGCATGGCAATGGCGATTGGTGTCGCAGCCTTGGCCTTCGCAAAGGTGATTTTTCGGCAGAATCGATTGTGTTGAATCGCGGCAAGAAAAGCCTTGCGCTTGATATGAAAATTCCAGATGGCCGCGCGGCGGCGATTAAATTGGCAGCAAAGGCCGATGTAATTATTGAAAATTACCGGCCGACTGTTACCAAACGTCTTGGTATTGATTATGCGGCTGTGGCTGCGGTGAATCCAAATGTGGTTTATGCGTCGGTAACTGGATTTGGCGCAACCGGCCCGAAAAGCCATATGCCAGCGACCGATACGGTGATGCAGGGCTATACCGGCTTGATGAATATCAACCGCGATGACAATGGTCTGCCGCGCCGGATCAATATGCTTGCCATTGATTATTCAACCGGACTTTATCTTAGTCAGGCGGTTTTTGCTGCGCTTTACCGGCGCGCAATAACTGGCCGTGGAAGCCATGTTCAGACAAGCCTTCTGGAAAGCGCGATGGCCTTTCAAGAGGCGCGGCTTGTGGCTCAAAAATTTGAAGGTTCGGCGGTGCAGCCGGTTGGCGCCCCGGTTGGCACTTTTGCCACTGCTGATGGCTATCTAAGCCTGAATGCACGCCGTGATGCCCATTTCGCCGCTTTATGCACGCATCTTGGCACAACCCAGTGGTTGGATGATGACCGGTTCAATTCGGCTGAAAAGCGTCTTATAAATGCAGGTGAGATGAACCGGCTTGTTGCGCCCCATATTCAGCAAAAGCCAACAGCGTATTGGGTCAAAACCCTGTCTGAGTCTGACATCCTAAATGCGCCGGTTCATGATTATAATGATTTGTTTGACGATGCGCAGATAGCCGAAACCGAAGCGATTGGATGGGTCGAAATTGATGAATTTGGGCAATTGCCTGCAGCGCGGATTGCTGGATTGGCGCCGGCTTCGGCAAGCGATCAATCAGCAATGGTACCGCCGCGGCTTGGCCAAGGGGGGCGTGATGGCCTTATCAAAGCTGGGTTTAGCCGTGATGAGATCAACCAGCTTGCCACCAGTGGCGCAGCAATTTTTAACGATGCAGAGGATCGCTAGATGGATTTCGAACTGACGCAGGATCAGCAAATTTTTTATGATTCAGTGAAACGATTTGCCGTTAATGAACTTGCTGACGGTGCAGTTGATCGAGCAAATAGCGATGGCTATTTATGGGATATTGCGGCGCGGTTCGCCGAAATGGGGTTGCTTGGAATCACCATTCCTGAATCCAAGGGCGGTATTGGCGGAAGCCTAACCGATGCGGTACTGGCAATTCAGGCCATTGCCGAGATCTGTCCGCGAAGTGCTGATGTTGTTCAGGCAGGGAATTTTGGCGCAATCCGCACCTTTGCCGAGTATGCAAATGCCGATCAACTGGCGCGGTTTCTGCCTGTTCTTCTAGCTGGCAAAGGGGTTATGTCGGTTGGCATGTCCGAACCTGATGCTGGCTCGTCAGTGACTGAATTGAAAACATCGGCAACGCCTGATGGTGATGATTTTCTGGTTAATGGAAGCAAGGTTTTCGGCACGAATAGTGGTGATGCCAAAGTGTTTTTAATCTATCTTCGCTTTGGTCCCGGAACCGAGGGCATTGGATCGGCGCTTATTGAAAAAGGCACGGCCGGTTTTAAAATTGGCCCGGGCTATCGCTATATGAATGGTGAATCATGGTCGCCGCTTTATTTCGATAATTGCCGCATTCCCAAAGCCAATATTCTGCTTGGGTCAGGCGGATTTAAAAAACAGATTTCGGGATTCAATATTGAACGGCTTGGCAATGCGGCGCGCGCCGTGGCGGTGGGGCGCAAAGCCTTTAACGAGGCGCGTGACCACGCCAAAACGCGCCGCCAGTTCGGGCGTGATATTTGCGAATTTCAGGGGCTTCAATGGAAGTTTGCCGAAATGCAAATGCGGCTTGAGGCAGCACAGCTATTGCTGATGCGGGCGGTAACGCGCGCTGATAACGACCTGCCATCGGCGCAGGATTCGGCGCTGGCAAAACTGGCTTGTAATGATGCTGGTTTCTATGCCGCAAATGAGGCCTTGCAAATCATGGGTGCGCTTGGGTTCAGCGATGATAATATTGTTCAATATTGTATGCGCCGCACGCGCGGCTGGATGATTGCCGGTGGGTCAACTGAAATTCTGAAAAACCGGATTGCCGAAGGTATTTTTGACCGTCGCTTTTCACAGCGCCCGCACAAACCGGTAAAGGATGGCGCATGACCATGACCGATTTTGCACGGCCACTTATCGCGCCGCAATCGGTTGCATTGATTGGGGTATCGGGTGATGCCAGAAAACTATCAGCGCGGCCGTTGCAATTTTGCCAGCAACATGGCTTTGCCGGTAACATCTATATTGTAAATCCGCGCCGTGATGAGGTGCTTGGCCAAAAATCCTATCATTCGGTAACGGCCATTCCAGATAAGGTGGATCACGCCTATATCCTTGTTGGCACGGATCTGGTCGAGGCGGCGCTTGATGATTGCATTGCGGCGGGGGTAAGGGTTGTTTCCATTCTTGCCGATGGGTTTGCCGAGGCTGGCGATGCGGGCATGGATCGCCAAGCGCGGCTTGTTGCCAAGGCCAGGGCTGCCAATATGGTTCTTATTGGGCCAAATTCGATGGGTGTGGTGAACACGAATAACGGTTTTGTTTGCACCACTAATGCCGCCTTTAAAACCGATGAATTACCGCGTGGGCGGCTTGCTGTTTTATCGCATAGCGGCAGTTTGATTGGCACGCTGATTTCACGCGGGCAGGAACGCAATATCGGGTTTTCGGCGCTGATCTCGCTTGGCAATGAGGCGCAATCTTGTGTTGGCTCGCTTGGCCTTGGATTGGTTGACGATGACCATATTGATGGCTTTGTGCTGTTTCTTGAAACCATGCGCAATCCGGAAATTTTTGCCGCTTTTGCCGCAGCGGCCAAACGCCTTGGCAAACCAGTGGTGGCTTATATGTTGGGGAAATCCGCCGATGGTCAGGCTTTGTCAGTGTCGCATACTGGCGCAATGGCTGGCGAAGCCGAGGCCGTTCGTGCCTTTCTGGCGCATCATAATATTGCCGAGGTCAGCCAGTTTGATGCGTTGTTTGAAGCACCAGCATTGCTATTGAAAAAGCCACAATTGAAATCCCGCCCGCGCTGCGCAACAATTGTCACCACAACCGGTGGCGGCGGTGCCATGCTTGTTGATCAGCTGAGTATCCGCGGGGTTGATCTTGCCGGATTAAGCCCCGCCTCAAAGATGTATTTCAATGATCAGCAGATACCGTGCGGCAGTGGCAAGCTTGTCGATGTAACGCTTGCCGGCGCGCAATATGACATTATGAAAAAAGCGATTACACAGCTCATCAATGATCCGGAAACAGGCATTGTGGTTGTGGCGATTGGGTCGTCAGCACAATTCAATCCGGAACTAGCGGTAAAGCCAATCATTGATGCGGCCAAGGAAAATCCGGCCGGTGCGCCGGTTATTGCCTTTCCGCTGCCAATTGCAAAACAATCAATGGCGATGCTTGAGGCGAATGGCATTCCTTGTTTTGGCAGTGTTGAAAGCTGTGCTGACAGTGTTGCGCTATTGCTTGCTGCCGAATCCAGTGCATTTGATGATCAACTCGATGATGCCATTGATTTGGAAGACGTCCAGCAGCGGATTGATGCGGTGATGAAGGCAGCGGCGATTGGGGGTGATGGCGGCGTGCTGAATGAAGTTGACGGCACCCGGATTTTTGCCAGCCTTGGTTTGAAGGGGCCGCGCCAGCTATTTTTGCCATTGCCGGAAATCAAGGCGCAACCAGCATCTGCATCTGTTGCAAAAGCGGGGCTTGCCTATCCGCTTGTCGCCAAGCTTGTGTCACCGGATCTGCCGCATAAATCTGATTATGGCGCCGTGGTTTTATCAATCGAAACTGGTGACGCGCTTGATGCGGCGGTGGCGCAAATGCGAAACGCCGTTAATAGCCATCTCCCTGCCGCCAGCATTGAAGGCCTGTTGCTTCAAGAGATGGCATTCGGGCTTGGTGAGGCGCTTGTCGGTTTGCGGCATGATAATCTTGTTGGGCCAATCATCACCGTTGGCGCAGGCGGCATTTTTGCCGAAATTTACAAAGATGTCAGCATTCGCCCAGCACCGGTTAGCCTTGCAACGGCGCGCAAAATGATTGACGAGGTCAAAGGGTTTGCCGCGCTTCGCGGTTATCGTGGCAAGGTAAAGGGTGATCTGGAGGCGCTTGCCAACCTGGTTGCCAATCTGTCCCAGATTGCCAATCTTCGCCGCATTGCCGAAGCCGAAATCAATCCGGTGCTGGTGCAGGCTGATGGGGTTTTGATGCTTGATGCGCTAATCCGCATTCAACCGCAGGCAATGTCTGAAAGCGCCGCATTATGATAGCGGGCACCTTGCCATTATCGGGTATTCGGGTGCTTGATTTTGGCCATACGGTCATGGGGCCAACTGCGGGTTTGATCCTTGCCGATCTTGGTGCTGAGGTGATCCGGATCGAACCTGTTAACGGTGATCCCACGCGGCGGTTAAAGGGGTTTGGAACCGGATATTTTCCGTTTTTCAACCGCAACAAACAAAGCGTTGCGCTGAATTTAAAGGATTCGCGCGGCATTGCGATTGCCAAACGGCTTTTGGCCGAAAGTGATGTTTTGATTGAAAATTTTGGCCCTGGAACCATGGCGCGGCTTGGGCTTGATTATGCGCAGATTTGTGATGAATTTCCGCGCTTGATTTATTTGTCCTTGAAAGGGTTTTTACCGGGTTATTATGAAAACCGCATTGCCCTTGATGAGGTTGTGCAGATGATGAGCGGCCTTGCCTATATGACTGGCCCACCTGGCATGCCGTTGCGGGCAGGCGCGTCAATTGTTGATATTATGGGTGGTGCTTTTGGTGTTGTTGCGGTGCAGGCCGCACTTCTTGAACGACAAACAACCGGCAAGGGACAGCTTGTCAAATCAGCTTTGTTTGAGAGCGCGATGTTTCTGATGGGGCAGCATCTTGCCTATGCCGCACAATCTGATGAACCGATACCGCCAATGCCAGCGCGGGTATCGGCTTGGGCGATTTACGACCAATTTGCCACGCGCGATGGGGTAAAGGTGTTTCTCGGCATCACCTCGGATAAACATTGGCAAAGGTTTTGTGATGCTTTTGACCGTGATGATCTTGCCGCTGATGAAACGCTGGCAAATAACAACCAGCGCATTGATGCGCGAACGCGGCTTTTGCCAATCTTGAGCGATCTCATCGCTGGTCTGGATTTGGCGGAAATATCGAAAAAAGCCATTGCGGCTGAATTGCCGTTTGCGCATATCGCCCATCCAGAAGCCTTGCTTGATGATCCCCATCTAAATGATGGCGGCTATCTTCTTGAAACGGCAATGCCCGATGGCGCCAAGGGCCGCTTGCCAAGCTTGCCAATCAGCCTTGGTGGTCGCATTTCCACGCTTCGCAGTGACCCGCCAGATATCGGCGCAGATACACGACCATGTCTTGCCAGCCTTGGATTTTCACCAGCCGAAATTGACCAGCTTTTTGCTGATGGTATCATTGGTCTTTTTGATGAAAAGGCTGGCAGCATTGAACTATCTGATTCACCGCAGAAAGGATCATCATCATGACGGATGTAGCAGATTGGTGGCAAACCGATATTATCGATATGGCACCCGGGCAAATTCGGCTTCGCGGCTTTGCGATTGAAGATTTGATTGGCAATATTGGGTTTGCCGAAATGGTTTGGCTGATGACGCGCGGCACAAGACCCGATGCGGCACAGGCGGCCTTGTTTGAGGCGGCGCTTGTCTCGGCGGTTGATCATGGCCCGCAGGCACCATCGATTGCGGCGGCGCGGATGGCAGTTAGTTGCGGTTTACCATTGAATAACGCAATGGCAACGGCAATCAATATGCTTGGTGATGTGCATGGCGGTGCTGGGGAACAGGCAATGCAGTTTTTCCATGCTGTCAAAAACCATGCTGGCACAATGTCACGCGAGGCGGCCATTGATCTTGTGTTTCGCGAAAACAACCAGCTTGTCCCGGGTTTCGGTCACCGGTTCCATAAAAATGCCGACCCACGATCGGTGCGGTTAATGAACTTGCTCGAGACAGCGGTTGCCGAAAAAATCTGTACTGGCAGCTTTGCCGAAATCGCAATGGCAATCGAGACCTATCTTTATAAGCAAAAAGGCAAAGCGATTCCGATGAATGTTGATGGCGTTACGGCCGTTATTTATGCCGAGCTGGGTTTCGAGCCAGCCTTGGCGCGCGGCCTGTTCTGCCTGTCACGTTCGGTTGGGGTGCTGGCGCATGCGCATGAACAAGCGGGTCGCAAAGAGCGCAATAAAGGCCCAACACCGCCGCATTATCTTTGGACCTATGGTGGTGATAACCCAATCAAATAGACGCCGCAGATAGATAATCAGGATGACGCGCTGTCATCCAGAAAATAGCGAAGACTTTTGGCAATGAGATTTTGATCCTGATTGATATCCATTGTCTTTTGCGCCTCGCGAAGACGAAGGCGATGTGCATATCCTGTTGGCAGATAGGAAAATGGGTCGTCAACGCCAAGCGCCTCAGCCGCATGCGCTGGCCAATCGGCATTCCATAATAATTCGCGTGCCATGGCGATAATATCCGCATCACCTGCCTGCAAGATATATTCGGCCTGCTTGGCAGTTGTGATGCCGCCAACGGCAACGGTTTTGATCTTGGCTTCATGCCGGATACGGCCGGAAAAGCTGGCCTGATATGCCGGAATCCTTGGTACCATCGGCATGTCACTTGATCCGGTCACGCCACCAGATGATACATCGACAACATCAATATCAACCGCACGAAGCGCCTTTGCCAAGGCAATTGAATCGGTCAATCGCCAACTACCGCCCTTGCCATCAACGGCTGAAAGCCGGAAAAAAACCGGCTTGTCTTGTGGCCATTCTTCGCGAACCGCCGCGCCAATTTCGACGGCAAAGCGCATACGGTTTTCCAGCGATCCACCATAGGCATCGTCACGTTGATTGGCCGATGAGGACAGGAATTGATGAATAAGATAGCCATGTGCGCCATGAATTTCGACAATGTCATAACCGGCGTCAACGCTTCGCTTCGTTGCCGTGCGAAAGGCACCGATAACCCGCTTGATATCATCATGATCCATTTCTTTTGGCGCAATGGGGCGGGGCGGGCTTATGGCCGCAGAGGGTGTCATAATTTGCCATGGTGGCAAGCCGTTTTTGGCATCTTCGGAGGTAAGTGGGCGCCAATCTTCAATCGCGCCATGGCATGATCCCTTGCGACCCGAATGACCAAGTTGGATTGCCGGAACCGCACCATGCTGTTTGATCATATCAGTCAAGCGGCGATAGGCGGCAATATGGCTTTGATGGTAAAGGCCAGCACATGAATGGGTTTTGCGGCCATCGGGTTCGACTGCGGTTTCTTCACCAAATACAATGCCGCAGCCACCAATTGCAAGTCTGCCAAGATGCATCATATGCCAATCATTTGGGCCACCATCATCCGAGTGATATTGGCACATTGGTGATGCCATGATGCGGTTGCGGATTTCAAGTCCGCGCAATTTTGTTGGAGTGAAAAGCAAAGGGGTGTTTGGTGAAGATTGCGCCGTCACGTTGAAAGGCCTCGGTGAAAATGAATAAAGATATTGAAATGCGCAATGGACAAACCATGCATGTGATTGATCTATCTTTGCTGGTCAAATGACCTAAAGCAACAGGATTATCAAAAAACCCCACCGCCCATCATGGCTGGATGATTTGGCACTGACGATCTTGGTCAAACCTGTCTATGATCATTGGTAATTTGATCGCGCCCAAGCTGATACAATGCCCAAATGGAGACAGTTTCATGACATCATCTTCCAAATTAGCCAATGGTCAGACCGCATTGATCGAAGTTCGTGATTCAAAGCTTCATGGGCTTGGTGTTTTTGCTTGTGTCGATCTGCCAAAAGGCAGCGTTATCGAACGTTGTTTTTATCTTGTGATCGATGATGATGATTTGCAGGAAATCAACCGGCTGAATGATTATCTATTCACAAGCCCCGATGTGAAAAGCGACTATCTTTGCGTTTTAGGTTGCGGGATGATCTATAATCATGGTGCGCCGCCAAATGCCGAATGGCAAATTGCTGATGGTGATAATCGCTTTATCGAATTTACCGCGCTTGCCGATATTGAAGCCGGTGATGAAATCCTGCATGATTATGGCAGCGACTATTGGGATAGCCGCACCTAGCCATTATGGTTTTGGCATTTCATCAAGGCGAACCATCAAGCCTTGTTTGCCAGAAACAGCAGGATAGCGTTCCATCACCTTTGGATCATGCCCTGGAATGATATGATCGGGGCTTGGTGCAACCTTTTTCAGCCGGTCAAAACTTTCCATCATCTCGCCAACATGAAAGGCAATGGTGAAGGGGCGATAATCCTGCATATGTTCGTAATAATGGCTGGCATCCGATGCCAGAACAACCCAGCCGCGTTTGGTGTGAACCGAAACAAATTGCAACCCTGCCGAATGGCCGCCCGTTCGGTGCAGTCGCAGCCCTGACGATAAATCACCATCACCGTCATAAAAAGTGACCTTTTGCGCGTAATTAAGCCGAACAATGCCGCAAACATCATCCAGTTCAAACGCATGTTGCAATTGCGGATAGCGCATATAGCGGCCAGTGGCAAATTGCAGCTCTTGTTCCTGAAGATGGAATTGTGCATTTGGAAACCGGTCAAAATTGCCCGAATGATCATAGTGAAGATGCGTCAGAACAACATCATCAACCGCATCGGCAGCGATACCGAAATCGGCCAAAGTCTGGATCGGGCATTGAATGAAATCGCGCTTGCGTTTGATCGCCATTTCGGCGGTAAAGCCAGTATCCATCACCACAATATGATCATCTGACTTGGCCAGCCAAACAAAATAATCCATTGGCATGGGGCCGTCATGAGGATCGCCGCCAATAAAATGTTCACTTCGCACCGCATCGCGGGCGGCATAGCGAATGGCATAAAGCTCATAAATGGGAAGATCGGGTGAAGCTGGGTTCGACATAAAGGCCATCCGGTTGCCGTAATGAAAAAACAAAGATTAATGCGTTATCTATTAATGTGGTTTTCCTGCAAGCGATGGCAACAAAAAAATACAGATCTTGCCAAGGCGGCGATAAATGCCTGCAACGCTATTTTTGCGCTTGTTTGATTTTGGATAGATTTTTACCAGCAGTGGCGTATTGTTTTTAGCATAGTGATGCGTAAGCCATGCTGGCAAGCCGCTATAATGCCAGCCCGTAATGATAGTAATAAGGAATGCGATAAGATGAGCCTTACCAGCGCACATTGGGGAACCTATCACGCCCATGTCAAGGATGGCCGTCTGACCGGCCTTAGCTATTTTTCCGAAGATTCCGACCCAAGCGAAATTGGCAAAGGCATTGTTGATGTGATTGACAATGAATCGCGTATCATGGGGCCGATGATTCGGAAAAGCTGGCTTGAGTCAGGGCCGGGAAGCCATCCCGAACGGCGCGGGATTGATCCATTTGTGCGGGTTAGCTGGGATCAGGCAAATCAGATTGTCGCTGCCGAGCTTGACCGTGTCATCGCCGCGCATGGGAATGAGGCGATTTATGCCGGATCATATGGCTGGGCAAGCGCTGGCCGGTTTCACCATGCGCCCGGGCAATTGCACCGGTTTTTAAATGCGCTTGGTGGCTATACCAAATCGGTCAATACCTACAGCTTTGCCGCTGCCGAGGTGATTGTGCCGCATGTGATCGGCCATTTCCGCAATTATATCTATAATCAGACAAGCTGGACATCGGTTCGTGATCATTGCCAGCTATTTGTTGCCTTTGGCGGGGTGGCGCTGAAAAACGGGCAGATTGGGCAAGGCGGCCTTGGCCGTCATATTCAAAAGGAATCGATTCTAGAAGCGCATAAAAATGGCGTTGAATTTATCTCAGTCTCGCCGCTTCGTTCAGACATGATTGATGATGTCGATGCTGCGTGGCTGTCGATCCGCCCGAATAGTGATGCCGCGTTGATGATCGGGCTTTGCCATGTGCTGTTTGACGAAGGCTTGCATGACCGCGCCTTTCTTGATCGCTATTGTGTTGGTTTTGACCAATTTGCCGACTATCTAACCGGTGCCATTGACGGCATTGTCAAAGATGCTGCATGGGCTGGTGCCATCTGCGCAATGGATGCCGAGGCAATCAAAGCGCTTGCCCGCCGCATGGCAAAATCACGGACGATGCTGTCATTCAGCTGGTCATTGACGCGGCAGGCGCATGGCGAACAGCCTTTTTGGGCGGGGATTACGCTAGCGGCTATGCTTGGCCAGATTGGATTGCCCGGTGGTGGATTTGGGCTTGGCTATTCGGCGGTGAATACGGTTGGCAATCATATCCAGCGTTTGCCGGTTGCCGCGATGCCGCAAGGCAAAAATGATGTCAAAACCTTTATCCCTGTTGCCCGCATTGCCGATATGCTTCTTTATCCGGGTGATGAATTTGATTATGATGGCGGGCGCTATCGCTATCCCGATATCAAGATGATCTATTGGGCTGGTGGTAATCCGTTTCACCATCACCAAGATTTGACGCGGCTTTTGGCTGGCTGGCGCAAGCCGGACACAATCATTGCGCATGAATGGTGCTGGAACGCGCTTGCCAAACATGCCGATATTATTCTGCCTTGCACCACCTCGCTTGAGAGAACCGATATCGCCATGACGCCAATGGATAATTATTTCGTGTCGATGCAGGCGGCGATTGCGCCGGTTGGTGATGCGCGTGATGATTATGAAATTTTCCGCGGCATTGCCGCCAAAATGGGTGCCGAAAACGCCTTTACCGAAGGCCGCTCTGCCGAAGATTGGCAACGCTGGCTTTATGATGTCACCAAACAGGCATCAGCCGAGCAAGGCCATGAATTGCCAAGCTATGATGCGTTTCGCAAAGATGGCTGGTTTAAATTACCACCGCCGGCAACAGCGCATGTCATGTTTGCTGATTTCCGCGCCGACCCGGTGGCCAATCCATTGGCAACGCCAAGCGGCAAGATTGAGATTTTTTCACAAACTATTGCCGGTTTTGATTATGACGATTGCGCGCCGCATCCATGCTGGTTTGAACCGCCTGAATGGCTTGGCAGCCCTGATCGTGGCTCGCGGCTACATCTTCTTGGAAACCAGCCAACCGCGCGACTTCATTCGCAGCTTGATCATGGCAGCATAAGCCGTGACGCGAAAATTGTCGGCCATGAGCCGGTCAAGATCAACCGCCAAGATGCCGCCGAACGCGCCATTGAAAATGGTGATATTGTGCGGCTTTATAATGATCGTGGGTCATGTCTTTGCGGGGCGACTGTCAGTGATGAGGTGATGCAGGGCGTGTTGATTGTCAGTACCGGCGCATGGTTTGACCCCGATCCGTCAGGCGCGTCCGGCCTTAGCTGTCATCATGGAAATCCCAATGTTCTAACGCCGGATCTTGGCACATCAAAA
>JAOEVD010000037.1 GCA_028383305.1 Candidatus Puniceispirillum sp.
TTCTTACATAAAAAGTCTGCTCGCCTTCAAATGTCACCCAAGTCTTTGACGAGTAACAGGCTCTTGCCATAACTCTACAGATAAACTTCCCCTCGAATTCAATCATTTTCAATCTGTAAAAAGGTTTCTTAGCGGCTCCAAGAGAATTCAACAAAACTTGGGATATCTGTCGCTCTAATTTATCAATGTCATTTGACACCAAATCGAGGTCATTGTTTAAACCTTCAACTTTCAAATTATCAGTAATTCCAATAAATAGATCACCACCATTGGAATTTAGAAATGCCGCAACAGTTTTGATGCATGAGAGTTGAACTTTTGAACTTTTAACTGGTTTTTGTTGCTCCCCACTTACACGAACATCATACGCCCATGTCTCCTTGTATTCCTGTGTTTCACTCTCAGGTAATATTATAATTTCAGCAACTTCTTCATTCTCAGTTTCAGGGGTATTGCCAGATAGATATCCGTCCAAAAAACCATTCATTGCGTCTGCTATCAAACGACGCCTAACCTCCAAGAAATCTAAAAAGTTAGTTTCTTTCCATAATTCCTCATCCTCTGGAATAAGCTGGGATTGAAGTGCGCTTGGATAGTTTTTTTGAATTTCAACAAAATACTGTTCAGGTGGCTTATCTGAGATTTTTAAATTAGTGGAGTCAGCTATTATTGCCAAGTTTGACAACTCATTGATAAGTGCATTTTGTCTATCATTATGCTCGGAGTAACCAGTCCTCGTTAGCAATGCTACCGGAAAAATATGGTGTTTATGCATTGTATAATTTGACTCTGTTCCGCTGTCTATCCCAATGCCATTAAACCAATCCTTTGCACCTTTCTGGGCAAGCATCACACAAAAGCTATTGAAGAAACGGCTGTTAGCGCCTTGCCCCTCTAAATCAGATGCCTCAATTCGAATTCTTCCCCTTTGATCAATGATTTTATTAACGAGCGCTTCCCATGGAGAGGGGTGACGTGTTGCGTTAACATCTTCTTCTAATTTTTGATCTGTTGACCCTGCATATCGTCCCCATATCAAGGCAGTATGGAACCAGTGTATTGCTCGACTTCGATCACTATCGTTTTTAAAAGTTCCTCCATTAAGGGATAAAAAATGAAATACCGGAACAATAACAACTTTTGATTTGATTAGGCTTGAATTGGTAACCTTTTCTGATTTCAATATATCAAGCAAATAACTCAAGGTGGCTTTAGCTTCAGTCCACCCATGGCTCAACAAATCATAATTTAACATTCGTATGGCGTCATAAGAGGCTCGACCTATTGCATCAAATGAAGCCCTCCCAGTGGTTTGCACAATGAGAAGCCTAGTCATTAAGCTTAAATCCAAGTCAAAGCCCCTAGACTTTAAGTTATCGAGAGTCTTCTTCATTTCACGGCGAGCTTCTGGCCAAATCGCTGTGATATGAGTGAGCGCCAACTCTGATTTACTCAGCTGCACACCTCCAGAATTAATTTTATCGAAAATGTCTACTGCATCTGAAAATTCTGCTGATGCAGGAATTTCTTGCGCAAGTATTTCTCTTTTGGGAATCATCGAGAGCTTGTTAAAGTTATTATTAACTCTACTAACTAGCTTTTTTTGGTCTTGATACTCCTCAAGCAGTAACTCTATTTCAGCAATAACCTTTTCTTTCCAAAAGGCCATAAATTTCTTTTGGTCAATATGATTGGATCCATCGTCTTGTTCACCTGGCCTCTCATACAGGGCATCCAATTCTGTAATGGTCACGTTTATTGTCTTAGTAGGTATTTCTATCTTCCAGATTTGTTTTGATGCATGTGCAATGTTAAGACCTGCAGAGTTCAGTAGCGTGCGTATCTTATTGAAGTGCCTCCATACGCCATCCTCAATCTTAAAATCAAAAGTGAAGCTTTTTAGATCAGCTAATTTTGAATATGCTTCATGAAGATCAAAAGCTATCTCAAGATGATCGACTCTATCATTTAGACAATCTGTTACATACTGCCAGCTCTTGTCTTTAGACATGGATGAATTCATATATTGGAGCTCACCAGTATACAGGTTATAGCTCAACTCTCTGGGATCTGAGTTGATATCCCCCTGTTTGTAGAATGGTGGTATTTCTCCGGTGATCAGCATGTACAAGGCTGTTGAGCGTTGCTGTCCATCAAGCAATACTTGATAGGTTCGGCCTCCACCTTCAGGCTCATCAAAGTTAGGCCCTTTGAGTTGTGGTGGATTATCTGTCTTCCAAATTAAAATTCCACCGATTGGATACTCGTTTAAAAGTGATCTAATCAAATCTTTTGCTCTATTTGCCCCCCAGACAAACTCTCTTTGGAATTCAGGCACGACTATTTCTTGGCGTTTAATGCCTGAAATCAATTCTTCAATTTTCATACCCAAACCACCCTTCAGTAGAGCTCTTTGGTAAAAACAATAAAGTTAAACAATCACTTTGGTCAAATGAATGTAAATAAAACAGAACACCAAATTGTATATACCCCTTATAGAGAAGACGTGAAAAAAGGATCTATATAAGAGAGTATCCCTAAGTACTCTAAGGGTGCTCCCTAGAGACATTAAGAGATCCCTAGATACCTAAAGTGTCCCTTAGTACTATGAGTGTATAGTTACTAAGAGAGTTATTAAGTCTAAGAGTGTTGCTATAAGAACACAAAAAGAACACCAAATATCATAATCCCAACTAACTTTCGGCACATTCAGCATCCAATGTTCTCTAATGCAAACATAGGAGGCTGTGATGGTTGAACTGGTTAAATGGACTTTGGGTTTTATAACTTTAATGATGGCGTACATTTTAATGGTTATAGCAACAGCTAATGCGGCTGAAGCAACTTATGCTGGGATAATAGAGCAGCTGGTTATGTGATCTGGTTGCAACATTATGAACCTCATTAATGCGATTATTGGCGTCTCTATGTTCTGTCTGATGACTATAGGGGCAACCACATTATTCAGCAGTGATCTAATCAGGCTATTCAATGTCTTCAGGCCTGTTCTACTGGATGGTGGTGGCAAGCAATGTATATCCTCACTCAGAGAACGTGATGTTAAGTTTAGGACCCTTGGCAATCAGGGATCAGACACCTGCCCTGTAATGAATGCTGTAAGAGTGGAAGGCTTTAAAAACATCGTTGCATCAAGCCCATTCGTCTTGTCTTGTCCAACAGCATTAAAACTCACCAACTGGTTGCAGGATGCTCAAGTCAAATCCTTCTCACACATGGGAACAGTTAACTGCAGGAAAATGAGGGGATCTGGGTTTTTAAGTGAACATAGCTTTGGAACTGCTATCGATATCTCAAAGGTGGATGGAGCAGATATAAAATCTGATTGGGGTAGTAATTCATTCAAGGGACAAAGGCTTGCTGAAACAGCTGCAATAGCCTGCAAGCATTTCTCTAATGTCCTCACACCGGAGACAGACAGAGCACATCATGATCACTTTCATCTAGATACTGGTCTAGGAGTAGGCTGTGTTTCTTCACAGCTAAGGTAAAAAGACATCGGTGAGAACTGATCAGATTTAGAAGGCTATGCTTTGCCCCACAATAGCCTCAATTTTTCACATTTAAGACTAATTCTAAAGCTACCTTCCACAATTAGAAATATGGACGCAGCTCACTTATCAGTCCTGTTGGAGTTAGCAATGGAATTTTTAGGCTTGTTACTTTTGAACGCTCTTATTGTGGTTATTCTGACATGAAACCAAATTACTAAAGTTTAGAATTAGACCTAACAGCACAGCACTTAAGTGAATTCGACAGCAAAGGAAGGGGAAGGTTAGTGACATTTTTGGAGTGGACCATCTTTTTTTTAGCACTCGATATGTTTCTCCCAATTTAATCAGTTTTAGAAAATTAGATGGAGAGAGAGTGATGTTAGAAATAGCTATATACTGTTTCATAGTCGCAATATTCTTATGAATGGTTAAAAAAACATAATCGCAAGAAGCGGAGTTAGAAGTGTTAAAAACGATAATCACAGTCTGGATTCTATTGTAAGCGCTTGAACCACTATTCTAGAGGAGCGACATATGGAGTTGCTAACATACTTACTATTACATGCTATCGGGACTGTAATCATTGCAGACGTAATATTAGGTTAAGGAGCTCTTGCAGAGCACTTGTGATGAGGGGTGATTAAACAAGATATGGATATGATTGAACTCATTATTGACTTTGTTTTTGTTGCAGCAGTGATGGCAATATTGTAATGAGCCTAAGGAGTGCCTAGTGGCTAGGTGCAGGACTGGTGATAGGTGCTCTATGGAGATTAGTGGTTAGGTGTCTTCACAACCACTCTGTCAGAAACACCGTTAGACCTGCCAAGAAGACTAAGATCACAACACACCTTTTAATCAAAACCAGAGAGTCATTCATCTTATTAAGGTAACTCTTAATTTGGTCAGACTTGCCCATTCCAGATAACAGGTCTTTTAAGATACTCATATCAAGTAGAAACCCCTGTCTCTTGTGTTTTTGGTTTATTCCCAATAACAGGTTCACACCGTGTCTCTATTGAGATGATTGGAAGTGGGAACTGGAACGTTTCTGCGTCCTTGAGACATTCTGATTGAGACCCCTTGTTCAATCGTATCTCAAATGACTTCAAGTCCTCGCCAGACCCCATCGTGATCAATATGACTAGTATGAATGCACCCATTTTCATTCAATCACTTTCACAATCACTTCACCACTCAGCCTGCCCCTAAAGCACTCCTTGAGACAACACGCAACAGCTGTCAGTAAAGCAACATATAAATCATACTAGATTGTATATACCCCTTATAGGTATCTAAATTAATTTGAGGCAAGGTGAAGTATTAGATATCAAGCGAATCCCTAGCTGATATTTGAACCTCATACGAAGCTCAATTGATCTGGTTAGTGTCTATGTAAACCTAATCACTTGAGAACGCCTAACCAATCTAAAGTAGTTGTTTTTGTTAAAAGCTTTAGGTGGTTGGAAGCAATAGCTGCCTATTTTATCTCTTTAAGAGATCCCCTAAAAAATACATATTTTACAATATATTAAAGAAGCTTTGAGACCTTTCATGGGTCTCAGGGTTCTTCTTGTGGAGGACATTTGAACAAACACATCAATATCAAAGACTATCCCTGCGGAACTGGGAAAACGACCTCAATGATTAAAGAGTTCCAGCAAAACAAAAAGTACTTAGTAATACTCCCCTTGTTGAGTGAAGTTAAAAGAGTAATAGACCAATCCCAACCAATCTTGTTTGAGCAACCAACAACTGATGAGAATGAGCACAACACAAAGGCTGAAAGCATTAAAGAGTTGCTGCTCACAGGACAAAATATAGCTACAACCCATAACATGTATGAGAGGCTAGTGAGGTTAGCTAGAGAGGGATTACTTGATGATTATCACATCATAATCGATGAAGTCCCTGATGTCGTTAAGTCTGTATCAAGTAAGACCAAAACCTCAATTGAAGAGTTCTATCTCAAAACAGGTTACATCGAGTTAGAGGAAACAGGACTTGTTCGTCCTACAAACAAATGGAGACAGAACAAAGAAGAAGTCTCCGATACACTTAACTCTAAGATACTCTCTTATGCAGAGACTGGGTGTCTATATCTGTTAGGTGAGCATATGTTTGTTTGGGCTATGCCTAGTGAGCTCTTAGCTGCTGGTCTTTCAGTAACCATAATGACCTATAAAGCTGAAGGCTCATTACTCACTTCATATTTGAATAAGTTATCACTTCCCTATTTTGTAAAATCTAGCGAGTTCAAAGAAAGACACTTTAAAGCAGCAGCTTTAGAGCTAATCGACCTTCAGGATATACCCCCAATTTCAAAGTTAAATCTTAGTCACTCGGGTCAAACCAAAGGTATGTCTCAGTATAGCTATTACTCCAAAATATCTGGAGCATTGAAGAACCTAAGAAGTAGACAGTTAAAAGGTGTCCACCTCGATGATATTCTAGTGACCTGCAAAAAGGATGCTTGGCTCAAACAAGAGAATAAAGCTGGTGTCTTTGCGAGAAACTCTAAGATGTTCCATGCAAACTGGATAGCTAATACAACTAGAGGTACAAACGACTACGCTCACTGCTCACATCTAATCTATTTATATGATCAACACGTTAATCCTGTTGTAGGAAGGTGGGTTAACAATAGTAGCAGATCCTTTGATGACGCTTATGCCCTTACAGAACTCATACAGTGGGTTTGGAGGTCAAGAGTTAGAAGGGGTGAACCAATTACTCTGTACCTACCTGCTCCTCGTATGAGAAGGATCTTCCTCGATTGGTTGGATGATGACTACAATATAATACACTCTCAAATTCAGTTAGCAGCATAGAGTCATAAACACAGTTTTAATAACGCTATGCGTGCTACCTACGAGACTTTAGAACCTCTGAATGTAAATGTAATATTTAAGCCCTAGCGACTCTGTGTGAGTCTCCTAGGGCCTTTTTGGTTTAGGGGATTGGAAGGGTCTTTATTAGATTATTTGAGTGTAAGTATGAGCCACATTAGTTCTCACATAAGTTGTCTTTATGCTTGCTATGTGGATCGCAAGGCCCGATTTTAATAGTTTCTGGGCTGAATTTAATTCAGAATAATATAAATTAAAAATTAGTGTGTAGGCGTGACTGGAGATTGAGGGATATGGAGTCAATCGATGTAATTCTAACTAAGCACGCAAGGTTAGATTGTATGACTTTACGTTATGGAAAGTTGTTCCAAGCAAGTAATGCAACATTTCTTGGGCAGTTTGACGACGTCAAGACGCAGAATCAAAAGCCGATAGAGATTAAAAAAGGTAATCAGCATTATGTTGGTACATTTATCCAAAGCACTACTGGCACTGAAATTAAAAACATTAGATTAGTCCTAGCTAAGCCAGATCATTTTAAGCAAGCACGTGCTGTCGTTTCAGTGCTGATGACTGATGGTCCTTTGGCAGACAGGGCAGTGACTGATCTGATAAGGGATATGAGGGAGCAGGGAGAAATAACGCCGGAGTTTATAGTCACCTCACTACATCCGCTTTACGTCGATGGAAAGATCTCAAGTGCCGTAGACTTTTATAAAGAACTTGTTGAAATGGGAATTCGAAACAAGACTGACAGTCTTGAAGAAGATATATTAGCGGCAGAAGGCAGAGCTGCTGCTGCAGAAGCTGAACTCAAAGACAGGGATGAAAAGATTATAAAGTTAATTCAATACATTCGTGAGTTAGAGTCCAAAACGGCAGGCTATGCTGGAGAACCCATTGAAACAGCACCCATTTGCACACTTAAGTCTGTCACAAAAGGGACAAGAACAACGAGGGCTGGAAAGATGGTAAGGTGTACGCTTCTTGATTTTGAAGAGAGTGTTCCGACTAGAATAATGGACTCTTGGTGTGACCCTGACGGGGCAAAAACTGAATTGGCCAAAAGTTTGATAGGGCATAGCGTGATCACATCAACTTGGAAACCAGATATTTTTCCACCTTTGAAATGGTGCCGAAGCATATATAAAGCGTCTTAATCGATTTTAAAGTCGCTGAAGCCGGAGCTGGTTATAACTTAATGGTGTCTAACCGTGTCCTAAAGTAAAGTTTTAACAGCAGAGAGAGTGAAGGCATGAGCGATAAGCGCCGAATGATTCAAATGCAAGTCATTGTGTTTTTAACAGCTATAATTGGCGCCCTTATAATGACTGCTGTCTATGGTAAGGTCAAACATGACAGGTACTATAGTGTTACAATTGAGGAAGTCCAAAAAACTCAAATCAATCTGAGCATTTCTATGCTTGAGTTATTAATTAGCAAAAGAGGACCTGAAATCAAATTGACGGTCGATGATTTCAAACACGCCTTTGAACCTGTGCTCACAAAAAGGTTTATGCCTCTAAAAATATATCAAGATGAAAATCTGATTTTTCAATCCCCCCTGTCTTACAGACCAATAAAAACACCAAAACACAAGGAAATCCAATTGGGTGGATATCAATTAGAATTTGGCATTTATGGGACCCCACCATGGTTCATAGATGGCACCGCAATGTTTGGCGTTGGGACAAACGCAAGGTACTGGAGATGGCTTGGCGATCCAAAAAATTGGTTCTCAGGAAAATATGACTATATCCATGTTCCTTTTCTCTCTTTTCTGGGCTTGTTTTACTTTTTCTTATTCTCGCTTGCGTATCGCTTTAGGGCTAGCTACCTCAGTGACCAAGTAATTGTAACTTTGGAGGAAATAAAAAAACATCAATTGGAGCACAACTCATGAGCCACTTCACTCAGCTTTTTGTTCACGATTTTCAGGCATTTTTGCATGACTCACTTGCTCGTCCCGGAACCGGTCGGGTTGAGCTTGCAAAGTGTATTGCTGACACCTTGGTTATCAAAAACCCACCTGATAAAGAAGAAAAAATACAACAAGTAGTCTCAGCTCGAAAGATAGAATACCTTCTACACTTTACCCCGCTAAATAACCTTAGAAATATTTTAAGGCTCGGCTTTGTTCCCCGAAAATTTCTAGAAATGAGTGGGGTCAAAGAGGTTATCAGACCACTAGCACCAGACCAGTTCAGAGATGATGGGCGTGAAGAGTGTTTTTGCCTTTCCATATCTTGGCCAAATTACAAGATGTTCTTTGCCAAAAGAAATACAATGCAGGTAGATTGGGTTGTTTTGAAAATAAATATTGAGTCAATAATCAAACACAAATGTCTTTTTTTCAAGACGAACGCTGCATCCCCAAAAGTTAGAAAGGATGGGCCAAGTAATCTTGAAGGAATGTTTTATGATGGCGGCATTCGCCACAGACTTGGCATTGACGACTCTTTCACAACAGACCCTCAAGCAGAGGTGATGTCCTATTCAAGGATACCGCCGGATTGGATTGAAGAGATCTATACTGATCGTTTAACAAAATCTATGAATCGAGAGCTTCTAGCCATCTCAAAAGAAAATCTTTTAGAGAATGGGAATGGTAAGGGTAAAATTAAGATAACACAGGACAAGACATTTTTTGGCCCACGGAAAGACTTTTCGTTCTGGAAAAAATAGATGGCTTCTAGACCAATATTTTTGAGTTCTAAGTCAAATCAGGAACCAGTTTGTCAAAAAAATGTGGAGTTTGAATGGGTGCGTGGCAGGTCTAAAGTTGAAAAACGTAAATCAATTGAGAATCTCCACAAAGCTGGAAATATGCTGGGCATTCAAAATATTCTTGAAGTATCGACGAAGTCTGAACAAGAACTTGGGGTTTCTCTAAGTGCATTCAATTTGAAGAGTTCATATTTTGAAAGTAAATTTTCAGTAGAATGTGTTTATCAATCTTCAAAAGTATTTTTGAATGCTGGTCCCTTCAGCGATATACTTTATTACACCTCCTCAGAAGCAAAGCAAGATAGGCGCCTTAATGAATCTGGAGAATTAATCAGTTTTGAGCTAAATGGATTGAAATGGTCAAATCAGCCATCTACCCTTTTCTACGATTGGATTTATATCAATGCAGTTGCGAAAAGGCATGATCTCTGTGAAAAACTAATTCACTATTGGGCCTTTACTGACATTGAGTTCAACCCGTCCAGACAGATAAATTGTCAGGCAAGAAGTTTAGCTCTAATGAAAAGCTTCATCTCTAGAAACAAACTAGATGAGGTTTTGCAATCTCCTGAGGCATTTTTAGATCATTATCCAGCAACAATTGAACCGCAAGGTTGTCTGGATTTTTTTTCAGTGTAGCAAACTCCGCAAATCTAAGGTGTTTGCATAAACGTAATCTCTTACATCTATAATTTTACAGAGTCTAAAAAGGTACATCTCCATCAGGACGAGTAGGGGGCTTTTGAGGTAATTCGGATCCAGAGTTGATCTCTGTGGCAAGTGGCTCATTCTGGCGAATTTGGTTACCACTATTTGCGAGCAGCGTTAGGTCACCTCTATACTGTTGCAAGATCACTTCTGTACTGTATTTTTCAACACCTTGGTCGTCCGTCCATTTGCGTGTTTGAAGCTGACCTTCAATGTAACATGTAGAGCCTTTTTTAAGGTACTGCTCTGCGATGCGCCCTAACAACTCGTTGAATATAACTACTCGGTGCCACTCAGTTCGTTCTTTCTGCTCACCTGTATTTCGGTCCTTCCAGCGCTCAGAGGTTACTATTGAAAGGTTGACGATTTTTCCACCAGACTGTGTTGATCGAACTTCAGGGTCACGGCCAAGGTTGCCAATCAATACTACTTTGTTAACGCTGCCAGCCATTATGCGTGTTCCTGCTGATAAAGTTATTAGTGTGTAAAAGCTTTTAATTAATGATAGCTGCGTTTGCTCAGAAGCCCTATGAATTTTTATTGAATGATTGATTTCAGAACGCCATACGCTAATGTTTTTAGTGTTTATAGCTTAGGGGTGGCGTTTTGCTGTTGGGTATTTGAGTTTTACAGATTGGCATCAATTTAGTAGCGGGTATTTCAGCGGGAGTTGTAACTTTGCTGTTAAAAACTTACGGGAGAAAGATTCAAAGGCACCAAAGGCTATTGAAACTCTGATTGCGCTCCAGGAGCGAGGGCTACCGACCAAGCCCTCTGGATACTTACTTTATAATTTGGGTGAGTTCGTTAGTGCTAGTGATCCCATAGACTTTCACCAATCACTGTCACTTTTGGGACCGCAGGATCTCTATTGGGGACAAGTGATCCTTGGTGATAGCAAAAATGATTATTATCCAGCTAGAACTTTTCTTTATGAGCAGATAGATAAACACCTACCTGAATACAGATTCATCAAGAATTTGATACTTCCTGAATGCCCTATTTCTTGGATTCTCCAAGGCTTACATGATGTTCGCAACATCAATAGTATGGAGAGAGTTGATTTCTTTTTACCTGAAGCCAATTTGGTTATTGAAGTTGATGGACAATTCCACAACAAGGAAAAGCAAAAACAACGGGACATTGTTAGGGATGTTTTGTTAAAGGCTAACAATATTACTGTTATAAGAATCCCTACCACTGCCATCGCTGAAGAAGGTGAGGCTCTAAAAAACAAGTTTTCCAAAATTAGAGAGTGTCTTGTTAGTGCGAAGGCATTGATACTGCCTTTCGACCATTTTTTGACTAACAAGGTCTATGCCAATGAGAACATCACTCATGACTTAGTTGCAATCTCAAGAATGCAAAGGGTTTTGTGTGAGTTGATTTGCTCAGATCAGCTGCCAATTAAAAAAAGTTTGTGGACTATAGAAATTACATCAGATTTCCCATCATCATTTGATTGGCCTAAGCTAGCGATAGAAGACTTTTTTTACACCTTAGACGCCCTGTTTACTCTTTATCGTGAGCCCTCCAAAATCCCAGACTTTAAAATCATCACAAGTGGTAATAATAAAGGTGAAAAGCCCGATATAAGATTAGATTTGGCGCTGTTCAAAAGGTTTGATGAAAGCTGTCTTGATCCAGAGGTTGTTTATATAAGAAATGATTTTGTTCACTCTCGTTCAGTCATTGCCAATAAAATAGAGACCTCTGCTCGTTTTGATCACAGTAATGTAGCTAGAACTATAGGTTCTGATAAGGAAGTTAATGTGTTTGGTCGGGATGCTGAGCACGCATTGTTAAAATTAGCTTACCAGATTTTTTCTTATAAAGAATTCAACCCTGGTCAAGTTGACATTATTCGCACTCACTTCTCTTTTAAAGCGGTGCTGGGGCTGCTTCCAACTGGTGCTGGAAAGTCATTTTGCTTTCAATTATCCACTGTCATGAGAAGAGGATGTTCTTTGGTAGTTTGTCCAATAACGGCTCTAGTCAGAGATCATGTTGCTGAATTGGAAGAGTTTGGTTTCAAAGGGCGCGCCTCCTACATCTCTGCAGAGGTTAAGTCAGAGCGTCGGTTACAAACCCTAGCCCAGCTTAAACAAGGTAGACTTCGGTTTTTGTTTGTATCACCTGAGCAATTACAACGGGCGGAATTCCGGTCGGTTATTAGAAATGTTGCTGAGGCTGGTGTATTATCATCTATTGTTGTTGATGAAGTTCATTGTTTGTCGGAGTGGGGGCACGATTTTAGGACCTCCTATTTGACGCTGGGTCAAACTATTAGGAAATTTACTCCAAATGCACCAACATTGTGCCTGACAGCCACAGCATCAGAGCGTGTGCTGAAAAACATTGCAATCGAAATGAACGTCACAGATGAGGCTATTTGTTATCACATGAATAGTTCGCGTGACGAGCTAAACTTTATCGTTGAAAAATCTAAAGACGCGCGCAATGACCTAAAAAAACTTATTAGAAAAAGCAATCAAAATAGCCAAGTTGATAATACAGCCCCATTCATTATTTTTACTCCTTATAGGACAAACGACTATGGCTGTTCATGGATTATTAATGATATTCGCAAGATTTTAGCTGATCAAAAAGTGGCTTTATTTTGTGGCACAATGCCTAATCCTGAAAAGACGACATGGTCACTCCAAAATGAACCTAGTTATTTGCCGGATATTAGGTGGGGGGCGTTTGATCAATTGCCAGCAGAGGAGAAATTTGGCTTTTACAAAGCTGAGGTTCAACGCTTGTTCAAACAGAATAAAATTGCTGGTATTTGTGCTACAAAGTCATTTGGAATGGGTGTTAATAAAAAGAATGTTCGCATGACTGTTCATTTGGGATGCCCTCCTTCGATGGAGTCGCTTTATCAAGAGGGTGGCCGAGCTGGCCGAGATAAGCAGCCCGCAGACTGTATTGTTATATTCACTCCCGAAAAAGAATTACCAGAGCACGTTTCAAACCAAGATACGTCCCTTAACCAGCTAAACGATTGGCAAAAATCTGTGCGAAAGAAAGATGCAGGTGATTTCACCCGACAGCTTTTCATGCTCACAAAAGATTTAAAAAACATAAAACAAGAAGTTAAAGATTGTCAGTTGTTGATCTCTTTTCTGAGAGTGAATTCCCACCCTGTGCAAATTGTTAAAGGTCATAGGGGCGAGGGTGACGGGGTAAATGAAAAGACGATTTACCGATTATATCAACTTGGATTTATTAAAGACTGGACCGTCGATGATTTCTACCGCGGCATTTTTAGTGTTGAGTGGCAAGAGCAAAACCCAACTGGCTTAGTTGAACAGCTAGAACACTATATTTCTAAATACGCTGATAGCTTAGAGGACGCAGCCAAGCACAAAAAAGCAATTAGAAAAATAATGAGAGAACCCAGCGATAATGATTTGATTGAAGAGAAGCTGATAGGCTATTTACTCCAATGGAATTACGATCACTTTGTTTACAACCGTAGACAATCACTTAAAACTATTTACGACGAATGCAACAAATATTCAGAAAAAAACAAATTTGAGTTTAAGAAAAACCTTGAATCCTATTTCAGTGTAAATATGAAAAATCGGATGGAGGTGGTTCTAGGAGTGACTCTAATCGAGGCGCCGCAACAATTGCGTTCGTTCCTTGTTGACGAGGATGGCATTCTCAAGGCTCAAGAAGAGATCAGGAATACCGGTGCTTCTATTGCAAGGTACCTAGAGTCTTATCAGAACAACCCTGGTTTAAATCTTCTCAGCGCATTTTGTAGGGCCGCTCTTGGGGAGTTTGATGATAGTGACGGGCGCAATCGCTTTAAAAATTATATTTCTCAGGCACTAGAGAACGGAAGCATAAATACAGTCTGGCCAGACTTAAAAGAAGCTATCGAAATTTTGCCAGATAATACTCAGAAATTGATTGCTACAGAATTGCTGCAGTTTGATATTCATTTAGATTTAGAAGTAGATTTATTTGAAACATTTGGGATAACAGCTGCCGCAGAAAAAGTAGTTGGTCGGATGAATCAGCAGCTTGAAAAAATTGTGTGAGGGAAAAATGGATTTGAAAAAAGGTGTAAAGGCTGTTGCTGATTTAGAGGCAAACGCCTCCAGGTTATCGCAGCTTATCCCAAAGTTAGAGGAAGTAAAATCCACTCTTACTGAATTGAAAAAGGCAGAAATCAATTCTAAAAACCAATTAAAACAGTATGAAAAAAACCTCTCAAAACTAGAGGGGCAATTAACTGAGTCGATCCAAATAAAATTAGCAGAGGGGTTAGCTGAAGTCTCATCTCGAACTAAGGACATTTACGATCAAAACTTAACTGAAAAATCAAAAATTAAGAGCGCCCTCAGAAAAATTAACGACCAGATGATACTTCAAGTCGAGCGCGTCGAAGAAATGGACACTAATTTAGGGAAACTTTCAGATGAGATGTCCAAAGGCCACAATGCACTAAAAGAAACGCTTTTCTTGTTAAATGCACAGCAGAAAAAAATGCTTGGTATTATTTACCTTGGGCTTGCTGGGATCGCGACGCTAGCTGGTTTTCTTTTAATAACCTAGAAGTCACATTGGCCTTCTTTT
>JAOEVD010000038.1 GCA_028383305.1 Candidatus Puniceispirillum sp.
CGCTTTCCACGGCACGCGTTGACAGCCTTTCATCTTGAAACGCAATCGGCATATCCCTGATTTTCATCAACGCATGCGCAAAATCACGAACCGAATCACAGCGGGGGCCAATGCTACCATCCATATTCAACGGCCAGCCAAGCACCAGCCCGCCAACTGATTCGTCATCAATCAGCTTGAATAGGAACCCGACATCAGGGGTGAATTTGGTGCGATAGAGAATTTTTACTGGCGAGGCGATTTTCAGCCCGGCATCGGACAAGGCAAGGCCAATGGTTTTTTTGCCAATATCAAGTCCAAGCAGGCGTTGGCCTGTTGAAATCATCGCGTTTACATCGTTTATCTTGCAGATTGTCATGCTGAGTGATAAGTCACCAATTGAATTTTTCCTCGTAACAGCAAAAAGCACAGTGACATGTCCGTTGACAAGACCACAGTGGCAAAAATCGCGCGTCTGGCCCGAATTAACGTTCCAGATGACCGTCTTGAGCCTCTTGCCACCGAATTGAATGGCATTCTGAACTGGATTGCCGAACTTGACGAAGTAAATACCGACAATGTTGAGCCATTGGCAAGCGTTACCGGCCATGCCCTGCCGATGCGCAATGATGTTGTTACTGATGGGAATCGTCTTGATGATGTCCTTTCCAATGTTCCAGAAGGCGCTAGCGGCTTTTTTGTTGTGCCAAAGGTTGTTGAATAATGTCTGATTTACTGGGTTTGAATGCGGTTGCCGCGCGCGAAGCGCTGGATAAGAAAGCAATTTCGGCGGTTGAGCTTACCACGGCGTATCTTGGCGCGGCTGAAGCCACGGCTGGTTTGAATAATTATGTGGCTTTGACAGCCGATCATGCGCTCGCAATGGCGGCTGAATCGGATAAGCGCATTGCCGCTGGCGCGGCGGGCTTGCTTGAAGGCTTGCCAATTGGTGTGAAAGATTTGTTCTGCACCAAGGGCATTAGCAGCACGGCTTGTTCGAATATCCTGAAAGGGTTTGTGCCACCTTATGAAAGCACTGTTACCGCCAATCTTTGGGCGGCTGGCGGGGTTATGCTTGGCAAATTGAATTGTGATGAATTCGCCATGGGATCAGGCAATGAAAACAGTGCCTTCGGACCGGCGGTTAATCCGTGGCAGGGCAAAGACAAAGTCGATCTTGTTCCGGGTGGATCATCTGGCGGATCGGCATCTGCCGTCGCCGCGCGGTCGGCGCTGTTGGCAACCGGAACCGACACTGGCGGTTCAATCCGCCAGCCAGCCGCTTTTTGCGGTGTTGTTGGATTAAAGCCAACCTATGGTCGCTGTTCGCGTTGGGGGATTGTCGCCTTTGCCTCGTCACTTGATCAGGCAGGCCCATTTACCCGCACGGTTGCTGACAATGCATTGATAATGACGGCAATGGCCAGCCATGATGCCAAGGATTCAACCTCAACACAGACCCCGCTTCAAGATTTGATTGGGGCTGTTGGCGATGGGGTAAAGGGCATGAAAATTGGCGTGCCAAAAGAATATGGCATGGATGGCATGGATAGCGAAGTTGTCACTTTATGGGAACAGGGGCAGGCATGGCTTCGTGATGCAGGCGCCGAGCTGATTGATGTTTCACTGCCGCATACCAAATATGCGCTTCCGGCCTATTATATTATTGCACCAGCCGAAGCCTCATCAAACCTTGCCCGCTATGACGGTGTTCGTTATGGCATGCGGGTTGACGCCGAAACGCTTGACGGCATGTATGAGGCCACTCGCGCCGCCGGTTTTGGCGAAGAGGTTCAGCGCCGCATCATGATCGGTACTTATGTGTTATCAGCAGGCTATTATGACGCCTATTATCTGAAAGCGCAGAAAGTCCGCCGTCTTATCAAGGGCGATTTTGACGAGGCTTTCCAGACTGTTGATGCGCTTCTGACCCCCGCAACGCCATCCGCCGCCTTTCCGGTTGGCCGCAAAATTGATGATCCGGTGACCAATTTTTTGAATGATGTTTTCACCGTGCCAGCAAACCTTGCCGGTCTTCCTGGGATTGCGGTTCCCGGCGGGGTGACAAGTGACGGCCTGCCGCTTGGGCTGCAGGTGCTTGGCCGGCCATTTGATGAGGCCAGCCTTTACCGTGTGGCAGGGGTTCTTGAACAGGCAGCCGGATTTAAAATGACACCAGCACGCATGGCAGGAGGCGCAGCATGAGCGATCTTGTAACAGGCCGCACCGGAGACTGGGAGGTCGTGATCGGCCTTGAAGTTCACGCGCAGGTTAGCAGTAACGCCAAATTATTTTCCGGCGCATCTGCCAGCTTCGGATCGGCGCCAAATGAAAATGTGTCACTTGTCGATGCGGCAATGCCGGGCATGCTGCCGGTAATCAATCGGGAATGTGTTTATCAGGCCATTCGCACCGGCCTTGGCCTGAAAGCGCAAATCAATCTGACAAGCGTTTTTGACCGTAAAAATTACTTTTACGCTGATTTGCCACAAGGCTATCAGATCAGCCAGTTCAAAGACCCTATTGTTGGCGAAGGCTCATTGCGGATTGTCATGGCCGATGGCAGCACGCGCGATATTGGCATTGAACGGCTGCATCTTGAGCAAGATGCTGGCAAATCAATGCATGATCAGCATCCGACGAAAAGCTATATCGACCTGAACCGGACTGGCGTTGCCCTGATGGAAATCGTTTCACGGCCTGATATGCGCTCGGCTGCCGAAGCGGCAGCCTACGTTCGCAAATTAAGGTCTATTTTGCGCTATCTCGGCACATGTGATGGCAATATGGAAGAAGGCTCCCTGCGGGCCGACGTGAATGTGTCGGTGCGCCGCCCGAATGGCCCGCTTGGCACACGAACCGAGACCAAAAACCTGAATTCGCTTCGGTTTATTCAGGCGGCGATTGATTATGAAGTTGCCCGCCAGATTGAAATTATCGAAGACGGCGGCGCGATTGATCAGGAAACCCGATTATTTGATACCGGCACCGGAACAACACGGACAATGCGAAGCAAAGAAGATGCGCATGATTACCGTTATTTCCCCGATCCTGATCTATTGCCGATGATCGTCACCCAAGACGAGGTTGATGCGTTAGCTTCGGCACTGCCGGAATTGCCTGATGATATTCGTGACCGCTTGATGGGGGAATATGGATTGTCTGCCTATGATGCGTCAGTAATCACCGAAGAGCGTGATACTGCCCGCTATTATGAAGCTGCCAGTGATGGCCGTGATCGCAAGCTTGTTGCCAATTGGATGACGGTTGAACTGTTTGGGGCATTGAATAAATCAGGCAAAAGCCTTGAAAATTGTCCGATCAGCCCTGAAAAACTTGGCGAGCTGGTTGGTTTGATAAGTGATGGCACGATTTCAGGACGTATCGCCAAAGACGTGTTTGCCGATATGTTTGAAACCGGCAAGGGGGCTGCGGCCATTGTTGATGAAAAGGGCTTAAAGCAGGTGTCGGATAGCGGCGCGATCGAGACTTTGATTGATCAGGTGCTTGCCGCCAATCAGGATAAGGTTGAAGATTATCGCGGTGGTAAAGACAAATTATTTGGCTTTTTTGTTGGTCAGGTGATGAAAGAATCAGGTGGTCAGGCTAATCCAAGCATGGTTAATCAGATTTTGCGAAGCAAACTCGACGGCGCGTGATCAAAAACGGGGTTTAAATATCGGCGCGGCGCGCGGCCTCACTTGATGGCGCGTCAAGCGCATCCCAATAAGGCACTGGCTGATAAAGCGACCGAAGATAGGCCAGAAATGCGTCAATTTTCGGGATCGAATGGCGGCTTGGCACGGTAACAGCATGGATGGGATGGTCTTCCATCACCAGTTGATCCAGAACCGTTGTTAAAGACTCATCACGAAGATAATCGGCGGTCATGTAATTGGGAAGCATGGCAATGCCGCCATCATTCATAACCGCGCGAATAATCGCATCACCATTATCAGCCATGATATTGCCGCGAACGCGGATGGTGCTTGGCTTGCCGGCATCATCTTTAAAATGCCAAAAATTATTACTGCTGGTGGCGCTTTGCGTAATCAATTGATGCCGTGCCAGATCATTTGGGGTTTTCGGCATCCCTTTTTCGGCAAGATATTTTGGGGTTGCGACAAGACGGCGGCTGTTGGAGGCAAGTTCAGTATAGTCAAGATGGTCATGGTCGCTTTGCGGTGAGATACGGATCGACAGATCAAAGCCTGACTCGATCATATCATTCGGAATGTCATTACCCTTTAACTCGATCGTCAAATGTGGAAATTGTCTCAAAAAAGCAGGCAGGTGCGGGGCCACATGGCGATGCGCAAAACCGGGCGGGGCTTCGACGCGCAAATGCCCCTGAACGGTGCCGCTGGCGCTTCGCGCTTCAGCATCAGCCTTGTCAAGATCAGCCAGAATTTGTCGACAGTTTTCCAGATAGGATGCGCCAACTTCGGTAAGCGCAATATGGCGGGTGGTGCGGGTAAAAAGCTGAGTGCCAAGCTGGTTTTCAAGGGCGGCTATATGTTTTGAAACCGCCGATGGCGACAGCCCAAGCTGGCGCGCGGCACCATTTAAGGCATTGGCTTCGGCGACCGCTAAAAAGATGCGCATTGATGCCAGTTGATCCATCGTTATTTTTCGCAAATTCAGGGTTGTTTGGCCGCGATTGACGACCACTTGTTTAAGGTGGCGCATTTTGACCCGTTTTGGCAATGTCAAAACCGTCAAAAAGGTGATTTTGGTATTTGACAGTCGAGGAAATCGAAGTTAGGAAAAGGGCAGCATACGCCGTGTATTATGAACATGGGCACTGGTCAAGATTTTACCGGCCAATCCTGTGACCCCGGCGGGGGGGTGGCCGAGTGGCTGAAGGCGGCGGTTTGCTAAATCGTTAAAGGAAGAAATTCCTTTCGGGGGTTCGAATCCCTTCCCCTCCGCCATTTTTTCTTACATTTAATTGATTTTATTGAATTTTAATTCCAATGTAGTTAATTTACGTACAAATTTGCGTACAATTTTCTATGTAAAACACGCAATGGCATCATTCCAGCCATAAACCTATCAAACTTCTTCGTCAGCTTAAGTTTAGCAAGGCCATTAACTCCATAGGGCAACGCTGTGTTTCATCAAAAAAACACTTAACTGACAAATAAATGTAACATTACTGAGCCATTTTTAGTTTGCAGGTGCGCTTCCTACCCCCGCGCATTTGTTTTTCTTCAGCCTCGGCCAGCCTTTGCGCTGGCCTTTTTTTGTGGCAGCATTTGTTGGCTATTGATTACGGGAGAGCGCTGTGAAATTTTTAGGGTTAGCAATATGCCTAGGAACCATCATTGGAGCCGCTGTGACAGTTGGCTTCCATCTATATTTTGACATTCTCAGCTTGCTGTTTGTTCTTGGAGGGGCAATTGGCTTCTGCATTATGAAGGGCAATCCTGAAAACCATATGAACAATTTTGGTTATGGAGCTGTTTATTTTGGTTGGCTCGGCACCCTAATTGGCTTGATTGCAATTACTGGTAATAGATTTTTGGTTTGGGGAGATATAGAAAAGATGGGGCCTGCCTTGACTGTTTCTATGCTACCAATTCTATACGGCTATACCCTAAGGCTAATAAGCATAGCTTTCTCGAAAGATTGAAACCCAATGACCCGCACCTTACTCACAGCCATATTCCTAACCCTGTTCAGCCAGACGGCTTGGGCTGAGTATAATGGCTATTTTTTTGCGAGAACTGATTTTGCCTGAACTTGTATCTTTAGCTCTGATTTATTTTGCGGTCATTGATCCAATCGGGACAATCCCAATCTTTTTATCGATTACAGAACGATTTGACTACAAACAAAAGCAACGAATTGCCCTCCGAGGGTGTGTCATTGCTTTCTTTGTATTGGTATTTTTTGGATTTTTTGGCGATTTAATCTTATCACATTTGAAGATTTCTTCGGCAACCTTTAACATTGCCGGTGGGGCCATACTTTTTCTTATTTCTGTGGAAATGGTAAATGGGAGGAGGCAAGCAAGAAAAACTAAAGCTGCAGGGAATAATCCGGTTGCTGCAGAGGAGTTGATAAGGATTTCCTCCAGCCCGCTTGGTGTTCCCCTTCTTGCAGGGCCAGGTGCCATTACATCTATTATGGTTTTTGGAGATTTTACGTCAGTAGATAAATTAATAATAAATTTATCTTCAATCTTTATAGCTTTAACCGCTTCCGCTTTATTACTTTATTTTGCTGCTTGGGGCTCGAGGTTTATCAATTTAACCATTTCAACCGTTATGTCTCGCTTAGTTGGAATTCTCCTGGCTGCGATTGCTATTCAAATCATACTCAATGGATTTAATGAACTTGGTATAATATCGATTTAGTTTTTAAATGTGCCTTTACCCTACTCGAGTAATTTTATCTATGAGCTCAGTTGGGCCACGCTAGCGCGTTTTCTCGGTCAGTGACGGCTTTAAAAGCCCGCTACCACCGACTGCAGCCCAGACCTCATCAGAGCGGTCTGGCGAGGCTATAAACCGCATTAACGCACAGAACGCCTTTAGGTTTGGCCTTTCCAACTCTTTGCCACCAGCTTTTGAACGATATTGCTCGTTATACTTGGCAACGCCCAGCGCCCATTGGCTTTAACTTATGCGAAGCAAACCAAAAAGCTGGCGATTAAACTCTGAGTGCAGTATTTGATAATCCATCCAGATGTGCTCTCTGTACTCTGCTGGCCTTGGATCTTGGTACCGACGTTCGTTGCAAGCCATCTCAAGCCAGTTATCAAGCGTCAAAACCCCAATATCATTTTTTAATCTCTTAACGCGATCTGTATCGCTTAAGAGGATTTTAATTGGAGTAGTAGGTGTATAGATGGACTCTATGAACCCTGCCCTTGGGACTTTCTGACCCAACTTGTGGGTCAATATGACCCGTCCCAATGGACTCTGTGACCTCTTCTTCATCCAAGGATGGGTCACTGTGACCCATTGCAAGCGATGTGTCGGTCTGATCTGGTGTGGCGAGGGGAATGGGGTTTTGAAGCTGGGTCATGTTCAGTCAATACTCCAAATGCGGTGATGTCTATCCGCTATAGATAGAATGATATTTTTTGAAAGAAAGGGTTTTCGCGGCAGAAAAGAATTTATTTTTCACCCAGGAAAATCACCGCAAAAAATTTGTAATATTATGAAAATTGGTGCAATGGAGCGGCGACGTGAAGGCGCGGTTGCATGATGGTCTTGCTACCGTCTTTGCCGATCATCTGAATAACGTCAGCAAGATGGGTTCATCCAAATAATTTGCCAGGATTCAAAATATGCTTTGGATCAAAGGTCGTCTTTATATCGGCCATAACGTCAACTGAACCACCCATTTCGGCACGAAGATAGGCGGTTTTGCCCTGTCCGATACCATGTTCGCCGGTGCAGGTGCCGCCAAGCGCGATGGCGCGTTCGGTCAGGCGGCTTGAAAAGGCTCCAATTTTTGCCTGCATTTCGGTGTCATCAGGCATGGCAAGTGGCAGAACATGGAAATTACCATCGCCAACATGCCCAAGAATGGGGGCGGTTAGATCATGCGCCGCGATATCGGCAATTGTGTCCTCAACACATTCGGCCAACCGCGAAATAGGAACACAGACATCAGTTGCAAAGCCAGTGCCGCCCGGAAGAAGCGCATAGCCTGCCCAAAGCGCGTCATGGCGTGCTTTCCACAGCTTTTGCCGTTTATCGGCATCGCTAGACCAAGAAAAAGGCCGTGTGGAATGATCGGCACAAATTTCAGCAAAGCGAGTGGCGTCATCATGAACCGCGTTGGGGCTGCCATGAAATTCAACAAGCAATAGCGGCTCTTCTGGCAGATCAAGTTTGGAATAGGCGTTGCAGGCGCGGACTTGCAACGGATCGAGCATTTCAATGCGCGCAACCTGAATGCCAAGCTGAATGGTTTCGATCACCGCGTCACAGGCATTGCGGATGGTTGGAAATGAACAAATGCCGCCAGCGATCATTTCAGGGATGCCATGCAAACGAAGCGTTAATTCGGTAATGATGCCAAGCGTGCCTTCTGAGCCGATAAAAAGCCGCGTTAAATCATAGCCCGCGGCTGATTTGCGTGAACGCCCGCCGGTTTTGATCACGCGCCCATCGGCTAGCACCACCTCTAGCCCCAAAACATTATCTTTCATCGTGCCGTAACGTACTGCGTTGGTGCCGGAGGCGCGCGTTGCCGCCATGCCGCCAATGCTGGCATTTGCGCCCGGATCAATCGGAAAAAACAGGCCGCTATCGCGAAGATGCTGATTCAACCCTTCGCGGGTGACACCCGGCTGCACGATCACATCAAGATCACCCTGATGAACAGCAAGCACTGAGTCAAAATGCGACATGTCAATCGAGATGCCACCGAAAGGGGCGTTCACATGACCTTCAAGCGATGATCCCGTCCCAAAGGCAATGGCTGGACAGCCGTATTCATGGCAGATCTTCAAGATTAACGAAACTTCGTCGGTAGTTTTGGCAAAGACCACGGCGTCAGGCGGCTGGTTGGCAATCCATGTTGTGGTATGACCATGCTGCTCTCTAACTGATGTAGATGTTGAAAGGCGATCTCCAAACAATTGTTTTAAAGTGCTTATTGCTTCATTTATGTTTTGCTTTTTAAACAAAGTGATTGCCCTGAAAAAAGTGAGTGGCCGGATGATGTGCAAGCATAACCCAGATGATCGTGGCAAGCATATCACGGAGTTCAAAAAGCGCAAATGCGCACAAAATCATGCAAGCAAGTCAGCAAAGCCAATAATCCATTTTTGAAAAAATTGGCGGTCTTTGAAAACCGGTTTAGGGTTTTTATGCAATTGCATTGGGCTGTTCATTCGGTGATTTCATCCCAATGCCGTCAAGCAGATTCGGCTTGGATCATAATCTGGAACGATAATCGGGAACACATCATGGCTTTTTTTGAATCTCAGGGGCATCAGCTCTATTTTGAGGAATATGGTAGTGGCGAGGCCGTGGTCTTTTTGCATGAATTTGACGGCGATATTCGCAGCTGGCAACAGCAAATGGCCTGTTTTTTGGCGCATTATCGTTGCATCGCTTTGTCATGTAGGGGCTATTCACCGTCCGATGTGCCAAGTGACCAAGCTAGTTATGGCTGGCAGAAAACGCTTGATGATGTGGTGGTGCTTCTCGACAAGCTTGGCATTGAAAAAGCCCATTTTGTCGGGCTTAGCATGGGAGCGTTTACTGGCCTGAGGATGCGTTTGCAGCGTCCTGATCGCATGCTGTCATTGGTTGCGGCAAGTGGTGGTTTGGGCGCGTTTCCGGCTGGGCGCGATCAGTTTATCAACAAATGTATGACGCTTGCTGATGCGGCGATGGCTGCCGATTTCATGCCAGCCGATCACATGGCCTATGGTCATAACCGTATACAGCTTCGTGAAAAGAACTATGCGGCTTGGTTAACTTTCTACCAACAGCTTGCCGAACATCCGGGCATTGGCGCGGGTCTAACGCAAAAGATGGTGCAAGCGGCGCGGCCAAGCTTGCATGATTTTTAGGCTGAGTTCGCCACGGTCAAAACGCCAGTTTTGCTGATGGATGGTGATGAGGATGATCCATGCCCTGATACGAATCTATGGTTAAAGTGGGTGATGCCGTGCGCCGGATTATCGATCTGGCCAAAATCGGGGCATTTGCTGAATCTAGAAGACCCGCAGCGATTTAATGCTGAATCAGCGGCTTTTTTCGATCAGGTGAAGGCAAATAAATGGCCTGACCGTAATGAATTGCTGGCGCGGCATGTCGCACCGGATGCGGCTATTTTTTAACCTGTGTTGCGACAAAGGCCCGAATCCGGTCGACCAAGCCGGGCGTGGCAGCCGATCGCATAAGCGCGGCAAGATCATGATCAAGCCCGCGATCATCACGCGTTGCGGCAAGAAGGGCGGTTTTGGCATCATCGCCAAGATTGCCAGCATCAGTGGCTAGCTTGTCGATATGGCTGGCCCAATCTTCAGCCGGCTGAATATCGGTTAGAAAACCCACCGCCAGCGCGTTATCAGCGTTAAAAATGCGCGATGTTTCCAGCAAATCAAACGCGGCGTCCGCGCCAATCAGGCGGGCAAGGCGGCGGGTGCCAAGAACAATACCAAATTGTAGGCCTGGCATACGGAAACTGGCGTCAGGGGTGGCAATGCGTTTTCGGCAAGATGCCACAATATCTGCAGCGGCACCAAAACAGCGCCCCTGAACAAGCGCCACACTGGTCATTGGCAATTGATAGATCATTTGCAGCAATTGTTCGATTCGGACAAACCGATATAGCAAATCAGCATCGCTTTGCTGATCGAGCCCGCTAAGGTCAAATCCAGCCGAAAAGGCGCGGCCTTCACCAGCAAAAACCACCAGATCTGAGCCACGATCACGCGCCGCGATCAAACCGTCAATCAGCCCCTCAATCATGGCGGCATTTACCGCGTTTAACCGGTCAGGCCGGTTTAGACGAAGCCATGTTACTGATTGATTATATTCAATAATAACAGGGTTTTGTGATATGTTTTGTGCCATATTACTTCATCCTATTTTCCAAGCCAGTCGGCGATGATTTCATCATTATGGGCGCCAAGCGCCGGTGGTGGCTGCATGCGGCTTGTATCAACTCCAGTAATCGCGATTGGAAAGCCAACGCTGCTGGTCTTGGCGCCATTGGGAAGATCAAGCGGTTTCACCAGCCCCATATGCCGGACATGCGGGTCGCGCAAAATCTCGGCAAAATCATTGATTGGTGCACAAGGCACGTTACGGCCGTCCATTTCTTCAAGCCAGTCGGCAGCGCTGCGGCTTTTAAAAACAGGTGCCAGAATATCAACAAGAATGGTTTGGTTTTTCGCCCGATCGGCCTGCGTTAGAAACCGTGCATCACTTGCCAATTCATCCATGCCAACGGCGGCGCAAACCTCATGCCATAATTTATCATTGCCGGCGGCGATCACAAAATGCGTGTCGGCGGCTTCAAATGCCTGATAGGGGGCGTTGCGCGGATGCGCCGAGCCAAGGCGTTTAGGCGGAATTTGATTGCCAAAAAACTCGCTTGTTTGCAGGGCTGATACGCCAAGCAGGCTTCCCAGCATCGAACAATCAATATGCGCGCCTTGGCCTGTCTGTTCAGCCTTGCGAAGCATGGCGAGAACAGTATAACCAGCATAAAGCCCAGCGCAAAAATCGCCAATTGGCACGCCGCATTTGACGGGTGGTGCGCCCGCATCGCCGGTAACGCTCATAATTCCCGCAATGGCCTGAACCGTTACATCAAAGGCGCCTTTGCTGGCATAGGGGCCGGTTTGCCCATAGCCAGAAATTGAACAATAGATCATTTTCGGATTAACCGCCTTCAGATCATTATAGCCAAGCCCAAGGCGGGGAAGCACCCCGGGCCGGTAATTTTCAATCAGAATATCGGTTTTTGAGACAAGCAATTTCAGCAGAGCAATATCATCAGGGCTTTTCAGATCAAGCGCAACGCTGCGTTTGTTGCGGTTGACCGAGGCAAAATTTTCACTAAAGGCGCCGCCATCTTCGGTTTTGTTGAGTGGCGGCCATTGGCGCATGCCATCACCGCCATCGGGTCGTTCAATTTTCACAACATCGGCGCCCAGATCGGCCAATAGCGATGCGGTAAAGGGGCCAGCAGCAATCTGACCCAGCTCAAGAACCCGAACATTTGCCAAAGGGGCGAGGGCTGATGGCGACGGATTGGACATGAAGCACTCCTAAAAACATACAAATGCCAATTTATGGCAAATCATCATTATCTTGAAATTATGAAAAAGACAGGCGGTTCGCGCGTTAATATTCCCGAATTACGCAATCATTTCTAGTCGTGATTACCGAATGTTTGGGAAAACTGCTATGACGGCGCAAAAATCATTCGGCAAATGCGCAATTGCTGGCTAAGATTTCATTCCTTAGAGACTGCCTGTCCTGCCGAGCCTTGCTGGCTTGACCCAAAGCCAGCTTTTCAACGGAGATTATTGCGCGTGAACAAAGCCGTCATTTTTGACCTAGATGGCACCTTGATTGACAGTCTTGGTGATATTCATGCGGCGTTGAACGACGTTTTGCAATTGCGTAATGCGCCGCCACTGGCGCTGGCAACGGTGCGTGGCTTTATCGGTAAGGGGTCGGCCAATTTGGTTATGCGCGCCCTAACGGCACAGAATTTGCCAAATGATGAGGCATCTTGCGCCGCTGCTTTGGCCGATTTTCTGCGTCTATATTCGGCAGATTCGGCAAAATTAACAACAATATTTGATGGCGCTGTTGATGCGATTGGCTTGCTGCGGGATGCCGGTTTTCGCCTTGGTATCTGCACTAACAAGCCGTTAGCGCCAACCAAAATCGTGCTAGATCAATTCAGTTTGACACGGTTTTTTGATACGATTATTGGCGGCGATCAGCTTGCCAGCCGCAAGCCTGATCCGGCAATGCTGTTTTATGCCATGGCGTGTTTGGATGTGACATCATGTGTGTTTGTTGGCGATAGCGAGATCGACCGCGAAACGGCAACCGCGGCTGGCCAGCCCTTTGCGCTTTTTGCCAAAGGCTATCGAACCAGCAGTATCGAGATATTAAATCCAGACCATTATTTCAATGAATATAGTGAGTTATTAGATATAGTTAACCTTGTTAATAAGGAATAGATTACGGGTTTTGTGGTTGGTTAGCCCACGAAATAAGAAAGGACAAATCTTTATGTCAGCGTCAAAAAACAGCTTGGATCCGGTGCAGATATTATGCCTTGACGGAGATGGTATCGGCCCCGAAATCACCGCGGCGACCCGCCGTGTTTTGCAAGCGGTTGATGATTGTTTTGACTTGAATTTGACCTTTACCTCAGAAGATATCGGCTTTGTGTCTTTGGCGGCATCGGGAACGACATTTCCCGATAAAGTGTTGGATGCCGCAAAAGTGGCTGATGGCATCGTTCTGGGGCCGGTTTCGACCATTGATTACCCACCAGCAAGCGAAGGCGGGATTAACCCATCGGGCTTTTTGCGCAAACAGCTGGATCTTTATGCCAATATCAGGCCAGCAAAATCTTATGAGGGTTTACCGCCGCGTGTTGGCGACAAGGTCGATCTGGTGATTGCCCGTGAAAATACCGAAGGCTTTTATTCAGACCGTTCGATGTTTTTCGGGCGTGCCGAATTTATGCCAACCGAAGATATGGCTTTGTCGGTTCGAAAGATCACGCGTCAGGCCTCAACGCGGATTGCCCGAACCGGCTTTGAACTGGCCGCACAGCGCCGCCGGA
>JAOEVD010000039.1 GCA_028383305.1 Candidatus Puniceispirillum sp.
ATCAATTAACTTCTGGGTTTGATATAAGGTTTATCCACAGTACTCGCTTTCGGCTAACTACCTATTCATATTGACGAAAATATTCATTTTGCCTATGTTATCCACAGTTCGTTATTGGTTAAGGTAATCGTCGCCTATGGCTTTCTATCCGGCTTCATCATCATCGCCGCGCCAGCTTTCGCTGGATCTTGAACTGGAAGATGCGCCGTCTGCCCATTCAGCAGATAGCGGTGTAAAACGTTCGGTTATCTTTCCCAGGAATATTCAAATATTTAATGTTCCAGAATTTCAACGTCAGGTCTCGCAGCTTTTTGATCCGTTGAATATTAATATTGAATTTCGGGTGACACGGCAGAACCGGCTTGAAATGCGCTGGTCATTTCCGCAAGAAGCCATTCAATATAACCACGCTAATGCGCGTTCTGATCCGCATCAGCGAGTGCGTCTTTCGCCTGAAGAAAATGCGGCTTTTGAAACGTTGGTTTTATCTTTTGCTGGTTCCAGCCATTAGGCATTTCTGCCCAGCCGTTGGCGGCTATTGCGCGCCGCTGACCACAAATTTTAAAAAATGAAAATCAGTGATTGCTGATGGCCCATCAATATCTGGCCCATCGACCAGAATTTTTACCTCTTGCAACAATGCCTCAGCAAGCTTGTTGCGTTTGTCGACTGTGTCAACATCGCTGAGTTTTTGATCTGACAATTTGAGATTGATTGCCGATCGGATCTTAGGATTAAAAGTTTCTAACTGCTTCATGACCTTTTCACTGGCAAGCGTGTTGCCATAAGTCGCAATCGCGACTTCGGCGGTTAACATGCCCTTACCGCTGGCAAGATTGCTGACAAAAGGCAGAGGAAAGCTATAGTAGCTGTATTTGGCGAAATCAAAAGTTCCATCGGGAAGCAGCGTCGCATTGTCGGGCTCTGCCGTTTCGGGATCCTCGCTGTTACCGGCTTTATCGGCTTCGGATTTGGCCTTGGCTTTTTGCATGATGGTATAGATATCGTCTGGAACTGGCTCTGGTGTTGTCAGGGTCAGATAACCAATCGTAAAGAGTGTCAGAACCACGCTGATCCCGCCACCAATCATGAGTGGCAATAACAGCCGGTGCGGTTGGCGCGATAATGAAGATGAAAAACGATGTTCGGCCATGCTAACTTACCCGATCCAGCGGTTTAAGCGGTCAATGATTGTTGCAATCCAGCTTGGCGCTTTTAACGCTGTTGGTTCACCTTCACCGGTCACCAGAAAATAGGTAATGCCCGCGACAAGACCGATCAGCGCGGCCATTGCAACCATGATCACGGGTGATCTTTGGCTGCGGTGCGCTACGGCATCATCTTGGGCCTCATCAATGATCATGGTTTCGGCGTGATCATTGAGCAGTTCCTTATGGTTTTGGCCGGAATTGGCTTGCAGGCGTGAAATCTCGCGGATCTTTTGCAAAAGCGTGTGTAGATCGCGTTGATTATCTAATAATTTGGCTTCAAGTCGGGTGATGCGCTTATCCAAGGCGGCAGCATTTGTGGCATGTGCTGATTTGCCATCAGCCGGAATGGGATTGGCCGAAATGGGGCTGGTCAAAATGGGGTTGGCATTAGCGTCAGTTGCGCCAGCGCCTAAACCGTCAGCATCAGTTGCAATATCATTGCGTGCCATGACTGGCGTTGTTGACGATTTGGGCGGCGGCGTCACCAATGACGACGCTGCAAGGTCGCTGGCAAGGGCGGATTTTGCAGCCTCGATTTGCGCCTTTAAACTGGGGTTTGCCATCAATTCATAGCCTTTATCAATCGCAGTTTCGACGTCTTTGCCCTATTAGACGGGCATTGTCCAAAGCCGTGTTAAGCATTTTTGATGCCAAGCTGCACCCTCGTGTCGCTAGTAGCTTTTCACGGCCTTATCACCAAAGCGGTATCCGATAATGGCGCAGTGCTGGACTTCACGGAAATTTGTCATTTCTGAATTGATAATTTTTGTCCATGTATCTTGCCCAAGCCGGTCAAGAAGCCGCCCGCCAATTTTCTGCACAACATGGCGACATGACCCTGATTGCGCCGGTTCGATGCCGTCATAATCCTGTCCACACAAGGCGTCACTATTGCCGATAATTTCTGCTCTGCGATCAAGCCAATGAACCGAAATGCCGGTGATTGTCCGGCCTTGACGGTTGCTGATTTGCATTTCCAGATCATAAGACACAAGTGCCATGCCGTTATCGTCAACACCAAATACCAGTTTGATATCGCAAGGCACGATTTCCACTTTACTGTGGCTGCCGGCAAAAAGCGAGCTATTGGCCGCTGTGAACATAATAAAAACACCAGCTATCACCAATGAAGCAATCATTCTGGTCACGCGTTGGCATAAGCTGGCTAGATTGCTTGAAAACATGCTGATACCTCACTTTTGTTGTTGGCATGGTATCTGCAAGGGTTGTCTCACAGATTGCATTTGCTTAAATTTAGCAAAAGATAATGTAATGATCCAGCGCCGGTATTTTACCAGTTAGCAGGTTGCATTATCAGATTTGAAAAAGGATGGGTAAAATGGCCGAAGATGAGATCAACGAAGCCGATTTAAGCGGTCGTCTTGCCACGGTTCTCGAAGAAATCCGTGATGTTATGGAAAAGCGCAAACAGCGTATTGAAGAATTGCGTCAGGAAATTACTGAGATCGAAAATGATAATGACGATCTGGAAAAGACCATTTCTGAACTGCTAGATAGTTTCAGTTAATCGGCGTCGATAACCGCATGGCCCTGAATAGCAACCGCGCCCAACACTTCGGTCAATTCAGGATGTTTGGCTATAAAGCTGCGAAGCTTTTCATCAGCAATCGCTTCGGCTGCTTCGTTTGATTCGGCGTCAATTTCTATAAGACCATCAATAATCCATTGCACTTTAACTTGCATTTTTTCCTCCTTTGCCAGTGGTTGGCAATGGTTTGAATTTATATTTGTCAAAAAGGGTCTGGGTTTTCATCTGCAATTCGACAAGATTTTTGCTATCGATTTGAGACTCGGCGTCGTCGCGCGCATCGCTTGTCTCGGGCAAATTGATCGCGGCGGCGATTGAATACCAGATATAGGCATTGCCATAATCAGGTTCGGCAAGAATGGTTAAATGATAGTTGGCAAATTGCGGAATTGCTTTTAGGTCATTGGCGTCGATGCGCGCTCGTAATGCCTCACCAACGCGGCTCCGCACCTCATCTGTCACTTTCGGCGGCAGCAAATCTACAATTTCATTTGCCAAATCTTCGGCATCTTCAATACCGCCAAGCTGGGCCTGCCATGACCAGAACAGCGCCTCAACATAATTGCGTGGGCGGCCCTTGCCGGCATTCAGCAAAACCGCAAGATTATGCTGCGCGTCATGGCGTGGCATTTTAGCCTGAGCCTCAAACAAGGCTATGGCATGGCCATAATTTTTGTCTTTGACTGCCCTTACCGCTTCTTTAAAGGCCTTGTTTTCCATTTGCGTTTGCGGGTCGCTAGCGTTGACAGGCATGCCAAAAAGACAAGCAGCAACGACAAAAAGACTGGAAAAGATGCGCTTGATTGGGGTGGAACGAATCATCACCGCCCTGCCATCATCACCAACTGCAGATACAGAACGCGTGCTTTGAATTTTGAATTTGGCCGTTGTTCATAAACAACAATCCGTGGGCGGTCGGCATTTTGGCGTTGGAACTCAATCAACATATTTTCAGGCAGAAACACACCATGGCTTTCAAGCGTGCCGCAGGGGTCGTTATCAAACGCTGTCCGAAAATCAGCATCAATCCATGTGCGGGCAAGGGCCTTGCCAAGAATTTCGGGTAAAAATTCACGAACATCGTCGCGGCCGGTAAAATGTCGCTCGCCATCATAGAGCGAAAATGATTGCTTGCTCGTTTCGGCGGGGCGGGTTGCGGGCAATTGCTTTGCCACGGGAACCAGCGATGTGTTTTGCTGCTTTGCCATTCTCTGCCTTCACTTAACAATCCGATAATATGCTGCATTAGCAACGGCTAAACAAGTTGAATTTTAAGCTTGGCAATTTGCATAATGGTGGCTTGCTTGTGGTGGCTTGCTTGCTGGCTTGCAAAAATGAACCAAACTTGGCGATGACGAGGCTTTGGCACAAAAGTTGCTGGTATAGCGCGAAGCAAACTACGTTAGGTCTGATGATCATGATTTCGGTAATTCGCAGCGGTATGTCGGCAGCCTTGAGTGACCTTGATGTTACGTCAAACAACATCGCCAATGCGGGAACAACTGGCTATAAAAAGCGCGAAGCCAGCTTTGTGGATGTTTATGCTGATACGGTTGCCATGGGTGTTGGGAACAAGGTCGGGTCGGGCGTGACAACGCCTGAAATGCGGATTATGCGGTCGCAGGGTGAATTAAAGCAAACCGGTGCGGTTCTTGATTTGGCTGTCGAAGGCGAGGGGATGTTCGCGCTTCGCAATGGCAGTAATTTGCGCGATGTTCTGTACACTCGCGATGGTTCTTTCTCGATTGATTTGAATGGCGAGATTGCGACAAGTGAGGGCCATAAAGTCATGTCGGCAAATGGCATGGCAATTACGGTTCCGATGCGCGCCGCTGGTATTGTTACCGAAAAGGGTGTCGAACGGCTTGGCTCGGTTGCGTTAACCAATGTTGGTATCCAGCCAGATGGAACCGTTGAGGCAACCTATGGCGGCACAAACATTGTTGCTGTTGGAAAAATTGGCCTTGCAACATTTGCCGATGCGAACCGTTTAACCGCGATTGGCAATAATATGTTTCGCGAAAATGCAAAATCTGGGCCGGGGAATCTTGGGCAGGCGATAAAGGATGGCCGTGGTAAAATCCACTCAGGTGCTTTGGAAATGTCGAATATCGATATGACTGGCGAATTGGCCAAGCTGATTCGCGCGCAACAGGCCTTCTCCGGAACATCGCGTCTGCTTCAATCTGAAACCGAAATGGTGCGTAAATTCCTATAATTGACCATTAGTCATTTATTTAAGTGGCATTGTCCAGACTAAATTTGTGATCGCCGCATCAACTGGCGGATCAATGAATAAAATCCCGTCATAATCAACCGTTAGCGGTTTGTCTAAAGTCGCCAATAGATTGATTGGGCGTGATCCCGAGTGGCGCAGCTTTTTTGCCAAATCATCAAATATGCTCTGTGGTAGCGCGATGGTTGCCTGCATCACTGCGCGATCAGCCGGAATATGCAGGGCGCCAACAAATGATGGTGCGGCTTGCCGATCGGGGCGGATGACCATTTTGCATGACCCGCGCGCAATCGATACCAAAGATAATGATAGATGCAGCTGTTCTTGAAAGGGATTATGCTGCATCTGATGTTCGGCAAGCTGCAATGACATCTGAATTTCGTTGATTTCATTAAATGCAGATTCGGCCATGATCAATCAATATACTGTGATTTAGAGATATAGGAACGCAGATTGGCAATTGCTGATTTTTTAATCTGCGAAACGCGGCCAGTCGAAACTTCTAACACAGCAGCAATCTCAAATACGTTCAATTCTTCGACATAATAGAGCTGGATCACCAGCGCTTCTTTTTCGCTAAGTTCATGGAGCGCTAATTTCAGCAATCCTTGGAGTTGATGCTGGTTCAGCTTTTCTTCGGGCGAATCTTCATCTGAGGCATACCAGATCGAATATTGGTCATAAACGCTATCAAGCGAGTCATGTGCATTTGCCTGAAACGCATGTTCCCATTCTTGAAGCTCAGTTTCAGACATGCTCATGGCAACGCTAAGTTCGGTAACATTTGGCTTCCGCATCAATTTACTTTGAAGCTGGCTTTGCGCCACATTATAGCGCTTTTTCATCTGAATCGTTGTACGGCAGAGATTTGAGTTTTTGCGCAGATAATCGATGATCGCGCCCTTAATGCGGATGCTGGCATAGGTGCCAAAGGTGGCGCCTTCTTTACGTGTGTATTGCTGGGCGGCGTTGACCAGACCGGTAAAGCCGACCTGCATGACATCTTCGATTTCAGTTGTATGGCGCGTGCGGCCGTGGATTTGCCAAGCGATTTTCCGGACCAAATCACTGTGTGTCTTGATCAGTTCATCAACATCTATCTTCTGATTGGCATAATGATCACGCGCTGCCATGTTCATTAACTCGTCCCGTCAAAAAACTTCACCGCATCATGGGCACTTTTTGAAGTCTTCATCAAATGCCGCGCAAGTGACTCATAGTTTTCCGCCAGCGAAGATTTTGGCTGGCTGACACTGATCGGCTTGCGCTTGATAATTGACTGCCGGATAGCTGTTGATTGCGGTATCATACCCGCGTAATGCAATTTTACGTCCAAAAACCGCATTGCAATGTCGCGAAATTTTTTAAAATTGGCTTCAGCTGTTTTCGAGTTCTCGGCCATATTCACCATTATTGAAAATTCGCTGATGTTTTTTTCAATATGTGCGGCCTTTAACAGCGCATAGGCATCCAAAAAGCTTGTCGGTTCGGCCACCAAGATAACCAGCGCAACATCAGCAGCATTGACGAAAAATAATGTGCTGTCAGATGCGCCAGCTGGACAATCAACGATCAGATAGTCAATTTCTGTTTGCAGGCCAGATAGGCCAGCCAACATGCGATAGCGCGCCTGATTATCAAGATTAAGCAATTCAATCAGTCCAGAACCACCCGAAATGAAATTCAGCCCAAGCGGGGCTGGGGTCATGGTTTCGGCCATACTGGCTTTACCCGCCAAAAAATCAGCGGTTGTGGTTTTGGGGTTGGTGCCAAGCAGGACATGGGCATTGGCAAGGCCAAAATCGGCATCAAAAAGAACGACACGTTTGCCAAGGCGACACAGGGTAATTGCCAGATTGACCGCCGTGTTCGTCTTGCCAACGCCGCCTTTACCGCTGGTGACTGCAATGGATGTTGCCATGATATTTACTCTAAACCCTTGCCCGTTGGCATGATTGCTTCGTGATTACTGAAATTCTCTTTAAGATACTGCAATAAGATGTTTTCCGAAGCAAATATTGACGCGCCGATCACCGATTTTGTTCCTGACAGAATGCTGATACGCGCACCCTGTTCAGCATAGGCCGAAAATTCACTTGCCGTTGTTTCACATTCATCAAGCTTGGTCAGCGCAATCATTGGTACCAGATCGGCAAAGCGCTGCATCGTCAATTCAATCATCGCACGGCTTGTGCTGCCTGGAATGGTGGCGATAATGCCGATATCCTTGGCGCTAACATGCGCTTTGATTTCGGCAATCTTTTGGCTGGCCTCATCCGGCATCGCTGTAACGTCAATCACCATGATATCATAATCGGTCATTTTATTGAAATCAGCGACTGGAGTTTCCAAGGAAAGCGTGCAAATTGGTACATTCAGTAATCGGCCAAAGCCCTGCAATGACTGGTTGTTTGATGCGTTCTGCCCGTGCAGGCTGGCAGCAATAATTTCCTTTTTCGGATGCGCCTCGCGAAGCATAGCGGTTAATTTCGCCGCCATGGTTGTACGGCCAGTACCGCTGGAACCAACAACGAAAATTAATCTTTTTGTCAATAACGCTTCGGCATGGGGATGGGCTAGTCTTTGTGCCATACCGGCAAGAAAGGCATCACAGCCATCAGCATAGGTCAGGCCAGCATAACGCGCTTTCAGAAGGTCTAGCGCAGCGGCGGAAAATCCGGCGCGTTGCAATTCCAACCTTGTGCTTGCCAAAAGGCTTGGATTAACCCCATCAAGGTCGGTAAGCACTAGGCCTGACAGCATGTTTTGCATTTGCATGATATCACGACGAAGTCCAGCGATATCGGAAGCACCTGCGGCAGTTGCTGGCATTTGCTCCGAAGTGCCAGCTTTTACTGCTCCCAAGGGCTTTGTCAGCATTTGGCCTTTGAAAATGTCGCTAAATCCGGCTTCAACAGACGGTGCCATTGCTGGTTTACCGCTTTCGGTTGTTGCTTCCATAACAATGCGACCATTGCGCTTGCTGGTCGAAATGATCATCGCATCAGGGCCAAGCTTTTCCCAGATTTCGTCCATTGCGGTTGCAGAGTCTGCGGCTTGTACGGTTATCGTTGGCATTGTTCATCCTCCTTTTTTGGATGACGGCAAAAGCGCCGGATCTTATTTATCTTCGATCTTATTGTCGGCATCACCGCTGATGGTGGCGATGACATTGATTTTCCGGTTGTCAGGCAATTCGGTGAAGCCAAGAACCGCCAAATCGTCAATATGCTGGCGCATGATTGTTGATAATTGGCGGCGGATTTGCGGTGAGACCACAAGTACGGCTTGGCGGCCATCGGCTGATGTTTTTTCACTGGCTTGCGCAACCGATTTGATCAATCGCTCGGCAAGGCCGCTATCAAGAAGCAAACCACCATCAGTGCTCTGCCGCGACATTGAAATCAGCATGTGTTCCAGTTCAGAACTCAGTGTAATCACGGGCAGGGGCTGGTTTAGCGGGGCAATTTGCTGGATCAAAAGGCCGGCAAGACCCGGGCGTAAAGCCTCGGCAGATTCGATGATGCCAAGATTGCGACCAGCCAGATTGGCGAGCGTTTCCAGAATTTTGCGAAGATCGCTAATCGGCACGCGCTCGGCCAGAAGCTCGCTTAAAATTCCTGTCAACGCATGAAGTGGTACCAGTTTGGGTACAACTGACTCAACAAGGCTTGGCGATGTCTGCGCCAGATTATCAAGAAGTACTTTGACATCATCCTGACCGATTAACTCATGCGCAAATTTATACATGATTTGTGAAATATGCGTTGCTAACACTGACTCAGGCTCGACAACGACATAGCCGTTGCTTTCAGCCTCGGCTTCTTTATGCCGGTCAATCCAAATGGCATCCATGCCAAATGTTGGATCTTTTACTTCGACACCTGTAATCTTTACACTTGTTGCGTCACCCGGAATAGCCAGTTTCAGATCGGGATAGACCTGATCTTCGCCAACAATCGTCTGGCCAATCCGAATGCGGTAATCATTGGCTTTCAAGGCCATATCATCACGAACGCGCACCGGTGGAATAACAAAGCCAAGCGCCTTTGAAACCTGTTTGCGGATGCCGGTAATCCGGTTCACAAGTGGCCCGCCAGTGGCCTCGTCAACCATGCCAATCAAGCCATAGCCAAGCTGCACTGAAACGGCTGAATTATCGGTAACATCAGTCAAATTAATCTGGTCCGGTGAGTCCTTGCCATCTTCTTCAAGTAGGGCTTCGGCGCCGGGTTGTTGCGGGGCGTCTAGTTCGCTCTCTCCCTGTTCTCTTTTGCGCATCAAAAATCCGGCAAGGCCAGCAATGGCAGCCGCCGCTAAAAACAAAAAATTTGGCATGCCTGGAACAAAACCGATCAAAAGTAAGACCGCTGAAACCGGAATCCAGGCGCGTGACAGGCTGATTTGTTTGCCGATATGCGCCGCCATATCTTCGGTTGTTGAAACGCGGGTTACAATAATGGCGGTAGCAATCGCCAGCATTAGTGATGGAATTTGCGCGACAAGTCCATCACCGATTGACAAAAGAATATAGGACTCAGAAGCGCTGGAAAATGACATATCATGCTGCGTGATGCCGATTATCAGACCACCAATGATATTGATTGCAAGAATCAAAATGCCGGCAATGGCATCACCTTTTACAAATTTTGATGCACCATCCATTGCGCCGTAAAAATCGGATTCTTTGGAGATATCTTCACGGCGGAGTTTGGCCTCGTCATTGGTTAGAACGCCAGCGTTCAAATCAGCGTCAATCGCCATTTGCTTGCCGGGCATCGCATCAAGGGTAAAACGGGCTGTCACTTCGGATACACGGCCAGCACCTTTGGTGATAACGACAAGATTGATAATCACAAGAATGATAAAGACGAAAATACCAACAGCATAATTGCCGGCAATCACAAAGGCACCAAATGCCTCGATCACCTTGCCGGCAGCTGATGTTCCTTCATGACCATTACCCAGAATGATCCGTGTTGAGGCAACATTCAGGCCAAGCCGAAGAACGGTGGCAATTAATAGCAAACTTGGAAAGCTGGAGAAATCTAGTGGGCGATAGGTATGTAGCGCTACCATTAGCACGAGTAGCGAAACCAAAATATTGGTCACAAAGAAGGTATCAAGAAGGAAAACGGGAAGGGGTAGCACCATCATGGCCACCAGAGCTAAGATACCAACTGGCATGATAAGTGTCGACAGAAAGCCAGCCGCATTGCCAAACCCGGATCTTGATAGCGTCATATTCATGACATTTGCCCTGTCTTATAGGTAAAACGGCACAATAAATTGACAGCATGTTTTGTGAACATTGTGTGTTTCAACCGATAACCCTCTGATTAAAATCGTTTATATTTGCCGTTACCCCGATGCCATCACGGCGGCCGGTTGCGGCCTATAATTGTTAAAGGCAAAATTCATGCCAATCAGTTGATGTGCTGAAAGCTGAGGCTGTTGATAGGCTTTGTTAGCTTGGGCTTTATGGTTGAGCTTTTGTCCCTAGTTTTGGTGGCATGGCAGGATAAGGCAAGAACAAACGGTTGGCATAAAAAATGCATACCGGGATGAGGTACCTAAATTTTTGACGAACGGAGCTCAAAATGCGCAAGATTTTCAAGACAGCCGTGGTTTGCGGCCTTGGCATCGGTTTTTTGACAGCATGCCAGCATAGTGGCACAGCAAATCTTGATATGGCTGGCACAACAAAAATGGCAGCGGTCGAAGCCTCACAAACCCAGACAATCGTAAATTTAAAAGACGTTCTTGATGCCAGTGCGGAAAATATTCCAACATTGACAGCGGTTGGCTATGCGGTGACATCATCGCAGCCGGGTCGCGGTGAGGCGCAAAAACGTTTAATGGCGATCCGCTCTGCCCGCATGGCAGCGATGCGCGATCTGGCCGAACAGATTCACGGTTTGCAGGTGGATTCAAGCACAACCGTAATTGATCTTGTCGTGCAGAATGATACGTTTCGCGGTGTTGTGAATGGCACTATACGCGGAGCACGCACGGTTCGCATCAACCCAACCGGTACGGATACATATGAAGTGGTGCTGGAAATTGATCGTGAAACCATCAGCTATCTCCTAACAACGGCGCGCAAGACTGTTTAATGGTGTTGGGTCGGGTCATCACGTGGCTTTTTGCCACCATCTTTGCCCTGTTAACCGTCACGCATGCGCTTGCCGGTGATGGTTTGCGCATGGTGACGGCAACTGGACGTGCGGTGATCAATGATCAGGCAGCCCTTCATGAGGCAAAAAATATCGCGCTTGAAGATGCGCTATATCTTGCAGCCTTGCGAGGTGGTGCCAAGATTGACGGGTTTTCCTCGGTACAGGCCGATACCAGCCTTGATGATCATTTCGTTGTGCGCCCTTCAAGTGAGATTCTTGATTATCGCATTATAAATGAGGTCAAGGATGACCTTCATTATGAAGTGACCGTCGAAGCTGCTGTTGGCAAGATTGCCGAAACGGCGTGCCATGATCGTGCGGTTGGGCATTTGACGATGTTTGCACCAACAATGTCGATGACTCGGTCGGTTCCGGGCTGGTTGTCAACAATGCCATCAATGATGATGGTTGATCTTTACCGTCAGCTGGAAAATACCGCCAATCTAACATTATATAATGAAGCGGCGACGGTTCTTGATCCGCTGCAGATAAAACGCGATGCACGGTATGATTATAATGCGCTAATCAATGGCAAAACCACGATCCGAGACGGTGATTTTGCATTTGCGACCGACATTTCGTTAGAAAGTTTCAGCACTGATTTTGCGCTTGGGCAAAGGCAGCATTTGCGAGCCATCATCACGACTAGCCTTTACGCTGGCAGCCAGTTAACACCGCTTGGCGAGGTTCGTGACGAGATCAAGCTGAAACTTGGTGAGCGTTCACCAAGCCTACTGATCAGCAAATTAAGCACCACCAAACGTGATAAAGTAACAGCCGCTTTACTGAATGGGCTTCAAAGCCATGCCAAGGCGATTGCATCAGCCACTTTATGTCTGCCGCTTAAAGCTGAAATCAAGTTAGAGGATAATAAGCTGCAAGTTGCCCTTGGGATGCGGCAAGGCATTCAGGTCAACCGTCTGGCAATGGTTTCGGGCGTTGGCAGTAAATGGTCGGTTTTGCGGGTAATCGAGGCTGGTGATGGACATTCAATTCTCGAACCGCTTAGCCGCCAACGCAAGCCTGTTGAATTGAACGGCAAGCTCGCGACGTTTTTGGAGATGAAGTAATGCGCTATTTGATGTTTATAATTCCATGCCTTTTCAGCATTGCCATGAATACAGCGATTGCTGAGCCAATTGTCGTGCTGACCTTTGGGGCGCGTGACAATGGTGGTGTTGAAGATGCGACGAGCTCACACCCATTTCGCATGGATCCCGATTATTCGGAAACGCATGAAGTGGCGCAGGATGAAACCCTTGGCC
>JAOEVD010000004.1 GCA_028383305.1 Candidatus Puniceispirillum sp.
GGTGCGCTGGCGGCAGCTGGCTAGTCGCCTTGCGATTGCAGGCCGATCGCGACAAAAATTAAATCGACACAAACATCGCTTATTAACAAGACTTCTTGGTCAAGGTCTGCTATTGGCTCATTACTCTAGTATTTTAGAGTAATGGTTAGCGGTACGGTTTCTTCAATGAACACAAGTTGCTTTCCTTCAACGATCGTTCATAGGAGAAAATTATGAGCACAGGAAAAGTTAAGTGGTTTAATCCACAAAAAGGTTTTGGTTTTATTGAGCCAGAAGACAAATCAACAGATGTATTCGTTCATATTACAGCTGTTCAAAATTCAGGCATGGACGGCTTGGCAGAAGACCAGATGGTTTCTTACGAGCTTGAGACCGGCCAGAATGGCAAAACTTCAGCGGTTAATTTGAAGGCCCTTTAGGGTTGTCAATCATGGGCATACAGGGCCGCAATTTTGCGCTTTGTATGCCCATTTTCCGTTTGAAGACCCAAAATCCAAAAACATCGATCAATTCAGTCCAAGACTTGTATATCTTGGCGTGCTAAACGTAACGCGCTTTACCCCCCGGAATGATGGGTAATCATCGCCGCAAGCATAATGCTGGGTCGCCCAATTATCCCGCATCACAACCGTTCCCGGCCGCCATTTCATCCCGCATTTGATATCGCGGGTTGTCGATGCGGCTATAGAGATGACGAAGCCTGGCATCCGATTCATCGGCTGCCAGCTCGTTAATCGCTTCGGTAAAAGCTGCATTCACAAATCAGGTTTCAGCGCCCGACACTGGATGTTTTCGCAAAACAGGGTGGTTGGTGGCTTTTTCCCGATTGATGGTTTCAGCAAGGTCAGACGGGCGGTCATTTTGGCCGTTTTCATTGACAAAGGAAAACCCCTTTTGAATGGTATGGCGCGCCGTTAATCCGGTCAAAAATTGCCGCATTGGCGCTGACAGACCCTTGGCAACAGCAACCATATCAATCCATAGTGTGTCGCCGCCCACCGGCGGAATATGCACCCCATGAAGAATCGAGGCAAAATCGGCACTTAGCGTGATGCAACAGCGTCTCAGAAGGAATTGTCCGCGTCAATAGGCGGCGTTGGGCTCGGCTGGTGACCGCCCGTGGCAAAAAGCAATTTTCAGGATTTATTGTTGCAGAATTTCAGCGCAAAAGAGCTTGGCACCAATCGCCAATTGCTGGCTCCAATCATGTGCGGCATCACCATCGGCATTGTCTGAAATAAATTTGAAACAGTGAAAATCAATCGCTTTTTGCTGGCATATTTTGGCAAGCGCATAGGCCTCCATGTCAACAAGATCGCTTGTCAATTCGGGTGGCGCGCTGACAAATTGATCGCCAGTGCCGCAGCTTAGCCCGCCAGTACCGGCAAGAATCTCAACATCATCTTCAAATGGTGTTTGTCCAAGCGCAAAGCCCAAGGCGCGGACATCCATATCACGTTGCAAAAAGCGGGTTACCCGATGAAGGCCAGCAAGACCGGGGCGTAACGCACCTGCGCTGCCATAATTCACCACCTGTTTTGGTTGATGCATGGCGATCGCATCGCCAAGGGCAATTGCCGCATTTACCTTGCCAACACCGGTATAAACACTGGTCCACCCGGCGGCTATGTCGCGCGGAAGCTCATTTTCAAGTGCCACAATCAGAAGTGTTGTTTTTGGATCAAATCTAGTCATCATACGCCTTTAGCGTGATAAGCGGCATATCCAACGCGGCGCGGCCGCCAAGCGCAACAAGTTCGATCACCACAGCACAGGCAGGAACAATAGCACCGCATGATTCAACCAAGGTTTTGGCAGCAATCATCGTTCCGCCAGTGGCAAGAAGATCATCAATGATCAGAACCGACCGGCCTTGGATGGGCGCATCTTGCTGGATTGTCAATTCGGCAGTGCCATATTCAAGATCATATCCAGCCCGCACCAGCTTACCGGGCAATTTCCCGGGTTTGCGAACCATCATTGACCCGATATTCAACCGCGATGCCAACAAAGTGGAGAACAGAAAACCGCGTGATTCAATGCCGGCAATCAAATCAATGTCAAAACCAGATAATTGCGCGGCAAATTGATCAACCGCCTTCGCCATGCCCTCCGCAGATGCCAATAGCGGGCTGATATCACGAAATAAAATGCCAGCTTTTGGAAAATCCGGATAGCTGGCGATACAATCACCAAAATCAATAGAACCGACTGACACCCCAAAACTCCCATAATAAAACCGGTATTTCCAGTATTTGCGACATAAACAATTTTGCAACATTGCGCAAGAATTGATCAATCGGTGCGCCAAGCTTTGCGCCCTGATCGTGATATTTTCGGTAAGACCCTAACCACCAAAACCCGCAATTATCCAAACATCCGCAATTATGATGAATCCCAATTGCCGTTGGGGATGATCACAATCACCCTTCGCGCAACCGCGCCATGGCCATCTATTTATGAAAGTTGTTTGCCGTTGCTGCTTGGGCGCGTTAGATTGCAGTGGTGATCACTTTCGGATTAAATCATGTTTTTCTTTCCACTTTTTGATGAAAATGCCACGAGCCGAAGGCCGTTTATCGTATGGTTGATGATCGCCGCCTGTGTTTTTGCCTTTTTTTGGCAGTTATCGCTTGATGGCATTGCCGCCGAAGTGGCGATTTACCAATTCGGCTTTGTACCGGCAATTGTGTTTCAAGGTGAAACGCTTCCCGCCGAATTTATCATTGTTCCAAGTTGGGCAACCTTTATCACTTCGATGTTTTTGCATGGTGGCTGGCTACATCTTGGTGGCAACATGCTGTATTTATGGATTTTTGGTGACAATGTCGAAGATTCAATGGGGCGTGGCCGCTTTCTTGTTTTCTATTTGTTATGTGGCGCATGCGCGGCATTGGCGCAAGGCCTGATCGACCCGTCATCGCAAGTGCCAATGGTTGGCGCATCAGGCGGTATTGCCGGTGTTTTGGGCGCTTATTTGATGCTTCACCCAAAGGCAGCGGTGCGCTGTCTTTTCATCGTGATTGTGTTTTTCCGCTTCATCAATCTGCCTGCATGGCTGGTTCTTGGCGGCTGGATTGGTCTTCAATTTGCCGCAGCGCCACAATCGTTTAGCGGTGATGGCGGCGGGGTTGCCTATATCGCGCACATTGGCGGCTTTTTGGCAGGTCTGGCACTAATCCCATTTTTCAAGAAAAGTCACATATCGCTATTTGACCGCGGCCAACCAGCAAAAACATGGACAGGACGACCGATCAGCTTTGACGAGATGAAACAAGACGCTCGCAAACGATTTCGCCGTAACACAAACCAATCTATGCGAAGCTCAATCCCATCATCAAAACCCGGCCGGCCAAAAGGCCCTTGGGGTTAAGTCTTTTCGGGCATGGGGGGTTTGGTCATTGCGGTGAAACGTCATGACGGCCTTGGGCATTTCCTAATCTGCCAGCGTACCATCAGCATTGACGATATTCGCATCTGCACCAAAGGTGCGCACTTCAGCCTCAACTGTTCTTGCCGCGCTGGTGGTCACCGCAGCATCAAGCCCGCTAACTACAATCGCCGTGCCGAATTGGCCGGGCTTCATCCATGGATAGCTGCCAATGCTAACCCCATCATGGCGCGCCTCGACATCGGCAAGAATGGTGGCGATATTGCCCTCACCGGTTGAACATTGAACCGTAATCCGTGTCATCACAACACCGCCGGGCAATTTATGTTTTAATCCTTCAAACATGGCCTGCAAGATGGTTGGTACCCCGGGCAGAACATGAACATTGCCAATGATATAGCCTGGGGCTGCCGATAATGGGTTATCAATCAATGCGGCCGTATCTGGAATATCAGCCATTTTTTGACGTGCGGCGTTAAATTCCAGATCGGTATTGGCATAATGGGCAATGAGCCGACGTTCGGCCTCTGGATGGCGGATCACCGGCACATTAAACGCGGCAGCCACGGCATCGGTTGTGATATCATCATGCGTTGGCCCAATACCGCCACTGGTAAAGACCAGATCATAGGTTTTTGACAATGTTTGAACCGTATCAATGATGGTCTGTTTTTTATCGGCAATAACCCGCGCCTCGCCAAGCTGTATCCCCTGCGCGCCAAGCTGTTCGGCAAGCCAGCCAATATTTTTGTCTTTGGTGCGGCCAGACAGGATTTCATCACCAATCACAATAATGGCGGCGGTAGGATTCGCAGAAGATGACATGAGTGAAAACCTTGAATATGCGGATCAATGAAGATGGCAGACTTTGCTGAAATTTAACCAAACTGTCAAATGACTTGATGCGTCAATGCCCCGATCAACCGCAAGAATTACAGTTTATAGGTTTCGCGATTGGCAAAATATGCTATCCCAGCGGCATTACATCATTCAAAAAGACAAGGCGCGCTTTGACCTGCCGCCGCCATAGAGATGACAATGCGAAGCGAAACAGTGATACGACATGATGCCGAAGGCTTTGCTGGCATGCATAAAGCAGGCCGCCTTGCCGCCGAAGTGCTGGACATGATCACCCCGCATGTGATTGCCGGTGCCAGCACCGAACATCTCGATCGTTTATGTCATGACTATATTCTGGCGCATGGTGCCACCCCCGCGCCGCTGAATTATAAAGGTTTTCCGAAATCGACCTGCATTTCGCTTAATCATGTTGTTTGTCACGGAATCCCTGGGCCAAAAACACTTCGTGACGGTGATATTCTGAATATCGACATTACTGTCATTCTTGATAGCTGGTACGGCGATACATCGCGCATGTTCTATGTTGGCGCGCCGTCGATCAAAGCCAAGCGCCTAACCGAAGTAACCTATGATTGCCTGATGCGCGGCATCGCAGCAGCGCGTGCTGGAAACACGCTTGGCGATATTGGCCATGCAATCCAGTCCTATGCCGAATCCTGCCGCTTTTCGGTGGTTCGTGACTTTACCGGCCATGGTCTTGGACAGGTATTTCACACCGCCCCTACGGTTTTGCATTATGGCGAAGCCGGCAGCGGCATGGTTCTTGAACCTGGGATGATTTTCACCATCGAGCCAATGATCAATGCTGGTCGGTCGGAAACCAAAATTCTGCATGATGGCTGGACGGTGGTAACGCGCGATAAAAGCCTGTCTGCCCAATTTGAACATTCCATTGGCGTCACCGATGGCGATGCTGAAATATTCACGCTTTCGCCGGCTGGTTTCACCCTGCCGCCCTGTAACGGCTAGCAAGCGGCCAGTTAAATTTCAAAAAGAACTGCGGTTAACCAACTTTTAATCCGTTTGGGTTGTCTGTTTGGATATGACCAAACCTTCATCAAATTTGGGCAAACGCGCCACGCCAGCTGATCATGCCAAGGGACACCGCGCCCGCATGCGCGGTAAATTGCTTGAAAAAGGTAGCGCCGCCCTTACTGAATTAGAAATTTTGGAAATGCTGCTGTAAGCTGGCGCACCGCGTGGCGACAACAAGCCTTTGGCCAACCGGCTGATCAAAATATTCAAAAGCCTGTCGGCGGTTCTGCGTGCCAGCCCTGATGATCTTCGTCCAATCAGGGATATGGGCGATGCCGCAATTGCCGCGGTGAAAATTGCTGAAGCCGCCGGTCTCCAGATCAGCCATTCACGCGTCAAGGGAAAACCGGTTTTGACGCATTGGATGGAAGTTCAAGATTATTACATCAGCAAACTGGCACATGAACCAATCAAATCTGTGATGATCTTATGCCTTGATAGCCAAAACCGTTTGATTGCCGATGAGACGGTTTCACGCGGAACGGTTAATCAAACCTCGGTCTATCCGCGCGAAATCGTTAATCTCGCGCTCCGGCATTTCGTCCATGAGGTTATCATTGTGCATAATCATCCGGGCGCAGAAACCAAGCCTTCACGCGCCGATATCGAAGTGACAAAAGACATTAAAAAGGCATTGGCGGTGATGGGCGTTGCGCTTCATGATCATCTGATCGTTGCTGGCACGAGCTGCGTCGGTTTTAAAAGTCTTGGCCATCTGTAAAATCATGGCTTTATCGCGGCAAAGCGGTGCTTAGCGATCGTCCGATATTTTTTTGGCGGCTTTGCGGGTTAATTCACCCGCTTTCCGGCTTGCCCGAAGCAATGATGACCGCGCCGCATCAAGCGCCTTACCGGCCACTTCGCCAGCCTTCTTCTGCACGGCAGGATTTTGCGCAACACGCATCAAAGCGGCAACAACCAATCGGCGAATCAGCATGTAGATGCCCCCTTGCAAAATAGCCACAATGGCTAGTTATGCGCTGGCTTTTTGCGCATCTCAATGTTACAACCAACCTTCATTTAACGCAAAAGGTATTAGAGTTATGATCCCGCGATATTCCCGACCGGAAATGAGCGCCATCTGGTCTGAGGAAAGCAAGTTCCAGATTTGGTTTGAAATCGAAGCACATGCTTGTGACGCACAGGCAAAATTGGGGGTTATCCCTGCATCGGCAGCCGCCATAATTTGGGAAAAAGGCGCCTTTGACATTGACCGAATCAACGAGATCGAGCGCGAAACCAAACATGATGTGATCGCATTCCTGACCAATCTGGCCGAATATATTGGCAAAGATGCGCGCTTTGTTCATCAGGGCATGACCTCATCTGACGTTCTTGACACCACCTTGTCGGTGCAGATGGCGCGGGCAAGTGATCTGCTGATTGAGGAAATTGACCGGTTGCTTGCCGGACTGAAAAAACGCGCCTTTGAGCATAAGCGCACGCCGACCATTGGCCGCAGTCATGGCATCCATGCCGAACCCGTTACCTTTGGGTTGAAACTGGCCGGTTTTTACGCCGAATTTAGCCGCTGCCGTGAACGGCTTGTCAACGCCAAACGCGAAATCGCCACTTGTGCCATTTCAGGTGCGGTTGGCACATTTGCGCATATTGATCCGGCGGTCGAAGCCCATGTTGCCGACAAGATGGGGCTGACGATTGAGCCCGTGTCAACGCAGGTGATTCCGCGTGATCGTCATGCCATGTTCTTTGCCGTGCTTGGCGTTGTGGCAAGTTCGGTTGAACGGCTTGCAACCGAAATCAGGCACCTTCAGCGCACCGAAGTGCGTGAGGCTGAAGAATTTTTCTCGGCTGGCCAAAAAGGGTCATCAGCCATGCCACATAAGCGCAATCCAGTTCTGACCGAGAATTTGACGGGTATTGCCCGCATTGTTCGCGCTGCGGTTGTGCCTGCATTGGAAAATGTGGCGCTATGGCATGAGCGCGATATCTCGCATTCATCGGTTGAGCGTGTTTTCGCCCCTGACGCCACCATCGGGCTTGATTTTGCGCTTCATCGTCTGGCTGGCGTGATTGAAAATCTGTTGATCTATCCTGAAACAATGCAGGCTAATCTCGACAAGCTTGGCGGACTCGTTCATTCACAGCAGGTATTGCTAGCGCTCACGCAAAAAGGGGTCAGCCGCGAGGATTCCTATGTCTATGTTCAGCGCAATGCGATGAAAATCTGGGCCGAGGGCGGCAGCTATCTTGATAAGTTGAAAGCCGATGAAGATGTGGCGTCAAAACTGACAAGCAGCGAGCTTGACGCGCTTTTCGATCTTGAACAGCATTTCCGCCATGTCGACACAATCTTTGATCGGGTTTTCGGCTAATTCATTAAAATTAGGCCATGATCTGGCCCAAACCAGGGTTCACAACATGACACAAAAGACACCGCTCTATGAAGGCAAGGCCAAAGTGATTTTTGAAGGCCCCGAAGATGGCACGCTGATTCAGCATTTCAAAGATGATGCAACCGCCTTTAACGCGCAGAAAAAAGACGTGATTTCGGGCAAGGGCATTTTAAACAATTATATCAGTGAACATATCATGATGGCCGTTGGCGAGCTTGGCATTCCCAACCATTTCATCAGCCGCATCAGTGATCGTGAACAGCTGATCCGCAAATTGGAAATCATTCCGGTTGAGGTGGTGGTTCGCAATGTTGCTGCCGGATCCATCTGCCCGCGTCTTGGGCTTGAAGAAGGGTCAATACTAAACAACACCCTTGTTGAATTTTGCCTGAAAGACGACAGCCTTGGTGATCCGATTATTGCACCAGAGCATATTTTCACTTTTGACTGGGCCACACCGGAAGAGCTGGAAATCATTGTCGAAGACACATTGCGCATTAATGACTTTCTGACCGGCCTATTTCTTGGAATTGGCGTCCGGCTGATTGATTTCAAGCTAGAATTTGGACGTTATGACACGGAAGATGGCATTGAAATCATGCTTGCTGATGAAATCAGCCCTGATAATTGTCGCCTTTGGGATGCCGAAACCAACGAGAAAATGGATAAAGACCGGTTTCGCCGCGATTTGGGCGGACTTGTCAAAGCCTATCAGGAAATTGCACGGCGCCTTGGTGTCAAGGTGCCGCAAATCGACTCGTAAATGGCGACCGCGCCATGCATAGACCACAACAATAAAGGGCATAAAGATGCAAGCCATTGTAAATATATCACTAAAAGAAGGTGTTCTTGATCCGCAAGGTCGGGCAATCTCGCATTCACTCAATGATCTTGGCTTTAACGAGGTAGGTGATGTGCGGGTTGGAAAGCAAATTCTGCTTGAAATCGACGAAACCGATCCGGCTCGGCTTCGCCAGCGCGTTGCCCGCATGTGCGAAACATTGCTGTCAAACACCGTGATTGAGGATTATTCAATCGAGATCCCAGACGAACAATAGATTTGGATGTATCACCGCGTCACCCCTAACCAGTAATGCGAAAAAGACCATGACACTCTCAGCCTTGCGTATTGCCATCATTGTTTTCCCGGGATCAAATTGCGATAGGGATATGATGGTCGCCATCGAACAATTGACGTCCCGCCGCCCTGCCCTTGTCTGGCATAAAGAAGCTTCGCTTGACGCTGCCGACCTTGTGATCATTCCGGGTGGCTTTTCATTTGGCGATTATTTGCGCTGCGGTGCGCTTGCTGGCCGCTCGCCGATCATGAATGCTGTGCTTGATCATGCGGCGCGCGGCGGTGCAGTTATGGGCATTTGCAACGGCTTTCAGATTCTAACCGAAACCGGCATGGTTCCCGGGGTTCTGATCCGCAATGCCGGTTTGAAATTCAGCTGCCGCAATATTGGATTGCGGCCTTGTGAAACATTAGCCTCGCCCTTTACCATCGGTCTTGATCTTGGCGAAGACCTGACGATCCCAATCGCCCACAATGAAGGCAATTATTTTGCCGATGCGGACGAGCTTGACCGGATTGAAGGCAATGGTCAGGTGGCGTTCCGCTATGCCGCCAGCGATGCTGCTGGGCCGGTCAATCCAAATGGTGCATCGCGTGATATTGCCGGTGTGTTGTCGAACAATGGCCGCGTTCTTGGCATGATGCCACACCCTGAACGCGCCATGTCTAAATTACATGGCGGCACTGATGGTGCCAAATTCCTGTTAAAATCTCTTGAGGCGCTGGTATCATGACTTCAGCATCGGATGTAATGACTTTTGAAAACGCCGTCACAATGGGTTTGTCGCGTGATGAATGGGATCTGATCAATCAGCGTCTTGGTCGCACGCCAAACCTTTGTGAGCTTGGTATTTTTTCGGCTATGTGGTCGGAGCATTGCTCATATAAATCATCAAAGAAATGGCTAAAAACGCTGCCCATTGACGGCCCACAAGTCATTGAAGGGCCAGGCGAAAATGCCGGCGCGGTTGATATTGGTGACGGGCTTGCTGCCATTTTCAAAATCGAAAGCCATAATCACCCTTCTTTTATCGAGCCTTATCAGGGTGCGGCGACTGGCGTTGGCGGTATTTTGCGCGATGTATTCACCATGGGCGCGCGGCCTGTGGCGCTGTTAAACGCGCTTCGATTTGGCGCGGCTGAGCATGAAAAAACCCGTCATCTCGTTGGCGGCGTTGTGTCGGGCATTGGCGGCTATGGCAATTGCATTGGCATTCCAACCGTTGGCGGCGAGATCAATTTTGACAAATCTTATAACGGCAATATTCTGGTTAATGCCATGGCGGTTGGCCTTGCCAATAGCGATCGTATTTTCCGCTCGGCCGCAACAGGCCCAGGCAATCCGGTGATTTATGTTGGTGCCAAAACCGGCCGTGACGGTATTCATGGCGCAACAATGGCATCGGCTGAATTTTCTGACGAAACTGAGAGCAAGCGGCCAACCGTTCAGGTTGGTGACCCTTTTACCGGAAAATTGCTAATGGAGGCCTGCCTGGAGCTGATGGCATCTGACACGGTTTTGTCGATTCAGGATATGGGCGCCGCCGGACTGACCTCATCATCGGTCGAAATGGCATCAAAAGGCGGTCTTGGCATGGAGATTGATCTCGATCTTGTGCCAGCCCGCGAAGAAAACATGTCAGCCTATGAATTGATGTTATCAGAATCACAAGAACGAATGCTGATGGTGCTAAAGCCCGATGCAACCGAAACCGCACGCGCCATTTTCAATAAATTGGATCTTGATTTCATGCCAATTGGCCGTGTGACCGAAACTGGCCGATTAATCCTGTTGAAAGATGGCGGCACCGCCTGCGATATTCCGATTGGCCCATTGGTCGATGATGCGCCGGAATATGACCGCCCGCATTGTGATGCACCAATTCGTAAACAGCTTGCAAGCAGCGATATCACCAATGATGCACCGATTAGCCATATGTTGAAAACCATGCTTGGTCATGTTGATCTAGCCAGCCGCCGCTGGATTTATGAGCAATATGACAGTCAGGTGATGGCAGACACTATCGCTGGGCCAGGCGGGGATGCTGCATTGGTCAGGGTTCATGGCAGCAAACGCGGCCTTGCAATGAGTACCGATTGCACGCCGCGCTATGTCGAGGCCGACCCGAAAATTGGAGGCGCACAGGCAGTTGCCGAAGGCTATCGCAATCTGTCAGCAATTGGCGCAACGCCATTGGCGGTTACCAATAACCTGAATTTTGGCAATCCCGAAAAGCCAGAAATCATGACCCAGCTTGTTGAGTCAGTGCTTGGTATGGGCGATGCAGCACGCCAGCTCGATACGCCAGTCGTATCAGGCAATGTATCGCTTTATAATGAAACTGGTGGCAAGGCCATTCAGCCCTGCCCGGTGATCGGCATGGTTGGGGTGATCGAGAATGTTGATGATGCTGTCGGCAATTGCTTTGTTGCCGCAGAACAAGATATTTTCGTAATTGGGCAAGGTGATAAAACCAATGATGGCTGGCTTGGCGTATCCATTTACCAGCAGCATCATGGCGATGATGGCATTTATGCGCCGCCACCACTTGACCTTGTGGCTGAACAGAAAACCGGCAGCTTTGTTCGCCAGCAGATCCTTGGCGGAAGTATCAGCGCCGCGCATGACATCGCCGATGGCGGACTTGTTGTTGCCATTGCCGAAATGGCTATGCGGTCTGGGTTTGGTGCTGATATTGCGGTGCCAACGACGGGCAATCTTCACGGTTGGGCCTTTGGCGAAGACCAAGCACGGTTTGTTGTGACAACAGCCGATAGCCAAGAGCTGATCGCCGCGGCAAAAGAGGCTGGTATTGAAATCACAAAACTAGGTATGGTTTCCGATCAAGGCGAATTGAAATTTGGTGACAGTGACACCATATCAATAACAGATTTAAATGCTGTGTTTGAGGGCTGTATTCCGGCATTGATGGCTGGCTAGTCAAACAGGTAACAGCCGAAACAGCATTTCGCCAAGCGGCATAAAAAGGAGCAACAACCATGGCAATGGCAGCATGTGAAATCGAAAATCTGATCAAGGTCGCCTTTCCAGATGCCATCATCACCATCGAAGATTTACGCGGCGATGGTGATCATTACGCCTGCAACGTGATCTCTAGCGCCTTTGCTGGCAAGAATCGTGTTCAGCAACATCAGATGGTTTACAAGGCACTTGGTGGCCGTATGGGCGGGGAGTTACACGCACTCGCCCTGCAAACATCGGCACCGCAAAATTAAAACCCCGTTACCAACAGGGCATGACGCCCAGTTTTAGGAGCAAAATTATGTTGGATGATGCACTCAAGACCCGCATTGATAGTGAAATTGGCAGCGAGCAAGTTGTGCTTTTTATGAAAGGTACACCAGTATTCCCACAATGCGGTTTTTCCGCAGCGGTCGTGGGCGTTTTATCGCATCTTGGCGTTAAATTTCGCGGCATAAATGTGTTGGAAGATGACAATATCCGCGAAGGCATCAAGGCCTATTCAGACTGGCCAACGATCCCACAGCTTTATGTAAAAGGCGAATTCGTCGGCGGTTGTGACATCATTCGTGAAATGTATGAAACGGGTGAATTGACCGAAATGTTTCAAACACATGGCATTAATGTCCAGCCAAGCTAGGCTGGCAAGATAAGCAAAACCACACCGCTGGCATTTATTGGCAAAGCCCTAGTCGGCGGTGTGGCTTTCAACGATATTATCCGACATGAAGGCGCGTTCCGACACAACCTCGGCAATGCGTATCCGGTACCAATCATAAAATTCCTGCCGTCCCATCGCTTGGGCGACCATATGTTCGGCGTGGCCGCGCCATTGCGTAATCGCATCACGATCAGTCCAATAGGAAACAGTGATGCTAATCCCATCATCACTAACAACCGATTCAACCCCAAGAAAGCCGGTCTGTTGCTGCGCCAGCGCTACCATGCGATCAGCGGTAATTTCATAAATATCATCGCCGCTTAGACTGCGCTGGGCGGTGAAAATTACCGCGTAATATCGCTCAGGCCAGCCTGTTTTTGCGTCAACATTGCTATCATCCATTGGAAACCTCTACGGTTGGTGAATCATCTTTTCAAAACAGACCCGCTTAAATCCATGTTCTTCACGTCGCGCAATCACGCGAAAACCAGAATTACGGTACCAATCAATATTTTCATGCATTAATTCATTTGTGTGGAGCTGATAAGACACTACCCCCCTTTCTGCCATAAAGGATTCGCTATGCCGGATTAATGCCGCCCCAATACCCTGCCCCTGACTTGACGGCGCAACGGCGATATTATCAAGCCGCCAGCAAGCCAAGTCATGGCAAAGCACCACATAACCGCAAATCACGTCATTTGTTGCAATAAAAACTGTTTCATCAGTGATATGGCGGGTAAAATCGGCAAGCATCGGTGCCGGTGGACGGCCAATGCGAGCGACATAATGCCGATAGGCTTCATGTGCCAGACGAACCAGATTTGGCGCATCGCTTAATGTCCCACGACATATGCTCATAATCAGATATTAGCATGAAAAGCCTTTTACCAGAACCGCATTAACAAACCGGCACAAACCAGCACCGCCACCATCATTTGCATATAATCAGGCCATATAGACCATAAAAAAGGGCGGCACTTTCGAGCCGCCCTTCTAAAACAGGATATTAACCTCGCCGGTTCAAACCGACGCTCAAGATTTAACGTGAGTAATATTCGACCACTAGATTTGGTTCCATCTGAACTGGATAAGGCACCTCATCGAGGCTTGGCACCCGAACAAAAGTTGCTGCAAATTTTGTATGATCTGCATCAACATATTCTGGAACATCACGCTCGACCGAAGCAATTGCTTCGAGAACCGCAGGAATGTTCTTTGCCTTTTCTTTCAGGCTAATCACATCGCCGGGCTTTAACATCACTGATGCAATGTTACAACGCTTGCCATTTAGCAAGACATGGCCGTGGTTGATCGTCTGACGAGCCGCAAAAACGGTTGGCACCAATTTAGCACGGTACAATAAGGCATCCAGACGGCATTCAAGAATACCAACAAGGTTCTGGCCTGTGTCACCGCGACGACGAACCGCTTCGGCATAATATTTTTTGAACTGCTTTTCACCGATATTGCCGTAATAGCCTTTCAGCTTTTGCTTGGCCATCAGCTGCACACCAAAATCGGTTGGCTTTTTGCGGCGCTGACCATGCTGGCCCGGTCCATATTCCCGTGAATTTACAGGTGATTTTGGGCGACCCCACAGGTTTACACCAAGACGGCGGTCAATTTTATGCTTTGAGGAGTGCCGCTTGTGATCGGACTTTGCCATTGTTTGGCTCCTTTTTCCTTTGTTGCCCCGGTAGGGTCGCCATAACAGCCAAGGCTGATATTTTGACCGGCATCACACCCCGCTGGTGCAATCCGCGTTCCCGAGAATTTGCCGGAAAATATGAGCATTTGACCCTTTTGTCAAACATATTTCGCAATGGCTAGTCGCGTTTTCGCGTTAGCGCCTGAATCACCCCGTGAAGCGTGCTAATTTCCTGCGCTGATGGGGCTGCCCGAGTGAAAAATGCGCGTAAATTCCGTTTGACCACATGGCTCATATAGGGCGCGGTAAAAAAACCACCATCATCAAGCGCGGATTCAAGCCGCTGAAAGAAAAAATCACGCTCTTTGATTGAGGCTGGAGGCGCATCCGGCATGATTGGCTTTGCCAATTGATCCAAATTTGATTGATCTGAAGCCGCAGCATCGCCCTGCTGGCTTGCAAGATAGGCAGCCATTCGCCATTCCCATGCCATCAACAAAACCGCCTGCGCCAGATTCAACGATGGGTAAGGCGGATTTAACGGCGCGGTCACAAGAATATCAGCAAGCACAACCTCATCATTATCAAGTCCTGAGGCTTCAGGCCCAAACAGCATTGCAACCCTGCCGGATGATGCCGCATCGGCGGGTGATGCCATTGATTGTCGGTCATGCGCCAGCATCATCATGGCAGCGGCGCGTGGATCAGCGCTTTTAATCGGCAAATCACGCCGTCTGGCACTGGCCGCCACCATTAATGACACATCAAAAGCTGCATCAGCCAAATTGTCGTAAACACGCGCCTTTTCAATGATTTCGCTTCCCCCCGCGGCCAATGGCAATGCCGCAGAGTTTGGCCAGCCATCGCGCGGTGCGACAAGCCGAAGATCACTCAGCCCACAGTTCATCATGGCGCGGGCGGCCGATCCAATATTTTCGCCCATTTGCGGGCGCGCCAAAATCACAATTGGCGCGGTTGGCAGGATTGTCATTTTGAAATCGACTTTGGACCAGCAATCTTATCATGCTGCAATTTCCAGATCATGCCATCACCAAGCGCGGCAACCGAAGCATCGATAATATTGGTCGATAGACCAACCGTGCGCCAGACAGGGCCGCCCGGAACACAAAATTCGATCATCACACGGGTCACAGCACCGGTTCCCGACCCTTCGGCTGCATCAAGAATACGAACCTTATAATCAACCAGCTCGACATCGGCCAGCGATGGATAGGCAGCAACCAACGCCTTGCGCATGGCGGTATCAACCGCATTCACCGGACCATTGCCGATGGCGGCTTCGTGGAAACAATCATCACCAACAAAAATTGTTGTTGTGGCTTCGGATTCAACAACCAGTTCACCACGCGCATTAAAACGGCGCTCATCCATGACACGGAACCGGCCAATACGAAAATATTCCGGCACTTCACCAAGCATCTGACGGGCAAGAAGCTCAAAACTGGCTTCGGCTGAGTCAAAAGCCCAGCCTTCAAATTCCTTTGCCTTCACGACGCTGATCAGCGTATCGAGTCTTTCATCCTTGGGATCAATTTCGATCTTGAACTGGGCAAACCGCGCCAGCATGTTTGAACGACCGGCTTGATCTGAGACAAGATAATGCCGTTCATTACCAACCTTTTCCGGCGGTACATGTTCGTAGGTGCGCGGGTCTTTTTGCGCGGCAGATGCGTGCAACCCGCCCTTATGGGCAAAGGCCGCCACGCCAACATAGGGCGCATGGGCATCCGATGCCCGATTCAACCGGTCATCAAGAAACCGTGACAAACCCATTAATTTCGGAAGATTAGCCTCGGAAATGCTGGTTCCATAATCGGTTTTCAGTACCAAACTAGGGATAAGCGAAATCAGATTGGCATTGCCGCACCGTTCGCCAAGCCCGTTAATTGTGCCTTGCACCTGACGCGCCCCAGCGGCAATCGCCGCCAATGAATTTGCCACGGCAACGCCAGCATCATTATGACAATGGATTCCCAAGCGGATATCAGGCATTTTTTTGTGAACAGCACTAACAATATCAAACACTTCATCGGGAAGCGTGCCGCCATTCGTGTCGCAAAGAACAACCCATGTTGCGCCGCCTTCATTAGCCGCACGAATACAATCAAGCGCAAAACCAGGATTATTTTTGTAACCATCAAAGAAATGTTCGCAATCAAACATTGGCTCCCGGCCACGATCAGCGGCGGCGATCAGCGATTGACGGATCATTTCCAGGTTTTCATCAAGCGTTGTGTTCAATGCTGTTTTTACATGGAAATCCCATGTTTTTCCAACAAGACAAGAAGCGTCAACTTCGGCATCAATCACCGCACTCAAGCCTGGATCATTCGCCGTGCTGCGGCCACCGCGGCGAGTCATGCCAAACGAAACAAGCTTGGCATTTTTCATTTTTGGCGGCTTGGCAAAAAACGCATCATCTGTTGGGTTTGCGCCTGGCCAGCCAGCTTCGATATAATCAATGCCTATGTCATCAAGCGCATGGGCAATTGCAACCTTATCGGCGCGCGAAAAATCGACGCCGCGGGTTTGCCCGCCATCGCGTAATGTGGTGTCAAACAACCATATTTTATCGCTACCCATTGGTAATCTCCCACCGCCTGTGACCGGCAATAAATGGCCGACAAGCCGATCTATGCTCGTCTTTGCAGCATCGGTTTAGCAAAAACGCCCGTTCATTGCCAGCGTCGCCGCCAAATCGTCCCATCAACACTATCTTCAAGAATAATGCCAGCACCCGTCAATTGATCACGAATTTCATCAGCTTTGGCAAATTCACGGTTGGCGCGAGCTTGTTTCCGCGCTTCGATAAGGCCGTCAATGGCAGCATCATCCAAACCATCATCGGTTGCAGCATCACCCGCCTTGGCCCAGCTATCGGCACTTTGCTGCAAAAGACCGAGAACTGCAGCGCTGGCCTTTAACGCCTTTGCCGCAGCAGCATCACCTTTGTTTGCCAAGCGCGCCAATTCATGCAACCGCGCCATCGCTGCAGGCGTGTTTAGATCATCAAGAAGGCAAGCAATAAAATCAGCATCAATTTTGTCTTGCGAGGCGTCAACATCGGCAACTGCACGATATAGCCGGTCAAGACCGTTGCGCGCGTCACACATGGCGTTATCTGATAAATCCAACGGCGCGCGGTAATGCGCCGACAAGAGCGCCGCACGCAAGGTCTCGCCGCGATATTGATCAGCAGCATCAGTAACCGAAATAATATTGCCAAGCGATTTTGACATTTTTTCGTCATTCATCGTGACAAAGCCGTTATGCAGCCAATAATGCGCCATTTTTGTTTGATCATGCGCACAACAGCTTTGTGCGATTTCATTTTCATGATGCGGGAAAATCAAATCCAACCCACCGGCATGAATATCAAATACCTCGCCAAGATAGGATTTGGCCATCGCCGAACATTCAATATGCCACCCGGGTCGCCCACGTCCCCAGGGACTGTCCCACCCGGGCTGATCATCACTGCTTGGCTTCCATAGGGTGAAATCGGCTGGTTCACGCTTGTAAGGGGCAACTTCGACCCGCGCACCGGCAATCATGTCATCCATCGACCGTTTGGATAGCGATCCATAATCAGCCATTGTTGAGACTTGAAACAATACATGGCCATCGGCCGCATAAGCATGGCCTTTATCAATCAGGGTGGTGATCATGGCCTGCATTTCGGCGATATGATGCGTTGCACGTGGTTCGATATCGGGTGCAAGCGCGCCAAGCCGTTCGGTATCTTGATGAAATGTCTCAATCGTTTCAGCGCATAATTCATCAATGCCAATGCCACGTTCGGCAGCGCGAATGTTAATTTTATCATCAACATCGGTGATATTGCGAACATAGGTGACCTTGGCATGGCGAAGCCGCAAAAGCCGCACCAACACATCAAACACCACAATCGGACGCGCATTGCCAAGATGAATCCGGCCATAAACCGTTGGTCCACAGGCATAGACCCGCACATGGTCATTGTCGATCGGAACGAAATCTTCTTTTTTGCGGGTCAGGGTATTATGTAGTTTTAGCACGCTCATGCTGGTAGCCCCTGCAAGCGCGCAAGAACACGATCACGCCCCATAATTCCAAGCAAAGGCGCAAGCTCAGGCCCAGCATCAACACCCGTCAGCGCAAGGCGAAGCGGCATGAACAAGCCCTTGCCCTTAACCCCTGTTTCGGCCGCAATAGCTGTTGTCCAGCCTTTCCAGATTGACGCGTCAAGATCGCCTTGCGGTAATAATGCCGCCGCCGCATTGGTCACATTATTTGACTCGATAACAGGGGTGATTTCACCCGTGCAGATATTCCACCAAATCTTGGCCTCGCCAACGGTGCTGATATTTCCGCGAACCGTTTCCCAGAACAAGGCATCCCCGGCAATATTGGCATTGGAAAGCCGGTCTTTCACAACGTCAAATGACATTTCGTTAATGATCTGGCCGTTGATTTTCTGCAATTCTGACGGATCAAATTTCGCCGTAGCGCGGCCAAAACGGCTAATATCAAACCCGGCAATGATGGCATCCATGCTGGATTGCGCCTCGACCGGATCGGCTGTGCCGATGCGCGCAAGAACACTGGCAATCGCCGCCGGTTCAATGCCGCTTTGGCGCAACTCGCCAATCGACAGGCTGCCAAGCCGTTTTGACAGGCCTTCGCCATCCGCCCCGGCAAGAAGCGCCAAATGCCCCATTGTTGGTGCGGTTGCGCCTAGGGCTTCAAAAAGCTGAATCTGCGCTGCCGAATTGGTCACATGATCTTCACCGCGCAAAATATGCGTTATGCCATGATCAATATCATCAACAACCGACGCCATTGTATAGATTACCCGCCCATCTTCGCGCATCAGCACCGGATCGGACAGGCTAGACATATGATAGGCGACATCGCCGCGCACCATGTCATGCCAACTGACCTCGGCATCATTCAGCAAAAACCGCCAATGTGGGCGTTGGCCATTGGCTTCAAATTTTGCCTTATCCTCGGCGCTTAGTTTCAGGCCAGCACGGTCATAGACTGGTGGGCGGCCAGCCGATAATTGCGCTTTGCGCTTGAGTGATAATTCTTCAGGCGTTTCATAACAGGCATAGGCACGGCCAGCGGCAACAAGCTGAGCCAATGCCTCATCATAGCGTGCAAGGCGCAATGATTGACGATCCTCGCACTCCCAACCCATTCCCATCCAATCAAGATCGGCGCGGATATCGGCCTCAAACGCTTTGCTAGACCGCTCGGTATCAGTGTCATCAATCCGAAGCATGAATTGGCCGCCAGTTTTGTGGGCAAACAGGTAATTCACCAGGGCCGTCCGTAAATTACCGACATGCAATCGCCCAGTCGGGCTTGGGGCAAAACGGACTTTGACTGCAGTCATCAAACGACTCCTTTTTGGCACAGGGCCAGTCTTTGCAGGCGGCAGCCGGTTCGGTGGCTTGCCAAATATTTTTGACTCGTTAGGGTTTTATCGGGTTAAAGCCAGAGGTCAAGGGAAGGCGGCGATCACGACCAAAGGCAACTGGCGTCATTTTTGGACCCGGGGCAGCTTGAAACCGCTTATATTCGGCGCGGAATAAAAGCTGGCTTGCCCGCACAACTTCAGCCCGATCATAGCCACGGCCAACAATCGTTTCGATATCGGCCATTTCTTCACACAAAGCCGCCATGATCGCATCCAACCGGTCATACGGCGGCAACGAGTCAGTGTCTTTTTGGTCAGGGCGCAATTCGGCTGATGGTGGCTTGTCAATGATGCGTTGCGGGATCACAATGCCGTCAGGGCCAGCTGCCCCGCGCGGCAAATGCTGATTGCGCCAGTCACAAAGCCGGAACACATCAACTTTCCAAACATCTTTTAGCGGTGCATAGCCGCCGCACATATCGCCATAAAGCGTTGAATAGCCAGCCGCATATTCGGATTTATTGCCTGTCGCCAGCACCATTGATCCATGTTTGTTCGAGATACCCATCAAGATTAATCCACGCAAACGCGACTGGATATTTTCTTCGGCGACATTCGGTTCGGTACCAGCAAACTGTTCAGCCAGCATCTGGTCAAGCGCGCCCATTGCCGGCGTGATCGCAATATTATCAAGCCGGATGCCAAGGGCATTTGCCAGTTCAGCAGCATCATCAAGGCTTTCTTGGCTTGTATAGGCCGACGGCATCATCACCGCATGAACCGCATCCGCACCAAGCGCGTCAACAGCGAGTGCGGCAACCAGCGCCGAGTCAATGCCACCCGACAAACCAAGAACAACCCCCGGAAACCCATTTTTATGGACATAGTCACGAAGCCCATGACATAGGCCGCGATAAAGCGCGGTCAAATCACCATCGGGCGGCGAAATCTGGCCGGTAAGCGTGACCATACCCGCTGTTTTCTGCGCTGAAACAACCACTATTGACTCAGAAAAGCTTGGCAAATGACAGGCAAGCTTGCCACCAGCATTGATTGCAAAAGACCCGCCGTCGTAAACAAGCTCATCCTGCCCACCAACCATATTGACATAGGCAACCGGCAAACCAGTTTCGACGGTTCGCGCCACAATTGTTGACATGCGGCGTTCAGGCTTGGTCACGTCAAATGGTGACGCATTGATTGCAATGATAAGATCGGCACCTGATTCTTCAAGACATTCGGCAACATTCGCCTCCCATATATCTTCGCAAATTGGAAATCCGATTTTCAGTCCCCGCAACATGGCAGGGCCAGGCATCTGACCAGCGGCAAAATTGCGCTTATCATCAAACACGCCGTAATTTGGCAAATTCACCTTGTCAAATCGGGCAAGCTGGGCACCGCCATCAAGAATGAAAACCGAATTATAAATAGCGCCATCAGCGGCAACCGGCGCACCAACAACAATTGCCGGACCCCCATCAGCAGTTAGCTTTGCCAATGCGTCAATACCTGCAGCAACATCAGCCATGAAATCAGCCCGAAGCACAAGATCATCACAAGGATAACCGGAAAGATACATTTCAGGGGTGACAATGATTTCAGCGCCATGGCTCGCAGCTTGCGTCCGTGCCTCGGCAAGACGGCTGACATTGGCATTTACATTGCCAAGATGCGCGTTCAATTGGGCGAGCGCGATTAGAACCGGCTTTGTCATGAAACAATCAACCTTTTACTTATACAAAAGAAATTCACGGCCAGCCTTGACCCGTGGCTTGCCATCATAGGCAACAATATCCGCTGTCGCATAGGTTTGCGACCAGATTTGCGGCAAATATGATCCGGTACCAATCACGTCAACAGGCGCATTGGCAAGGGCAAAAACACGGCATTTATCGGGCCCAAAACCGCTGGAGGCAACGATTTTCACCTTGTCAAAGCCGTTATTATCAAGCTGTTCGCGCATATACCAAACCGCCGCCGCACTTACGCCTGTTCCTAGCAGAAAACGCAATTCATCTTCGGTTCGATAGCCGCGCAAAGCCTGCGGAACATTGCGTTCCAAAACCGCATAGGATGATTGGGTGTCAAGCCCTTCAACATAGCGTCCACCATGCGTATCAAGACGAAGCGATAAGGTGCCTGCCTTACTGTGGTCATGAAAATGCGCGGCCACAGCAAGCCCATCGGTGATTTCTTGACCAAAATAGTCAACCAGCACCGTCAAAGGCGCATCGGGCACGGTTTGGTGAAACATTTCGGCGGCACGAACGGTTGATCCGGCATAGCCAATCAGGGCATGCGGCATTGTTCCCCTGCCCTTTTCCTGACCAAAGAAATGCGCGGTTGCATCGGCAGCACAACCAACAAAGCCAATGGCATTGGCTTTGGCCTTGGCCTTGGCAGCACCGACCGACGCACCATAAGCCATGAGTTCGGCCATTTCACTGCCAGCGCAATGGCGAGCATCCATCGCCAGAAATGCCACATTTGGCAATTCCATGCACATATTAAAGGCGTTATAGGCAGCGACACAGGCTGGCCCAAGGCGTTGCAGAAAAATTGTTTCAAGGTCGACAAGAACCGAAAAGGGGCCGGTGATATAACACATTGGCTCGCCAGCACCGATCCATGCTCCTTCAACATAGAGCTGTTCGATTTTTAAAGTGGCACCGCGGGATTGCGCCATTGCGGTAATCCATTCGATGGCCAAACGTCCGGCAAAGGTAACCGGACGCCGCATGAAAACTGCATAGGTGACTTCACAATCACCATTTGCCATGACGACTTTGCGTGTGTGATTGAAATAGGTATCGGTTAGACTCGGCTGAATTTCCGGAGTCGGCCCGCTGCTCGCAAATTTTGCCATCAGTCTACCTTGTTAAAAATGGATCGAGACCACCGACGCAAATCATAACAGCGTATGACAAAGCCTTTGATCCTTTATACGGCCTTGGACATATAAGACGGTACACCGCGCCGACGTTTCAGCAAATCGGCAAGAAGAAACGCAAGTTCAAGCGCCTGCGCCCCATTCAAACGCGGATCACAATGCGTATGATAGCGATCGCCAAGGTTGGCCTCGGTTACATCAACAACACCGCCAACACATTCGGTGACATTCTGTCCTGTCATTTCGAAATGGACGCCACCCGGATAGGTGCCAATCTCGTCATGCGCGTCAAAAAAGCCTGTAACTTCGGACATCACATCATCAACACGGCGTGTTTTATAGCCGCTGCTGGCCTTGATGGTGTTGCCATGCATCGGATCACAGCACCATACAACATTCGCCCCATGCGCCTTAACCGCCCGCAAAAGTGGTGGCAAACCGCTTCGCACCTTTTCCGCGCCCATCCGAACAATCAAGGTCAACCGGCCAGCCTGATTGCTTGGGTTCAAAATATCAATCAAACGCAGCAACTCGTCAGGATCAAGGCTTGGCCCGCATTTCAGGCCAATCGGATTGGAAATGCCACGCATATATTCAACATGCGCACCATCAGGCTGGCGAGTCCGGTCGCCAATCCACAACATATGTGCCGATGTGTCGTACCATCCCTGTTCGTCAGTAATGGTATCGCGGCGCGTCATGGCCTCTTCAAACCCGAGAAGAAGCGCCTCATGGCTGGTGTAAAGCTCGGTTTCGGCAAGCGGACGCGCCGTTGCTGATGTTACCCCGCAAGCCTTCATGAAATTCAGGCTTTCTTCGATGCGTTCGGCAAGCGCTTCAAAACGCTGTGTTTGCGGCGTGTCTTTCAAAAAGTCAGCCACCCAGCTATGCACCTTGGTCAAATCGGCAAGCCCACCTTGGGCAAAGGCGCGAAGCAAATTCAAGGTTGATGCTGATTGTTCATAAACACGAAGCAACCGCCGCGGATCTGGGATACGTTCATCTTTGGTAAAGGCTGGACCATTGATCATATCGCCGCGATAGCTTGGCAATTCGATACCATCAATCACTTCGGTCGGCGCTGAACGTGGCTTGGCAAATTGACCTGCCATCCGGCCGATCTTGATGACCGGCATCGAGGCGCCATAGGTCAGCACCACCGCCATCTGCAACATGACTTTAAAGCTGTCGCGGATGTTATTTGCTGAAAATTCGGCAAAGCTCTCGGCGCAGTCACCACCTTGCAACAAAAACGCCTCTCCACGCGCCACGCTGCCAAGACGGTCGCGAAGGCTTTGCGCCTCACCGGCGAAAACCAGCGGCGGACGACCCGAAATAATCTTTTCAACAGCGTTCAGCCGGTCAAGATCGGGGTATTCCGGCACTTGTTGAATTGGAAAGCTGCGCCAGCTATTTGGTTGCCAAGTCATTTGATTTTCGTCCTTCTAAGGCGAGATGGCTTGCGAACAGCACTACCGACCTCACCCCTATCATTGGAATTACAGCTCAATATCGCGGATTTGCGCTGTTTTTTCAAGCTTTATTCCGACAGCAGCGCTGGCGAGAATTTGCCAAGCCTAGCCATCTTTACGCGGTGTGCGCATGGTTACAAACTCTTCGGCTGCGGTAGGGTGAATGCCAATGGTGGCGTCAAAATCTGCTTTGGTTGCCCCCATCTTTACCGCAATCGCGATGCCTTGCATGATTTCACCGCAATCCGGCCCCATTGTATGCACGCCAATAACCTTGTCGCTTGCCGCTTCGACAATCAGTTTCATGTAGGTTTTTTCACCGCGCCCTGAAATGGTGTTTTTCATCGCCCGGAACTGGCTTTCAAAGACTGTGACCTTGCCATGGGCATTGATTGCATCGGCTTCAGACAGACCAACCGATGCGATGGGTGGCTGGCTGAAAACGGCCGAGGCAACATTGGCATGATCGGCCTTGCGCGGGCGATTGCCAAATTCACTATCGGAAAAGGCATGGCCTTCGGCAATCGCAACTGGCGTCAGATTAATTCGGTTTGTGACGTCACCAATGGCAAAAAGGCTTGGCAGGTTCGTTTGTGACATATCATCAACAATGATTTCGCCCTGTTTGCCAAGCTTGACTCCCAAATCATCAAGGCCAAGATTGGCAGTATTTGGCCTGCGCCCGGTGGCCGCCATGATCTGATCAACCGCTAGCCTGCTGTCATCGCTAAGATGTACCTGCTTACCGCCATTTTCAGCTGTAACCTGATCAATGGTGGTTTCGGGGTGAAGAATAATTCCGCGATCGGTAAGCGCTGTTGCAATGTGCGCGCGAACATCATCATCAAAACCACGAAGCGGCAAATCACTCCGATAAATCAGATGGGTTCGCGCCCCAAGCCCGTTGAAAATACCGGCAAATTCAAGCGCAATATAGCCGCTGCCATAAATGGCAATTTCCTTTGGCATTTCGGGCAGATCCAGCGCTTCGTTCGAGCTGATGGCATGATGTTTCATGCCGGGAACATCGATAAATTGCGGCGCACCACCAACCGCGATCAAAATTTTGCCAGCACTATAGACATCCGCGCCAACGCTGACCTCATTCGAGCCAGTGACCCGCCCCCAGCCCTCGATCAAGGTAGCACCAGCATTTTTCAATAGCGACCGATAAATATTTTCCAACCGGCTAATTTCAGCATCTTTCGCGGCGATCAAGCCCGGCCAATCATGCAACAAACCATCAATCTGCCACCCAAAGCCGCGAGCATCTTCAACATCGGCTGAAAAGCTAGCCGCATACATCAACAGCTTTTTCGGCACACAGCCGCGGATAACGCAAGTTCCACCCGGCCGGTCTCCTTCGATCACCGCAACCTTGGCACCATGACCAGCGGCGATGCGGCCAGCACGAACGCCGCCAGACCCTGCGCCAATCACAATCAAATCATAGTCAAAATTCTGCGAAGATTGGGCCATCATTTTTTGCCTTTGGCTGCCGGTTGGATTGTGATGAGGGTATGCCTCTATCTAAAAATCTTGTCGCGCATTCAGCCGCCAAGTTCAAGATGATTCCCAAGCCATCAAACCGCGGATTAGATACTATCGCGTTTATCGGCCAAAGGTTCTGCAATTGGCGGCGACAAATAGTCGGCAAAAATAACATCGTTAAGGCTGGCAAAATTGGCAATGGCCAAAGCCAGTTGGTCCGTCGTAAGCGTCTCAACGTCAATAAAACGGTGCAAGGTTACCGTTGCCGCCCCCGAACAAATGCCAAAGGGGTGCTGCGCATGGGCAATCGTATCTTCGAGAAGCAGTATCGTCAAAAAAGATGCCTTTAGCGGGCCGCTGCCATCGCGGGCAACCTTACTGGACAAAAGCGCCTGATTGGCATGATGCAGCAATTCGACCTGAATGATGGCATTGTCATTTACCGGCATCATACAGCGGCTTGCGGCAAGCGTAACAACCCGATCATGCAAAAGATGATGTTTGGTTTCGCCAAAGCCTGACATGATATGGCGGATTTGCGATTTCGTGCTGGGATGAATCTCTGGTCAAACTCCAAGGCGAGATGGTTTGTGAGCCGATGGCGAGATATCCAAGATCCACGTACGGCAAAAACAATATTTTTTCGATGATAAATCTTATCATAAATTAACGAATTATTCAGAAATATCATTGCTCAAAGCGTTTTTCTATTATGCAGAGATATAACCCTATTGGAGGGTCGTAAAATCTGCATTTTACCGGCAATGCTTTGCGTCCATTCAATAACGAAAAACAATTATAGATTGCCATTTGGCTGCTATTGCGGCCGTTTTTCAAGACGTGGCACCCGGCATGGTGCGTCCAATATTACAGAACAAGGGCGAACGCGCTGTTGTCTTCGTGCCGATAGTTTTGCGCCCGTCAATTTAGCATATCGTCTGGCGTATAGTTGGCTGGCGTATAGTTGGCTGGCGTATCGTTGGCTGGCGTATCGTCGTATGCGTTTAAAACGTATCAAGCTGCGGCAATCATTGCGCCATGCAACTGGTCACGATAAGCTAGGGGTGAACCCGAAATTTCGGGCGCATCACGGATGTGATCATTTGCTGTGATCATTGTCTTTTTTCTTGGGTTTCATCAATGGCCAAACAATCTTCATCACCACCGCAATCAACCGCGCTTGGCACCTGTCTTTGGCAACCAACAGACGAAACGATTGAACAGGCGCAACTGCAAGATTTTGGGCGGTTTATCGCTGCCAATCATGGCTTTGACTGGGGCGGTGATTTCCAAGCCTTGTGGCAATGGTCAATCGATTCAATGCCTGATTTCTGGCAAAGCCTGTGGCAATGGCATGGCATGATTGGCAATATGGGATCACGCATCCTGATCAATGAAACCGCGATGCCCGGTGCCCAGTTTTTTCCCGATGCCAAAATCAATTTTGCCGAAAATCTTTTGGCCGAGGCCGATGACCGTCCGGCAATCAGCGCCTATGGCGAAGATGGCCGTCATATCGCGCTCAGCCGTGCCGAGCTGAAACAAAAAGTTATGGCGCTTGCCGGCTGGATGCGTGCCAAGGGCGTTGGCCAAGGTGACCGCGTTGCCGCCTATACGCCAAATGTGGCCGAAGCGGTGATCACGATGTTGGCAAGCGCAACCATCGGCGCGGTCTATTCCAGCTGCTCGCCCGATTTCGGATTAGCCGGTGCGGTTGATCGATTTAGCCAGATTGAAGCAAAGTTGTTAATGGCCTGCGATGGCTATCTTTACGCTGGCAAAAAGATTGATCGGATGCCGCTGATTGCCAATCTTGCCGCTCAATTGCCAACGCTTGAGGCGGTTTTAATGCTTCCCTATCTTTGCGATGCGCCAGATTGCAGCGCCATTGCCAATGCCACCCTTTTTGACGATGCGATTGCAAGCGTCAAACCGGTCAACACCTTTGTGCGGGTTGGTTTCAATGATCCGCTTTATATTCTCTATTCAAGCGGCACAACCGGTGCGCCAAAATGCATTGTTCACGGCGTTGGCGGCACCTTGATCCAGCATATTAAAGAACATCGCCTTCATGGTGATTTGGGCGCGGGTGATGCCATGTTCTATTTCACCACTTGTGGATGGATGATGTGGAATTGGCTTGTATCGGCCTTGGCGATCAAGGCAAAAGTGGTGTTGTTTGAAGGCAACCCATTTCACCCGGGGCCAGCCCGATTATGGGAACTGGCCGAAACCGAAAATATTGTCATTTTCGGCACGTCGGCAAAATATATCGATGCTGTTCGCAATTCAGGTTATGTGCCGCGTGATCAGGTTCGTCTTGGCGCGCTGCGAGCCCTATTATCAACCGGATCGCCGCTCTCATCTGACGGCTTTGCCTTTGTTTATGACAAGATCAAACCCGACCTGCAGCTATGTTCGATTTCCGGCGGCACCGATATCGTGTCATGTTTTGTTCTTGGCTGTCCGGTTCAGCCGGTTTTTGCCGGTGAAATCCAAACCCGCGGCCTTGGCATGAAAACCGATGTTCTGGACGAAGATGGAACCAGCCTGATCGGCAAACAAGGCGAGCTTTGCTGCACCGCGCCTTTCCCTGCAATGCCGGTAAAGTTCTGGAATGATACTGATGGCAGCAAATATAAAGCTGCCTATTTTGAGCATTTTCAGGGCATATGGCGGCATGGCGATTGGGCCACCATGACCGCACGCGGCGGCATGATCATTCATGGCCGGTCTGACGCCACCTTAAACCCGGGCGGTGTTCGCATTGGCACGGCCGAAATTTACCGTCAGGTCGAAGCTTTTGATGCGATTACCGAAGCGCTGGTCATTGGTCAGGATTGGCAAGATGATGTAAGGGTTATCCTGTTTGTGCGGATGGCCGATGGTGCAAATCTTGATGATGATTTGCGGCGCGCCATCTGCATGGCCATTCGCGCTGGTGCAACGCCCCGCCATGTGCCTACTGCCATCATCGCCGTTCCTGATATTCCGCGCACGCGTTCGGGTAAAATAACCGAACTTGCCGTTCGTGATGTCATTCATGGTCGGGCGATTAAAAACACCGAAGCCTTAGCAAATGCCGAAGCGCTGGCTTTTTTCGAGAATTTACCTGAATTGCAAAAGCCAGATTAGCCTTTAATCAGCCCTTGAACCGCACTGCTATTGGCAAAACGGCGGCGGTTGGCTTTGTAAAAAGCAAGCGATAGAGACAATTGGCGGGTTTCTTCCTGTTTCAAGGAATCTTCACCATCAAGATCATCCAGCTTGGCCGCTGCGCAAATATGCGCAAGATAGGTATGATCAGCCTTAACACGGTCGGCAATGATCTTGAATTTTACCTTTGATCCAACCGGCCATTTTTCGCGCAATAAGGTTAAAAGAACGAAATTGGCACCTGCCTCAAGCTGGGACGCAAGCGTGCTGTCGGCCGTGGCTTTACCGGTAACAATCTCACTGGCAATGATAGTCATCGCGTCAAGATGATTTTGATCAGCCGCCAATTCAGCGCCGCGATCCCGATCCATCCAATGCCCAAGAAGGTTAACCTTATCGGCAGCGTCCAGCCCTATCAGCAATGCATGACTTGCTGCCTTTTGGGTCACACTTACATCAACAATGTCACTTTCGCCCATGATGCGGATAAGTGTTTTTTGGTCAGCCATCAATTTATTCCTAGGTCAATTTTGATACAGATATTACACCGTCAATCGCGCGGGTGTACCGAGGTTTTCGCAAAAGAACAAGCCTTTCATCGGGTTTGCCCTAGATCCCCGGCTGATTGACCTCGCGCGTGCGCACAAGTTCGCGCCATGCAATCACAAGACAGCTAGCAATAATAACAAGCGTGCCAATAATTTCACTTGCCGACATGATTTCGGCAAAAACAAAATAACCAACAATCCCCGAAATTGGCATTTGCACATAACGCATCGACGCCACCACAACCGCATCCGAATAGCGATAGGCGGTTGTCATCACAATTTGCAACGCTGATCCAATCACCCCAAGAATCACAAGGTCAATTAGAACTGACTGGCTAATTGATTGCATCTGATCGGGTAAAACCATCACGATAACGCACAAAACGCCAAATCCGGCCAAATTATACCAAGCCGCCACCGATGCAGGCGCGTCGCCTTTGCCAAGTTGGCGCAGAATCAAGGACAGACCAGCCCCGACAAGCGCAGCACCAATGCCATAAAGCGCATACCATGACATCGCGCCCTCAAAGGGGTCGGTGATAATAACCACCCCTGCCAGACCAGCAACAACCGCCGTCCAACGGTAAATCCCTACTTTTTCTCCCAGAAAAATCGGCGCTAACAGCGTGATGAAAATAACCGAACTTTGAAATAACGCTGTTGCCATGCCAAGCGGCATCGACCGGATTGATAAAAACCAAAAGGTAATGCCGCAAAGGCCAAGAAGGCTGCGAAAAAACAGAATTCTGCGCTGATTAATTTGCAAGAAATCACGGCCACGAAGATAAATGGCACAGAGGAATAAAATCGGAAGCGAGAATAGGAACCGGTAAAATAAAGTGGTGATGATATTGATATCCGAGCCCAGCTTTTTGATCAGGACACCGGTCAACACGCCGAAAATAACCGCGAGCAAACTTAGAAACACACCCATTAGTGACCTCGGCAAGTGAACCAACTTTCTTTACCTTTGGTGTTGAACTGCTGATCATTGAACGCTTTTGAGTCGTATCAATTTTGCACAAGAACGCGCGTGACCTCGGCAGAGTCCGCAAGCATTGGCCATTTCTGGTTCTATCGTAATTCATGCAAAAGCACATCTTTTCTTTTCCCCAACAGTGTTTATCCTTGCTACCATATTCAGGTCAACCCAACGAAAGAGCGCGCAACATGACCTCGCAATCAAATCCGAAACATCTGAAATTCACTGCCGCACTTACGCCCAAATCTTTATCACGAATTTGTGCAACGCTTGTCGTTTGCCTTGTTGCCACCGGATTTGGCACCGCCAATGCCGACATCATCGCTGACCGCAAAGCCGGATTTAAGCGCAATGCTGATTCGATGAAGGCCATCGCCGCCGCCATTGGGAGTGGCGATTACCAAACCGTGATCAGTCGTGCCGAAGGGATTGCCAGCTGGGCAAACACAATCCCAAGCTATTTTCCTGAGGGAAGCGTTCCAGGTGACACCAAGGCGCGCGTCGAAATCTGGTTTGAATTTGACGCCTTTAAAGCCAAGGCCAAAGCCAATGAAACTGCCGCGCTAACCCTTGTCACCGCCGCCAAATCAAGGGATCAGGGCGCCATGATGGCAGGGCTGAAAAATCTGGGGGCAAGCTGCAAATCCTGCCACTCCAGTTTCAAATACTAGACCGTCAAAATCGGGCAATCTTCAAGCAAAGCAAGGATGGTGGTTAAAACAAGCTTGGCCGCAATAGGGTAAGCGATTCTGCCGCAACGACAAACGCCACCATCAAAATAAACCCAAAAAAGCTATGTTTGGCTGAAATACTGCCGTCGTTTTCCAACTTGGCATCGGCGATCTTCGATTTGCCTTTGACCATGACCATCGTCAAATTGCGCTTTTTCTTGAATTTATAAATCAAAATAGCGGCAATATGTAAAATGATGATCAGAAACAAAAACCTTTCTGAAAAATGATGCACATCGGCAATTTTATCGGTCAAATTTGGCACCAAATGCGCAAGCGGCCCCTCAAACAAAACATCATCATTTGACATGGTGCCCGTCACCGCCATCAACAGCGGAATGCCAAGCAGCCCTAAAACCGCATAGCCGCCAAGGGCGCTGTGGCCAGATTTTGCGACAGGATCAGGCCGAAACAGCGTTTTCAATCCGTTCAACGCCGCCTTAGGCGATCGCAGAAACTGACCAAACCGTGCATAATGGCCACCAAGAAACCCCCAAAAAATACGAAATGTCACAAGCCCCAGAACCGCCAGACCAAATCGTTCATGAACCCAAAGAACCTCGGTTTTCGCCGAAATAATTGCGCCAACGACACAAATAAAAAGATTCCAATGAAACAGGCGCAAAGGAAAATCCCACACAATCATGTCATCTCTCCATTTGCCAAATTGTTTGTTGTTTCAACCCTATCACAGAACAAGATTGAAAAAGCAATCCCTTTTCGCCCTGCAAATCTTGCCATTTATGATCAGCGGCGACTCATTGAAATCTGGCATGCGTTGGTGAAGCCTGATAGATTTTGTTTATGACAATCATGCAGCAGAAACTTTTGTCTTCGGGTGGGGCGCTTGATCAGCTTGCCGCAATCGATGCCGATATTGTCGCTGCGCTGTCACGTTTTGGGCCGCCACCCGACCGGTCGCTTCCCGCCAGCTTCGAAACTTTGGCGCGATCCATAATCGGCCAACAGATATCGCGCGCTGCCGCCAGTGCAATCTGGACCCGCATGCGAGACCAAAACCATAACAGCGCCCCCATCATTGCCGCCAAACAACCCGATGATTTAATGCCATTCGGCCTGTCGCGGCGAAAAGCCGAATATTTGATTGGCATTGCAGATAAAATCCAATCAGGGCGGCTTGATCTAGCAGCATTGGCCGAGATGAGCGGCGAGGATGTTCAAAAGCACCTTGTCGAAATTCGCGGCATTGGCGCATGGACGGCCGATAATTTTCGGCTTTTTGCGCTTGGCGATATGGATGCTTGGCCAGCCAATGACATTGCCTTGCAAGAAGGTATGAAACGACTGAAATCATTGGATGAACGACCAAATGGTAAAATGCTGGAAACGCTTGGTGAGGCATGGCGTCCCTATCGCGGCGCCGGCGCGCTGATGCTTTGGCATATTTACGGCATTCTGGTTCGCAAAGCCACAATTGACGAAATCTAACCGAATAAATCGCCCTGATCCGGCTTTGCTGGCAAAAGCGCATCACCTTCAAGCGGCGTCACTAGCCCCGGATGGTCTATCCCCGCCTTGCCAACATCAGGCGCAACCCGATACCAGTTAAACCAGCTAGCCGGTGCAATTTCACAATAGTTTGCAGCCTGATCGGCGGTTCCGCCAAGCCACTGCATTTCAGTGCCCACAGCAAGCACAAGCGGCTGGCGATGGTGAATTTCGGCCAGCTTGCCATCGGCGGCGCTGGTCATGATCACAAAGTGCGATTGCGAACCCTGTTGAAATAATAATCCGGCCATCGCCATAACGCCGCCATCAGATAGCTGAATATGCCAAGGTGTTTTTGGCGCTGACCATTCATACCAGCCGCTTGCCACCACAATGCAGCGTGACAGTGAAAAAGCATCGCGAAAGGCTGGTTTTTCGCGCGCTGTTTCCATGCGGGCATTGATCAAAAAACTTTTGTTTGGCCCTGTCGGTGGCAGCCCCCATGCGGCGGTTTTGGCCTGAACATGAAGACCATCACGAACAAGAACCATGCTATTCTGGCTTGGCGCAATATTCCAGCGCGGGCGTAAATTTTGCAAAATCGTAACACCAAAACGGCGCATTAATTCGTCTGTTGTGGCCGTGCTGGTAAAGCGTCCGCACATAACACATCTTGCCCTTATCGTAAAAATTCTGACGCGATTGATCGCCCAACCAATAGGGTAGTGCGAAACTGACGACTAGGCGAGCCATCAATCATGTTGTATCACTGGATAGCAATCACTGCGATCCGGCGCAATGATTCCGCGCATTGCCAAACCAGCCAACCAAAGGCCCCATTTCGTACCATGACAGCCTGCCTTGCCATTTCCGATCAGAGCGTTGCCAAGGCGGTAACGATTCTTACAGCAGGACAGCTTGTCGCTTTTCCAACCGAAACGGTTTATGGGCTTGGTGCTGACGCAACCAATGCAGCAGCGGTTGCGCGTATTTTTGCGGCCAAACAGCGACCAGCCTTTAATCCGTTGATAAGCCATGTTGCGTCGGCTGATGCCGCTTTTGCGCTTGGTCAAAAAACCCCGATTGCCACCGCCCTTGCCGCCGCTTTCTGGCCTGGTCCCCTGACATTGATTTTGCAGCACAATGATAATTGCCCTGTGGCGATGCTCACCACCGCCGGATTGGACAAGATTGGGGTTCGGGTTCCGGCGCATCGCGGCGCGCAATTGCTGTTAAACGCCTTCGGCAAACCCATTGCTGCGCCAAGCGCCAATCCATCAGGCCGGATTAGCCCTAGCACCGCCAAACATGTTCTTGACGGGCTTGATGGCAGACTGGATCTGGTGCTTGATGGCGGGTCATGCGAATCCGGCCTTGAATCGACCATTATCGACTGTACGGGCGATTTTGCCCGCCTGTTGCGCCCTGGCGGGATTACGCGCGATGCTCTGGCCGCAGCTTTGGCCGCGGCAAATTGTAACCCGCAAATTGATATTGCAGAACCATTGGCCGATCACGAAAATCCGGTTGCGCCCGGCCAGCTTGCCAGTCATTACGCCCCCAAGGCGGCGGTAAGGTTGATGGCTAAAACCAGCACCGCAGATGAAGAGTTAATCGGGTTTGGCACAGTCAGCGGGGCAGGTAAATTAGCCCTAAACCTCAGCCCTTCAGGCGATTTGGTTGAAGCTGCAGCCAATCTGTTCTCGATACTTCATTCGGTTGATGCTGCCGACATTGCCAAGATTGCTATTGCTCCTATTCCCGATACCGGTCTTGGCGAGGCCATTAATGACCGGCTTCGCCGCGCCGCCGCACCGCGCTAGCTGTTTTTTTTAATTTTTGCGCTAGATGCAGGAAATTTTGAGCCCGAAAATCTGTTTCACCGAAAACAACGCTTTCATCACTGAACAGCATTTGCATTAGCGGGCGCAGATACCTATAAATAAAGGCCAGTCTGAATAAAGGCCAGTCTGATGGTTAAAAGGATATCTGGGTGCGGCATTTGGCCGGTTGGCATTTTGCTGGTTGGCACGCTAACCCGGCCATTACGCGGAATGTTAGCGTTGCTATCAAACAAATATGACAGGAATTGTGAAGCTTATGGATGACCGTAAACCAAATATCATTGATGATCTAATCGGCCTTGTTGGTAACAAAGCGGTGCTGCAAACCACTGATGATACAGCAAGCTATCTGTCTGATTGGCATGACCGGTTTCACGGGTCAGCGCATGCAGTTGTTCTGCCAGAAACAACCGCGCAGGTTGCCGCCATCATGGCCTATGCTGACAAGCATGATATCATCGTTGTTCCGCAAGGTGGCAATACCGGTTTTATGGGTGGGGCAACGCCTGATGGCAGCGGCAATTCAATCCTCTTGTCGCTTCGCCGGATGAACAAGGTTCGTGAAATTGACACGCAAAATATGTCAATGACGGTAGAGGCGGGCTGCATCCTGCAGAATCTTCAAGATGTTGCCGAAGATGCAGGTTTGTATTTTCCATTGAATCTAGCGGCAAAAGGTAGCTGCACAATTGGCGGCAATCTTGGCACCAATGCAGGCGGGTTGAATGTTGTTCGTTATGGCACAACCCGCGCCTTGACACTTGGTCTCGAAGTCGTGCTGATGGGCGGCGAAGTGTTGGAAATGCTAAGCGGGCTTCGCAAAGATAATACCGGTTATGATTTGAAAGACCTGTTTGTCGGATCGGAAGGCACGCTTGGCATCATCACCGCAGCAACAATGCGGCTATTTCCAAAACCTGTCGCCCTTAGCACTGCCTTTGCCGAAATTCGTGATGTTGATGCGGCGGTTGAATTGCTGCATCGCGTGCAGGCCGCATCAGGCGGTATGATCGAAGCCTTTGAATTGATTCCTGCCGATATTCTGCATGTTCTGTTTGAGTCATTTCCCGATATCCAACGTCCGCTAGCCACCATTGGCCCGATGAATGTTTTGATGGAAATTGGCAGCACCAATCCAGCCTATAATGAAGTTGGTGGAAATGGCAGCTCGCCAATCCGGTCGATCATGGAATCGGTTCTTGAAACCGCCTTTGAGGATGGTTTGGTGATTGACGCCACCATCGCAAGTAGTGATGCCCAGCGCGATGCCCTATGGGATGTTCGCGAATCATCACCCGAGTCACATAAACGTGCTGGCAAGTTGGTGCGATCAGATGTGGCCTTGCCGCAATCAGCCTTATCGGCATTTTACGCTGATATGGTTGCTGGCGTAAAAGCTATTGATCCTAAAATCCGCATTTGTGGCTATGGCCATATTGGTGATGGCAATTTGCATTTCAATCTTGTTCAGGCCGCTGGCGGCGACCCCGATTTTGACGCCAAAGCCCCGAAATTGCTTGAATTGCTTTATGGGAACGTCACCAAATATGGCGGGTCAATCAGCGCTGAACATGGCATTGGACAGGTCAAACGTGACCAGCTTGCCAAGGTCAAAAGCCCTGCGATCATCAATACCATGAAATCAATTAAGGCGGCTTTAGACCCGAAAAATTTAATGAACCCGGGTAAGGTTATCTAATCCTAAAAATCACCCTTTAACGTGAAAGGTTTAGATCATGGGAAAAACACCCTCAGCCGCCGATATTTTGAATTTCTGGTTTGTCGAAACAACACCCGAATTCTGGTTTAAAAAAGATGATAATTTTGACGCTGCCATCCGAGACCCGTTTGGCAAGGCCGTCACTGAAGCGCTTGCCGGAAGGCTTGACCATTGGGCCAATGACGCCGATGGCTGTCTTGCGCTGATCGTGATGCTTGACCAATTTACCCGCAATATGTTTCGCCATTCGGCACGGGCATTTTCGGGCGATGAAATGGCGCTGGCCATAAGCCTTCGTTGTGTTGAACGCAAATATCTTGATGCTGCCCAACCATCTTATTGTCATTTCATGCTTATGCCGATGATGCATAGCGAAGATATTGGCATCCAAGACATGTCTCTGCCGTTATTTGAGCGATACACCTCGAATTTGACCTATGAATATGCCGTGAAACATCGTGATATCATCGCCCGTTTTGGACGATTTCCGCATCGCAATGCTATGCTTGGCAGGCCGAGCAGCCGCGACGAAGAACAATTTTTGACCCAGCCCGGATCGTCGTTTTAGGCGTTTGGTTTAAGGCCAAGCGATTCGAGCGCGCCAATCGCGGCAATAGCGCTGACCTTGGAAATTGGCACGCCCTGAAGCCAGCTTGTCGCTGCCCCTTTCGGGGCTGACATGGTTGGATCAGTATCAGGCCCCATGATCATAAGGCTTGGCACGCCGGTTCGGGCGGCCAGAAACATCGGGCCAGTGTCATTCCCAATTACAAACGCAGCCCCGCCAAGCAATCGCGCTAATCCGGCCAGATTTGTTTTCCCGCATAAATCAATCGCATCAGGCGAAGCGGCCAAAACGGCATTTACCGCATCACGATCATCAGCCGTACCAGCAAGCACAATTTCAAACCCGCGCGCGGCTAGTTCATTGCCAATGGCAGCAAAACTGTCTGCAGGCCATCGTTTTTGTGGCTTTGCCAATGAACATCCGGGGATAAGAACCACATATTGCTTGTTATCAGTCATAACCGTCGGATTGTCAGTTTGCGCCGCCCCATTGACAAGCCATGACATATCCGGGCTTTGCGAAACACCGCCTGCCAATTTGGCAGTTCTGACCATACGGTCGCGATTATTCACACCGGTAAAATCAGGGAGCGGATCCGAACAGCCAGAAGCGGTGCCAATCCAGCGCGCGTTTGATGGGACGAAATGCGCAAAATAATTTCGGGTACGACTGCTGCATTGCATATCGACAATCACTGACCAGTCTTGACGAAAAGACCGACGAATCCGCCATGCAGCGGCGAGGTTTAATAGCCCAGCTCGCGGATCGGCAATCACCTCATCAAACCAAGGCATCATTTTAGCCAACGATAAGAATCCGGGGCTGGTCATCAGCGCGATATGCGCCTGAGGGTTGCCAGCGCGAAGGCATGCAAAAGCGTCAAGCGCCTGCACAATATCGCCAAGCGCACCATGTTTGATAACAAGGATTCGGCGGTTATCTCTCTTTTCAAGCATATGTGATTGTCACTTATCAGCAAGCGGATTTAAAATCATTATTTATTACACCATATTAAGTAACCTGTTGTGTAGTTCAAATGATGCAATAGACTGTTGTAACCGCTTATAATCTAATATCCCGATCATTTGGCTCGATCACTTGGAATAAATTCATGAAAACAGCAGATGATTCCCTGAACATTGATATTTTACTGCCTGCCAAAGAAGCTTTTTCACCGGCAAATGCTGGCGCGGTGGCGACCTATGTTCACGACATCACAAAAGCCAGCACATCGGGGCATCGGTTTACAATTTTGGGACGCGCGGTAAGCAACCCCTTTCCCGATATAAATTTTGCCGCGATAAAACCCAAAATGGCATGGCTTTTCGGCAAGAATATCGGGTTTGCAATGGCTTATCTTCGCCAGCTAAATTCACATCCCAAACCTGATTTGATCGAAATTCATGGCAGATGCAATGTTGCGTCCTATATCGCAACCAAAAGGCCTGATATTCCCGTCACGCTTTTTCTGCCGAATGACCCTCGCGACATGAAGGGAGCAAAAACCATTGCCGAGCGCAGGGATCTAGTAGCAGAGCTGACGCAGATTATTTGTGTTTCACAATATATCAAGGATTGTTTTCTTGATGGCCTTGCGCTTGACGCTCAAGACTTAGCAAAAGTCTGTGTTTTCCCCATTGGTGTAAGACGTCGGTTAAAAACACCGCCGCAAAAAGAGGCCATTATCTTTCTTGCTGGCCGCATGGTGCCAGAAAAAGGGATTTTGGAATGCGCCCAAGCGCTTGCCGATATTCTGCCATCCTATCCTGAATGGCGGTTGGTCATTGCAGGTGCGCGCAGATTTGAGCAGGCCGACCCCAATAGCTATGAAGCAAAGGTGGCAAAGGCCATCGAGCCACTTGGCAATCAGGCGGAAATGACCGGCTTTATTCCCTTGGATCAGGTTCGTGACTGGCAGGAACGTGCCGCCATTGCCGCCTGCCCATCCTTATGGCAAGAACCGCTTGGCAAGGTTGTGGTTGAAGCCTTGGCAGCGGGATGCGCTGTTCTCACAACAAGACGCGGCGGGATTCCCGAAGTGGCCGAAGGCCGTGCATTGATCATCGACGAGCCGTCCGTTGTCACATTTCGTGATGGCTTTGCCAAGCTTTTGAAAGATGATCAGTTTCGTCATCAATTGCAAAGCACCGCCTTTGCAGATTTTCCATTTACCAGCACCGCAATGGCCAATAAGGTGGATGCGCTTCGCCAAGCAGCATTTGACACGGCTTGGCATGGACATCGACGGTAAAACAGGCTAGCGATAGGTTATGGTTATCAAAATAATATCTCGGCATAGGGGTTAAGCGTCTTGGGGTTTTCATTTGTCAATTGCCGCCTGCGTTGCCTGCTGTTCTTGCTGGTGCTGATAACACCGGCCAATTTTGCATTTGCTGCTGACAAGCCGATTGGGTTTGAAGCCGATAATGTTGTTGTGAATCAGGCTGACGGCAGCCTTTTTGCAACTGGCAATGTTGAATTGAAACAGGCCAATAACACCTTGCGCGCCGATGAAGTGACCTATTACCGCAACCAGAACAAAGCCATTGCCCGCGGTAATGTTGTTCACATTGATGGCGATGGCACCGTCACTAACGCTGCGATGATGGAAATCGATACCGAATTTTCGCATATCCTTGCCGAAACCATCATTTCAAACTTTACCACTGGCGAGTGGATATCGGCCGATCGTGCTGACCGCATTGCCGGTGACAGAGGCATCTTTGACGCTAGCCGTTTCACCCCATGCAAATGTGATTTTTTGAACGGTGAAAGGCCTTTGTGGGATATTAAAGCCAGTCAATCCGTGCGGAATGAAAAAACCCAAACCATCACCCATTATAATATGCGTATGAATGTGCTGAATCTGCCGGTCGGCTATCTGCCATTTCTGTCGCATCCTGATTGGACAGTGCGGCGGCGTTCGGGCGTTTTGACCCCAAGCTTTATCATCAGTTCAGATTTAGGCTTTACCCCCTCGATCCCCTATTATCAGATCATTGATGAAACAAGTGATGTAGAATTCACCACTTACAAATATCAGTATCGCGGACTCGGGGTAAAATCGCGCTATCGCAAATTATGGGATAGGGCCGAGTTGAGCGCCACGATCTACACCGCTAATGTTGAAACCTATAAAAAGAACCGCGAGCTTGTCGGTGCCATTGACGCGACCTACGCAAGCCGCATTGGTAATAGGTGGGATATCAGGGCCAATCTGCGCCGGGCAAGCCAAGACACCTTCATGCGCCGCTATGATTTCAATGACGACACTTCATTGAAATCAACAATCTTGGCAACAAGAGCAATCGATAACCGCTATTACAGGGTTGAAGCTTCCGACCGCCAATCATTGCTTGCCAGCGACAAAACCTTAAATGAACCCACTGTTCTGCCGTCAATTTTCTATGAAAAAACCGAAAAAGGCTGGCGCGGAAACCAGTTGTTCCGAACCGAACTTAGCGCCGTGCAATTGGATAATGATCAAGGGCATGATATGGCGCGCTGGAGCGGCATTTTTGAAGTGGCAGAAGATTTTGAGCTGCCGCTTGGCATTGCCAATTATGAGGCAAATATCACCGGCAATTACTATAGCATCCACACCAAGCCAGACAGCGCGGCAACATCGCTTGGTGATATCAGCTTTGCTACACCTGCCCTTTCAGTTGGTTGGCGATTGCCGATTGCGGTGGTAGGGGCAAACCGCACCGCAATTTTTGAACCGCAGGCACGGCTAGCCATTATCGGCGGTAAAGACCGGACATCGGCTATTCCCAATCGTGATGCCAGTGATTACCGGATTGACGAGGCCAATCTTTTCCTTTTGAACCGCTATCAGGGCAAGGATTATATTTTGCCCGGAACGCGGGCTGACATTGGCGTATCGGCCACAACCAACGATAATTTTTTCGGTGATGTGTCCGGCTTTTTTGGAGTTAGTCGCCGCCTGTCGGGAAAAACATCTGCTGGCCTGAACACCGATCAGGGTGATAAATATTCCGACTATGTTGCAAGCCTGACGGTAAATCCGGCAAACAGCCTTAATCTGCGCTGGTCGGGACGGCTTTCATCAAAGGATTTGAACTTGAATGAATCAAAGACATCGCTGTCCTCGGCACTTGGTACCGGCAGTCTAAGCGTGACCCATAACCAGCTTGCCAAAGCCTATTTTGCCAGCAGTGATGATGATCGTGAGGAATTATCAGCAAGCTATAGCCAATCCCTTGTCGGTGGCTGGCAATTTTTGGCAACGCAATTATGGGATCTGTCTTATGGCAAGACCATACGCAAGAAAAGCACGGCTGCGCTTAGCTGGAATGGCGGTGTTCAAGATTGTCTATATATCACCATTAATTATGAACATGACCCTGTTGCCGACCGCGATGTTAGCGCCGTTGACCAGTTAAATTTCGTCATTGGCTTTAAAAATCTTGGCGCGATCTCACAATCAGCGGCATCGGCTTTCGGAAAATAGACCAGCCACCATATCATGGCGATGTCGTCGTATAATTCGTTACAGTAAAACAGCAATCAGAACGATGATAACGGTTGAAATGATCATCGCACGCGTTAGCCGTATATTATTGCGAAGGCTTTTGCCCATAATCGTCCCGAGCCAGCACCAAAGGCTGTGTAAACAAAGTTGGCAAATGCCAAAGGTCAGGATAACAACAGGCAATTGAACCGAAAAATCACCAAGAGCTGGGGCAAAATTACCCCATGCCAAGACACACATAACCCATGCTTTGGGGTTTAGCGGATGCACAAACAAGCCATTACAAAAGCGGAAATGATCTTGCGCAGGCTCAGCGTTGCTGGTGTCGGCATCGCTTGCTGGCCATGATTTCAACGCCAGCCAGATCATATAACCAGCGCTGACATAGCTAAACAGCATTTGCCAGACAGGCGCTTCGGCCAAAACAAGGCCAAAGCCAAATCCAATAAACAGATTAAGCGCGATTTTGCCGACAATCAGCCCCAGAATAAAGCCAATAGATTGACGCAGCCCTTGGCGAACCCCGGCAAGCATCACAATCAAATTGGCTGGCCCGGGCGTGCCAACCATGAAGGTAACAAAGGCCAATAAGGAAAGAAAAGCAATCACTTAACAGAGTTCCAATTTAGTCGTCTTTGATTAAACGCTTGCCAAGAAGGTGAACAGGCTCAATCGCGTAGCCAAGCTGCTGGTAGAATTCGATAACCTTGGCATTATCGGTTCTGACACAAAAATTGATCTTTGGACAGCCAACCGATAGCAGAAACCGTTCAGCCTCGGCCATCAAAATCTTGCCATAACCGGTGCGCGCATAATCAGGGTCGACAGCAAGAAAATTAATGCTGCCCCGATGCCCATCATAGCCAATCATGATTGAGGCCATAAGCAGCCCATCAATTTGCCCAATCAGGAATTTGCCGTTCTGATCACTGTTTTTGCGGGCAATATCTTTTTCTGGATTATTCCAACTACGGGTAAGGCCACATTTTTCCCATAGAGCGATCACTTGGTCGCTTTGATCATCCGTAAATTCAGAAATTTTCATCGATTTTGACATAGGCTCAATTTTGATATGAACAGCGGCTTTCAATCACGCCAGCAGGATAATCGGTAACAGGTTTTTATCGCCGTTTCAATGTTTCAAAACAGCACGATAAACCTGAAAATCACCTGTTCGAATCTCCAATCATCCTTTGCTTAGTGCGGCGCACCATGCGTCAATTTTGGCCGCAGGCGATAACGCGGCATGAGCAGGCGACGTTGACGGCAAGCCAATGATTTCAACATCAGCAAGCAACTCCTTATCCAGCTCATCGGCAAAAGACGGTATGACCAACCGACGCCAATAATTAAAGGCGGTGCGGCCATTTAGGCAAATGCGATTAATCTGGGGATAGGCCGACAATAATTTTACAAAATCATTACATTTTGCATCGCGGATTGTTGCATCCGATGATGCCTTGCGGCTGCATGATACCAGAACATCCCACAGCCCGATATGTGCATCATTTAACGCCGCCAGCCGCGCTTGATACGGCGCGTTTCGGTCAATCTGAAACGCGGTCTCGACACAATCCCAAAACAAATTCCGCGGATGCGCGTAATATTCGGCTTCTTTTTGCGAAATTGCCCCCGGCATGCTGCCAAGCACCAGAATCTGGCACGGCACACTGATCTCGGGCGCAAGAGCTGAAATGACGGTTTGACGTAACAAGCGATTGCCCTCCAGTTTGTAAAGCTTTGTAAGACGCATTATATTAGCGTTAACAATTTAACAGTTAACCTAATGTTTTTATTTAACTATATATATTTAAACCGAAATATGGTTATCTGACGAAAAAAAGGTTGTAATTTATCTATATTTCTGTTTATTTTCAGTATTTTGTTTACAATTATCCCATCCAAAACAAGCAAGCCTATGGTGATAATCGCCAGTCCCATCATTTCGGCCAGTGTAATTATTTCCCCTATAAGGATGGCATTGACCAAAATTGAGGATGGCGGAATGATAATCGTGCAAATCAGAAGATTACCAGCGCCCGTTCTTTCGAGAATCTTGAAATAGAGAAAATAGGCAATCACCGAACAGAATAAGGCAAATGCCAGCGCATAGTGAATGACCACAAGATCCAGTGACACCAATTCATCAAAATGAAATGCAAAAGCATAGGGCGTTAGAATAAGGGTACTCATCACCAGCATGCCCGTTGCCGCGATCATGGGCGACATTGACTGCATCTTTAATTTTGCCCAAATACCAGCCAAAGCATATGAAATGGTGGCCAGCAAAATGAGATATTTGCCGCTATTGCCATCATAAAGCTGAAAAATATTCTGATAGCCGATTGCCATGGTGACACCAACAACACCAATCAAAGCGCCAACCACACGGTTGATTGTTAATGTTTCATGCGGCACAAGCGCGGCCGCCAGAACAATCGTCACAAAAGCGGTATTTGCATTCAAAACAGAGGCAAGTCCGCCGGTTGTTGTTTGCTGGCCAATGGTAATCAACAGAAACGGAACCACATTGTTCAAAAGCGCCATAATGATAAGCGTGAGAATGGTTTCGGCCGACCAGTCAAAGGCGGCTTTTCTGATGAAAATATAGGCCAGCAGGAAAAAAGCGCCAATCGCCACCCTTAGATAGACAATCATGAAGGGGCTAAGATAGGCAAGAAGCAGCTCGACAAAAACAAAGCTCATGCCCCATAGAATGCCAAGCGATATCACCAAAGCCCAATCAGCGTTTTTCATCAAACCCACCCCCAAAGGCACTCGAGCTTATCCAAGCGCTGGTTTGTGTCATATCTGGCCAACTTTTGATCCATAAACCCCACCATATCATAGGTTCATAAATGGGTGCCCAAACAGTATAGGGCAACTTGTAAGTGCAACCTGTACGCGGCAACCCGTTTAAGGTAGCCTAAATGGAGACTCCCCTTAATTTCAGCCGCCATATGCAGTTTGCTGCAGCTTAATGATTAAAACCGCCAGCCGGTCAAATGATAAATCGCTGGCTTTATGGTGAACAGGTGACAGGAATCGTTAAAATGTTATAAAATAAAAGCCTAGGCTTTAAGCACCGCTGATAGGAAAGATGCAATGACATTCATTCGGGCTTTGGATCGGTCAGATTTTGACAATTGGCTGACTGTTTACCGCTTTTACGCCGAACATTATGAAACAGATCTGACTGATGACGGCACCGCAACAACATGGGCGTGGTTGATGGATTCTGATCACCCTTTGACCGGCATTGTTGCCGAAGATAACGCACGATTGATCGGTCTTGCACATTACAGGGCAATGCCAAGCCCATTGCGTGGCGGAAATCTGGGATTTCTGGATGATCTGATCGTTGCGCCTCAAGACCGCGGCAGTGATGCGGCAAAATTGCTTTTAGGCGCGCTAAAATCAATCGCCAAAGAACAGAAATGGACGAAAATCCGCTGGATTACACGCGATGATAATTACCGCGCCCGCGCGCTTTATGACAAACTCGCCACAAAAACCAACTGGGCGATGTATGAGATGGACCCTGATTCCTAGCGCCAAAAAATCGCTGGACACAACATATTTCATGCGGGCAAAACCGCCGTTAAGACCAGATGAAACCGATAGCTTTGGGTTTGGTATTTATTCCACGGTTACTGATTTTGCCAGATTGCGTGGCTGGTCAACATCGGTGCCTTTTTCAACCGCGGTTAGATAGGCCAAAATCTGCGCTGGAATGGCAAGCAGGATGGGCGCAAGAAGCGGATCAACATCAGGAACGGTGATCACCGCATTGGCATAATCAACCTCGGCGGCGGCTCTTGCTTCGGATAAAAGGATGATCTTGCCACCACGGGCGCTGGCCTCACGAAGATTGCTGCTGGCCTTTGCCATCACCGCATCAGCCGCCAGCAAAGCAACAACCGGCAAATCTTCTTCGATCAGCGCAATCGGCCCATGCTTCATTTCACCCGAGGCAAAGCCTTCAGCATGGATATAGCTTAGCTCTTTCAGCTTTAACGCGCCTTCCATTGCCAGCGGGTAAAGCGCCCCGCGCCCAAGATACAGCGCCGATTTGGCTTGCGATAGCTGATGCGCGACTGGCCGGATGGCATCAAAAAGGCCAAGGGCTTTGCCAACCAAACCGGGCAAGGCTTGGATTTCAGCATGAATGGCCTCGGCGCGTGCCTCATCAATTTGCCCCTTGGCGCGTGCCAACGCCACGGCAAAACACAGCAAAACCGTCAATTGCGCGGTAAAGGCCTTGGTACTGGCAACGCCAATTTCCGGCCCTGCCCGCGTTGGCAAAACAGCATCTGCCTCACGCGCAATCGTACTGCTTGGCACATTGACCAGCCCGATGGTTTGCAGGCCGCACGCTGCTGCATGGCGCATAGCCATAAGCGTATCCAGACTTTCACCTGATTGCGAAATGGCAATCGCCGTATTATAGGGCGCTGTTGCTGGCTGGCGATAATGAAACTCGGATGCCACTTCACAAGCCACCGGCACCCGCGCCAGCGATTCAATCCAATAGCGGGCAATCTGCGTTGCATAATGGCTGGTGCCGGCTGCCACCATGACAATCCCGTCAATTGACCGAAGCGCCTCATCGCTCATCTGTGCGGTTAAACGGCCATATTCATTTGTCATCGCCGCCAGCGAATGGGCAATGGCATCCGGCTGTTCGTGAATTTCTTTTTCCATATAATGGCGATAGCCGCCCTTATCGACCAGACCCGGGCTTGCCGCCACAATTACTGCTTCACGATTTACCGGCGTGCCATCGGCCTGATAAACCGAAACACCATCGGCGCGAACCAGCGCGTAATCATGATCTTTTAGATAAACCACTTTGCGCGTTAAATGCGACAAAGCAATCGCGTCTGACCCGATATAACACGCATCATCACCAATGCCCAAAGCCAGCGGCGAGGCATTACGCGCCACGATCAATAAATCAGGGTGATCAATCGCCATCACCGCAAAAGCATAGGCACCATCAATTTCATCAAGCACCTGACGCGTTGCCATTGCCAGACTCAGACCAGCATCAAACGCTTCGACAAACAGATGCGCCAAAACTTCAGAATCGGTATCGCTGGCAAATTGGTGGCCGGCGGCTTCAAGCCGTGCGCGGATGGTACGGTGGTTTTCGATAATGCCATTATGCACAATCGCAACCCTGCCCGATGCCACATGTGGATGCGCATTTTCGGTTGAAACACCCCCATGCGTCGCCCAGCGCGTATGACCAATGCCAATATCACCAAGCAACGGCGTTTCTTTGAGTGCTAAATCAAGATTTACAAGCTTGCCAACTGCGCGTTGAAGCGCAATCGCACTATCATGGATCGTAACAATGCCCGAACTGTCATAACCGCGATATTCAAGACGTTTTAACGCATCAAGAAGCACATCACTGCATTGCTTATGTCCAACCGCACCAACAATTCCGCACATCAGATAGCCTCTTTCATCATCTTTACGCCGGTTTTCATAGCCTGACAGCGATCTAACGAATGCCCAGACGATCCTAAACGTCTAGGCTCGATCGCAAATTCCATTGGCCTTCAGTATTAGCTTGTTTATCGCATTGTGATAGATATATTTTTATTTGAAAGAAAGGCCGGAATGGGGCTTTTTGGTGATTTTTTCCAAATTGACCCAAAAAGCGAAACCACATCACGCAAATGTTTGGCATTAAGCGGTATTTCTGATTATAAATTTTATATGGAAATAGCTGCCATCATTCTTGCTGCCGGAAAAGGCACGCGCCTTAACTCTGCTTTGCCAAAGCCGCTTCATCAAATTGGTGGCAGGCCAATGCTGGCATGGTCGCTAGACGCTGCCAAGGCAGCGGCGGCAAGCCATATTGTAACGGTTCTACCAAAAGATTCAGACGCGATCATTGACTGGCTTGGCGGTCAAAAAAGCTGTATCCAAGACCCACCAAAAGGCACCGGCCATGCGGTATTGGCGGCCCGCGACAGCCTAGCCGGTTTTGATGGCATTGCCCTGATTATGTTTGCCGACACGCCATTGATAACGGCGCAAACCCTATCAAGCCTTGCTGCGGCAATTGCCGATGGTGCCGATATCGCCGTTTTGGGATTTGAAGCGGCTGATCCCACCGGCTATGGCCGGTTGATCACCAGTGATGATCACAAGCTGGAAAAAATTGTCGAACATAATGATGCTAGTGACAGCGAACGCGCTCTAACATTAGTCAATGGCGGCGTTATGGCAGTGCGCTGCCCATTACTGTTTGACCTTCTGGAAAAGGTTGGGTCAGACAATGCCAAGGGCGAAATCTACCTTACCGATATTGTCTATCATGCCAATGCACAGGCATTAAACATAACTTACCGCACCACCGACGAAACTGAAATTGCCGGCGTCAATAGCCGCCAAGATCTGGCTCATATCGAGGCTATCCTGCAAAAGCGGCTTCGCCAAAGCGCGATGGAACAGGGCGTAACCCTGCAAGCCCCGGAAACGGTTTTTCTAAATGCCGATATCCGTTTTGGCCGTGATGTAATTATCGAACCGCATGTTGTTATTGGTGCTGGCAACGTGATTGGCGAAGGCTGCATCATCAGATCATTCTCGCATATCGAAGGCGCAACGCTTGGCGCATGCTGCATTATCGGCCCCTATGCACGTCTTCGCCCGGGCACAAATGCCGATGAAGGCGTCAAAATCGGTAATTTTGTTGAAACCAAAAAAGCTGTCATCGGCGCTGGAAGCAAGGCCAATCACCTCACCTATATTGGTGACACAACAATTGGCGTTGGTGCCAATGTTGGAGCTGGCACCATTACCTGTAATTATGATGGTTTTGGCAAATTCAAAACCCTGATCGGTGATGGCGCGTCAATCGGATCAAATACCGCGCTTGTTGCCCCTGTGACAATTGGCGCCGGCGCAATTATTGGCGCTGGCAGCACCATCACTGCCGATGTGCCACCGAATGCTATCGCAACAACGCGAAGCGCGGTTGATGTTCGCCATGATGCTGCCACCCGCTATCGCAGCGTCCGCGAAAATGACACCAAATAGATAAATTCATCTGACGCCTGCTGAAAATGAGCCACCCGAATGAATGTTAACATCGCCACTGCCGCAAGATTGCTTTGCTCACTTCAAGCCAAAAAGGTGCTTGTTCTTGGCGATGTGATGCTTGACCGGTTTGTCGATGGTGCCGTGACCCGCATTTCGCCCGAAGCGCCCGTTCCGATTTTAGGCCAAAGCCGTGTTCGTCAGATGCCGGGCGGGGCTGCAAATGTGGCCTGTAATCTGGCACAGTTGGGGCTGCATGTGCATTTGATTGGCGTTTGCGGCGATGATGAAGCCGGCAAATCATTACATGACGAATTAGCAAAACTTCCCGCCATCCGCTTTGATCCGGTTATCATCACCGGCAGACCAACAAGCCTGAAAACGCGTTTTCGGGCTGGCAGCCAGCAAATTTTACGCGTTGATGATGAGATCACAAGCGATATTGACGCTGCCGCCATCGAGCAATTTACCAAACATGCCATGCCCGCGATTCAGGATGCCGATCTTGTGGTGCTGTCTGATTACGCCAAAGGTGCCCTGCCGCTATCGCTTCTTGAAACCATCATTGCCCATGCCAAGGCCAAAGGCAAAATGATCATCGCCGATCCAAAACGCGCCGATATCTCGGTCTATTCCGGTGTCGATCTGCTAACGCCAAATCTAGCAGAATTGCAAAACACCACTGCTCAGACATTGCGTTCAATTGAAGCGATTGGCGAAGCAGCAACCGCGCTTGCCAAAGACTTTGGCATTGGCAGCATTCTAACCACCATGAGCGCACGCGGGATGATGCTTAGCAAGGCTGATGGCACCCAATTCCATGATCCAGCAAGCGCACGCGATATTTTCGATGTGTCCGGTGCTGGCGATACTGTGGTGGCGATGATTGCCGGTGCATTGGTTGCTGGTGCTGATTTAGAAGACGCTGTCCGGCTAGCCAATCACGCTGCCGGTGTTGCCGTTGGCAAATCGGGAACCGCCATTGTTGCAGCAGGTGAAATTTTGGCGCATTTGGCGGGCACGCCGCCGCAAACCGATTGGCCAAGCGTTGCCATGCAATGCACCAATTGGCGCGATGCTGGTCAAAAAATCGCTTTTGCCAATGGTTGTTTTGATTTGCTGCATCCGGGGCATATCCATCTTTTAAGCGAAGCGGCACAAAATGCTGACAAGCTGGCCGTCGGCTTGAATGGAGATGCCTCTGTAAGACGTTTAAAGGGCGCTGGACGCCCACATCAATCAGCCGAGCTGCGAAGCGCCGTTCTGGCCGCACTGCCCTTTGTCGATGCCGTAGCGGTGTTTGACGAGGACACACCCTTTGATCTTATTGCAACCTTGCAGCCTGATATCATCGTAAAAGGCGGCGATTATACCGCCGATCAGGTTGTTGGCGCGGATATTGTGGCGGCACGCGGTGGACAGGTGCTGATCATCTCGACCCTTGATGGCCATGCGACAAGCAAGCTGATTACCGCCTAGCCCATAAAAAAACGGTGCGTTCCGCCATTGGCAAAACACACCGCTTTATCGTCAGATGTTATGGCTAGTCGATTTTTTGACCTTCCCAATTCGGCACATCCTTGCCTTCAAGAACCGCCTCGAATGATCGCAGGCGCTTGTAGATTGAAATCAACTCGACAATTGTTGACCAGCTGCGCACCAGAAATTGCAAGGATGACTCAACCCGTCCAAATGCCCGCACAATCTGCTGCATCACGCCAAGGGTGATCGCGCCAGCCACAATTGTTGGCGCCAAGGCAACATAAGGAACAAGAACACCAGCCTGCAAATAGGAAATCTTGGCAACATCAAAATAAAGATAATGGAAAAATAGGCGGTAATAGTTTTTCCGCACATTCCCAAAAAACTCATTCACCGTTGGCGGGGTAATCCGGTCGGTATCATCTTCACCATAAACCAATTGTTTGCGATAGGCCGCCTCGACCACCTGATTGTTAAATTCCAGCCCTGGCAATTTATAACCAACCACCGCAAGAACAACCGTACCGAAAAGCGCAAAAACAATCGCCACATAAACCAGTGAATGGTCGACCGCGCCGAAAAACGGCAGTTCGGTCACATTTTTAGACAGGCTCCATAGGATCGGCAAAAAGGCAAAAAGCGTCATAACCGAGTCAAGAAACGCAACGCCAAGCCCTTCCATGATCGCGGCAAAACGTTTTGTATCTTCTTGAACCCGCTGTGATGCGCCTTCAATATGATGCAGCTTTTTCCAGTTTCGGGTGTAATAATCATTCATCGCCGTACGCCAGCGAAACACCCAATGTTTTGAGAAAAAGCTTAGCAGCGTTGCGATAACAACATAAATGCCAGCAATCTTGAAAAAGCTAAGCAAAGCTCCGAAAAACTCGGCTTGGGTTACCGCATTTGGTGTTGTTAGCGCCTTTTGAACCATATCATAGAACTGGCCAAACCATTCATTGATCATCACATCGACTTGCACCTGATAATAGGTACCGCCAACAATAACCACCATACCAAGCCAAGCCCAAAGCGCCCATTGCCGTGACCTAAAAAAAGACGAAAACATTTCAATTCCTCACAATCTGAACAGATGACATGCCAACAACGATAAACGTGATGTAGGCCAGCCGAGATTATATTCAATACACCTAAATTAAGACAAATGCGCGGTTAATGACGATAATCAGCGATTTGTCTAGCTTTGCCGCCGGTCATGAACAATGGCACTGGCAACAATACCAAAGCCAATGAAAACGGTTAGCATTGACGTACCGCCATAGGAAATTAGCGGCAATGGCGCGCCAACAACGGGAAGCAAACCAGTCACCATCGCCACATTCACGAACATATAGAAAAACACCATCATGCCGATGCCGATACAGGTAAGCTGAGCGAAACGGCTATTCACGCGAAAACTAATCCGCAGAATTGCGATGGTTATCAACAGATAAATCAGCAAGATGAAGATATTACCAGCAAAGCCAAATTCCTCGCCAATCATGGTGAAAACAAAGTCGGTTTGCTTTTCGGGAAGATAATTTAGCTGGCTTTGACTTCCCATCAGAAACCCTTTGCCAAAAAACCCACCCGACCCAAGGGCAATTTTCGATTGTGTGATCTGATAGCCCGCGCCCAAAACATCGGTTTCAGGGTTTAAAAAAGTCATCACGCGCGCCTTTTGATAGGCTTTGAGCTGCAACCATAATAGCGGAACCGCCGCCAACACCGCCGCCAGCGAGCCAAATACATATTGCCATGGCAAACCGGCCGAAAACACCACAACAAGCCCGCCAAACAACAGCATCAACGCCGTTCCAAGATCGGGCTGTTTCACAATCATCGCAAATGGCACGGCGATAATGGCAAAGGCTGGAAGATACCACACAAAGCTGCGCATTCGGTCATGTGGCTGGCTGCTGAAATAGCGCGCCAATGCCAGAATAACCGCCAGCTTGGCTGGCTCGGATGGTTGAAAATTCATCCCGCCAATGCTGATCCAGCGCGAAACACCCTGTCCTGTACCAATAACTATAACCGCCAGCAAAACCAATATTGCTGCGGCCAGAAATACATAGGACATGCGTTTGATAAAACTGAAATCAATAAAGGCAAGACAAACAACAAGCGCCATGCCGACAATCGCGCGAACCGCATGCCGACCAGCCCATGGTTGCCACGACCCTTGCGATGCGGAATAAAGTGCCAGCGAACCAACAAGCACCAAAATACCAGCCAATAACAACAAATGCCACGGAATGCGAAGCAGGATTTTGAAAACCGTCATGCCTAGCCCTGTTTCAGCATCAATTGGGTAAGAATATCACGCGCAACTGGCGCGGCGGTTGATGATCCACTTCCGCCATGTTCAACCACCACCGAAATTGCATAGCGCGGCCGCTTTACCGGCGCAAAGGCAACAAAAAGCGCGTGGTCGCGTTCGGCCCATGGTCGGTCAATATTATTGACAATCCCCTCTTCTCGTTGGGCTTTGGTGATGCGTTTGACCTGAACGGTTCCAGTTTTTCCAGCCATGCCGCCAAGCGATTTATCAAGATCATAATTGCGTGCAGTGCCAAGCCCACTATTCATCACTTCAAGCATACCTTCGCGAATAATTGCCAACGCATAAGGATCAACATCCAATGGCGCAAAATCAGACACTGGATCCCCAATTGATTTGACTAGTCGCGGGGTGACTGCCTCTTTGCCATTGGCAATGCGTGCTGTCATGACTGCTAATTGCAGCGGTGTTGCCAGCACATACCCCTGACCAATCGATGAGACAACGGTTTCCCCCGGTGTCCACACCCTGCCCTGATTGGCCAATTTCCATTCATGGCTTGGAATAATGCCCTGTTTTTCCCCGGGAAGGCCGATCCCCGTTACATCACCAAGACCAAGCCGATGCGCCATATCCTTGATTTTTCGAATTCCGGTTTTCAAGGCGACTTTATAAATGAACACATCGCAGGATTGTTCAAGCGCCGAGGTGATATTCATCATCCCATGCCCGCCCTTTCGCCAGCAATGAAAGGTTGCATTACCAAGCTCCATATCGCCAGAACAATTAAATTGGGTGTTTTTCGAGATAACCCCTGCCTCAATAGCGGCCAGACCCACCACCATCTTAAAGGTTGATCCGGGGGCATATTGACCCGACGTCGCCCGGTTTAGCAAAGGGGTGCGCGGATGTGAATTTAGCCGTCGCCAATCACGAGTAAGCAAGGTTCCCGTAAAAAGGTTTGGATCAAACATTGGTGCCGATACAAGTGATATGACCTCGCCGCTATGGATATCCATAACCACAACCGCTCCCGACTCCGGTGGCACAAGCCGATCCTTTGCATCCCGCAAAACCAGATCATCGCCGAGCGCGATATGCGCCCGCAACTCACTGTTTTTGGCCAAGGCACGCTGCACCTGCATTGTCCCAAGCTCAACCGGCGTAAGCTGGCCACGCCGTAAAATTTCAGCGGCCTGAAGCTGAACCTCAACATCAATCGAAAGCTGCAAATCCTTTCCCGACATGGCATCAACATCACGAAGCACACGGATAGGCTGACCCTTTGCATTCACCTCGATACGTTCACGTCCGGGCAGCCCGCGCAGATAATCTTCATGCGCAAATTCGACTCCTACCTTGCCAGTGCCAAGATAAGGGGTTTTCTCCAGTGACTGATTACGTTCAATTTCACGCGCCGTCACTGGCGAGACATAACCGGTAATATGACAAGCAAGCGACCCCTGCGGATAGATGCGCCGCAGCGATTTTCCAAAGCTGATCCCGCCAAATAGCGGGCTTCGCACCGCCAGCCGCGCCAATTCGCGCTGCGACAGATCATTACGAACGATAATGTCACGAAAGGATGGGCCTTTGCGCGCAGCAAGCAATACAGCCTTTATGTCTCTTTCGGTCAGCTCGACAATTTGTCCAAGCGCAGCAAGCGTCTGTTGCAGATCATCAACATAAAGCGGGGTGATATAGAGCTCGAAAGATTCGGCATTACCGGCAAGAAGCCGCATTTTCCGGTCAAAAAGACGGCCCCTTGTTGGCGCCACAATCCGCACATCAAATTGGTTGCGGTCAGATAGGCGCTGATAACGATTATTCTGCGCCACCTGCAATTGGAAAAGCCGCGCCCCTAAAATGCTGGTGAGTAAGGCCGAGCCACCAGCAAGAAGCAGCCCGCGGCGGGTCATGGTACGCCGTAAATCTTTTGTCTTGGCGCGGAACATCAGACCATTTTCACCTTTTGCAGCAAGCGGTGAAAGGCAAAAATCAGCACAAAACCAATCGGGAAAAGAATAAGCGTTGCCCCAACTTGAAACAGAATCGGGCTTAGCGATGGAATGGCAAAATTCACCGCCGAAAACAACAATAGCTGAAACAGCGATACCGCCGCACAGCTGACCGCAAAATCAACCCATAGCTGGCCAAAATCACTTTGCTGTAGCCGAACAAGCCGAAGCTGCATCACATAGGCAAGCAACATAAAGGACGTTGCCCGCCCACCCAAAAGATCGGACAACAGAAAATCGCCAATGATGCCCATCAAAAATATCGTGAAAATCGGCATATATTTGCCGTGATAAATGATCATGCCATAAATGAAGATTAACGATAGGTTAGGCGCTGATCCGTAGAAAATTGGCCATTGCGCCACCGCCAATTCCAGTAAAACAAGGGTCAAACCAAGCGCAGCAGCCAAAAGCTGAAGCGGCAAATCCGATTGAAAATCGGCCTTTTCGAAATAAGACCGCTGATCCTTCATTTGCGTTTTCCTGATGAATTCAGGCCTTCAAGAAGCCGTGTTGATTCATCAATCGGCATTGGCGTGTAAAAATCGGCAAGATCAAGGTTGCTGTTATCAATACCCTCAAGCCCGCCAACCAAAACTGATACATAACTCAAATGCCGAAAATCAACCGCTGGCCGAACGCGAATTTTGCCATCTTTAATCTGATCAACGCGCCCGACAGGCAAACCGTTGGGCAAAACACCGCCATGACCCGATGTCAGCACCAATTCGCCAATTTCAGGCTTGGCCTCATCAGGCAAAAATTGCAAATCAAGAAACTGGCCGTTTTGGCCAACAGTCAGACCCGGCCATGATGATGAGGCAAGAATGACCGGAATCCGTGCATTAATATCGCTTATCAACAGAACGCGGGCATAGGCTCTGCCAACATCAATGACAATCCCAACCAACCCATCAACGGTAACAACCGGATTGCCCCTCACGATGCCTTTTTCACTGCCAATGGCAATCAACACCGTATGCGCAAAGCCACCACCTGGCGCAGTCACCGCACGCGCGGTAATCGGCGTTCGGTTTTCAACCGTTGCCGCCCCTGTCACGCTTCTCAATTGGCGGTTTTCACTTTCCAGAATTTCGGCGCGGCGACGCCAACGTTTCAGCAAGTCATTTTCACCCTGCAGCCGCACATTTTCGGCACGCAACGATGCCACTGTCCGCACGCCTTCAATCATCGTTTCGATGCCGCGGATGGGCGCCGAAACAACATCAACAATCGGTGCAAGAAAATCATTGCTTCCCATACGCAAATTGCGCAAAGCAGCCAAATCTGCCTTGCCAAGAAACATCAGGGAAAAACTTATAAGAATAAGAACGCCATGCACGACACGTCTTTGTCTGACTCGGGCTTTATCAGACACGCGCATAACGCTCTCCTTTGTTTAGGCGCCGATTAGGACGTTCCGAAGGGTTTTCAGTTCCTCAAGACAACGTCCGGTGCCAAGCGCAACACAGCTAAGCGGATCTTCGGCAATTGAAATTGGCAGACCTGTTGCGTCACGAAGCACACCATCAATATCACGCAGCAAAGCACCGCCGCCAGTCATCACAATGCCTTTTTCAACAATATCCGCCGCCAATTCAGGTGGCGCCTGCTCAAGCGCCATTTTCACCCCTTCAACGACTTGGCGAACCGGATCTGAAATCGCTTCGGCAACCTGTGCCTCGGTGATGCTAATTTCCTTTGGCACACCATTGACAAGATCACGGCCGCGAACGTCAATTTTATTGCCGCTGCTTTTTTCTGGCTTGCGCGCAACGCCGATGCTTTTCTTGATCCGTTCGGCGGTGGCTTCACCAATCAAAAGATTATGCGTGCGGCGCATGTAGGCAATGATAGCCTCGTCAATCTTGTCACCACCAACACGAACGGAATGGGCAAACACAATATTTCCAAGCGACAAAATGGCAACTTCGGTTGTGCCACCACCAATATCAACAACCATCGAACCCGATGCTTCGGTAACTGGCAGATTGGCGCCAATCGCCGCGGCCATTGGCTCTTCGATCAAAAAGACCCGACGCGCACCAGCAGCCTCAGCCGATTCTTGAATGGCGCGGCGTTCAACCGCCGTTGATCCTGATGGTACACAAATGATAACTTGCGGGCTGGCAAATGACATGCGGCCATTCACCTTGCGAATGAAATGTTTGATCATTTCTTCGGCAACTTCAAAATCGGCAATCACACCATCAGCCATAGGCCGGATGGCACGAATATTTCCAGGTGTCTTTCCAAGCATGACTTTGGCTTCTTCACCAACAGCAAGAACATGCGTTTTACCCCTGATTTCGGCCATAGCAACAACCGATGGCTCATCAAGAACGATACCCCGTCCCTTGACGTAAACCAGCGTGTTCGCCGTTCCAAGGTCAATACCAATATCAGCCGAGAATAACCCAAGGAGTGCGCCAAACATATTCCATCTCCAAATTTTCAGCCGGTAGCAACGGCAGAACAGTCAAAATGCAGTCACGTAAAATGACAACTATGAATCAACATAAAGGGCCTCTAGGCCCTTTATGTCATAAGTTATCACTATATCACCAATGTGGCAAAAACTAGTTCTTTGCCTTGTCGACGAGACGGTTTGCACCAATCCACGGCATCATTGCCCGCAATTCAGCACCAACCTGTTCGATTGGATGCTCGGCATTGCGACGACGTGTTGCTTTAAAGCTTGTCTGGCGGGCTTTATTTTCAACCATCCAGTCACGGGTAAAGCGGCCAGCCTGAATATCCTCAAGAACGCGCTTCATCTCGGCTTTGGTTTCATCAGTGATAATCCGTGGACCAGTGACATATTCGCCATATTCAGCAGTATTCGAGATCGAGTAATTCATGTTGGCGATACCACCTTCATAAATCAGGTCAACGATCAGTTTCACTTCATGCAAACACTCGAAATAGGCCATCTCAGGCGCATAACCAGCTTCGACAAGTGTCTCAAATCCAGCTTTGATCAATTCGCAAAGACCGCCACAAAGAACAGCCTGCTCACCAAACAGATCGGTTTCACATTCTTCTTGGAATGTGGTTTCGATGATGCCTGAACGTCCACCACCAACAGCTGATGCATAAGACAAACCAATTTCATGTGCATTGCCTGACGAGTCCTGATGGACAGCAATCAAACAAGGTACACCTCCACCACGGACATATTCAGACCGCACTGTGTGACCCGGGCCTTTTGGCGCAACCATAAAGACGTCAATATCGGTGCGTGGCTCGATCAAGTTAAAATGTACATTCAATCCATGCGCAAATGCAATCGCAGCACCCGGACGGATGTTTTCGGCAATCTCGTCAGCATAGATATCGGCCTGTAATTCGTCAGGGGTCAGCATCATGATGACATCGCCCCACTGTGATGCTTCGGCAACATCCATAACCTTGAAACCGGCGTCGCTGGCTTTGGCGCGGCTTGACGAATCAGACCGCAGCGCGACAGCAAGCTCAGCAACACCGCTATCCTTCAGGTTTGCTGCATGAGCATGACCCTGGCTGCCGTAACCAACGATAACAACCTTCTTTTTCTTGATCAGCCCGACATCGGCATCACGATCATAATAGACACGCATTGACAGTTTTCTCCTCATTTGACGGCTGATCCAGTGCTGGCCCAACTGCCAGATACTCATGACCATCCTATTTACAATATATAATAACACCCCAAATCATTGCGGTGTTATCGAACATATTGCGTAAATTCGCTAACGTCGCCGGTTTATTTGGCCGTTAAATCGATCCGGTTGCCGCGCGAAATGGCTGAAACCCCGGTCCGCGCAATCTCCACATCACCAAGCGACTGCATCAAATCAATGAAGGCAGCAACCTTTGACGAATTTCCTGTTACTTCAAATACAAAACTATCTAGTGTGCTGTCTAGTGTTCTTGCACGGAAAGTATCAGCGATGCGTAATGCCTCGATCCGGTTTTCGCCATCATTGATGATTTTGACCAGCGCCAGCTCGCGTTCAATGGCGGCGCCCATCTCGGTTAGGTCACATACCGAATGGATTGGCACAAGACGCGCCAATTGCGCCTTGATCTGTTCGATAACCATTGGCGTTCCTGAGGTTACGATGGAAATGCGTGATAGACCACGATCCCATTCCACCTCGGCAACGGTCAGGCTTTCGATATTATAGCCACGCCCGGAAAACAGACCGATAACCCGCGCAAGAACACCCGGTTCATCATCGACCAAAACGGAAATAATGTGGCGTTCCTCTGTTACATTGATGCTCATCTCGATATAGCTCCTAAATGGCTGGCCTAGACCAACACCATACCTTCTTCAGAAATTGGCTTTGCAGCCTGATCATCCGGCCCCAAAAGCATCTCGTTATGCGCTGCCCCAGATGGGATCATCGGGAAGCAGTTTTCTTCTTTGGCAACGCGAATATCAGCAATGACCGGCCCCGGTGTTGCCAACATTTCAGCAATCACCCCATCCAGATCATCCGGCTTTTCAGCGACCAGACCAACCATGCCAAACGTATCGGCCAGCTTACGGAAATCAGGTAATGAGGCGCTGTAGGATTCAGAATAGCGGCCACCATGGATCAATTCCTGCCATTGGCGCACCATCCCCATCCATTCATTGTTGATGATGAACATCTTCACCGGCAAATTATATTGTGCCAATGTCGATAATTCCTGCATATTCATCATGAATGATGCTTCACCGGCGATATCAATCACCAATGATTCGGGATGCGCCACCTGAACGCCAAGCGCAGATGGCAAGCCATATCCCATCGTGCCAAGCCCTCCCGATGTCATCCACCGGTTTGGTTTTTCAAAATCATAATATTGCGCAGCCCACATCTGATGCTGGCCTACCTCGGTTGTGACATAGGCATCATGGTTACAGGTCAATTCGCAAAGCCGTTTGATGGCATGTTGCGGCTTGATGACATCAGTGCCCTGATCAAAACCGAGACAATCAATGCTTTGCCAGCTTTTGATTTGTTTCCACCAGCTTGTTAGCGATGGCTGATGCGGGGTAAAGGATTGCGCCTTCATTTCGGCAATCAGCATTTCCAGAATAATCGTCGCATCACCAATTATTGACAGATCAACCTGAACATTCTTGTTCACCGATGATGGATCAATATCAATGTGGATTTTTTCAGATTTTGGCGCAAAGCTGCTAATCCGGCCGGTGACGCGATCATCAAACCGCGCGCCGATATTCAGCATGATATCGCAATCATGCATCGCCCAATTGGCCTCATAAGTACCATGCATCCCAAGCATCCCAAGAAAATGCTTGTCTGACGCCGGTAAAGCGCCAAGCCCCATAAGTGTCAGGGTGGTTGGCCAGCCGGTCATATCAACCAATTGCTGCAACAAAGCCGAAGCCTTTGGTCCCGAATTGATGATGCCGCCACCACCATAGACGATGGGGCGTTCAGCCCGCTTCATCATCGCGACGGCTTTTTTGATCGCTTCCGGATCGGGTCTTGTTTGCGGGGCATAACGCTTTTGCGCCGCAGCGGCAACGCCATCTGTCTTATAGCCCCATTCCCCCATCAGAATATCTTTTGGCAGGTCAATCAGTACCGGCCCCGGCCGACCCGACCGTGCTACATGAAAGGCTTCGGCAACAGTGTGCTGCAAAACGTCACCATTTTTGACCAGATAATTATGTTTGGTACAGGCGCGGGTGATACCAGTTGTATCGGCCTCTTGGAACGCATCATTGCCAATCAGGTGCGTTGGCACCTGTCCGGTTAGACATACGACCGGCACTGAATCCATCAGCGCATCTGTCAGGCCGGTTACCGCATTGGTTGCCCCGGGGCCAGATGTGACCAGAACCACCCCAACCTTGCCTGTTGACCTTGCATAGCCCTCGGCAGCGTGAACAGCAGCCTGCTCATGGCGCACCAGGATATGTCTGATCTTATTGTTTTTGAACAAAGCATCATAAATGGGCAATACCGCACCGCCTGGATAGCCAAAAATCACCTCAACCCCTTCATCTTCAAGGGCCTTGAGTAGAATTTCCGCACCGGCTAATGCCAATACGCCATCGTCCAATGCCGCCTGTTTGCGGTCTGTGGGGGCAGATTTCGCCATTATCTTGTTTCCCATATATGTTAAAGCAATTGCTGACCTTATATTTTGCAACCAGCTCAAATAACGCAAACCAATCGATTCAATGGATCAAAAATATCGTCATGACGCTCGATCAAGCAAAACGTCATCACAAAATCTTCAATTTTCAGAAAACAGCTTGGTTTATTGCAATGGTTTGCCACTTTTTACCCGACGGGTCAACCATTTTTAGCAAATAAGTGAAAAGATACTTTCCATCAAACTTTCCAATAATTTCGTATTTAGCGTAATTTGCGCATTATAATTATTTCGCAGCCATGTCATTTGCCGTTTTGCATAATGGCGGCTGTCGCGTTTGGCGATATAGGCCGCTTCATCAATTGTCATTTCCTGTTCAAGAACCGCCTGTAGCGCTGTAACGCCAAGTGCCTTAATCAATGGCAATGACGGATCAAGCTGCCTTTGCATCAACTGCTGAACTTCGTCCATTGCGCCTTGTTCCAGCATCTTATCGAAACGCGCATCAATGCGGGCATACAAAACATCGCGCGGCGGCAGCATTGCAATTTTTACCGGCCTGCCAGCCAGCGCCCCTTTATGCTCGGCTTTCTGGAATTGGCCAAGCGCGATGCCAGTAGCGTTAAAAACCCCCATTGCGCGTATAAGCCTTTGACGATCACCATCGGCAAGCCGTGACGCAACTAACGGGTCATGACGCGCCAGCTTTTGCCGGAATGCCGCCCCACCGATGGCATCAAACAGCGCCATGCAATCTTCATGGATAGTGGCTGGCACATCGGGAATGGGCGCAATGCCATTCACCGCCGCATCAAGATACATGCCGGTACCGCCAATAATAATTGGCATTTTGCCGCGTGTCCGAACTGCGGTCATCGCCGTTGCCGCCAATTTAAGCCATGCAGCAACCGACGCCCGATGCCCCCCATCGAGAACACCATAGAGATGATGCGGAATATCCTGCATATCGGCCTTTGACGGGCGCGCTGTCAAAATCGACAAATCGGTATAAAGCTGCATCGAGTCAGCATTGATCACCTCACCATCCAACTGGCAAGCAAGATCAACCGCCAGCTGTGATTTACCTGATGCAGTCGGGCCTGCAATCATGATATAGCTTGGGTAATTCCCACTTTTCAGGGCGTTTTTCAGGGCGTTTTGCGCTGCTTTTGACACATCTAACTCCAATTTACCGCCAATTTGGCGGCAGGTGACTGCACTATGCACCATGCACTTGTTTTTTCAACCTCGAAGCATTCGTTCGGCGATGGTAATGCGGCATCATGGCTTGCCAATCTTGCCGATGAGTATACCTTTCTACGGCCCTTGGACGCGCCATATTGGCTTCATCAAGGCTATGCGGCTGAAATGCTTTGCCAGCCTGATGACAGTTTTGAGGCAAAGAATCTGCAGCATAACGACGCCTTTCAGACATTGCGCCGGCACGCCGCCAACAAGAAACTGGACGTCAATATCGTTCCCGCCAACCGGCGCCGCAAACAAATACTAATTGCCGATATGGACAGCACGATCATCACTAGCGAATCTCTTGATGATCTGGCCGCACTTGCCGGCCTTGGCGATGCGGTGACCGCCATCACCAAACGCGCAATGGCGGGTGAAATTAATTTTGAAGGCGCATTATTTGAACGTGTTAGCATGCTTGCCGGCAAGTCCAGTCGCCTGTTTGATCAATTGATCGCCACCACAACACCAACATCAGGCGCCATTGAACTTGTTCACACAATGCGGGCCAATGGCGCAAAATGCTACCTTGTGTCGGGTGGGTTTGACGTCATCACCGGCCCAGTTGCCGCGCGGTGCGGATTTCATGATCATCACGCCAATCATATGCATGTGCGCGACAACAAAATTCTGGGCACGGTTCAAACGCCGGTTCTCGATCGCAACGCCAAAGCCGCCTATCTTGCGCATTATTGCAAACAAAACGGCATTGATCCGATTGACGCGGCAACCATTGGCGATGGGGCAAATGATCTGGCGATGCTGCAAGCCGCCGGCATGGGCGTGGCGTTTGAGGGCAAGCCATTGCTGTTGGCCGAAGTGGCAATCCAGCTTAACCATACTGATCTTCGCGGCCTGCTCTATCTTCAAGGCTATAAAGGTCGTGATTTCATCACAGATAAGATTTAGATTTTCAGTAAATTTCACTCTAAGAAAGAGGGGCCGAAACCGGCCCCTTTGTTTTTAATGGCGAACATGGCATTTGCCATTCCGCCTTATCGGATCAGCCTATTTCTTGGCAAAGCTTATCTGAATAAAGCGTTCACGGCCTTCGCGTTCGATCAGGATCAAAACCCCCGAACGTCCACCTTTTTCAGCATCATTGATATCCTTAGCAAGATTGGCCACGCCTTCAACCGGACGCTGGCCAAATCGCCGCAAGATATCACCAACCTGAAGCCCTTTTTCGGCGGCAGGACTGCCAGCAATCACCTCGCTAACAACAACACCGGTCTTTTCGGCATCGAGCCCCATTTCCCCAGCAATTTTTGGGGTCAGCGTTTGCACTGAAAAACCAAGGCTTCCAAAGCTCTGCTTGGCACCATCTTGAGCTGATTTATCACCCCCAGCAAGGCCAACAAGCTCGGCTTTTTCCAATTCACCAAGGGTGATTTGAACAGTCTTTGTCTTGCCTTGGCGGAATAATTCGACATCAACCTTTGTGCCAATATCGGTTTCGGCAACAATGCGCGGCAGATCACGCATTTTATCAATGACCTTGCCATCAAATTTCACGATCACATCACCTGGCTGGACACCACCTTTGGCAGCTGGGCTATTTTCATTGGTCGATGATACCAGCGCCCCGCCTGCCTCTTTCAAACCAAGTGATTCGGCAATGTCAGGTGTGACTTCTTGAATAAAAACACCAAGCCAGCCACGACGTGTTTGACCAAATTCAACAAGCTGACTTGCAACCCTGCTTGCCAGATTTGACGAAATCGCAAAGCCGATTCCAACAGAACCACCGGATTGCGAATAGATGGCCGTATTGATGCCAATCACCTCACCAGCAATGTTAAACAAAGGACCACCGGAGTTACCGCGATTGATCGACGCATCAGTCTGGATGAAATCATCATAAGGGCCGTTGCCAATGTCACGGCCACGCGCCGAGACGATTCCGGCTGTTACCGTTCCGCCAAGACCAAAGGGATTGCCAATTGCAAGCACCCAATCGCCAACGCGCAAATCATCCGAGTCACCAAAAGCAACCGCGGTTAATTTGGTTTCGCCTGGATCAATTTTCAGAACCGCAATATCAGTCTTTTTATCCTGACCCAAAACCTTGGCAGTAAAGCTTGTTTCATCAGCCAAAATAACACGAATTACTTCGGCATTTTCGATCACATGATAATTCGTGACGACAATACCTTCAGCATCGATGATAAAGCCTGATCCAAGCGATTGCGCTTTGCGCTGGCGGTCATTATCGCCAAAATTTTTAAAAAACTCTTCGAATGGCGACCCTGGTGGGAATTGCGGCATGTCAGCGCTTGGTCCATCTTTTACGATTGTGGTAGTTGAAATATTGACCACCGATGGTGATAGTTTTTCGACTTCATCCGCAAATGAGTCGGGGCGCTGCGCTGCCGATAGGCTAAACGAAACAAACATAATTGTGAACGCCACGGCAAAGGACACCAAAAGGTCACTGCGCATGTGACTTAAAGGTTGCCGGATGGGCTGCAACAGTCTGACAAGCATGATAAACACTCCCTAAGGATACTGAGATCGGTAAAATACGTATAAGCACCCGCAATTGCCGGTGCTTAACTTTCTTTGTCATGCCGTAACAGCGTGACCAAAAAAAGGCAGTTTCGTGTTCTTTTCGGCCATTCCCCAAAGGCCGCCAGAAAGCCCCTAAAAAGCGGCTGTAAAAAAGGGCCGGACATGTTGATCAGCCAGTTGTTGCACTGCATCTAATCAACCAGCCGGCCCCCCTTAGCTTGGCTTTCTATCCCTATTTGGATTTGGCAGGCGTACCGTCCTTATCCAAGAAGAAACGGAAAAATGCGCTATCTGGTGACAGCACCATCGATGTATCCTTTTCGGTAAAGGATTTCCGATAAGCTTCCATTGACCGATAGAAGGCAAAGAATTCCGCATCCTGACCAAAACTTTCCGCATAGATCCGGATCGCTTCAGAGTCACCGGCACCGCGTGTTTCCTGTGCGGTACGTTGGGCTTCGGAAATGATCACAGTCCGGATCTTTTCCGCTGCCGAACGGATCTTCTGGGCTTCTTCTTCACCTGTTGCGCGGAATTCCTTAGCCTCTCTTGTCCGCTCTGACTTCATGCGGTTAAAGATATTCTGGCTGGTAGCGTCAGGATAATCGGCACGACGCAAACGCACATCGATGATCTGAATACCAAGCGATGAAACAGATTCGTTCACCTCATCACCAATCGACCGTGTAATGTCGTTGCGCTGCCCGGTTAGAATTGATGCCAAAGTTTCCCTACCAAGAGCCCGACGAACCGATGAGTCGATAATCGCCTCAAGACGTCCCCGCGCACCTAATTCATTGCGAACTGTTTGATAGAAAAGTAATGGATCGGATATTTGATAACGGGCATACGCATCCACCATCAAACGCTTCTGATCAGAAAGGATGACTTCCTGCGCATCCTGCGGGATTAGGCTGAGCACACGCTTTTCATAATAGGTGACGTCCTGAATGAACGGCAGCTTAAAGGCAAGACCCGGTTCCTGAATGGTCCGTTTTGGTTCACCCAATTGCAGAACAAGCGCCTGCTGGGTCTGATTAACGGTGAAAGCTGAATTATAAGCTGCAAAAACACCGGCAGCCAACAAAACAATAATCGCTATACGAAATGATGCCATGTTACTGCCCCCCCGCCGACTTGTTTAATTCTTTCAAAGGTAGATATGGCACAACACCATTTCCGCCGCCCTGACCATCGATAATGACCTTTTCAACATTTGAGAAAATTTCCTCGACTGTTTCAATATAGATCCGTTCACGGGTCACAGCCTTATCTTGAAGATATGCTTGGTAGATTTGGTCAAAACGCGATGCATCACCTGCCGCACGGTTGACTACCTCGGCCTGGTAAGCTTCGGCCTCTGCAACCAGTTTCGCTGCTGCACCACGCGCCCGCGGCACAATGTCGTTACTGAAGGATTCAGCTTCGTTCTTGAGCCTGTCTCGGTCTTGGCGCGCACGCTGCACCTCGTTGAAGGCATCAATAACATCAGCCGGTGGATCAACCGCCAAAAGCTGAACATCACGGACACGAACACCAACGCCATATTCGTTCAACAGATCTTGCAACTGCTGGCGAGCTTGGACTTGAATAGATTGGCGTCCTTCTGTCAAAACATTTTTGATTGGTGTACGGCCGATAATTTCACGCATCACCGCTTCAGCTGTCACTTTGATGGTTTCGTCTGGTTCGGCAAGATTGAATAGATACTCTCCAGCGTCTGAAATTCGCCAGAACACCACAAAATCGATATCAACAATGTTTTCGTCGCCCGTTATCATCTGACTTTCGTCTTTAATGTCACGGCGTGATGAAGAATTACCGGTCACATCCCGAAACCCGATTTCAATTCGGTTATCGCGGGTCACTTCTGGACGCAAAACTGATTCGATAGGGAAGGGAAGATGGTAGTGCAGACCTGGCGGGCTAGTCCGAACCCATTCGCCAAAGCGCAAAACAACTCCTTGCTGTTGTGGGTTTACGCGGTAAAAACCGGTCACGCCCCAAATCAGCGCAAAAACAATCGTCAGAAGCAGAATTGACCGGCCACCGCCGCCGCCGCTTGGCATCATCCTGCGCCAAGCTTCTCCAAATTGACGGATTACCGCGTCAACGTCTTGTGGAGGCTGGCCGCCGCCTTGACCCCACGGACCGCCGCCGTTTCCGCCGCCGCCTTGGCCCCACGGACCGCCGCCGCCTTGGCCACCTTGGCCGCCTTGATTATTCCATGGCATGATGCTCTCGCTCCCTCGCCCTTTGATAGTCGTGTTGCTGTGTTCATAACCCAGCGTCACGACCAATATGTTTCATGGTCTTAAAATTCCGGCATTTTTATCATTGCTGCTGTATCAATTACCACCCTTAACTTGCAAAACGCGTTTCAAAGGCTTATGTCACAGTCTCCATTAAGACTACCACCAATATTTGCATAGAAGCGGTTGATTTCAAGAATGACAAACGAATTGAACGAAAGAAAAATTGCGGAGACCCTCTCTGGCGTCCTAATCCCCGGATCTGAGCAGTCGCTTTTTGATGCTGGCGCTGTTTCAGGAATAGTTATCAAGGACGGCCATGTTGGCTTTACCATTGAAATTGATTCAAAAGATAAAGACAAGGCCGATGCGGTTCGCAGTTCGGCCGAAAAGGCAGTTCTGGCGCTTGACGGCGTGCTGTCGGCAACGGCAATGCTGACCGCGCATCAGGCCGGCCCAACCATGCAGCCGAAGGGCGGTGACCGTGGCTCGCCAATTGGCGCTGGCCAGCAAATGCAGGCCGAACCACATCAACCAGCCAAATATGTCATTGCCGTTGCGTCGGGCAAGGGCGGTGTTGGCAAATCAACAACCTCGATCAATCTGGCCTTGGCGTTGGCAGCAACCGGGAAAAAAGTTGGCATTCTTGACGCTGATATTTACGGCCCGTCATTACCGCGCCTCATTGGTTTGAACCGTAAACCTCAAAGCGATGGCAAAAAAATCGTACCAATCGAAGCATGGGGTCTGCAAACCATGTCGATTGGCTATCTTGTCGCCGAGGATGCGCCGACCATCTGGCGCGGGCCGATGGTGATGAGTGCCATCGAGCAAATGCTTCGTGATGTCGCTTGGGACGCACTGGATATTCTGGTCATTGATATGCCACCCGGCACAGGTGATGCGCAATTGACCCTGTCCCAGCGTGCTGCGCTGGCCGGTGCCGTGATCGTCTCGACACCGCAGGATCTAGCGTTGATCGATGCGCGCAAAGGGTTAAACATGTTCCGCAAAGTGAATGTGCCGCTTCTCGGGATTATCGAAAATATGAGCCATTTCCTATGCACCGAATGTGGCGCAAGGCATGAAATTTTTGGCAATGGCGGCGCCCGCGCCGAAGCCGCCAAATTGGGCGTGCCGTTCCTTGGTGAAGTGCCACTGGAAATGGCAATCCGCGCAACCTCTGATGAAGGCACACCGATCGTGGCAAGCCAGCCAGACAGCCCGCATGCCGCGCATTATCGGGCAATTGCCCAGGCGGTTTTGCAAACGCTTGAGCGCAACGCACCAAAGGCCAGCCCAAAGATCATCGTCGAATAGCTGCCTCAAAAATGGCAAAATGTGCCTAAGCCATCGGTTTTGCGGTGGTACGCCTAGTTGCGCGTTCATAGTGATAGGCGGGCACATCACCAGCGGCATCAATTTCGGCCTCGATTTCGATGCCCCATTGATCGGCTGGTAAATCAGGGAAAAAAGCAGCATCTTTGCCGCCATCAGCGGCAATATTGATAACGGTTCGTTCAACGCGGTGACAATAATCCAGCCCTTGAGAATAGATTTCGCCGCCACCAAACAGAATGATTTCTGGCCGCGCCTCGGCAGTGGCTTCAATCCAGTCACGCGCTGCTGCGATGGCTGCGGTCATTGTTGCAACGCGAATGGCGCCATCAGCCGCCCAATCAGCATCACGCGTCATCACGATACTGGCACGGCCCGGCAATGGGCGGCCAATCGAATCCCATGTTTTGCGCCCCATAATCAAAGGGCACCCCATGGTGAGCGTTTTGACACGTTTCAGATCATCAGGAATATGCCAGATAAGCCCTTTACCATCGCCAATCACCCGGTTTTTGGCCATTGCCACAACGGCGGTCATATGGACCATCATCATAACCGTTAAACCGCAATTGGCGCAGCGATATGCGGCGCGGCAACATAATCAACAATTTCGAAATCTTCAAATTTGAAGTCGTCAATTTGATCAGGAATATTGCGGATTACCAGTTTTGGCAGCGTCGTTGGCTGGCGGCCAAGCTGGGCGCGGGCTTGTTCGAAATGATTGGCATAAAGATGCGCATCACCAAGCGTATGCACAAATTCACCCGCCTTCAGCCCACAAATGGCGGCGATCATGTGCGTTAACAGTGCATAGGAAGCAATATTGAATGGCACACCCAAGAAACAATCGGCGCTGCGCTGATAAAGCTGGCAGGACAAACGCCCATTCGCGACCTGAAATTGAAACAGGCAATGGCATGGTGGTAAGGCCATATTCGGTACATCAGCCGGATTCCAAGCGGTTAACATCAAGCGCCGCGAATCCGGATTGGTTTTAATCATCTCAATCAAATCGGCAAGCTGGTCAATTTCGGTGCCATCAGGCGTTTGCCAATGGCGCCATTGTTTGCCATAGACCGGCCCCAAATCACCATTTTCATCCGCCCAGTCATTCCAGATCGATACACCATTTTCCTGCAAATAGCAGATATTCGTATCGCCACTGATAAACCATAGCAATTCATGGATAATTGATTTGATATGCAGCTTTTTCGTGGTCAATAACGGGAATCCATCGACAAGGTCAAACCGCATCTGATGGCCAAAAACCGCTCTCGTGCCGGTGCCGGTGCGATCGCCGCGATCAACCCCGTCATCCAAAATTCGTTGCAATAAATCCAGATATTGCCGCATTCGCAGGCCTCTCTTAATCACTTGATTGACATTTTATCACCGCGCGTCACGCAAAAGGTCACGATCGACGCTTATAATGCCGCGAAGGCACCTATTCGCCGTTCGGTTAAAATGGCATGGCCATACGTCACGGTGCAAGCGGATAATCGGATTATCTGGCGACCGTGAATCTGGCCAATCCTTTGCCCAGAAAGGGCGAATCATGCAGTTATCACGCCGCAAAAACAATTCAGTGCAAAACTATCCTTTAAAACCGGCGTCATTGCTTCTATATTAAAGATGCTGGTTCGCCAGCTATGGCGATAAACGTGCTGTAGAATAAGCAGAGCGGACCCGGGGGCGGTACCCGGCGCCTCCACCATTTTAGCCCGAAACGACGGCCATCACGGCCTGCAGCAGAATTTGAGCTAAAAGATTGGGGGCGAAATAGGATCGACGCATGTGGTAAAGGCAGTATTTTTGCTCGGTATGGTACCCGCCGTTATCGGGCCATGTAGTAGTTGCAAATGACAACACTGCTCCGGTAGCAATCGCAGCCTAAAGGCAGCGGGAGTAACCGATCTTAAGTCCAGATCGATTGAGCTCGGTCTGGCGGGGTTTGGGGCGCACCTGGCAACAGAAGCGTTCCGCTTTACCTTGGCGGATCCATGATAAAGGTGCATGTTCATCTATCGATTTTCCATCATCCTGCCCGCTGACACAGAAAGACCAAAACCTCATGACCGATGACGACATGCTGCAAACCGGCTTGAATTATGAACTTTTGGTAGAAGATGCGCTTCGGTCGGTGGTTCGCTCGTCGCTTAGCATTGTTCAAAAGGTTGGGCTGCCCGGTGAAACGCATTTCTATATTGGCTTTTCAACAACCTATAAAGGTGTTGAAATCGATGATCATCTTCGCGCCAAACATCCAGAAACTATGACAATCGTTCTCCAGCATCAATTTGCCGATTTGATTGTTGGTGAAGATGAATTTTCGGTCACTTTATTCTTTGGCGGCAAGCCAAGCCCGATGATCATTCCCTTTGAGGCCGTGACCAGCTTTAACGACCCGTCGGTTGGCTTTGGGTTACAATTCGGCATTGCCGAAGATGATGACAGCGATGAAGATGATCATGATGATGACATCCCGCCATCGGATGACCAGCCAGCGCAAAGCAATGATGATGCTTCTGGCAATAGTGCCGATGTTGTGTCGCTTGACACCTTCCGAAAAAGACCGACAAAATAAAAATCCAATGATCGGCTGGCAGGCCGCTACGTGCATGCCATGCCAAATATCTGTTCATTTGCCATTTGATATTTACAGGATTTAGCCATGGCCAATTTTGCCTATAGCCCGATGTTTCCAACAACCGCCGACACAACCGAATATGAGCTTGTGTCCAGCGATCATGTCCGGCTTGTCGAAATGGAGGGCGAAACCTTCCTTCGGGTTGATCCGGAAGGCCTAACCCTTCTCGCCGAACGTGCCTTTATCGATATTTCACATCTGCTTCGAAGCAGCCATCTTGGCCAGCTTGCCGATATTCTAAAAGATCCCGAAGCCACCAAGAATGACCGGTTTGTCGCATTGGAAATGCTGAAAAACGCCGTTATTTCCGCCGAAGGCCTGTTGCCAATGTGCCAAGATACTGGCACGGCGCTGGTAACGGGTTATCGAGGCGACCATGTTTTGGTCAATGGTGATGATGGCGAGGCGCTATCGCGCGGCATTTACAACACTTATCAAAATTGCAATTTACGCTTTTCACAGCTTGCAGCGCATAGCATGTTTGAAGAAAGCAATACAGCCACCAACCTTCCGGCGCAGATCGAAATCAACGCCGGCAAAGGCCTTGAATATAAATTCGCTTTTATTCAAAAAGGTGGTGGATCAGCAAACAAAGCCTTTTTGCATCAGAAAACCAAAGCGGTGCTCAATCCCGAGTCGCTTCGTGAGTTTGTCCGCACCGCCATTCTGGAGCTTGGCACTTCTGCCTGCCCGCCTTATCACCTTGCGATTGTGATTGGCGGCACATCAGCCGAACTGACAATGAAGACGGTTAAAATGGCATCAATCAAGGCGCTTGATAATCTGCCAACCGAGGGCAATGCGCTTGGTCATGCATGGCGTGATCTCGATTGGGAAGCAGAAATCCTGCAAATCACCCGTGACCTTGGCATTGGCGCGCAATTTGGCGGTAAATATTATTGCCATGATGTACGCGTCATTCGCTTGCCGCGTCACGGTGCCTCTTGCCCAATTGGCATTGGCGTGTCCTGCTCGGCCGACCGGCAGGCCTTTGCCAAAATCACTCCCGAAGGGCTGTTTATTGAAACCTTAGAGCGCGATCCGGCAAAATTCCTGCCCGATCTATCTGATCAACCCGAAGATGATGTCGTTGCCATTGATCTGAACAAACCAATGAGCGAAATTCTGGCAAGCCTTAGCGCCCATCCGGTTGAAACACGGCTTGCGCTCACCGGCCCCTTGATCGTGGCGCGCGACATTGCCCATGCCAAATTGCTGGAACGGCTGGATCAAGACGGCAAATTGCCCGATTATTTCAAAAACCATCCGGTTTATTATGCGGGGCCAGCAAAGACACCCGAAGGCATGGCATCGGGGTCATTTGGCCCAACCACAGCTGGCCGCATGGATTCCTATGTTCCAACTTTTCAGGCCAATGGTGGATCAATGGTGATGCTTGCCAAGGGCAACCGGTCCCGCATTGTTCGCGATTCCTGTAAAGAACATGGCGGTTTTTATCTTGGCTCAATTGGCGGAGTCGCCGCCAAACTGGCGCTTGAGTCAATCAAGAAAATCGAAGTTCTGGAATATCCAGAGCTTGGCATGGAAGCCGTCTGGAAAATTGAAGTTGAAAATTTTCCAGCCTTCATTGTGATGGATGACAAGGGTAATGATTTCTTTGATCTTGGCTAGCCGCATCACCTAACAGCGCGTTACACAACCAGCCGGTATCATTCAGGCATTTTCTATTCAAGCCTGCGGCATCAAGCAGATGCACGGGCTGGTTTTGATTTTGACACAGGCATGACGCCAGTCTTTTGCCAGCCGTTTTTTACGGCTGTCGATCAGAATGAAACGGTTGTTGCCGATCCTGCCTCAATTGCGCGGCGTATGGCCACTGACGCCAGCGCCAGATCCTGCAAACCAACGCCGGTGCCGTCAAAAATAGTGATTTCATCATCGCTTGTTCGGCCAGCATGATCTTTATTGATAACGCTGCCGATTGGCACAATTGCCCCTTCGCTAACAAGACTTGCGGCAATGGCATGCTGCGCCTCGCCAATCGTCACTGATTGCGCCACTTCATCGGTAAAACAGGTGCCAATCGAAAATAATGCCGGATCAATTTCCTGTTTGCCCTTGGTATCGGTTCCCATAAAGACAAGATGCGTTCCCGGGCTGACCTGATCGGCCATCAATAACGGCTGATGCGACGAGGTGATGGTGATGATCACATCGGCTTGTGTCATTGCATCCGGAGTCACCGCCTCAAAAGGAATTGCATATTCATCCGCCAGCTTGGTAAGACGCGACAAGGCATCGGCTGACCGGTTCCAGCCTAAAATCTTGCTGAATTGACGCTGTTGCAACGCGGCGCGTAATTGGAAAACTGATTGATGGCCAGCCCCCATCATGCCTAGAACCGACGCATCAGGGCGGCCAAGATGACTTATCGAAACCGCTGCGGCGGCGGCCGTGCGCATCGCGGTTAGATAATTGCCGCCGATAATAGCTTGCAACCGCCCTGTATCGGGATCAAACAGAAACACACTTGATTGGTGGTTGCTAATGCCCGCATTGGCCATATTTTGCGGCCAGTATCCGCCTTATTTCACGCCAAGCGCAATGCCAGCCCGGTCAAAGCCCGATTTAAAACCATAAAGCGCATCAGCATGGCCAATCGCCTCGCGCACAACCGGAAAATTCACCGCATCGCCCGCCGCCATTGCCGCAAAAACCCCTTCAACCGCGACAAAGGCATCCCAGTCATTCACAACATCACGGCACACATCTTCTCGAACGATGACAACGCCGTCGCTGGTTTTCATCATGATATCAATTTTCCTTTTTTGCGGTGCTTTTGGCCGTTATTTTCAAGCCTAGAATGCCTTGCCGCGTGCAGTAATTGGCCAAAGAGCTTCGACCTTGCCATTGCGGACACCAACATACCAATCATGGACATTGCAGGTCGGGTCACAATGACCTGGCACCAGCTTTAATTTGTCGCCAACTTTCAGCACGCCGTCAGGATCGGCGATCACCCCATGTTCATCTGAACATTTGATATATTCGACATCGGTTCGGCCAAAAATAACTGGCAAGCCACTATCGACCGATTGGGCTTTCAGTCCAGCGTCACAAATCGCTTTATCGGCCTTGGCATGGCTCATCACCGAGGTCAGAAGGAAAAGCGCATTTTGCCATTCGCCCTGATCAATCCGGTTGCCGTCACGATCCAGAATACGGCCATAATCAGCATCCATAAAGGCGTAGGAGCCGCATTGCAATTCGTTATAGACGTCCGATTCACCTTCAAAATAATATGATCCGGTGCCGCCACCGCCAACAATATCACATTCCAGCCCAACTGACTTCAGCGCCGCAACAGCCTCGGCCACCATCGCAACCGCAATCTCAATTTTGGCTTTGCGTTCCTGATAATCATCAAGATGCTGCATTGCGCCCTGATAGGCCTGAAGTCCGGCAAATTTCAACCCAACAGCCGCGTCAATCGCCGTCGCAATCGCCACCACATCTTCGGTCGATTGAACGCCGCAACGCCCTGCCCCGCAATCAATTTCAACAAGACACTCAATTTGGGTTCCATGCTTTACCGCGGCTGCCGACAAATCAGCGATATTCGCCAGATCATCAACACAGCAAATTGCCCGCGCACCAAGCTTTGGCAGACGTGCCAACCGGTCAATTTTGGCCGGATCGCGCACCTGATTAGACACCAGAACATCCTTGATACCGCCGCGCACAAACGCCTCAGCTTCGCTGACCTTCTGGCAGCAAACACCGCAACTGCCCCCAAGCTTTTCTTGAAGCAGCGCCACATCAACCGATTTATGCATCTTGCCATGAACGCGGTGACGCATGTTTTTGTCTTTGGCGAATTGACCCATCTTGATGATATTGCGCTCTAGCGCATCAAGATCAAGAACAAGACAGGGTGTCTGGATATCGGCCTCATCCATGCCAACCATGGCGGGAATATTATAGCCAACTTCTAATTCTTCGGGTTTTACCTGCATATTCACTGTTTATCTCCTGTAGCTGTGATCCAGGGCAATTTATCCAAATCAACATTTCCGCCCGTAAAAATCACACCAACCTTTTTGCCGCGAAATAGATCGGGATTTTTTAAAATAACCGCCAATGGCACGGCGCAGCTTGGCTCAATCACCATTTTCATACGCTGCCATGTCAGTTTCATCGCATCAATGATTTCCTGCTCACTGGCGGTTAGAATGTCAGTCACATGGTTTGATACGAAATGCCATGTCAAATCCTTGAGCGGCACTTTCAACCCATCTGCAACCGTTACCGGCGCATCATCGGCAATAATATGCCCTGCCTTGAAACTGCGATAGGCATCATCCGCCTGTTCAGGCTCGGCAGTGTAAATTTCAATTGATGGCGCAAGATGGCTTAAGGTCAAGCAAGTGCCCGAAATCATGCCGCCGCCGCCGATTGGCGCAACAACACAATCAAGATCCTTCACCTGATCAATCAATTCCAATGAACAGGTCGCCTGCCCGGCAATCACCCGTGGATCATTATAGGGATGCACAAAATCAGCGCCCGTCTTGGCAACCACTTCGGCAAATACCGCCTCGCGGCTTGTGGTTGACGGCTCGCATTCGACAATTGTGCCGCCATAGCCGATAACCGCATCTTTTTTCGCCTGTGGTGCGGTTCTCGGCATAACAACCGTACAGGGAAATTCCGCGCCGTCCCGCCGCATAGCTTAGCGACAGCGCATGATTGCCCGATGAATGCGTGGCGACCCCTTTCGCCGCAGTTGCATCATTGAGGCCAAAAACAGCGTTTGACGCCCCGCGCACCTTAAACGCGCCTGCCTTTTGAAAATTCTCGCATTTGAAAAACAGCTCGGCACCTGTTTTCGCATCAAGAAACTGGTTTGTCACAATTGGCGTGCAGTGAATATGCGGCGAAATCCGCTCATGCGCTTTTTTGACATCGCTCAATTCAGGAATATTCAATTTTTTCTGATCAGTCATTTCGATCTCAAAATTCAAGATTTATGTCGGCTGTCGCCTGTCTGTTACGGTAATCATCAGGAACAAAACACATCTAAACCTATCCCAAGCAAATTGTGGTTCATTTACCACTAATTTCAACCCGAATGCAGCAAGATGATATCTTGGATTAGCGCGGATTAGGCCCACCTGTTGCCCAATCAATAAATTGAACCGTATGGCGTACCGGCAAATCTTTCCGGTTTAACTGCGTGATACAGCCAATATTGCCAGCGGCGACAAATTGCGCGCCGGTTTTATCAAGGCTGTCCAATTTATGGGCTTTTAATTCATCAGCCATCTCGGGTTGAAGGATATTATAGACCCCTGCCGAGCCACAGCAAAGATGGCCATTCAGCGGTTGCACCACATCAAATCCGGCCTGACGAAGCAAACGCAAAGGCAAATCATGGATCTTTTGCCCATGTTGAAGCGAACAAGCCGAATGATAGGCAACCTTGCCGCGCCCCTCGGCAGGCGCTGGCTGCAAAATCGACTCGACATCAAGATTATCAAGCAATTCAGAAACATCAACGCATTTATCCGAAACCGCCTTGGCGATACTAGCAAGCTCGGCGTCATCTTTCATCATATGGTCGTAATCCTTGACCATTGTTCCACAGCCAGACGCATTCACAACAATCGCATCAAGACCGCCCGATTTCATTTCATCATACCATGCCAGAACCGCCGCCCGAACCGTGTGATGCGCCCGATCAGTTTCGCCAATATGATGCGCCAACGCACCGCAACAATGCGCCTCGGACCGCACAACAACCTCGACACCAAGCCGATTGAGAACGCGGATCGTGCTTGCATTGATCTCGGGATCAAGCGCGCGCTGCGCACAGCCGGCCAGCAAGGCAACGCGCTTAACCGGTTTTTGATCGGGCAAAAATACCGCATTCTGGCCACCAACCCGATCAAATGGCTTTAACTCGGCCGGAATCTTGGCCAGAGCCGCGCGCATGGCCGCCGGCATCGCCCAGCGAAACAACCGACCGATCCGCGCCAGCGCAATCATCATCCGAAACCGGCCAGCATAAGGAATGATCATGCCAAGCATGCGGCGCATCATCTTGTCGGCAAATGGCCGCGGCACCAGCTTGTCCAGCTTTTCGCGACCAATATCGAGAAGATGCGGGTAATCCACACCCGATGGACAGGTGGTTGTGCAAGACAGACAGCCAAGGCAACGGTCAATATGATAGCCGGTGTTAGCTGATACGGTTTCAGGGCTTTCCAGCACTTCACGCAACATCCAGATGCGGCCACGCGGGCTGTCGCGCTCATCGCCCGTAATCACAAAGGTCGGACAGGTGGCCGTGCAGAAACCGCAATGAACACATTTACGAAGAATGGCATCAGCTTCGGCGATTTGCGGGTCGGCAAGCTGGTCAGCGGTGAAATGAGTTTGCATAAACCTTGCTCCCTAGATGCCGTCGTGCATACGGCCAAAATTAAGAACCGACCGCGGGTCAAACGCTGCCTTTACCCGCTTGTGAAGCGCATAATGTGCTGATGACAGGGGCTGCAAAGGGGCAATGACATTTTTGCTATTACCGCTGTCACGGATCAATTGCGCATGTCCATTGCCATTTGCCGCCAATGCCGATCGCATTGCCGTGCCAAATTCCGCCCCTGACGGTCCTGCAAGCCATAATAGCCCGCCCGCCCAATCGGCAAAAAACTGCAAATCAAAATGGTCAAAAAGTGTGGCAATGATTGCCGGTGCCGAAGCCGGTGCGCAGGATAATTTCCAGATATCGCCATCGGCATCTGCCAGCAAATCAACATCCCGGATTTGCTGCCATAGCGCGGTGCTGGCATCGCTATCAATTTTTACACCCTCTTTATGCGCTGACAGCAAATGCGCGGCGCGATCAGCAACCGAAACATCAATCCCCTCAAGCCGGATGATGGCCAGAATCGCACCGGCAACATCAATACCCGCTTTTGCCGCAATGGCTTGTGGCAGAATGGCGGCCGCATTGGGTTCATGTGGACTGGCAAAAATACCGGCAATGCGGGCAACAGCCGCGCTAAGATCATCACAAGGAAATAAAAGGCTGATTTTGGTTTCCGGCTTTGGCAGCGTTTTCAGCGTCACCTCATCAACGATGGCCAATGTGCCATAAGACCCGCAAATCAATTTTGACAAATCATAACCAGTGACATTTTTCATCACCTTGCCGCCCGATTTGAACCGCTCGCCACGCCCCGAAATCGCATCAAACCCAAGCAAATAATCACGCGCGGCACCGGCGGTCAGGCGGCGAGGGCCGCTGGCATTGGTTGCCAGAACGCCGCCAATGGTTCCCGCCGACTGGCTGGCCAGAATCTTATGCAAGTCAGGCACTTCAAATGCCAACATCTGGTTTGAGCTGGCCAATGTCGATTCAACTTCGTGCATTGGCGTGCCAGCGCGCAAGGTTAGGATCAATTCATCAGGCTGATAGTCGATAATGCCGGAAAAAGCCGAAACATTTATCACGTCATCATAGTCGGCATCGCGGCCAAGCGCGGCCTTTGTTGCCATCGCTTGCACGCCGAGATGCTGTTGCTGTTCCATCGCATCGGCAATGACCGCAGCAGCGTCATCAAGCCCGGTTACGTTTATCATCTCGAAACTTACCCTTATCACTGCGGCAAAACCGGCAGTGGCCAAAAACCTTAAAAGCGCGGCAGATCAGGAAATGGCATTTTGCCCTTATGGACATGAAGCCGCCCCAATTCGGCACAACGATGCAAATGCGGGAACATCTTTCCCGGATTCAGCAGATGATCAGCATCAAAGGCGCATTTCAGCCGTTGTTGCTGTTTCATGTCCTCTTCAGTGAATTGAATTCCCATCAGATCACGTTTTTCAACGCCAACACCATGCTCGCCAGTTAAAACGCCACCCATTTCAACACATGCCCGCAAAATATCAGCGCCAAAATTTTCGGCTCGTTGCAATTCACCGGGTTGGTTGGCATCAAACAGAATCAGCGGATGAAGATTGCCATCACCAGCATGAAAGACATTGGCAACGCGCAATCCATATTTTTGGCTAAGCGACGCCATTCGCACCATCATATCTGGCAGGCGGCGGCGCGGGATTGTGCCATCCATACATAAATAATCGGGCGAAATGCGCCCAACAGCGGGAAAAGCTGATTTCCGGCCAGCCCAGAATAGGTTGCGCTCTTCTTCGGAATTGCTGACTTTAAGTGATGACGCACCGGCGCTATCCATAATTTTGGCAACGCGATCAATCAATGTATTGACCTCGACTTCCGGGCCATCAAGTTCTATAATCAGCAGCGCGGCAGCCCCGCGTGGATAGCCAGCATTGGCAAAATCTTCAGCCGCATTAATTGCCAGCCCATCCATCATTTCCATACCAGCCGGAATAATACCCGCGCCAATCACATCGCCAACGGCCTTTGCCGCTGATCCGGTATCATCAAACCCGACAAGAAGCGCACGCTGGGTTGCTGGCTTTTGCAAAATCCGCAACGTCACTTCGCTAACAATGCCAAGCAAGCCTTCAGACCCGGTCATCACGCCCATCAAATCATAATCACCAGCATCAAGATGCTTGCCGCCAAGCCGCAGGATTTCACCATCAATGGTGACAAGCTCAATCCCAAGAAGATTGTTTGTTGTCAGACCATATTTCAGACAATGAACACCACCTGAATTTTCGGCAACATTACCACCAACAGAACAGGCAATCTGGCTTGACGGATCGGGCGCATAATAAAACCCATCCGCCTGAACCGCATGGGTAATGGCAAGATTGGTCACACCCGGCTGGGCAACGACACAACGATTTGTATAATCAACAGCAAGAATCCGGTTAAATTTCCCAAGCCCGACAAGAACCGCATCAGCCAAAGGTAAAGCGCCGCCAGATAGCGATGTGCCTGACCCGCGCGGCACTACTTTGATGCCTTCGCCATGACAATATTTCATAACGGCGGCAATTTGCTGGACGGTTTCTGGCAGAACCACGGCGAGCGGAAGCTGGCGATACGCAGACAGACCATCAGCATCATAGGCGCGGCGCCCTTCAACCGAATCAATCACACAATCGGCGGCGACCAATTTGCGAAGGTCACGACAAATGGTCTCGCGGCGATCAATAACGGCCTGATCTGGTTCTGGCATCTGCATGATAGGCTCCTGAGTAGATATATCCGCGAAAAAAAACTGATAGCACCTTACTTATTCATTCCGCCCCGTAAGGCAGCCCCCTGCCATGATGCAGAACAGCCCGAGGTGACGCAATCGGAAATTTGGGCAAAAGAAACGGCCGGAAAACCCGACCGTACCTTGGATATTCTAAACGCTTTGGACAGGCTGGTGGCACAATGCGCCACGCAAAGCCTTAACCCTGACGAGCCTTGAGGCGCGGGTTCTTCTTGTTGATTACATATAATCTGCCGCGACGACGCACCACCTGACAATGACGGTCACGCGATTTCAGCGTCTTGAGTGAACTAACAACTTTCATAATTTGGGGCTCCCAAATCGGCGGCCGTAGGCCTAAATGCTTAATAACGAGGTCGAAACTTAACACCGCCACGACCCGAGGTCAATCCTTGCATCGCGCTTTTCCAACGCCTTTTTAGATCTTTTTATTGTAGCCAGCCTGGCCTGCCGAAACACCCGTTCCCTGAAGGCCACAATAGCCATTTGGTACCTTATGCAAATATTGCTGATGATAATCCTCGGCAAAGTAAAATTGGTCATTAGCCGCGATCTCAGTTGTGATCTGGCCGAATCCGGCTTTTGCCAGCGCCTTTTGATATTGTTCGGCACTCGCGGTGACGATGGCTAGATCATCATCATCCATCACAAAGATCGCCGACCGATATTGCGTGCCGCGATCATTTCCCTGCCGAAACCCTTGGGTGGGGTCATGCGCCTGCCAGAATGTTGTTAAAATACGGTCAAGCGTCAGCTTGGCGGGATCATAAACCACCAGCACAACCTCAGTATGACCGGTCAGTCCGCTGCAAGTTTCCTCGTAAGTAGGGTTTGGCGTCACCCCGCCAGCATAGCCAACCGCCGTGACATGAACACCGGGCAGCTTCCAAAACAGCCGTTCGGCACCCCAAAAACAGCCAAGACCAAGGACAATCTGCTTCATCCCCTTCGGCACAGAACCGGTAAGGGGCGTGCCAAGCACCGCATGATTGCCGCCAGCAAAAACTGCCGTGCCGCAACCGGCCAATGCTTCATCGACATTTGGCAAACGCGATTTAAACGGATTATCGAAAAACATGATGCTTGTCCTTTATGGCAATCCAGCCCTGCCCCATAACCAAAAATCTTATGACTAACCGTTCTGTAACCAAACGTTTTTTGAGCGTAATGGCTAGTCGATACGCAACGCCTCGACCCCGGGCAAGCGTTTGCCCTCAAACCATTCAAGAAACGCGCCGCCTGCGGTTGATACATAGGAGAATTGGTCATTCACCCCGGCATTTGCAAGTGCCGCCATCGTATCACCACCACCGGCAACACTCATCACACCATCATTTTGCGTTTTTGCTGCAACAGCGCGCGCCAAAGTCGTGGTTGCCGCATCAAACGGCGGAATCTCAAACGCGCCCATTGGCCCGTTCCAGACAATTGTCGAACAGCGATCAAGAAAGGCCATTGCCGCCGCCACCGATTCGGCACCAGCATCTAAAATCATTTCGCCATCGGCAACATCGTCACTGCTGACAAGGCGATGCACGGCACCAAGTTTAAATTCACCCGCGACAACCACATCTTGGGGAAGCAGAATCTGGCAATTATGCGCGGCAGCACCATCCATAATACGGCGCGCCGTATCGACCATGTCAGGTTCGGCAAGCGAGGCGCCAATTGGCTTACCTTTCGCCAGCAAAAATGTATTGGCCATCCCCCCGCCAAGCACCAGCCCATCGGCCTGGGTAACAAGATTTTCCAGCAAGGCCAGCTTTGATGATACTTTTGCACCGCCAACAACCGCCCCAAGTGGGCGCACAGGCGATGATAGCGCCGCATCCAATGCCGCAAGTTCGGCCGCAAAAGACCGTCCAGCCGCCGATGGCATCAAACGCGGCAAGGCATCAACCGACGCATGCGCCCGATGCGCACAGGAAAAAGCATCACCAACATAAAGGTCACCAAGCGCCGCAAGGCTTTTAGCAAAGGCCAGATCATTGGCTTCTTCTTCAGGATAAAACCGCAGATTTTCCATCATCAGAATGTCGCCACCTGCCAGAGCTGCCACGGCCTTTTTCCCACCTGAGCCAATAACATCACTTTCCACTGGCACTGGCTGGCCAAGAATTCCGGCCATTGATTGCGCCACGGGGCGCACCGTCAGGGCTGGCACAAGGGCGCCTTTCGGCCGGCCAAAATGCGTTAGCACAACAACTTTTGCACCGCGTACCAGAAGGGATTGAACCCCCGGCATAACACGCCGGATGCGGGTATCGTCGCTAACCACCCCGTCAGCAAGCGGAACATTAACATCAAGTCGAAGAAGCACAGTTTTGCCAGCGACATCTAACTGGTCGGCAAATTGGAAATTAGCTGTCATGGTCGCTGGCCTCTGGCAAAATAGTCGATTGTTCGGTTTGGTTCGGCCTTAGGAAGTACCCAAAACGGACGTGAATTGCAAGATTGCTAACCACGCATTTACCAGCAATCAAATTTCACGCCCATACAACCAAAAATTCGGCGATAGCTTGCTAATTCCTTGCCCTGCGCTATCATGCCGCTGATCGAGACAACCCCTCTTAAATAAAGAGACATTTTGCCATGCCAAAAGTCCAAAACAGCCCAAAGGCCAGCCAAAACCTGTCGGCAGGAAGCGAGTTCTGGGCTGGCGTTTGCGAGGAAATGCCCCTTATTTTTGGCGTTGCACCCTTTGGCCTTGTGTTCGGCGTTCTTGGCCTCGAAAGCGGCCTGACCCCATGGCAAACAATTTTGATGTCAAGCATCCTGTTTGGTGGTGCCAGCCAAATTGTGTTTGCTCAACTATGGGCAGCCGGTGTGCCAGCCTTGATTGTTGGCGGGTCGGTTTGCGTGATCAATATGCGCCATGTTCTCTATAGCGCATCCATTGCGGCCTATTTGCGTCACCTGCCGCTGCGATGGCGAATTTTACTCGGCTATTTGCTGACCGATGAGGCCTATGCCATCTCAATCAGGCGATTTCAGCATGAGCCACCTGGCCCTAATCAACATTTTCATCTACTTGGAAGCGGTATGCTGCTGTGGACAAGCTGGCAATTTTCGACGATTTTTGGCGTTCTAGTCGGCGGCACAATTCCCGATTCATGGTCATTGTCATTGTCATTCGCCGTACCGCTTACCTTTATCGCTATTGTTGCGCCAATTCTAAAAACCCGCGCCGATCTTGCCGCGGCGGTCACTGCCGGAACCATTGCCATATTAGGCCAACCACTGCCGTGGAATTTATGGCTTATCACCGCTGCCATTGGCGGCATTCTGGCGGGATGGCTTGTCAGCCGTCTTAACCATCAAGCCGGAGCCACATCATGATCTGGTTCATCATGATTGCGGCAGGCCTGTTTACCTTTGCAACGCGTTTTATCATGCTTAGCAATGGCATTAGCAATCGGCCGCCGCAATGGCTTGTTGATGCTTTGGGGTTTGTGCCAATTGCGGTTCTAACAGCGATTATTGTCCCTGCCATATTGATTGATCCGGCAGACCAGACAATTGCCCTTTGGGATAATCCGCGTTTATTTGCCGCCGCGCTGGCGATCATTGCGGCATTGGTGACGCGGCAGATGATCACCACAATTGCGGTTGGTATTGTCGCGCTATGGGTGCTTCAATGGGCGATGTGATGGACAGCCGCGTACCGCTGCAAGCCGGATCGATCTAGGCCTTCAACCCGCTATCGACGGCAAGCTGATCACAAATCTTTGCCATTTCCAGATCAAGCGCGGTAATGCCACCGCATGAATGCGTTGCCCAGCGAATCGTCACCTGACGATATTGATTGTGAAATTCGGGATGGTGATTGGCGCGTTCTGCCATCAGGGCAACCCGTCCCATAAACCCGAAAGCAGCGTTGAAATTCTTAAAGAAATAAGTTTTTTTTATGATTTGCAAAGACGCATCTTCGGGCGTCAATTGCCAGCCTTGCCTATCTTCAAGACTGGCGATAATCGCGGCCCGATCGAGGGATTTGTTCATATCAATTTGCCCTTTCCTGCCAGAACCGGCATTGTCTTTGGTGTGTCTTGCATCGCAAGCTGCATGCCGCAAATTGTGCCAATGAGCCAGCTATCATTGCAATATAGCCAAAACAGCCTAAAATTTCACCCATGTCGAAAACCCTGTTAATCATTGCCCATACGCCATCGCCAAATACCGTCGCGCTTGCCAAGGCGGGGCTTGATGCCTGCCTTGGTTATAATGGCTATGATCAGGGTGCGGTCAAAATACGCTGTGTCTCGCCATTTGATGTGACCAGCCCCGATCTATTGGCCGCCGATGCAGTCATCATCGGCACAACCGAAAATATTGGATATATGGCTGGCGCAACCAAGGATATGTTTGATCGTTGTTATAATGACTGGCTGGATCACAGCGATGCCAAGCCGGTTGCGATCTATATCCGCGCCGGATTGGACGGCACCGCAACCAAGCGCGCACTGACAAGCATTTGTGGCGGCCTGAAATGGCGACTGGTGGCCGAGCCTTTGATTCTGCATGGCGATTGGAATGATGGTTTTTGCGAGCAGGTTGGCGATCTATGTCTTGGCGTGGCAGCTGGGTTAGATGCCGGCATCTTCTAGGCTGGTGGCCGTGCACATGATGGCTTTGCTAGTTGCTTTTCGGCATATTCATTGAGTGCGCGTCGGATGAATGCGTATTAGGTGAATGCGAAGACGGCATTTTCAAATCGGCAGGGCGTTTGGCAAGACCGGTTAGTTTGACCTTTCCAGCTTTTTCAAACACGAACGTCACTTGGTAACGTTCGTCAGCATTCAATGGCGCTTTCAACCCGATCAGCATCACATGAAACCCACCAGGTGCCAGCTGGATTGTCTTGCCAGCCGGAATAGCAATGCCGCCGTCAATCTGCCGCATTTTCATAACGCCATTTGTGATCTCCATTGTGTGAAGTTCGGTTTTGCGGGAAAGGCTGCTTTCAGCGGCCAGCAACCGGTCGGCCATGGCACCATGATTTGTGATCGACAAATAGGCAGCGCTGCTTGGCATTGATCCGATCGTTGCGCGAAATTGCAGCGTCCCATACATCAGGTCAGACGCCATCGCCGGTGACAGCATCATCAGACCCATTACAACAGCAGCAAATATCCGTTGCAAAATCAAAGACAGCATCACATCACCATTCTTGCGCTGAAAACAACCTAGCCAGAGCTAGCCATTTCCAAGCCGCTTGACCTCATCAATCGACGACAGGCCAAGCTGCGCCATTACATCGCGAACTTCTTCCAAAAGGATTGAGGCCGCATGCTCCCCGCCTTTGTTGCCAAGGGCGGCAACGGCATACATGAAACCGCGGCCAACAAGCGCAAAATCAGCGCCTGCCGACAATACCCGCACAATATCAAGCCCCGACATGATACCACTGTCGACAATCAGCGGCACATCCTTGCCAACCGCAGCGCGAATGGCTGACAGCTGTGCCAAAGGTGGTGGTGCTGCATCTAATTGACGGCCACCATGATTTGAGACAACAATGCCATCAACGCCAAGCTTGATCGCCCGCGCTGCATCTTGTCCATGAAGAACCCCTTTGAGATAGATTTCGCCATCCCATTCGGCGCGAATTTCAGCTAGATAATCCCAATCAAGCGAGCCGTTTAGCTGATCGCCGATGAATTTGGTGATGCCCATCGTCCCATTATTCTTGGCATAGGGTTCCATATTGCGAAAGCGTGCCCCGCCATTCAGCAAGGTCCGCACTGCCCATTCCGGACGAAGCATGCTTTGCCAGATGACGCGAGGTGAAAAGGCCGAATTACCTCGGCTGCCAAGTGGCGCGCCCGCAATCCGCATGCGCTCGCGGCGGCTTGGTGATGGCACATCAGCGGTCACAACCAACGTTGTGTAGCCGCAGCCCTTGGCGCGCCGCAGCAAATCACGCATCAGATCACGGTCACGAGGGGCATAAAGCTGAAACCAGCCCATTTCGCCCGCAGATTCGGCGATCATTTCGATTGATTCACCAGCCACCGTGCTCAGCGTATAGGGAAAGCCGTGTCTTTTGGCAGCGCGGCCAATAATCGATTCCGCCCCGGGCCAGATCAATGATGACAGACCAATAGGCGCCGCACCAAACGGCGCCTTGAATGTTTTTTTGCCAAGCTTGGTTGTTAGATCGGGATCGACCCGCCCTCGCATGAATTGCGGTGTTAGCTCGATCGAGTCGAGAAAAGCTCTGTTTTCGTCTTTGGCGCGATCATGGCCTGTTCCTGAGTCAAGATAGGCAAACACAAATTTTGGAATGCGTCTCGACGCAGGCTTTTTCAGATCCGACAAGCGCGGATATTTGTTCATCAAATTCATGATTTATTCGCCGTAAAAAAGCTTCCAAGAAGGGCCATAGCCCGCAACGAACCAAAACTGACGCCCTCTCCTGCGAGGGCATCAGGTTATTTTGGTGATTTTAAATAGGCAATCACATTGGCAATGTCGGATTCTTTTTTCAGGCCAGCAAACGACATTTTGGTGCCTTTTAGGTATTTCTTTGGCTTAGCAAGGAAACCAGCCAAAGTTGCCTCATCCCAAACCAGACCCGATCCAGCCATCGCTTTGGAATATTTGAACCCGTCAACCGCACCAGCTGCACGGCCAACAATATTCACCAGATGCGGGCCAGATTTGTTTTTTTCCCGATCAACGTAATGACAGGCCTTACATTTCTTGAATACTTTTGCACCCGCAGCTGCATCGCCAGCCTGTGCCGGAGCTGCCATAAGAAGTCCTGCCGCTGCTGCGGCGATAAAAACATAATTTTTCATAAATTCCTCACTACGTTCTATAAATTTGTAACACTTGTTTACAGCGTTTGACGACGCTACACAATAACCTGCGCTGTCTTGCCGCGACCCTAAATTTCCGGCAAACTATTGTATGTTTCTAATCTTCTGGTAAGCAGCGTTATCAAATCCCTGATGATACGCATCAACGAGGCATCCATGTCACCAAAGGCCAAACGGTTATCAATCATCGCGATGATCGCAGCATTGGTTGGCGTTGCAGCCATGCTTGTGCTTGGCGCGCTTCGCGACAATATCGTTTTTTTCTATACGCCAACCGAAATTACCACCTCAGGAACAAAGTCGGGGCAGGCATTGCGGCTTGGCGGGCTGGTCAAAGATGGCAGCGTCAAGATCGACGGATTGCAATCTGTTTTCACGGTCACCGATGGTTCAAATGAAATCAGCGTCCGCTATGACAATGCGTTGCCAAGCCTGTTTCGCGAAGGCCAAGGCGTCGTTGCCGAAGGGTCACTTGCCAATGGTGAATTTATCGCAACCAATGTTTTGGCCAAGCATGATGAAAATTACATGCCTGCCGAAGTTGCTGAAAAGCTAAAGGATACAGGCGTCTGGAAGGGCGGCAAAGCCGACTAGACGGCGCTGTTATCACTTTTTATGGGCTTAATCCTTTTGGGCCTATTCTTTTTGATTTGGCGCTTTCAAATCCATATCTTGCGGTGCCGCATCGGCAGGTTCTACAATCGCGGCGGTTGCCGGCATCGGGCTTGACGTAATCACGTCAATCGATTGGACATTTTCACGATAAAGCGTGTAAAGCCCGCCCGCCAGAATAAGCGTTATCCCAATCATAACCATCTGATCCGGCCATTCATCCCAGATCACAACACCCCAGAAAACACCAAACGGAATCGCGACATATTCAAATGGCGCAATGACCGATGCCTCAACCGAACGATAGGCGTTGGACGATGCGTAGGACAATAGCAGAACCGAAAAGCTGCAAATCACCAGATAGCCAAGATTGGTCAAAGACATCAGTGATGGCGCGCGAAGCAGAAAATCAATGGTCGGATTGCCTGATTGATCAACTGGCCAGATCATGTTCATAAGCATGAACAGCACGCCAATCGTTAAATAACAAATATGCTGAACCGCAACCATTCCCGATAGATTGCCAACCGATTTTAGGCGTCTTGTCCATATCTGAAAGGCGGCATAGCTGAAGGCCGACATCACAACAAACAAGGTTTCCACCTGAAACTGAACCCCGCCGGGCCGAATGATAAACAAAACCCCAGCCATGCCAGCTGATACTGCGGCCAAACGGTGAAGGCCAATTTTCTCGCCAAGAAATGGCACTGATAGAATCGTAATGATTAATGGTGACACAAAGAAAATGGCGATCACATTTGCCAGCGGCAACGTCCCTAGCGAAACAAAAAACAGCACCATCGCCAGCACTAGACACATGCTACGGGCGAAGAACAGCCAGAAAACTTTTGCTGGCAGCGCAAACATTGCCTGAATACTGCGGCTGAAAATGCCAAGCATGATCAGCGTCATTCCTGCCCGCAAAGCGACCAGCTGGCCAAGCGAAACATCACCACTCATCAATTTAATCAATGCGTCATTAAGGGGAATAATTCCCATTGCCAAAGCCAGAACGCCAAGGGCGAAATAGGGCATCGACATACGATCAGTGATCATTTTCATTCGCTGCCGTCCTTTGCATGACATTGCGAAACTATCAGGCCGATAGGACATGATATCCGCATCACTTAAATCCCGCTTATCAGGAAATGACAAGTCATGCAAATGATTGCCAAAAAACAGATATACCCAGATCGAGTAAAGGGGTTGTGTTCAAATCCTCTTTCGGTCAGCATGACCCATGCCAATAAAGCGAACTCTTGCAGATATTGGCAGCATGAAAGGCGCGAAAAACCATGTCAGAAACCGGACAGAATTTTATTGCAGGCGCGTGGTGCGATGGGCAAAGCACAATTGCCAATATCAATCCATCCGATCTTAGCGATCAGATCGGCCATTTTGCGCAGGCAGATAGCGCCCAGCTTGATCGCGCCCTAGATGCCGCCCAAACCGCCCAGAAAAAATGGGTCGCCACCGGTCTTGAGGCGCGTCAAAACATCTTGATGAATATCGGCAATGAATTGATGGAACGCCGCATCGAGCTTGGCACCCTTCTTAGCCGCGAAGAAGGCAAGCCATTGGCCGAAGGTGTTGGTGAAATCTACCGAGCCGGCCAGTTCTTTACCTATTATGCTGCCGAAGTGCTTCGTCAGATCGGTGATGCGGCCGATAGTGTTCGTGACGGCATCGAAATTGACGTTCGGCGCGAACCGGTTGGAGTTGTTGCCATCATCAGCCCTTGGAATTTTCCAACCGCAACAGCAGTCTGGAAAATTGCGCCAGCGCTGGCTTTTGGCAATGCGGTCATCTGGAAACCGGCAAATCTGGTTCCGGCTTCGGCTGTTGCCTTAAGCGAAATCATTTCGCGTCAGGATATTCCGCATGGGCTGTTTAATCTGGTGATGGGGCCGGGCGGCAGCATTGGCCAGAAACTTGTCGAATCTTCGGCGATAAATGCGATCAGCTTTACCGGCTCGCTGGATGTTGGCAAACAGATTGCTACCGCCGCAATTGCCAATCTTACCAAAGTCCAAATGGAAATGGGATCAAAGAACGCGCTTGCCATTATGGATGATGCCGATCTTGACCTTGCCGTGGCAACCGCGCTTGGCGGCGCTTTTGGCGGGACGGGTCAAAAATGCACCGCCTCGTCACGGCTTGTTGTGCATGAGGCCATCCATGACGAATTCGCCGACCGGCTTGTTGCCGCAGCATCGGCGATGAAGGTTGGGCATGCCTTGGCTGATGGAACGCAAATTGGCCCCGTGGTTAGCGCCGGACAATTGGCCGAAAACCTGCAATGGATGGAAACAGCCAAACAGGAAGGCGGCGAGGTACTGTGTGGCGGCGAGACGGTTAGCCGCGATCATGATGGATATTACATAACGCCTGCGGTTATTGGTGGCACGAAAAATGACTGGCGCATCAATCGCGAAGAAATGTTTGCGCCAATCGCCTGTATCATCAAAGTCGGCTCGTATGATGAGGCGCTTGATGTCGTGAATGACACTGATTTTGGCCTAACATCGGGGATCATCACCCGTTCGCTGGCGCGGGCAACGCATTTCCGCCGCAATGCCCAAACTGGTGTTGTTACGATTAACCTGCCAACCGCAGGCACTGATTATCATGTTCCATTTGGCGGACGCGGCAACAGCTCATATGGCCCGCGTGAACAAGGAAGCTATGCCGCCGAATTCTATACAATCGTGAAAACCAGCTATATTGCTGCTGGCAAGCCGGAATAATCAGATGCATCTCATCGACAATCTTCAATATGCAAATTGGTCAGAAAAAATCTTTCGGCAAATGCGCGAAGGTGGCGTTGATGCGGTTCATGTGACGATTGCTTATCACGAAATGTTTCGCGAAACCGTTACCAAAATCGAACAATGGAATCGTTGGTTTGAACGCTATCCCGATCTGATTTTTCATGGCACCACTGGCGATGATGTGCGGCGTGCCAAACGCGAAGGCCGAACCGCGATCTTTTTTGGATTTCAAAACCCGTCACCAATTGAAGATGATATTGGACTTGTTGAAATTTGTCACAGCCTAGGCGTTCGCTTTATGCAGCTTACCTATAACAACCAGTCGCTTCTTGCCACGGGATGTTATGAAGATGAAGATACCGGCATCACGCGCATGGGCCGCCAAGTAATCAAGGAAATGAACCGTGTTGGCATGGTTGTTGATATGAGCCATTCGGCCGAACGATCAACCTTGGAGGCCATTGAAATTTCACAACGCCCAATTGCCATTACGCATGCCAACCCCTATTTCTGGCATCCGGCCAAACGCAATAAATCGGATGATGTGCTTCGCGCACTTGGCCAATCGGGTGGCATGTTGGGTTTCTCGCTTTATCCGCATCATTTAAAGGATAAATCAGAATGTAGTCTGACGAGCTTTTGCCAGATGATTGCCGACACTGCCGATTTGATGGGAGCCGACAATATCGGCATCGGATCCGACCTTTGTCAGGATCAACCTGACAGTGTGGTTGAGTGGATGCGCGTTGGCAGATGGACAAAAGAAATTGATTATGGCGAAGGTTCAGCCAGTAATGCAGGCTTTCCTCCAATGCCAAGCTGGTTTATAGATAACCGCCATTTCGGAGTGATTGCAGCAGGGTTAAGACAGCAGGGATTTTCCGAAAAAGACACAAATGCAATTATGGGTGAAAACTGGCTTCGGTTTTATGATAAAAATTTTGGCGCTGAAACGGCCTAACTAGGTTTTTTGGCGCAACAAGCAAAGTGGTTTGATTGATGAAAAAACCAGAGATGAAACAAGATAATCCTGTGGCATCACCGCCACCAGTGTCGTCTGTTGCGCTTCGCCCGGCCAGCCAGGTCATGACCTTGGCGCGGATGGGATCATTTCATCAAAGCCGTCTTAGCTTTATGCGCGTTTTGCTGCGCCGTCTCAAAGCTGAGAATTGGCAGTTTAAACAAAGCCGATGGTTGATTGATGCCAAGGGCGTTGGCGTTGCCACCTATGAGGCCATTGGCCCTGAGCGAAGCTATACATTGGTTGCCTTTGCGCATGATCTGCCAGCCGAAAAACGGTCAGATCGGGTCATAGCCGAAGCATGGGATGCCACCTTTACGCTTCATGATGGCACCATAAGCGATGCCGATATTGAACGGCTTAGACAGAATGTTCCGCTGCAAGAAGCTGGCCGTATTTCAGATGATGAATTCGTGCTGTCACGCGCAAACCGGTCGGTTCGGCTATTTGACTATGTTCGTGATTGCCTTGCCGCTGGCAACCAGCCCGACCTTGCGATGATCGAGCCTGTTGGTTATTTGATGCGAACAACGGCCGTTTATGGATCAGGCAAATTTGGCGCTGCCGATCGTGATATCTGGGCAAACCGGCCTGAATTTTCTGGCTCGTTCCAGCCTGAATTGCTTGCCGTCTGGTTAATCCGGTCATTTACCATTGATATTGTCGAACATATGGCTGTGGTCAAAGCACCAGCAAAGGCGGTCAAGCTTGACCCCGATATTCGCCGCCGCATCGGTGTTGGCAATTCAACCGGTCTTGGCATGGCGCCATTCTTGATTAATCACCCATCATTGATTCACGCATGGATCAATGCGCGTGAAACCGCTTTGGCACGCGTGCGGGCGCTTGCCGCAACCGATCAGGCTGGCCTCGCCGGTTTTCTGACGATGATCGCCAAAGCTGCCAAAAACGCGGATGAATGGACAACCGACAGCACTTATCAGCATGGCAAAACCCAATCATTGCGGTATGATCTTGTCCGGCTTGACGCGTTTGTGCGCAGCCTTGACGCTGATATCGACCAGCCTTGGGACAGCATCTATCGCTGGGGCGAGTTCAATCTCAGCCTTGAAGGCCAAGAACAGCTTGTATCGCTTCTGCTTGAAGATCATGGCGACCTGATTGACGATTTGGCAAGCGGCATGGCATCGGATGAGGCAGCGCATTTCCGTATTGATGGATCAATGCCGCTATCACGGCTACGCCAAATGATGGACACCACCTATGGCTGGACCAAGGGCATTGATTATTCGCAAAATGATGCGCTGGCGCGGGTTTGGTATGTGTCTGAAGAAAAGCTTGAGCCACGGCTTGGTGAACGGTTTGAAGAACCAATCGAGCCTTATGAGCAACCGCTTGCCCCCGGCCGTGATGCCGTTCGGGCGATGAAGGCCATTGGTCAATGGATCAAAAATCCTGGCAGATCAGGCGACGATAATGTTGCGGTCTTTTTGCTGAAACATCCAGAACACCGGCATATTGTTCGCCGCATGCAAACTGTTTTTACCCTTCCCTATGCCGAAATTCAGGACAATACGATTTCAGCAGAAATGCAGCCGATTGATTTGCTTCGCTGTAAATTGTCCTTTTTCGGCGCGTCAAAATTTGACCCGCGTTCGGATCGGTGGTTGCGCATTACAATGTATCAAGGCGCGCCCTTCCCCGATGAATTGGCAATGCTAGACCCTGATAGCCTGTTTTATCCGCCGCTTGCCAGCACTGGCAGACCGGATCATGAAAGGGTATGAGCTGGTCACTTGGTGAAATCGGCGCCCTAGCCACCAAGGCGGCACGCGGAAGCGGCATGGACTGGGGGCTTGCCGACGAAGCTGGCTATGCTGTGAAATGGCTACAACGCCGCCAATTGCCTGGTGTTGCCGCGCTATGTCGATATCTAAGCTGGCGGCAAGCTGGTGAAATCACCAATTGGCCCGATGATACAGCGCGTGATGGTCATTATTGTCCAATTGCCACTGGCGCTGCCTATGGTGATGGTGTGTTTGGGGATGATCTGCAATTTGCCCGCGTCCGAACACCGTTATTGCTGATCCCCTTTATCGCGCTTCGCGCCACAAACAGCCCTGTTTGCCTATCAATGGGCAAAGCTGTTTTTGCGCTAACCCAAGATAAATTTGGGTTTTCAAAAAATGATACGGCGATTTTAATGGATTCGTCAGCCTGCCAAATTTACGCAGCATCTGATGACGAACTGCCTGAGATGATGACCATCGCCAATGCCGCAATTCCCCGCGTTCCGATAACAGCATCGGCCTGCATCACGGTTTTGAACGGCTTTGCCAAAAACACCTATGCACCAGCAACCGAGGCGTCACGCCTTGCCGGTGCTGGTGCTGGGCTGAATGATAATGATTAGGCGGCAGAGCTGTCGTCACTGACGCAACTGAAACAACTGCATTGATTTGATCAGCCCCGATAGGTGGTGCTAGACAATGCCGCTGATGGTTTTGATTTCGAGAAATTCTTCAATCCCCCAAAACCCGCCTTCACGACCAACGCCTGACTGCTTGTAGCCGCCAAACGGGCTTCCTGCCGCACGCGAAGCGCCATTGACTTGAATCATGCCAGCGCGCAATCTTGCCGCAACCCGCTTGGCGCGTTCTTTATCACCCGTCTGGATATAGGCCGCCAGTCCATACGGCGTGTCATTGGCAAGGGCGATGGCTTCTTCTTCGCTGTCAAACGGCATCAACGCCAGAACAGGGCCAAAAATTTCTTTGCGGATAATCGTCATATCGGCTGTCGCATCGGCAAATACCGTTGGCTTTACAAACCAACCGCGATTCATGCCCTCAGGACGGCCAACGCCGCCAGCGACAAGCCTTGCACCTTCATCAATGCCGGCCTGGATCATGCTTTGCACCTTGTTGAATTGTGCTTCAGATACCAAAGGCCCTATGTGATTTCCCGAATTTGATGGCAGATCAACCTTGGTGGCATTAGCTTTAGTGGCGGCGATTTCAACAGCCTGATCATAGACGCTTCGCTGAACCAGCATGCGTGTTGCCGCATTACAAGATTGACCTGTATTGTTGAAACAAAAGGCCGCGCCCATGCGAACTGCCTTATCGACATCGCAATCATCAAAAACCAGATTTGGGGATTTGCCGCCAAGTTCGAGCGAGACGGTTTTCACTGTATCTGCAGCTGCCTTGCTGATCAAAATACCGGCGCGTGTTGAGCCGGTAAATGACACAACATCAATATCTGGATGTGATGATAAGATCGTGCCAACACCGGCACCATCTCCATTGACCATGTTAAATACACCCGCCGGAAAACCAGCCTCATCAATCATTTCGGCAAAAAGAATGCTGGACATTGGGGCAATTTCAGACGGTTTCAGCACCATTGTGCAGCCTGCCGCCAACGCCGCACCAACCTTTAGAACAACCTGATTCATTGGCCAATTCCACGGGGTGATCAACGCGGCAACACCCGCCGCCTCAAAGGCAATATCTTGGCCTTCAACACCTTGCCGCAATGGCCGTTGAAATTCCATTGTGCCAAGCGCGCGGATAAATGCCTTTAAATGACTGATGCCCGATCCGGCCTGATCACTGACTGCCATATCAATGGGCGCACCCATTTCGGTTGAAATCGTTGCGCCCATTTCATCATTCCGCGCGATATAGACATCAAGCAATTTTTGCAAATAGCCAGCACGTTCGGTCGGGCTTGTCATCGACCAAGCTGGAAAGGCGGCTTTGGCCGCGGCAATCGCCGCCTCGGCATCTTTGGCACCGCCAAGCGTAATTGTGGCAAACGCATCTTCGGTAGCTGGATTCAAAACAGGAAAGCTATGCCCATCTTGTGATGGCACCCAAGATCCATTGATATAAAATTCGGTTTTATCCAGCATAAAGCCTCCAAGATTATGGTTGTGGCCGCCGCAAGCGCAGCCATTGCGTTTTTTCGAAACTGATTTTTTGTGCCCAAGGTTTCTTGTGCCTAAGCCAGCGCCGCAAGCCAGCACCTTGTGGCCAAATTGCACCTTGCAAACAACTCTTGTCAAGTTATTGATAACTGCGTGATATAGACTGATTTGCTTAGGTTTTTATCTTGCCGCGCTGTACTATGAAAATCCCGCCAAGCACCATAAACAACGCCATAATATGATAAAGATACATGGTTTCGGACAAGATCAGCATTGCCAAAAAAGCCGCAAATATTGGCACCATATTCACATAAAGCCCAGCGCGGTTCGCATCCGCCAGTTCGACGCCACGCATATAGAATGTTTGCGATAGAATTGACGGAAAGATTGCTGAATAAAACAGTAACAGGTTGCCTTTGACCCCGGGAAGCACAAGATCGCCATTCGCATATTCGGCAATCAGGAACAGGCTACAGGTCAAAAAAGCACAAAAGGCGAAAAAACATAAAAGCAAAACGGGCGGCATTTCAAGCCGCTTTGCCAGTGCGACCGTATAGGCACCATAGCAAACACATGCCGCAACCATCAACAAATCACCAAAATTGAAACGAAGCGCCAAAATCGTGGCAAGGCTGCCAGCGCTAACCAGAACCAAAATACCGGTCAGCGATGAACAAAGGCCAAAAAATTGCAGCCAGCCAATGCGGGTTCGATAAATCAGCCAGCCAAGCACCATAACAACCGCCGGAATCGCCCCTTGCATAATGCCAAGATTGACCACGGTCGTATATTGCGCCGCATAGACAAGAAGCAGGCTGAAACCGGCAAGCCCACCACCACCCATAGCAAACACCCAACGCCAGTTCTGTAAAGCCAAAGGCACATAGCGCGGCAGGGTTTTGCGATAGATCACTACCAAAATAAGAAAGGCACCAAGCCAGCGCAATTGCATCAGCAAAACCGGTGAGATTTCGCCAACCGACATGCGCAATGCCACCGCATGACCTGCCCAGATCAAGGTTGCCATCAGCAATACCGCATGCGCGCTGCCCCAAAAGCGGCCAAGAACCGACACGCATTGCTGTTTGATCATGACATGGCCATCAGATTAACGAAGCTTTGCCGCAAGCGCGCTAACTTCATCAAGACCGGATTCAATACGGTCAAACATATCATCAATTTCCGCAGCAGTGATGATCAAAGGTGGGCAAAAGCCAACGATATCACCTGGCAAGGCGCGTAAAATCACCCCATGTTTCTGAATGATGGCAACCGCTTGCGCCGCAATTTTCTGGGCTGGTTCAAATTTTTCACCAGTTTGACGATTGGCGGCAAATTCCATTGCACCAATCAGGCCAATCGCCCGCAAATTGCCGATGAAGTCAAATCTGGCAAGCCGTTCAATCCGGCTTTTGAATTGCGGGGCAATGCGCCTGACATGGCCGACGATATCGCGTTCCTGCATCAATTGCTGCGCCCGCAAGGCCACCGCGGCGCAAACCGGATGCGCCGAATAGGTATAGCCATGCCCAAAAATGCCAAGCTGTTCTGCCTGCTTGGCGATTGGCGCATAGACCTTTTCCGACAGCATCACCGCCGAAATCGGCAAATAGGCCGATGACAACGCCTTGGCACAGGTCAGCATATCAGGGCGGACATCCATGGTTTGAGAACCCCACATATTGCCCGTACGGCCAAATCCGCAAATCACCTCATCCGCGACTAGCAAAACATCATATTTTTCCAGAACAGCACGAATTTTTTCAAAATAGGTTCGTGGTGGAATAATCACCCCGCCTGCCCCCATGACCGGCTCGGCAAATAGCGCGCCCACGGTTTCCGGCCCTTCTTCGAGGATCAGCGTTTCAAGATCAGCGGCACAACGGCTAGCAAAATCCTCTTCGCTTTCGCCGTCTTTCGCACCGTTATAAAAGTCGGGCGCGGTTGTGTGTTTGACGAAATCCAGCGGCAGGCCGAAACCATCTTGCGCATAGGCAAGCGCGGTCATGCTCGCCGCCGCCATAGTCACCCCGTGATAGCCTTTTCGGCGGCTGATGATTTTGCGCTTTTCCGGCCGGCCAAGCGCCGCATTGTAATACCAGACCATCTTCATGGCGGTATCATTCGCCTCTGATCCAGATGCCGCAAAAAACACTTTGCTCATCACGCTGTCACCGCCAGCAAGCGGGGCGCTGGCAATCAAGGTTTCGGCAAGATCAATCGCCGGATTGACCGTTTTGCCAGCAAAGCTGTGATAGAAAGGCAGTTTTTTGAATTGCGCCATTGCCGCATCAATCAATTCAGGTTCGGAAAACCCAAGCGATGTACACCAAAGCCCGCTCATCCCTTCATAAAACTGATTACCAGCATCATCGACAACAAAGACACCATTACCCTGTGCCATGATATGCGGCCCCGCATCACCAAGCATTGCCGGATTGGTATAGGGATGCATATGAAAGGCAATATCGCGGCTTGCCGGTGAATTGCCAGCAAGCTGTTGTTCGGATGGGGGGATACTTTGTGTCATTTCAACTGTCCTAAACGTCCAAGATTACTAGCCAAGATTGCTGGCCAAAATTACTGATCGAGATTAATAGCTAAGCCTAGACATGCTGGCCACCATTCACATGAATTTCCGATCCATTTAGATATTTGGCCTGATCACTGCAAAGAAAAAAAACAGTGTCAGCAACTTCATCAGCATTGCCAAACCGGCCAAGCGGAATTTGCGGAATGATTGTTGCCTCGCTATCAGGCGACAGAATATCGGTTTTAATCTCACCCGGGGCAATGGCATTTACCCGAATGCCACGCCTGCCAAAATCAGACGCCATTTCGCGGGTCAATGCGCTAAGCGCGGCTTTCGATGTGGCATAGGCCGAACCGGCAAATTCATGAACCCGGCTTCCGGCAATCGAGGTTACATTCACAATCGAGCCATCACCTTTGCCAAGCGAGCCGCATAGTTTTTGCGCCAGCATGATTGGGGCAAAAACATTCACCTGATAAACATGCTGCCAAAGATCAAGCGATGTTTTATGACAATCAAGGCGGCCACCATCAGGCGTTTTCGGTGAAATTGCAGCATTATTCACCAGCGCGTGAAGTGGTTTGCCATCAAGCCGCGTCAATAATTCTGCCGCGCCACGGCTTACATCTTCAGGCGATGATAAATCAATTTGCAGATGATCTTCCGGCCCCGCTTCCCACGGGCAATTTTCCGGAAAACCATGGCGTGAACAGGTGATGACGCGCCAACCAGCGCTGGAAAATCGCTTTACGGTTGCATGGCCAATGCCGCGGCTTGCCCCTGTTAATACCAGAATTTTTTGGTCATCCATGAATGATGAACCCCGTTTCCCTGGCCATTCCACGCAGCCGAGGTCACCCCTGAAACGGCTACAGAAAATGGCTTTGACTCTTATGTCAGAGTGACGTCAAAAATGATTAAGGTCAAATGGACAGGCTGACTAGCTGCTTGTGATCCCGCGCAGCCGTTCAGAACGCCGCCGCAATAACTCCAAAACCGTCAAAAGAATGATCGATAAGATCACCAACAGCGTGGCAACGGCAAGAATTGTTGGGCTGATCTGCTCGCGAATACCCGACCACATCTGACGCGGAATCGTTCGCTGTTCCGGACTGGCCAGAAACAGAACCGCCACCACTTCGTCAAATGAGGTGATAAAGGCAAATAAGCCACCCGAAATAACTCCGGGGATAATCAATGGCATCTGCACTTTGCGAAAGGTGGTAACCGCCCCCGCGCCAAGCGATTGCGATGCCCGAACAAGTGATTTGTCAAATCCAACAAGGGTTGCTGTTACGGTAATGATCACAAAGGGCGTGCCAAGAACCGCATGCGCCATGATCACGCCAAGATAAGTTTGGCTTAGATGCACCTGCGAATAGAAATAGAACATGCCAGCGGCGGTAATAATCAACGGCACAATCATCGGCGAAATCAAGATCGACATAACCAACCGGCGATAGGGCATTTCAGACCGGCTAAGGCCAATTGCCGCTAATGTTCCAAGCGCCGTTGACAAAAGCGTTGCGCAAATCCCAATGAAAAAGCTGTTGCGAATGGCTCTAATCCATTGGCCATTATTCCATGTATCGGCAAGCCATGCCCAATCAAATGGCGCATCCGGCGCCTTCATACCATTGCGCAGAATATCCTCGTACCAGCGAAGCGAATAGGCTGTGGGGTCAAAATTCAACATGCCCTTGGTAAAGCTGAAATAAGGCTCAACATTGAATGACAGCGGCAAAACCACAATGATTGGCATAATCAAAAACAGGAAGATCAATCCGCAAATGCTGCGATAAACATAATGCCAGATATATTCACCAGTGCTGGTATAGGGAGGAAGCTTTGCCATATTATTATCCCAGCTTCATGTTATCGATACCGATAACCTTGTCATAAGCCCAATAAAGAACCAGAACGCCCGCCAGCAAAATACCGCCAAGCGCCGCGGCAAGCGACCAGTTCAGCGACTTCTGCATATGATAGGCAATCATATTTGAAATCAATTGACCATCCTGACCACCAACAAGCGCTGGTGTGATGTAATACCCAATTGCCAGAATGAAAACCAGCAAACCGCCAGCACCAATCCCCGGAATTGTTTGCGGCATGTAAACCTTGATAAAGGCCATTGTCGGTGTTGCACCAAGCGAGCGTGCGGCGCGCATATATGATGGTGGAATGGTTTTCATCACTGAATAGAGCGGTAAAATCATGAATGGTAGCAAAATATGCGTCATCGCAATGATCGTACCAGTCATATTATAGATCAGCGAGAAGCGCGCATCATCTGCAGTGATGCCAACAAAAACCATCAGATCATTGATCACTCCTTGCGATTGCAAAATGGCAATCCACGCTGTTGTTCGCACCAAAAGTGATGTCCAGAATGGCAGCAAAACCATGATCATCAGCAAGTTAGATGCGCGCAATGGTAAGGTTGCCAGCAAATAGGCAACCGGATAGCCAAGCAAAAGGCACAAGCCCATAACCGTTGCCGAAATCAGCATGGTACGCCAGAACAGCTTTACATATATTTGCCGGTTTTCATCCTGCCGGACAAAGCCTTGATCAACTGTATAGCGTCCATCAAGCGCGGTGGCGTAAAACCCCGGTGTAAGGTCCTGAGACGTGATCTTCATGGCCTGCCAGACCTCGATATTGTTCCATTTCTTGTTGGCCTTGATGACGCTTTCTTTGAAAGGTGGCTTTAACTTTTTGGCCTTGCGCGCAGTTGATGTGAACAATGATCGCGTTCCGGGAAATTCTTGGTTCACGCGCGTAGCAGCCCGGCCAATTGTCCGATCGGCACGCGCAGTTTTTAAATCGGCAACCAACGCCTCATACATCTTTTCATTCGGCTCGGTTAGCCCATCCCACATGGTTAATCGCTCGGTCAGATTCGGCATGTGGGAAGAAAATCGGTCGTTGTAGACTCCTTGCCACATCAGCGCAAGGATCGGGATAACAAAGCTGGCCATGACAAAAGCAAACAAGGGCACCACAAGCGAAACAGCACGAACACGGCTACGGAATAAAGCCTGCGCCAGCTTTTTCTTCAGCGGTGTCCCATCAGCCGCGGTAATTGGCTCGAGAGAAGCCGTTTGACTATCTGCCATAATGAAAATAAATCTCAGTTAAAAAGTGACTAATAAAAAGCGGTCACATGACAAACCCCATGTGACCGCTTTGGTTTTTGGTTTTACTTTGACAACCAAGCGTTGAAACGCTCGTTCAACTGGTCAGCATTATCCGCCCAGAATTCAAAGTCGTTCTGCAAGGCATTTTTAAAGTTTGCAGCAGCTGTAGGCATATGATCTGCCATTTTGATGCTATCATCAGAATGGAAAGTACCAATACGAGCTTCAGATGATGCACGCGCTGGGCCATAAGAGATCCATGATGCCTGCGCAGCAAGCTGCTCAGTCGCTGTTGAGAAAGCGACGAAATCAAGCGCTGCTTCTTTGTTCTTTGATCCTTTTGGAATCACCCAGAGATCAAGGTCATAAATCTGACCGTCCCACACCATTTCAAATGACTGGCCTTCAGCATTTTTGGCATTGAACACACGGCCGTTCCAAGCAGTTGAAAACACAACTTCACCGTCAGCAAGCAGCTGTGGTGGCTGTGCGCCAGCTTCCCACCAGACCACGTCGTCTTTAATTGTATCTAATTTTGCAAAGGCCCGTGCCACACCTTCCTCTGTTCCAAGAACGTCATAAACCTCGCTGACAGGAACACCATCAGCAATCAAGGCAAATTCCATGGTCACTTTTGGTGACTTACGCATGCCGCGCTTGCCCGGAAATGCCTTGGTGTTGAAAAAATCAGCCATTGTGGTTGGCTTGTTCCAATTACGTGTTTTGCTTGAGTCATAAGCGTATACAGATGACCAAACGATGTTTGCGACCGCACAGTCATGCAATGTACCTGGCAAAAAGTCTTCCGTTGCGGGCGTACCATCCGGCGCTGGTGGCAGGATTGAATGATCAATTGGCTCCAAAAGGCCTTCATCACATGCGCGAATAGCGTCTGACAATTCAACGTCAACAACGTCCCATGTTACATTTCCGGACTCAACCTGAGCTTTGATCTCGGCAATACCCCCGCCATAATCTTCCGAAACAATGGCTTTGCCAGTCTTTGCCATCCAAGGCTTATGATAGGCCTCCACCTGTGACTTTGTATATGCACCGCCCCATGACACAACTGTCAAATCAGCTGCCATTGCTGCGCCGCTAACAAATGCTGAAGCACCTGCAATCGCAATTATTTTTTTCGTTAATCCAGACATTATGTCTACTCCCTTTGGTTGTTCGTGCGTTTTAAGAGCCACACTACTCTATTTTATTAGCCACTACCCGTTAACCGAGTAGCGAGCCATCTTTGACTTTTAGCATAGTCAAACTGGTTCATTAAAATCAAGCGCCCGGCAATCATCGTTCTTCCAGCCAATTTGCGACAATGCTCCAATTTCCAGACCAAGTTGACCCGAAGTGTTTGGAACTTTGACAATGAACTGATCATCACCAGCCACACTCATCCGACAGCGGATGTGATCTCCAAGATATATTAATTCTTCGATGCGTGCATCAAGTGAACTTGTCCCAGCAGATTTTTTCGCCGTAACGATACAGCGTTCCGGACGAACAGATAAGGTTGTTCGGCTGCCAACAGCACCAACATTCACGGCAAGTGCCTTGACAACATCTCCTGCCTCCAGCTTGACCGTTGCAATGTTTTTGCTGACCGACTGAACCGTGCCAAGCATTTGATTATTCTCACCGATGAATTGCGCCACAAACGCATTTTCCGGCTTTTCATAAAGCGTAACTGGATCAGCAAGCTGTTGAATAATGCCGTCATCAAAAACCGCAATCCGATTAGACATGGTCAAGGCTTCAGACTGGTCATGCGTTACATAGACAACCGTTACCCCAAGATTTTCATGAATATGCTTGATTTCATATTGCATATGCTCGCGAAGCTGTTTGTCGAGCGCACCAAGCGGTTCATCCATCAAAACCAGTTCAGGATTAAACACCAATGCCCGAGCCAGCGCGATCCGCTGTTGCTGTCCACCCGACAATTGCGCCGGTTTCCGATCGATAAAGGCAAGCATCTGAACCATGTCCAGCACTGCCCGAACTTTGTCTTCGACTTCGGCCGTTGGCATATTGCGCACTTTCAGCGGAAAAGCCAAATTTTCACCCACCGTCATATGCGGGAACAGGGCGTAATTTTGAAACACCATGCCAATGCCGCGCTTATGCGGCGGAATGTTATTGATTGGGCGGCCGCCTAGCTCAATATCACCATGCGTTGCCGTTTCAAAACCGGCAAGCATCATCAGACAGGTTGTCTTGCCTGACCCTGACGGCCCCAGCATTGTTAAAAATTCGCCAGATGCGATATCTAGGTTCAGATTTTTAACGACAAGCGTTTCTCCGTCATAGCTCTTTTGGACCCCTTTGAAGCTGACGAATGGGTCGTTGGCTTGCACCATTTTATCCTACCTAGTTTTTGTTTTAATCTTATTTTTTTGTTACGTTGCAATGCTATTTATTTAGCGAATATTGAGTCGGAACAGCGAAGCTAACTAAAACACCGAAGGGTATGATTTGCAACAAGTTCTGAACATTTAGAAAATTTTTATGCCAACTTCTATTTAGCCGACTATTTTTGCGTCAATTGCACCCTGCTAGCGCCGGTTATGGTGGATTCTGCCAATTAGGTTTAACAAGATTTGCGCCGCTAATGTTGTCGTGCTGCCACTATGGTCATAATCAGGTGCCACCTCGACAAGATCGACCCCGATGATGGTGCCGCGCTTGGTCAAACCATCCAGAAATTCCAGGATCTCATAATAGAAAAACCCACCATGTGACGGCGTTCCCGTCCCCGGGGCAACCGATGGATCAAACCCGTCAATATCAATCGTCACATAATAGCGGCCACCAGCGGGAACCCGGTCAAGCATGCCAGCAACACCCAATTTGCGGAATTGACGAACCGACTGAATATCAGACCCCATTTTGCGGGCATCGTCATAACCGTCCTTTGCCGTTGACGACACATTGCGGATACCAATCTGCGACAGGCCAGTCACATAGGGTTTTTCGGCAGCACGGCGCATCGGATTGCCATGTCCGTATTTAACCCCATGCCGTTCGTCAACGAAATCGAGGTGCGCGTCAATTTGCACAAGATGAAACGGCTCTTCATCGCTAAAGGCATTGATACAGGGAATATTGACCGAATGATCGCCGCCAAGAACCACCGGCACTGCGCCAGCGGCAAGAATGGCACGAACCCCCGTTTCAATATTGGCATGGCTTCTGGTGGTATCCGTGTGAATGATATCGGCGTCACCAATATCAACAATCCGAACCTGATCGGCCTGAAGATATGTCACATCATCTTCATGGTCATAAGCACCCGCGTGGCCGAACGAAAACAGCGTTGACGCTTCGCGGATACCGCGGGGACCAAATCTTGCACCAGCCCGAAATTGGGTGCCAAAATCAAACGGCGCGCCAAGAATGGCAAAATCAGCATCAATTGACGACCAATCAGGTTGATAGGGATATTTGCCAAAACTACATAATCCGACAAAGGGCAAATTCAAACGCCCTGTTTCATACCCATGTACCGACATATCAAATCCCCCCAATGCCTGCGAGCCGCAAAAACCAGATCGCTAAACGCTAATCCAAGCCGGTAAATTCTGCAAGCTACCAGATCATTTTGCCCTTTACGGAAAGCACCACTTTAGCGCAAGGTTGAGGCGGTAAGGCATTGCGCTTCACGATTGGTTACGCTGGCCTGAAATGAGACAAAAGATTTGGAGTAAAACGCATGCCGCTTGACCAACAGATATTTGCCAAATGCAAGATCGTAAAGGCCGTCGCCAATCGTGGGCATCAACCATCTGCCTTTCCCGAATTTGATGATAATTTGAACAGCCTCAATATGGACAAGGCCTATGCCGCCATTTCGGCATGGCCGCATTATCACCCGACCCCACTGATCACGCTTGATAAGCTTGCCGATTTCTGCGGCGTTGCTGCGGTCTATTATAAAGATGAATCACAACGTCTTGACCTGAAATCATTCAAAGCCCTTGGCGGTGCCTATGCTGTGGCCAACCTGGTTGCCGGTAAAAAAGCCGAAGGTATTGATCCGGCCAGCATTACCGTAACAACCGCAACCGATGGCAATCATGGTCGTTCGGTTGCATGGGGCGCACAGCAGGCTGGCTGCCACGCCGAAATCTATATTCACGAACATGTCAGTCATGAACGCGCTGATGCCATGGCGGCTTTTGGTGCTGAGATCAACCGGATTACCGGCAATTATGAAGCCTCGCTTGCCGCCTGCAAAGATGATGCGGCGGCGCATGGATGGCATATTGTATCTGACACATCATGGGCTGGTTACCGCGAAATGCCGCTTGATATCATGGCGGGCTATAGCGTGATGGGGCGTGAGGCCATCGCACAAATGCAAGGCGCAGGCCCAAGCCATTGCTTCCTGCCAATCGGGGTTGGCGGCATGGCCGCTGGCATCGTTGCACCAATTTGGCAGCATATGGGCGCCAATCTTGGCAAGATGATTGGCGTTGAATCCTATATGTCGGCCTGTTTTCTGGAAAGCATCGAAGCCCAAACACCAAGCCTTGTTGATATTAGCGAAGAAACGCTGATGGCAGGTTTGTCATGTGGCGAAATTTCCGATCTTGCTTGGCAGATTTTGCAGCCAAGTCTGGATCACTGCCTGTCCATCACCGATGACGCCATTGCGCCACTGATGGCAGGGTTTGCCGATGGCGTCTTTGGCGGCGGCACAATTGAGGCTGGCGAATGTTCAACCGCCGGTCTTACCGCCTTGGTGGCGGCCAAAAAAGATCCAGCGCTTTGGCAAAAGCTTGGCTTTGGCCCCACTTCGGTCGTGCTGTTGATCGGTACGGAAGGCGCAACCGATCCCGGGCTTTATGACCGGCTTGTAACCGAAGGACGGCAGAAATGACAGCGCCGCAACGCGGCTTTGAGATTGTCGAATTCGCCAGCCGCTGCACCAAAGCGCAACTGGCAATGGCAGCTGGTGATATTGGCGCACTGTTATTAACAAGCGAAGCCGATATCCGGTATTTTACTGGCTTTATGACCCAATTCTGGCAAAGCCCAACACGCCCTTGGTTCGTCTTAATTCCGGCAAGTGGCAAGCCAGTCGCCATCATCCCGTCAATTGGCGTGCCGCTGATGCGCGATTGCTATATTGGCGATTTGCAATCATGGCCCTCACCTGCTGCCGATGATGACGGCATTTCCCTTCTGATAAGCGTGATCCGCAATCATCTTGGCGCGTCAGGCCGGCTTGGCATGATGATGGGACGCGAAACCGCCATTCGCATGCCGTTTAATGACCTTCGCGCCCTGCAGGGCGATTTGAACGGTATTGCTTTTTGCGATATGACCAATGCGATCCAGCATATCCGCATGGTTAAATCACCTGCTGAACAGGCCAAATTAACGTATATCTGCCAACTCGTTTCGGGCGTTTTTGCCGATGTGCCACAATGGGTAAAAGCTGGCATGCCGCTTGATGATTTGTTTCGCCAGTTCAAAATAAAGGCGCTTATAGCCGGTGTTGATGATGTCAGCTATCTTGTTGGCAGCGCAGGCCCAGACGGTTATCAAGACATTATTGCCCCACCAACCAGCCGCCCGCTTGCAGCGGGTGATGTATTCATGCTGGACACCGGATCCGTTTGGGATGGCTATTTCAGTGACTTTGACCGCAATTTTGCCATACATCATGCCAGTGATGAAGCGCATGAAACGCATCACCGGCTTTACGATGCAACACAAGCGGCGATTGATATTCTGCGGCCAGGGGTTACGGCGGCTGATCTATTTTTTGCAATGGATGCCATATTGCGCCCCGATCACCAAGGCATCAGCCGGCGTGACCCAAGCCAGCAGATTAGCACCGTAAAAACGGGTGATGATGGCGTTGGCCGCTATGGGCATGGGCTTGGCACACAATTGACCGAACCGCCATCGCATACCAATTGGAATCAAACCGTAATCACCGCAGGCATGACGCTAACGCTTGAACCATCGCTTGGCTATGGCAATGGTCTAACGATGGTCGCCGAAGAAAACCTGCTCGTTCTTGAAGATCGGGTTATGTTATTATCAATCCGCGCCCCACGCGACCTGCCGGTCATTCCTGCTGGGTGAGGCCAAAGGAGGAAATGTCATGACTGCGACTGTCACCACATTTAACGATCGTACACCGCCCGAATTTACGCATGTTCGATTTCGCGTTGCCCGCGCTGCCGAAACCGCCGTCCAGATGGGGCTGGTCACGCTTGAAACCGATCTGACGATTGAAACCGAATTACGTCATTTCATTGGCGATGCTACCGGCACTGATGTCGGCAATGGACAGCCCCCCAGCATTCTTCATTGCCGCATTGCCTGCGATGATCAGGTGACTGTCAAAAATCTTACCGCGATGAAAGAACGTTTTGACGATGCGCTTGCGCTTTTTCCGCCAGGTTATCATTTCGACGTTATTGGCTATGGCTGTACATCGGCATCATTATTGATTGGCGAGGACACGGTTCAGGCCATTGTCAAATCGCTTGTCAATGTCGATCATGTCACCACTCCCTTGACCGGCGCACGGCGAGCGCTAAAGGCAGTTGGCGCCAGAAACATTGGCTATCTCGCGCCTTATATCTCTGAAATATCGGAAAAAATGTGTTTTCTTCTTAAAGATGATGGATTTGAGATTGGCGCTGCCGCCACCTTTGGCGAAGGGCGTGATTCGATTGTTGGCTGTATTCACCCACAATCAATATTAGATGCCATTGACGCAATCATCAGCAGCGCGACCATACCGCTTGACGCTATTTTCATTTCCTGTACGTCGCTGAAATGCGCACCCATTATCGCCATTGCCGAAGCGCAATATGGCATCCCGGTCATATCAAGTAATTCGGCAATTGCATGGGATATGGCACGGCTTGCCCGCTTGGCCATGCCTGCAAACGAAAAAAGCTTGTTATTTCAGCAGGATTGAAGAATCCACCTTGGCAAGGTCAGACTGACCACAAAGGCCAAGGGTAAGATCAAGCTCTTTGTGAATGATTTCCAAGGTCTGACGAACGCCCGCCTGACCTTTGGCGCCAAGCCCATAAAGAAATGCCCGTCCAATCATGGTGCCTTTGGCTCCAAGCGCGATGGCGCGAAGCACATCCTGACCCGATCTGATACCGCCATCCATCCAGACCTCGGCACGATCGCCAATCGCCTCAACAATGGCTGGCAAGGCGGTGATTGACGACATCGCGCCATCAAGCTGGCGGCCACCATGGTTCGACACGACAATTGCATCAGCCCCAACATTCACCGCAGCAAGCGCATCTTCGACATCCAGAATGCCCTTGATGATCAAATTTCCGCCCCATTGTTTGCGAATCGCGGCAACATCATCCCATGACAGTGATGGGTCGAATTGGCTGACCGTCCAATCGGCGAGCGACGACATATCCTTGACGCCTTTTACATGGCCTACAATATTGCCAAATTGCCGCCGTTTCGTGCCAAGCATGCCAAGACACCATGCGGGCTTTTGCATGAGATTCAAAATGTTGCGAAAGGTTGGTTTTGGCGGCGCACTTAGGCCATTTCGAACATCTTTATGACGCTGACCCAACAGTTGCAGATCAAGCGTGACCATCAAGGCCGAACAATTGGCATCGCGTGCGCGCTCAATCAAGCGTGAAACAAAATCACGGTCACGCATTACATAAAGCTGAAACCAGAAAGGCGTTGAGCTGTGTTCGGCAACATCCTCGATTGAACAGATCGACATGGTCGATAAGGTGAAGGGAACGCCAAATTCAGCAGCAGCTTTGGCTGCAAGAATTTCGCCATCGGCGTGCTGCATGCCAGTCAAACCGGTTGGCGCCAACGCCACCGGCATTGGCAGTTTTTTACCAAGCATCGACATTTCAGTGGTGCGGTTACTGACATCAAGCGCAACCCGCTGGCGAAACTTGATCGCGGCAAGGTCACTCTCATTGGCACGGTAGGTCGATTCAGTCCATGACCCGCTATCGACGTAATCATAAAACATTCGCGGCACCCGCCGCTTTGCCAATTTTTGTAAATCTTCGATACAGGCAATCGCTGTCATCACACGCCTCGTCAAATCTAACGGAGATAAAATCATGCTTTACAGCATGGCGTGGTGAATCTCAACCAATGCTTCGCGCCGTGAAAACCAAAAATAGAGCCCTAGCGATATCGGCGCAGCATCGCGCTCATTAAAATCACCGGCACCAGCCCCGACAGAACGATCATCAAAGCTGGCAACGCGGCCACTTCAAGCATTTCATCCTTGGCAAATTGATAGGTATAAGTTGCCAAAGTATCGAAATTAAATGGCCGCAACAGCAAGGTCATCGGCAATTCTTTCATCACATCGACAAAAACCAGCATCATCCCCGCCAGAAACGAGCTTTTCAGCAATGGCATAATCACCCGCCGGATCGAATCCATATAGCCTTGTCCCAAAACCTGGCTGGCGTTCATCATATTGGCAGGAAGCCGCCTAACCCCCGAAATCATCGCGCCATATCCAACCGCCTGAAACCGAACGATATAGGCCAGAAACAAAACGCCAATGCTGGTGATCAAAATGCCCTGAAATTGCGCACCGACTACCGCCGCAATCGCGCGATCAAGCTGGCCGGTAAAAATCAACACACCAATCGCCAGAATCGTGCCGGGAAACGCATAGCCAGTCGAGGCGAATAACGCCATTTTCCGGGTTTTAGACCCAGCGCGGAACGTCGCCGTGACGACAATAAAGGCCGATAAAACCATGATCACCACGGCCGCAATCGCCGCGACGATCAGCGTATTGCCAATAATGCCCCGAATGGCCAGAAAATCAGCCAGCAAATCATTGGTTGCGACAAGACCCAGAAGCACGCCAACAGGAATGAAAAACCCAAATAACAAGGGAATGACACAAACCGCCCAACAAGCCAGAGTCCCTGCTTTTGTTGGCACCAGCATCGCAAGTGGTGTTTGGTTACGGCTGCTACTGACATATTGCTGGCGCGATCGGGCATAAAGTTCCAGCCCCAAAAGCGCCAGAATAAAGCCAAAACCCACAATCGAAATCTGCGCCGCCGCGACAAGGTTATTCATGCCCAGCCAAACATTAAAAATGCCCAAAGTGATTGTCTCGATAGCAAAAAACTCAACCGTGCCAAAATCAGACATCACTTCCATCATAACAAGCGCAAGACCGGCCATAATCGCCGGACGCGCCAAAGGCAGGCCAACCTGCCAGAATTGCGACCGGTTATGCACAAGCGCAATTTCAAACAGGCTTGCCGGTGTCAATCGAAAGGCAATCCGCGTCACCATATAAATATAGGGATATAAAACCGAAGCCATGACCAAAATGGCACCACCAAGCGAGCGAATCTCAGGAAACCCGTAATCGCGCGGGCTTTGCCAGCCAAACAAATGACGAAGCGCCGATTGAAGCGGGCCGGCATATTCAAAAAACTCAGTATAGCTATAGGCAATGATATAGGCGGGAATTGCCGCAGGCAGCAAAAGCATCCATTCCAAAATGCGGCGACCGGCAAAATCATAACGGCTGACAACCCATGCCGAACTAACGCCAAACCCGATCGCAACAACACCAACCCCTGCCATCAAAATCAATGTATTGCTGATATAGCGACCAAGAACCGTATCATAAAGATGCGACCATAACCCACCACTATCGCCAAATGCCGCCACGAGAACGGCCAGCACCGGCCCTAGAATCAGGCCACAAAGCAGAATGACGCCGACCGACCACCGATCAACCGGCTGGCGCTGTGCGCGGGCAAAATTTGATAGAAAGGTGGCTACCATCCGACTCGGTCAATAATCATCTGCGCCTTGGGTGCCAGCACTGCCAGCCGTTCAATCGGCAAATTATCTGGCTTGAAACGCCCCCAACTTGCAAGCTCTCCATTCACCGAAACCGCCGGATTAACCGGATATTCGAAATTGATTTCGCCATAAAGATGTTGAGCTTTTTCTTCGGTCAGAAATTCAAGAAAGGCAATGGCCGCCGATTTGTTTTTCGCATGTTTGGCAACACCACCACCCGAAATATTCATATGATTGCCGCGGTTGGACTGATTGGTAAAGACCAGTCGGATGGCTTGTGCCCATTCTTTTTGATCCGCTTTAACGCCAAATTTCATATTGCCGTAATAATAGCTATTCATGATCGCAACATCGCAAAGGCCCTGAAAAATTGCTTTGGCTTGACTGCGATCATTGCCTTGCGGTTTGCGCGCCAGATTATCAACAATACCGCGCGCCCATGTTTCGGTTGCCGCCTCACCATGCGCCGCAATCATTGATGCCACCAAAGCGCGGTTATAATCATGGCTGCCAACACGGCTGCAAATACGACCCTCCCATTCTGGTTTGGCCAAATCTTCAAGATCAAGAACAGCCCCTTCGGCGACGCGTGTTTTTGACGTCACCAAAATGCGCGCACGTTCTGAAAACCCAAACCACCGATTATCTTTCGATCGCAGCCGTGACGGTATATTGGCGCGCAAAATTGACGAGTCAACCGGCGCCAACAAATCCAAATCGGCATATTCGGATAGCCGCGCAATATCAACAGTCAAAATCACATCGGCAGGGCTGGCTGGCCCTTCGGCTTTCAAACGCTGCGCCAATCCTTTTGACGAATAGACGACATTGGTTTCAATGCCGGTTTTGGCGGTAAAGGCGTCAAGAAATGGCTGAATTAAAACTTGCTGCCGATGTGAATAGATATTGATCTTTTCAGCCGCAATGCCGATTGATGCCGACACCGCTATGGCGGTGAAAACGGCGGCTCCCAGACAGGTGCGTGTCAGTTTTAAATTAGGAAAAGCAAAGCGTGTCATTTTCATATCCTACCGATCCAGAGCGTTTCGTGTATAGTAAATAATCATGCTTGACCGCCAATAAATGGTACGTCTCATTTATCTAACGGTAAAAGCTTACTTGATAATGATTATCAAACTCAAAAACTAGCTGCAAGTCTTTTTTGCGAATCATTCTCAAATACCTATTTCATAATTTTTTCGATTGCAAAATATGCTGGCTGGGCTATCACCTGTTGGCTGTTCGGTGGCGAAAATGCAACCCCACGAAACATTAGGGCGAAGACATGGATATCATGATGGGAATGAGCACGGATGCGTTTCTGATTGCGCTTGTGCAAATTATTGCAATCGACATTGTTCTTGGTGGCGATAACGCCATCATCATCGCCCTTGCCTGCCGAAACCTGCCGCCAAAACAAAAGCGCCTTGGCATCATCTGGGGCACCGCTGGTGCCGTTATCCTGCGATTCATTCTGGTATTTTTTGCTAGCGCCCTGATGACAACGCCGGGTTTGCGGCTTATTGGCGGGTTACTGCTATTATGGATCGGGGTGAAATTGCTAACCGATCAGGCCGATCATGATATGGATGGGAAAATCGCCGAAAAAAGTAACCTTATGGGCGCGATCCAGACGATCATTGTTGCCGATTTCGTGATGAGCCTGGATAATGCCCTAGCGATTGCCGCCGCCGCAAAAGGAAGCATGTTTCTGGTGATTTTTGGATTGGTGCTTAGCGTGCCGATCATCATTGGCGGCAGCGCCATCATTTTGCGGATCATGGAACGTTTCCCCATCATCATCACATTCGGGGCAGGCCTGCTTGGCTGGCTTGGCGGCAGCTTGATTGCCAATGACGAGATTAATGCCAACATCATACCAGAGGCGATCCTACAAGCCCCGTGGATTGCCGCGATTGCCGGTGCCACTTTTGTAGCTGTGTTTGGCACTTTGCTGGCAGCTCGTAAAAAAGCGGGCAGCTAGTCATCGCCCAACTATTTTTCAATTAATGCATGCTAATTGATTGGCATGAGGCGAAATCTTGCTAGTCTCGTACTATCGGAACCACTTACTCATGGCAGCGTTACAATGACCCAACAAAACACTCCCAAAATTGCCGTTATCGGATTTGGCGAAGCCGGATCTTGCCTGTGCCAAGGCTGGGGTCGCAGTGACGTTCGCGCCTTTGACATCAAGCAGATTGGCGACAGCCAGATCGCTGCTGACAAAACCCGTCAGATGCAGGATGCGGGAGTCGTCATTGGTGATGATGCGGCAAGCACGGTTCGCGAAGCCGATATGATTTTCAGCACGGTAACTGCAGATCAGGCTCATGCCGCAGCAAGCACTGTCGCCGCGGGCATCGGGCAAGGTGCCTATTTCTTTGATCTGAATAGCTGCGCCCCCTCAACCAAGCAAAAGAATGCGGCAATCATTACCGCGGCCGGCGGACGCTATGTCGATGTGGCGGTTATGGCCACCATCACCCCAAAATATCACCAGACCGCAATGTTGGTTGCAGGTGAACATGCCGACGCCGCCATCGCACTGATGCTAGCATTGGACATGAAGCCGATTCACGTCCCCGGACCCGTTGGCCGCGCTTCGACAATCAAAATGATCCGTTCGGTTCTGGTCAAGGGCATCGAGGCATTGACGGCTGAATGTTTCAGCGCCGCCACAATTGCCGGAGTTGCCGATGAGGTGGCAGCCTCGCTTGACGCATCACAGACCAAAGATGGCTGGAAAGACCAAGCTGCCTATAATATGGAGCGCATGACAACGCATGGCATCCGGCGCGCTGCCGAAATGCGCGAAGTGGCGATCACCCTCGCTGATCTGAATATCGCTGGCAAAATGACCGCCGGCACGATTGCTTGGCAGGGTCAGCTTGGCAACCTTGGCCTGTCATTGCTTGATACCGAAGGTCTTGAACCGCGATTGAGTGCCATTCACACGGCATTGGATGCTCAAAAAAGCGATTAGGCGGTGCGTCTTTTTGGTCTCTTGGCTGGTTTGGCCGGTTTTACCGGTTTGCCTTCGTAAAAACCGATAAACACACCCGTTGTTAGAATGGCACCAACCCCGATCCATTGCATTGACGACAATGTTTCGCCAAGCCAGAAAGCCGCCGAAACCGCCGCCACCAGAGCCTCGGACAGCATCAAAATGCCAACAAGACCGGGCGAGACATATTGCATGATGCGGAAAATCAGCAAGACCGACGGTAAAAACACCACCACCGACGCCAGAAAGGCCGGTGGAATGGCCTGTAGCAACGCATTGAGTTGCGGAACGGGATCGCCAAGATAAAGCGCGGCAAGCAGCGCCATGATCCCGCCGAATAGATATTGCAGGAAACTGACAGTGACGAAATTCAACCCGTCAAAGCGACGAATCATAACAGACCCCAACGCCCAAAACACCCCTGACAAAAGCCCCAATAAATCAGCCGGATCAAAGCGCAATTCATCACGGCTGACCCCTGTCACAAGGGCGCAGCCCACAAGCGCCGCAGCAATGGCAAGCCACCGCCCCCACCCAGCGCGCTCGCGAAGCACAAAATAGGCAATCACCGTTGACCAGATTGGCGTCATGTAAAACAAAATAACCGTTTTGGTGACCGACGCCACAACAAGCCCAAGCGCATAAAGCGCAAAACCTGCCCCCATCAAGGCGCCGGCAACAAACGCCCGCCCCCAATCGCGGCGTGATGATGGCACGGTTCTGACAATCAGCGGCAGCATCGCCGAGGCGGGCAGAAAATGGAACAGCACCACCACCCAAAGTCCGGACAGCCCCATCGCTTCGATATGACGCATCGGCACCCATAAAACGCCCCAAAAAGACGAAGCGAGGAAAATGATCAACAATGCATGACGTTTTTCATATTCCCGCGTAAATAGCGATAAAAACCAGATCATGAATTACCTTTTCGGAACGGACTGCGTAAATTCAGCATGAACAGCAGGCCCCTTCAACCACTCTATTGAAGATCTGAAAAGGCGTTTTTAAGCCTTTCTGCCGCCTCGATCACAAGATCACGCCGGCAGGCAATATTAAACCGTAAAAAACTATCACCACCAACGCCAAAACTATTGCCATGATTAACCGCAATCTGCGCCTGCTGTTCAACGCGGCGGGTGAATTCGGCGCGATCCATGCCAGTATCGGCAAAATCGACCCAGCAAAGATAAGTGGCCTCGATCGGCATTGATTTTACCCCCGGAATCGACGCCATCGCTTCATCAAGAATGCGTTTGTTTTCCGCCAGATAATCAAGCAGCGCATCAAGCCATTCATCGCCATGTTCCCATGCGGCGGTACACATCAACATGCCAATGCGGTTAAAAGACATTCCCGCAGCACCATGAGCCACCCGCGCCAAACGCGAACGCAAGGCGTCATCGGCAACAACCATGCTGCCAATCATACAGCCAGCAAGATTAAAGGTTTTGGTTGTTGCTACAAGCGTGACAAGCCGGTGCCGAATTGATGGCACTATATTGGCGAGGACATGATGCTTATTACCTTTGTAAACAAGGTCATTATGCACCTCATCACTGATGAGCGTCAGATCATGCGTCTCGCAGAAATCAGCTAGCTGTTGCAATTCGTCAGACGACCAAACCCTGCCACCCGGATTATGCGGCGAGCAAAATAGAACAATTTTTTCATCACCAGTCAGGCTGGCCGCAAGCGCGTCCAGATCCATGTGATAGCGACCATCGCACTGGATCAATGGCGATTCAACAAGCCGGCGATCAGTGCCTTTGATAATCCTCGCAAAGGCATGATAAACCGGCGCAAAGACGATCACCCCGTCACCTGGCGCACTATAGGCATTCAGGCAAAGGCTGATGGCATTGCCAAGACCATGCGCATTGATGATCCAGTCAGCTTCAACATCCCAATGATGGCGGCGTTTCATCCAACCGATCAATGCCGCGCGATATTCACTGTCACCACCAAAATAACCATGAACACCATGATCCAAGGCAGCAGCCAAAGCCGATTGAACCGCAGGCGGGGCGCGAAAATCCATATCGGCAACCCACATTGGAATGCCGGTTTTGGGCGACACGCCATATTTCGATTCCATCGTATCCCATTTCGATGAATGCGTTCCAACGCGGTCGATGATTTCATCAAAATCAAAAGACATTATGCTGCCTCCCCTGCCAATTCTGTTCATATGATATTACCAAACAGGCTTTATCTATAAGGTGCGTTTCAGATATTTGCCAAGCCAAATCAATGACCAAGCCCAGTCAAAGATCAGGCCAAATCAGAAGCTGGCAAGAGCATCCAGCACCCGCGTGCGCGCAGCGTCCGCACATGCCTAAGAGTTGGCGCGGCGAAGATCGTCAATGGTTTGCCGCGGGGTGATGGCTTCGGTCGAGATAACAAGATCAAGAATAGCCCCCGTATCCGATGCCAAGGCTCGCGTAAAGGCATCAGCAAAATCAGCGGTTTTTTCAACACGTTCGCCATAAAAGCCATAGGCCTTGGCAAGCGTCACAAAATCCGGATTCGCAAGTTCGGTTCCCGAGACGCGTTCGGGATAATGGCGTTCTTGATGCATTCGGATTGTGCCATAGGTACCGTTATTCACAATCAATATCACCGGCTGCAAACCGGCCTGCATGGCCGATCCAAGTTCATTGCCATTCATCTGGAAATCGCCATCACCAGCAAAACACAAAACAAAGCGTTTGGGATCATAGGCCTTGGCCGCAATTGCCGCTGGCACACCATAACCCATAGCCCCACTTTGCGGTGCTAAAAGCCGTGATTTTGAGCCAAACTTCAGAAATTTATTTGGCCAAATGGCAAAATTACCAGCACCATTAGTGATGATGGCATCATCGGGAATAACATCGCGGATATGCGCCATCACATCACCCATATCAAGGCTGCCTGGCTGAGGTTTTACGCTATAGCTAGCATCATAGGCGGCCTTGGCGGCTGCAACCCAGTCACGCCTGCCATCATCACTTTGCAGGCTGATGTTTGACAGGGCTGCCGCGATTGCATTTGGTGTCGCCTGAAGCGGCAGGTCGGCCGCAAAAATCTTACCAAGTTCGTTATCAGACGGATGGCAATGAATCAGCTTTGCCTTCATATTGGGGCAATCAAACATACTATAGCCATCGGTTGTGCATTCGCCAAAACGGACATTGATTGCCAAAATCAGGTCGGCTTCACCAATCAAGTTTTTGATATAGCCAAGCACACCAACACCGGCATCACCAACATAGGACGAATGGTAATTATCGCAGATATCGTGAAAACGGAATGCCGCTACAAGTGGTAGGCGATTCGCACCGGCAAAAGATTCCAGCTGGCGCGCAGCCTCGATTGTCCAGCCAGAACCACCATAGAGAACCAGCGGGCGCTTGGCCGCGTTTAAAAGGCTGGATAGCTGGTCAATCTGTTTGGCCGAAATGTCGGGTGCGGGAATATTTACTGGCGCACAGGGCTTAGCAGAAACCGGCGCAGTTAGCATATCTTCAGGAAGCGCAACCACAACCGGGCCAGGCCTGCCGCTTAGCGCCGTTGTCCATGCGCGCGACATGATTTCAGGAATGCGGTTCGCATCGTCAATTTCAACGACCCATTTGGCTACCTTGCCAAAATAATGTGAATATTCAATTTCTTGAAAAGCTTCGCGGCCTTTCATGCCAACACCAACCTGCCCAACAAACACAATCATCGGGGTTGAATTCTGCATGGCGGTATGAATACCAATTGAGGCGTTGGTTGCCCCGGGGCCGCGTGTCACAAAACAAAGACCGGGGGTTCCGGTTAACTTTCCCCATGCTTCGGCCATATAGGCAGCGCCGCCTTCATTGCGGCATAACATAAGGTCAAATTTACCCTTGCGATCAAACATCGCATCAAGAACGGCAAGGTAGCTTTCGCCCGGGACACCAAACCCCTTTGTACCACCAAGCGCGATCAGGCAGTCCATAAGCAGACCGCCACCATTTTTTAACCAAGAAACCATCGCAATATTCCTAAGAAAAACCAATAAGATGGCAACGGCAGCGCATCAAAACACCGCCATGCCATCAAAGCTTAGGAAACTGCGGCAACCTTCGCAACTGCAATAGCGAATGGCAGGTGACGTTTTCCAGCCAAACCAGCAATATTGATACGGCTATCACCGACAAGATACATGCCATGATCTTCGCGAAGTGACAGCACCTGCTCGGCATTCAGCCCAAGGCGCGAAAACATGCCACGATGATGCGCGATAAAATCGAAATGATCCGAATTGCATTGCTGACGAAGTGCATCTGCCAAATCTTGGCGGATAGTCAGCATGGTCATACGCATCTGTTCAAGTTCGGCTATCCATTCGGCGCGCAAATCGGCATCAGCCAAAATCATACCAACCACCGCGGCACCATGATCGGGTGCAAATGAATAGTTCAACCGGTTTAAAACCGCCAAATTACCCTGCACCAATTCGGCAGTGCTGGCATCTTTGGCAACCATCATGGCAATGCCCACACGGTCACGATACAGGCCAAAATTCTTTGAACATGATGCCGCAACAAACATTTCCGGCACGCGGGATGCCATATAGCGAAGCGGAGCCACATCTTGATCCAGCCCATCGCCAAATCCCTGATAGGCAATGTCAATAAAGGGCATGGCGCCCTTTTCAATGACCAGATCGGTAATGGCTTTCCATGTATCCATATCGATATTTGCGCCGGTCGGGTTATGACAGCAGCCATGAAGAAGCAGCAAATCGCCAGCTTTCAAATCTTGAAACGACGCCATCATCGCGGCGGCATCAACAAGCCGCGTTTCATTATCGAAATACGGATAGCCGCGGGTTTTGAAACCCATATGCTTTGCCATACTCATATGCGATGGCCAACTAGGATCACTAATCCAGATCTTGCAATCGGGATTCAAAATTTTCATCGATTCGAAAATCTGCCGAATTGCGCCGGTCCCGCCCGGGGTCTGCAAAGTGGCAACCCGATCGGCGGCAACAGCGTCACCAAGAACAAGATCGCGCATTTGATCACGGAAAAGCTCGGCGCCGGCAAGCGATACATAGGCTTTTGAATTCTGCTCTTGCAGCAGGCGTGCCTCAGCTTTTTTCACCGATGACATAACCGGCGTTATACCATTGTCATCTTTGTAGACGCCAACCCCAAGATCAATTTTTTCGGCGCGTGGATCGGCTTGAAATAGCTTGGAAAGACCCAAAATTGGATCGGCTTTGGCAGGCTGGAATTTTTCAAACATGCTGGTGTCTCTGGCAATAGATGGCAATGGTTTTGTTTAAGGCAAATCTAGCGGGTAACGCAACGATTTTTACCGCACAATTAATTTTCATCGGTATTTTCATTACCGCCGCCAGTTCTTTTCAGGAAAATTCATTACAAATGATCAGCTTTTACCGCCAGCATAGCCAATCGATTGCAAGGCCATTTTGATTTCATCCAAAATGGCCGGCTCATCAATGGTGGCCGGCATATTCCAGCTTTCACCATCGGCAATTTTGGCCATTGTACCGCGCAAAACCTTGCCCGACCGTGTTTTTGGCAGACGTTCAATCACTGCAATCAGATTAAAGGACGAAACCCGACCAACCCGTTCTTTCACAAGCGCAATCGCTTCGGCCATAATATCATCTTGCAGCCGGTTACAATTCGGATAAAGACAGATCAGGCCAAGCGGCAATTGCCCTTTCAATTGATCAGCAACACCAATGACTGCACATTCAGCGATATCAGGATGATCAGCAAGCACTTCTTCAAGCTGGCCAGTTGATAGCCGGTGGCCAGCAACATTGATCACATCATCAGTACGCGCCATGATGTAGAGATAACCATCTTCATCGCAATAGCCAGCATCACCTGTTTCATAATAGCCCGGAAAGCTGGTAAGGTATTTTTCAACATAAGCATCATCAGCTCCCCAGATTGAGGCAAGACATGATGGTGGCAAGGGCAATTTCACCGCAATTGCCCCAAGTTCACCCGCCGGCAACACCGCGCCATCAGCGTCGAGAATATCAATTTCATAGCCGGGCATCGGCAATGATGGCGAGCCAAGCTTGACAGCAAGATGTTCGATTCCCATCGGATTGGCACAAATTGACCAGCCAGTTTCGGTTTGCCACCAATGGTCAATCACTGGCACGCCAAGCTGGTTTTCCGCCCAGCTAATCGTATCCGGATCGGCACGTTCGCCAGCCAAAAACAGATATTTCAGACATGACGTATCATAATCTTTTAAAAATGCACCATCAGGATCAGCGCGTTTAATCGCCCGAAAGGCAGTTGGCGCGGTGAATAATGCTTTGACCTTATGTTCGGAAATCACTCGCCAGAACACGCCAGCATCAGGCGTGCCAACCGGTTTGCCCTCAAATAAAATGCTGGTACAGCCAAAAAGCAACGGTGCATAGACGATGTAGGAATGGCCAACCACCCAGCCAATATCAGACGCTGCCCAATAAACATCGCCCGGCCGCATATCGTAAATATGGCGCATCGACCAGTGAAGCGCGACAGCGTGACCGCCATTGTCACGAACCACACCTTTCGGTTGGCCGGTAGTCCCCGATGTGTAGAGAATATAAAGAGGGTCAGTGGCCTTTATCGGAACCGGCGGCAATTCGGTTGCTGCATCAAGCGCTGCATTCCATTCCAGATCGCGCCCCTCAACAAGGCTGGCCTCAAGCGCCTCACGCTGGACAATCACGCAATGGTCAGGTTTGTGGATTGCCGTTTCGATGGCACCATCAAGAAGCGGCTTATATTCGACAATACGCCCGGGTTCATGGCCGCAAGATGCGCTTATCATCACTTTTGGCGTGCAATCATCAATGCGTTTGGCAAGTTCAGCAGCGGCAAAGCCACCAAATACAACCGAATGAATGGCACCAAGCCGCGCACAGCCAAGCATCGCCACCACAGCTTGCGGGATCATTGGCATATAGATGATGACACGATCACCTTTTTCCACGCCAAGATCGGCAAGCATACCAGCAAATTTTGCCGTTTGCTGTTGTAATTTGGCATAGGTTAGGGTCGATTTTTGGCCGGTGATGGGCGAGTCATAAATAATTGCATTTTGGTCGCCGAGTCCAGCCAGAACATGGCGATCAACAGCGTTGAAACAGCTATTCATCTCACCATCGGGAAACCAGCGGTAAAACGGCGGATTGCGGTCATCAAGACCGGTTTTTGGTGCCTTTACCCAATCAATCGCCGTCGCCGCATCAAGCCAGAATCCAGCCGTGTCCAAAATTGCATCGCGATATATTTGCGCATAGCTATTCATTGACCACTCCTCGAATACCAAAGCCCTAAAATCCAATTGTCATTGCTACATGATCATTGTTCAATCGCGCTTGCTGTGGCTAGCGAAAAATCTGACCTAAATCATAAACAATCTTTGCCGCTTCTGATTCTAACGGGAATGACAGCATCCCCATCACATCATAGCCAAGAAACAATGGCATTATATAGAACCGGATCATAAACAAGAACCAAGCCACATAAAGCGGTTTCAACCTATCGACCAAAAAGCCCGGCGTTAAGAACGACATCGCCCTGATCATCGGTTCAGTAACTCTCATAAAAGCGCGCATGAAAAAGAAATCGGAATCTTCATTCAAAAAGATCGTCATCCCAAAGCGTCCAATCAGGGTCCACATCGCGGCGCCCAACGCGTAGTCAAGCAACAGCACGCCCCAGCTAATTCCGCTATCCATAATCCCCCCCAGAATCACGCATCGATATGTTTGCCATCAATCTTTAAAGTTTTTATCAAATGAATTTTACAAAAAAATGGAGCAGGAGCCCCCCCCCTGCTCCAATATGTTTTTTCGAGTTACATCAAGCAAAAGTCCTTAGTTGTTTTGAACTACTTCACCCTTTGGAATACGAATAGAATCAACCATCTTCATGGTTTCCTCATCTGGCGCCTCAGTGGCCTTTGACACAACTACCATCAGGATCAGACTAACTGGCATACCAATCATTCCAAACCGCAGATGATCAATGCCAAGCCAAGGATCCATGCCACCCCACTTAATCGCATAGAGGTAAGCAGTTCCTGCGGCGAGACCGCCAATCATGCCAGCGATTGCACCCGCACGGTTTGCACGTTTCCACCAAATTCCAAGCACCAGTGGGAAGAACAATCCTGAATTAGCAAAACAGAACGCCCAAGCCACTGCACCCAAAATTCCAGTCAGCTTCTGCGCCGCAACATAGGCACCAGCAGCACCAATCGCCAACAGCAATATTCGCGCTACGACAAGTCGTTTGCCGCTGTCCGCTTTTGGATCAATGATCTTGTAGTAAAGATCATGCGACAAGGCATTTGCAATCGCCAAAAGCAATCCATCAGCAGTTGACATAGCGGCCGCAAGACCACCAGCAGCAACCAGACCTGAGATCACATAAGGCAGGCCAGCAATTTCAGGTGTCGCCAAGACAACAATTTGACCATTCATGAAGAACTCTTGCAACTGCAACAAGCCATCACCATTGCCGTCCACAAGCTTCAGGAAACCGGCACTGGTCCATTTCTGAACCCACTCAAGAGACTGCGCATCGGCAAATGACTTACCGATAATACCAGTCGCCAAATTAGGATCGAGCAATGACAGCTTGGTAAATGTCGCCAAAGCAGGTGCGGTTAGGTACAAGAGGCAAATAAATACCAATGACCAGCCGACTGATTGACGTGCAGCCTTGACCGACGCAGTGGTAAAGTAACGCATTAGAACGTGTGGCAGTGAGGCTGTTCCCAACATCATGCATAATACCAGAGTGAAAAACTTCCACTTTGCCATCAATGTGTCACTGGCGTCGTTAATACCTACACTAAGAGCCTTAAGCTTGCCAGCTGCGGCCTGAGCTGCCGGATCAACCGCGGCACCAAGGTTGTGGAGTTGCTCTAACTCTTGGACAGCCAAAACTGCATCAAATTGAGCCAGATGTGGTATCATCCCATAGCCAAGTTTATTGGACATCCAAAACACCGGGATGAGGTAAGCAACAATCAGCACGATATATTGAGCAACTTGCGTCCATGTCACCGCACGCATTCCGCCCAGCATTGAACAGGCTAGGATACCAGACAACCCAACCCAAACACCCCATTCAAATGGAATATCCAGCATTCGAGCCGCAACCGTACCCGTACCGTTGATCTGCGCCGTCACATAGGTAAAGGATGCCATCACAAGAACGATCACCGCACAGAAGCGGGCAAGGTTACCGCCATAACGTGTACCGATAAAATCAGGCACCGTATAACAGCCAAACTTGCGCAGATATGGCGCAATCAAGCTTGCCACCAACACGTAACCGCCGGTCCAACCAACAAGGAACGCCATGTAAGGATAGCCGTTCATGTAAATGCCACCGGCCATCGCGATAAATGATGCACCTGACATCCAGTCAGCAGCGGTTGCCATACCGTTATAAACGGCAGGAACTTCACGTCCGGCAACGTAATATTGCCCCGATTCCATGGTCCGGGACAAAATGCCAATCAAGGCGTAAATTGCAATGGTAAATCCAACAAACATCCAGCCGATTTTCTCGGCACTGACGCCTGCTTGTTCTAGGATTGCCATGATAATAACAAAGCCTAGGAATCCAAGTGTATAGACCCCATAAACTCTGCCTAGGTTTTTAATAAATCCACCTTCAAGTTTCATAACAGCACTCCTAATCTTCCGAAACGCCGAATTCGTCATCAATTTGGCTTTGTTTTGTTACAAACCAAAAGACAAGAATTGCGAACGATATCTGAACCCCCATGCCGGCCATGAAATAACCGCCAGGGAACGATTCAGCCCCGCCGTTTAAGGCGTCACCAAACCAATGAATTATAAATGCTAAGAAAATCCAGATGGCCAATGTCTTGAATAAAAGACTTTTCGTCCTATCCCAGTGACTTGGCGCCCCGGTAGATTGACTGCTCATAACAGCATCCTCCAAAAACCACGATTTATCTCTCCAAATAAATCACTTCCCCACGATCCTTGTTGGGCAAATCAAAATTCAGCACCAGAGAAGGATCAAAAAGTTGCCGCGGATTATTGTTATTGTGCTCACGACAATACGTAGGCAAAATCTTAGTGAATACAGAGTAAATGGCAACAAATTTTAGTGTGAGCAATACAAAAACAGATGATAACAGCCATCAAATCAGTGCTGCGCACCATCGGATTCATTAAAGATCCGCCGCTTACAACACGCCAGCAACTTTATGATTTCATTGACAGCCGCGCCGCATTTGTGTCGCAGGTGACGCTTTACACCTATGTCAAAGCGCGTGCCGGCACCCGATTTCCAAAATTATTCCAGAATGACGATTTTTTGACCTCTTTGCGCATTGCCCGCTGGCATGTCTATGGTGCCGCCATTTGCGATCTTGGCTTATTTGCCATTGCCCAGCTCAAGCGCGAAAGCGGATTAAACGACACGGCCGCGCGGGAACTTGCCGTTGAAATGCTGGATGGCATTTTGCTGGACTACGATCAAAATGACATTGATCCAAAAGATTTTGCCGCGATGGGGGATACCGGCAAACAACGCGCCGCCTTTACAAATTGGGATTTAATCGCTGACGGGCCAGCAGCCTTTCAATCGAGTTCGGATGCGGTCTTCCGCTGGGCACCAATTGCCGATGATCTGAAAGATAATGATGAAGAAATCGTCCGCAATTCAATTCATCTTCGCTGGATTGGCGTTCGCCGTGATTTAAAGGAATTAATCAAACCCTCCCTTATTCTGGCTGATTGGCATAAATCTGAACGCCCCTACCCGCCCTCAATTTAACCACAACTAAAAAAGAGACGAAATGCCTGTTACCAAAACCGTAAAAATGCTTGTTGCCGAGGCAAAGGAGCAAACCAACAGCATCAGCCCAGCCGACGCGCATGACCGGCAGCAGTCAGGTGATGCCATTTTGATTGATATCCGTGACATTCGCGAATTACAGCGCGACGGTCGCATTGAGGGCGCGTTTCACGCTCCGCGCGGCATGCTGGAATTTTGGGCCGATCCCGACAGCCCATATCACAAAGAGATTTTTGCGACCAAAGGCGAGCTTGTTTTATTTTGCGCCAGCAGTTGGCGGTCGGCACTTGCTGCCAAAACCCTGCAAGATATGGGATTCAGCAATATCCGCGACATGAATGGCGGCTTTACCGCATGGAAAACTGCCAGCCTGCCCATCACCAAAGACGATTAATGCTGAACAGTTGAACAGGCTGCGGCTGCAGCAATTTTGTAAAATTTGATAAATTCTTCGGCCAGAGTGATTGACAATCAAATGGTCAGAAGGCTATTTGCAACCAACTTTTTCTTGGTGGGAGTGTATAAATGACCGACGTAACGGCCGATATTGATGGCATGATCACTCGGGCGCGTAAAGCCCAGCAATCTTATGAAGCCAAGGGAAGTCAGGAACGGTTTGACCGTGCCGCCGAAGCCGCCGCATGGGCGCTGATGGAACCAAGCCGCAATGCCGAGCTTGCCGCCTTTGCCGTTGCCGAAACCGGTCTTGGCAAAATTGCTGATAAAATCACCAAAAACCACCGTAAAACGCTTGGCCTGCTTCGCGACATCCACGGGAAAACCAGCTTTGGCCTGATCGATGATGATACCACATCGGGGGTCAGCGAATTTTTGCGGCCAAAAGGGATTGTTGCAGCGATCGTGCCGTCAACCAACCCGTTGGCAACGCCAATCAATAATGTCGTCAATGCTCTGAAAACCGGCAATGCCATCATTCTGGCGCCATCGCCCAAAGGTGCCGCGCCTTTGGCTAAATTGTTGGAATATGTCTATGCCGAATTTGACCGAATCGGTCTTGACCATGATCTTGTGCAAATGGTGCCGAATCCGCCATCAAAGGAAAAAACCGCACGGCTGATGCAAGGCGTCGATATGCTGGTTGTCACCGGCTCGCAAAGCAATGTCCGTTCGGCCTATTCATCAGGCACGCCCGCGCTTGGGGTTGGAATGGGCAATGTTGTAACAATCATTGATGAAACCGCCGATCTTGATGATGCAGCTGGCAAAATCGCCCGTTCAAAATGTTTCGATAACGCAACATCTTGTTCATCCGAAAATGCGGTGATTGTTGTCGATGCTGTTTATGACGCGTTTTTGCAGGCAATTGCCCACGCTGGCGGCATGTGTCTTGACCAAGACCAGACAAATCACCTGATCAGCACGCATTGGCATGACGGTCATTTGAACCGCGATATGCTTGCCAAGGATATTGACGCTGTTCTCGACACGCTAGGATTCGCTGACGCAGCACCTGAAGGCACGAAATTTCTGGTGGCACCAGCGACAGCCATTGGCCCTGACGCGCCAATTTCGGGTGAAAAAATGGCGTTGTTCTTTGCGCTTTACCGCGCATCTGATTTTGCAACAGCCAAGGAAATGGCACGCGAAATCCACGCCTATCAGGGACGCGGTCATTCATTGGGATTGCATAGTAAAGATGATGACCGTGCGCGCGAATTGGCCATGGATATGCAGGCCTGCCGTATCATCGTTAATCAGGCGCATTGCTTTGCCACTGGCGGGTCATTCGACAATGGCCTTCCTTTCTCGCTGTCGATGGGTTGTGGGTCATGGGGTGGCAATTCGATTGATGATAATTTGAATTGGACGCATTTTGTCAATCATGTGCGGATTGCCCGTCCAATTGCCCCCGTTGAGCCAACAGTTGACGAAATGTTTACTGACTATTTCAAAGCCAGCAACCAGGCGGGCGCCTGAACCATGTCGGGCGTATCATCGTCTAGCATTGCCGATCTGCTGAACAACGCCGCATCGGTTTCACCCGATGCGATTTGGCTGACAACACCTGAAACGGAACAGGCCTTTAGCTGGCAGGACAGCCTAGACCGCGCCACCGAAATTGCCTGTTATCTTCAAGGTGCTGGCCTGTCAGATGGCGCGTCAGTTGCGATTGCGTCGGCAAATGGTGCCGCGGCCAGCTTTGCCTTTCTTGGCACTGTGTTTGGCGGTTATCGCGCAACACCATTGAATTTGGTTGCAGGCGTCAAAACCCTTGGTTTTGTCTTGTCACATTCTAAAACCGAAATCATTCTTTGCGCCGATGATTGCCTGTCAATGGTCAAAGACGCCTTTGCGGCAATGCCGGACGCGCCAAACACCATGCCGCAGATTGTAAGCATGGATATCGACCAAGGCCCGCGCTGGGGTAAAACCGAAATCACCCCAATTGATAAGGCTGATTTGCGCCGCCCAAACGCCGACTGTATTGGCCTTTTGATGTATACATCGGGAACCACCGGCGTGCCAAAAGGGGTTTTGCTGTCACATGCCAATTTGATTGCGGCGGGAAGCAATGTTTGCGTCGCGCATAAGCTGGATAAAACCGATATTGGCATGTGTGTTTTGCCAATTTATCATATCAATGGCCTATGCGTAACCGTGATGGGAACCTTGGCATCGGCCAGCGGACTTGTGATGCCACGCCGCTTTTCGGCAACACATTTCTGGGCGCAGATGAAGAGGTTTGATTGCAGTTGGTTCAGTGCTGTGCCTACGCTATTTGCCTATTTGCTGAACGATGAAACCGTTCCTGATCTCAATCGTGACCGGCTGCGCTTTTCGCGTTCAGCATCGGCGCCACTGCCGCCCGAAATTCACCGCCAGTTTGAAAAGCGTTTCAACATTCCGATTATCGAAACGATGGGGCTAACCGAAACCGGCGCACAAATCCTGTCGAATCCATTGCCGCCAGCAGAGCGCAAAATTGGTTCACCCGGTATCGGCTATGGTAATGAAATCGCCATAGCTGGCCCTGATCTTTCGATTTTGGGGCCTGGTATCGAAGGCGAAATTCTGGTTCGTGGCAGCAATGTCATGCAGGGCTATCTTGACCGGCCAGACGAAACCGCCAAAACCATCACCGGCGATGGCTGGCTTCGCACAGGCGATCTGGGTCGCATGGATCAAGATGGATTCATATTTGTCACTGGCCGAATCAAAGAACTGATTATCAAAGGTGGGGAAAATATCGCACCGCGCGAAATTGACGAGGCCTTGCTGGAACATGAAGCTGTTTTAGAAGCTGCTGCCTTTGCCCGCGAATGCAAGGATTACGGCCAGCGCGTCGAAGCCTGCGTTCGGCTAAAGGATGGTAAAACCGTTTCAGAAGATGAATTGCGTGCCTTTTGCACAAACCGGATCGGCGCCTATAAGACCCCGGATCATATTTATTTTCTGGACGATTTGCCAAAAGGCCCTTCAGGCAAGGTGCAGCGCTTGAAGCTTCTTGACATGGTGTCGTGAGACTGCCAGTCCCAGATCATCACAAAACCGACGGGCGCAGTCAATTCGCCGTATCCGGCATACGCGCCACGTTGAGTGCCCCTCAATCTCTGCTTGAAAACTGCTTGCCATGTTTGTTCTGCCGAAAAAGGCACAAATAGCACAATTTTTTCCCACATACTGCGAGGAAATGTTTGCATTTTCATTTCATTAGGCCAAACTATTTATTATAAAAACTTAATACGGAGGAAATTGTGAAAATCGTAAAATCTATCGCAACAGGCGTTTTGCTTGCGGGCATGGTAACTGGCGTGTCAACAGCAAGTCTTGCTGGCGGGCATGGCTTTAAATGCAAAGTTAGTCAAGAAAGCATGACAAAGCCGGGCGGGTTTCCTGACCGTGCACTGACAATGATTGTTCCTTACGGCCCTGCTGGCGGCTCAGGTCAAGTGGCGGCCGCAATGGCAAAAGCTGTGACCGAACTCACAGGTGTGGATATTAACCGTGACCACAAACCTGGTGGTTCTGGCACAGTCGGGATGACCGCTTACATGGCAGCGCCAGCAGATGGTTACAATGTCCTAGAACACATTGATGACGCATCTTCAGCGCATGCACTGGACTCTTCTAAACCAAATCCTGGAAAAGATCTGATCCCCCTGGTCATTTCTCAAGTGACATTCTCGCAAATCTATATCCGTTCGAGCGAAACCCGCTACAACGATTGGAAGTCATTCGTAGCATGGGTTAAAAAGCAAGGTGGAAAAGCAACAATTGCAAACGTTTCAAAAGAAGGCTCTATGGAACGTGTTTCAATGAAGTTCATCACTGACGCGACCGGCATGAAAATCCAGCAAATCTCCTTTGACAAAGGAGCTCCAAGGTACGGCGCCCTTATGGGTGGTCAGGTTGATGCTCTTTTTGAACAACCTGGTGACGTGAAAAAGTTCCTGGACTCTGGTGATTTTAAACCAATCCTTACCATTTTCGACGAGCGTCCAAAAGCGTTTGCCGATGTCCCAACCCACACAGAAATGGGCATGTCATTTACCCCGTTACTTCGGTTCCGCGGCTTCTATGTCAATGCCAACGCCCCAGCTGATCGGGTAAAGTGGTTGCAGTGGGCTTTCCAACGCGGTTACTGTCAAGATAGCTATCAAAAATTCAATGACTCAAAGTTTATGAGCGTTATTGACAGCTATCGCGACACTGACGGAGCAAGAACACTTATTAACGGCGCTATCAAGCAATATCGTGAAGTTTACAAATCAATGGGTATGGCCGTCAAATAATCATCAAAGATAAAGATAAATATTAAAACCCTGCGGATATAAATCCGCAGGGTTTTTAGGGGTTTGACAATGGGAAAACTGAACACATCTCACTTGATAGAAGCAATGGCCTGGGTTGCTATTGCAGCTTTATTTTTTATTTATTCGTTTGAGTTTAACCAAAAAATTGAGATATACAAATTTGGGGCTACTGCATGGCCTCGTTCTATTTTACTAATGTTGATGTTGGTTATTGCGGGCAATTTATTTTATCAACGCGCCAATGGCTCTACCCCTCAACCAGGTCGTGTTGGCATAAGTGAAGACGATTTAGACGATGCAGAAAAACCTTTATCATCATACTTAAACATCGGCAGCTTTTTGTTTTTGCCTTTGATCTTTGCTTGGTCTTTAAAACCCGTAGGGTTTTATGCGGCAACCCCAGTGTTTACAGCTCTGGTCATAATTCTTCTTGGAGAACGCCGGCCCCGCTGGATAATAGGAATAACGCTGTTCATTTATGCAATAATAATTGGTTTGTTTATGATTGTTCTCAACGCACCCCTCCCCCAAGGCACCGTTTCACCATTCTACGATTTCAGCGCGTTTATGCTACGCATGAACAACCAGCTGCAAAACATGTTCTAAATCTGGATTTATCATTATGATCGAAAATTTTCTTGCCGGGACTGCTGCACTTTTTGGTGATCCAATCACAATATTGATTTTCGTTTTTGGCGTAATCGGCGGAATGCTTTTTGGTGCAATTCCAGGTGTCAGCATGCTCACCTTGGCAGCAATACTTCTTCCTTTTAGTGCCGGGCTCGAGCCAGCTCAAGGAGTGATGCTGTTTGCGGTTATTTACTGCACTGGAACTTATGGGGGAGCAATCACAGCCATTCTGTTCAACATCCCTGGCGCCCCAGAGAATGCTCCAACCGCCTTTGACGGCTACCCAATGACTAAACAAGGCCGTGCAGGTAAAGCTGTGGGAGCTGCCGTGCTTTGCTCAGCTATTGGCGGCACAGCGTCTGCTTTACTTATGATGGCCGCAACGGAACCATTAGCAAAATGGGCAATCCGTAACATCGGCCCACCAGAAATTTTTGCACTTGTTTTTTTTGGACTTGCTGTTGCCTCTTCAGTTGGAGGAAATACGATCTGGAAAGGCTGGATGTCCGTGCTTCTTGGCTTGCTCGTTGCTACAGTTGGCCAAGATCCAGTGGGTGGAATAAATCGTTATAACTTTGGAATGACAGACCTCGCAGCGGGCATCGCTTTTGTCCCAGCTATACTAGGTTTTTTTGCTGTTTCAGAAATTTTTATTCAGGCTGAAAAACGTGCTTTTGGAAAATACAACGCACCAAAATTAGATGTAAATTTTCCAACCTTTCTTGAATTGTGGCGATACAAAATTGCAGTTGTCAGATCTATTCTCGTGGGCTTCTTCTGCGGAATTCTACCTGGGATCGGGGCAACACTTGCTGCATTTATGGGATATGGCGAGGCCGTACGATGGTCAAAAGATAAAGAGTCATTTGGCAAGGGTAACCTTGAGGGCGTTATATCATCTGAGACCGCAAACAATGCTGCAACCGGCGCCGCCATGATCCCTTTACTCGCGCTTGGACTGCCAGGTGGCGCCCTCACAGCTATAATGGTAGCAGTGTTTCAATTCCACGATATGGAACCTGGCCCTCTGGTATTCTACAACTCTCCAGAACTAATATGGGTTGTTTTTGCAGCAATGTTCTACGCCAATGTGTCTATTCTCTTCATTGGCCTAATAGAAACAAAAACTATTTTACAACTCCTCCGAATACCGTTTCATTTTCTGGCGCCAATGATCTTAATGCTGGCAAGTATCGGTTCTTACATTGGGCGCGGGCTTGTTTTGGATGTAATGGTGATGTTCCTTGCTGGAATGATTGGATTTTTGCTTAGGCGGTCGGGTTATTCAATCCCAGGCATTGTTCTCGGGATCATTCTGGGCAAGATCGGCGAACAGAATTTTGCGCAAGGAATGCAAATGGTTCACTACGATCTCATTACTTATTTGTCACGACCTATATGCTTGATTCTTATCGTTGCAGGGGCAATAACCCTTGGCACAGGTGTCTATAAAGCATTGGCCTCAAACCGCACCAGTGCGGATCAGCAATAGAATCAGGGGACCTTGAACGAGTTCATAACAGCATCACTTTTACCCTCCCAAGACATTGTGATCACGTTAGTGATCTTGGGAGCGTTTTTTCTTGCGGGTCTGATCAAAGGATTTCTCGGCATTGGCCTTCCCCCAGCTGCAATGGTTATATTGACCCTGGTCATTGACACACCAATCGCAATATCGCTTTTAACACTACCAATTATTTTTACAAATTTTTTTCAATATTTTGGATGTGAAAACCGTATTCAAATTGCAAAAAAATACTGGCTTTTTGGCCTCGCGATAATGGTTAGCATTTTCTTGACATCTCTCTTCATCATGTCATTTCCAAAATCTTTGATATCTGTTTCAATCGGGTTCGCCATGGTGGCGTTTTCTCTAAGCCAAATGTTTGGTGCAAGAATTTCATTTGGAGAAAGTTTAAAGTGGCATGTTATGATTGGTTTGTTTTCGGGAGGCCTCGGCGGGTTGAGTTCTATTTGGTCGCCTCCTGTTGCAATGTACCTTCTCGCACGCAATGTCTCTAAGGCTGAGTTTATCGGAGCGACTGGGTTTCTTTTTCTTGCAGGTTCAATTCCCCTAGCAATTGGTCTTGCCTTTGCTGGTGTGTTGACAATAGATACGATCCTCCACTCACTAATGGGCCTCATTGTTGTCTTAATCGGTTTTCGGATTGGTGAATGGCTTCGCGGCCATGTTCAGCAGGATTCATTCCGCCTGATCGTATTATGGGCGTTTTTGATTATGGGCGGGCGGCTTATCGCTGTTGGGTTGTTCTAGCCCCACTCCATCTAGTCAAGCGCTGCCTCAATCGCGTCAAAAGCTGTCAGCAGCGTCCGGTCGGTGTCCGTGTCAACCACCGTGCCATTTGACGCCATTTTGGCGATTACCAACCTTGCCGCGCGGTCAATCCATAACCATTGCCCATGAATTCCGATCGCACAGGCAATATGTTGGTTCTGATCCGGGCGGTACCATTGCGACCGGTAATTACCATTCACAAAAAGCCGTGGCCCTTGGCCATCTTGCTGTCGCAACCAGATATGATTGTCATGCTGGTGATAAATATCATCAACCCAGCTTTGTGGCACAATCTGTTGACCGGCAAACCAGCCGCCATCACACACCATCTGGCCAATGCGAAGAAGATCATGGATTGTAATACATAGCCCGCCTGAAACACGCGGTGCGCCAAATGTATCCAAACTGATATAAGCCTCATGGACAGCGCCGCAAGGTGCCAATATATGGCGCGAGAATAATTCGGCAAAGCTGGCACCGCCACTTCGTTCGATTATCCAGCCAAGAACATCACTATGCGGCGAGCAATAATGATGACGCGTTCCATGCGCCGCATCTGATACTGGCATTTTGGTCAGGAAGTCGCGCAAACCATCATTGCGGTCGTCTTCTTCGATCGGGTTCCATGCCGAAGCCCGGCGATAGGCCATAAAAACCCCGTCCGTATCCAGATAATCTTCTCGAAAACCCGATGCGATTTGCATATCCAATAGATGGCGCATGGTCGCCCCATCATAGGCACTGTTGCCAAGTTCGGGAAGGTAGTCGGTGATTTGCCGCTGAACATCAATCACCCCCGCGCCAACCAAAACACCGGCAAGAAGCGACGCCATCGATTTTGTGATCGAAAAGACGATATGCTGGCGGTCTGGCGCACCAAACCCACCAAACCAGTCATAGACAAGCTTGCCATCTCTCATCACGGCAAAACAATCACTTTGGCTAGCCACCAGAAAAGCGCCAAGCTTCTGGCGATCGCCGCGCGCATCCAGAAAAGACAAATCATCCAAATCTTGGCGCGCGGTGGCAAGAGCGGTTGGCGGACTGGCCGGGTGCATTGGCGCGGTTGGCAGCAATTGCCGCAAATGATTAAACGACCAGCGGGCAATATCTGGTTCGCGCCAATTGGCGAGCAGCACCTGATGATTGGCAGCTGGCGGAAAGCCCTGCATCATCTTCATAATGTCATCTTTGTCACGGCTGCTATCAATTGGCATGATCTTGCAAACTCATTTTTTCCGGAAATTGCAACACCGGATCAGTGGCAAATTCCCGATCGGCCACGTCATGGCTGACAAGAAGCGCCGGTATTTTCCGCAATTTGATTTGATCTGCCACAAAATGTCCAAATTGGCGGCGCAACTCAGGATCGAGGCTGGAAAAAGCCTCATCCATCAATAATGCCTTTGGTG
>JAOEVD010000040.1 GCA_028383305.1 Candidatus Puniceispirillum sp.
GATGGCGCTATGGGATAGGCCTAAAACGCAGAAAAGCCCCGCAAACCCGAAGGCTTGCGAATCTATAAACTGTTGAATTTATTAAGTTATTTGGTTGCGGGGGCAGGATTTGTTCAAGAACCTACCATCATTAAAAGTGTGTAAACAGGTCAACCTTGTCTGCCTGGCTCTTAAACTCAAGGTTTTCTAAAATTAGTTCAGTTCAAAAAACCAGCTTCAAAAAGGATAAAATCACCAAGCGCGGCAACACCGTCATTCTTGCGCATTGACCCAAAGATAAATGGTCGGCCATTGCGGGCGGTTGCCGTATCTGCGGCCATGATTTCAAGATCTACGCCAACATGTGGCGCAAGCTCGATCTTATTGACAACCAGCATATCGGATTTTATCAGGGCTGGGCCCTTCTTGCGTGGAATATCGGCGCCCATGCAAACATCAATCACATAGATTGTGAGGTCAGCCAGTTCGGGGCTAAAGGTTGCCGCAAGATTATCACCACCAGACTCAATCAGGATTATATCAAGATCAGGAATAGTGGCACGCAGATCGGCCACCGCCGCAAGATTGACCGATGCATCCTCGCGGATTGCCGTATGTGGACAGCCGCCAGTTTCGACACCCCTAATCCGTTCGGCTGGCAATGCCTGAACCCGCATCAAATAGTCAGCATCCTCGCGCGTGTAAATATCATTGGTGATCACCGCCATCGAAACCCGTGATGCCAAATAGTGGCAAAGCGCCTCGGTCAAACTTGTTTTGCCCGCCCCAACCGGACCGCCAATACCAACCCGCAACGGGCCATTGCGGCTGGCCATCTTTGGCTTCGTGCCAGCGGGTTCTTGCTCATGACCAATCATGTTCGATAGATCCTTGTTTCGAGGGTTTCATGCAAGATCGAAGCATGGTCGGCCAAAATCGCATAGCCACCAATATCATCAAGCGGGGTTGTCGCTGCCTCGTCAGCAAGTGCTGCCACAGCCGGCATTAATCGGGCGAGGATAATCTGCCCATCGGACTGTCCAAGTGGCACCGCCCGAACCACGACTGAAATTAAATTACCGATAAAGCTTTGCAAAAAAAGGCTCAAACTAAGCTGCAATTCGCATCCGAGGTGCCGCGCTGCAAGCCCAGCTGCAACCGGATAGGCAAGCGGTGGGGATAGCCCAATATCAAGCTGATAAACCTGCTCGGTCATGCGCGTGAAATTCACCCCAAGTTCGCGGTTTTCTTGTGCACGCTCGGCGCCCGACGATAACGCAAAGGCCAGCTCATTTATTGCCTCGATCTTGGCATTTCTGCCGCCCGCCAATTGCCCGTTTTTAGCGGCATGCAGCTTTACAGCATTATAGGCATTTGCCATCAAAATTGCATCGTTGCGACCACTTCCCCCAAGAAGAATCGTTTCAATCCAGTCATGCGCGGTTGCGGCATCATCAACATCACCCAATGCAATCGCCGCCTCAATGCCATGCGAATAGGAAAAGGCGCCAATGGGAAAAGATGGTGAAAACAGCGCTGCCAGAAGCTGTGTTTGACGGATGGTGTCGGTTAATTCTGCCATGATCAATGCGTATGGCCATGCGTGCGACCAAAACCATAGGCACCGCCTTCAGGATTGAACGGTGCTTCGGTTTTTGCCAATGTCGTCCCAAGCCGCACCAACAAATCTTCTAAGACATGATCGCGGCGGATAACAAGGCAATCCTGCCTGATCTCGCATGGGGTGTGCCGATTGCCGATATGCCACGCAATTTTGGCAAGGTTTTTATGGCGTATTTCAACCACCGGCTCGGCCGCAGCTTGGATAATAATCTGGCGGCCATCATCCAACAGGAAGGCATCACCCGCACCAAGCGAAACCGTTTCGGCAAGATCCACCATAAACGCCATTCCGCAATCAGTGGCCATTCGTTTGCGACGCAAAAACCGCGCTTCAAATTCCAAGGTGATCGTCATATCACCATCACGGCGGGTTACATCCCGGTGGATGTGAACGGCATATAACGGTGCCGGAGATGTTGCCTGATCCATGGTCTTACCCCGCCCTAATAGAGAAAATAACGCTGTGCCATCGGCAGCTCGGACGCCGGCTCGCAAGTGAGCAAAACACCATCGGCGCGCACCTCATAGGTTTCCGGATTCACGTCAATAACCGGGCAATGGCTGTTATGAACCATATCTGCCTTCGAGATATCGCGTGTATGGCTGACCGGCAAGGTCGTTTTGGCAAGGCCCAATTGCGACTTAACATTCATGGCTTGGGCCGCATCGCTTACAAATGTTACTGACGAATGTTCAACCGATCGACCAAGGCTGGCAAACATCGGGCGCGTGTAAACCGGTTGCGGCGTCGGGATAGATGCATTCGGGTCGCCCATTTGCGCCACCGCGATACTTCCCCCCAACAAGACCATTTCAGGCTTCACCCCAAAGAAGGCAGGTTTCCACAAAACCAGATCTGCCCGCTTGCCAACAGCAATTGAGCCAATGTGGTTTGAGATGCCATGAGCGATTGCTGGATTGATTGTATATTTGGCGATATAGCGCTTCACACGCATATTGTCATTTTCACCGGTTTCTTCGGGCAAGCGTCCACGCTGTATTTTCATCTTATGCGCAGTTTGCCACGTCCGAATGATAACCTCGCCAACACGTCCCATTGCCTGACTATCCGATGCAATGATCGAAAACGCGCCCATATCATGCAAAATATCCTCGGCCGCGATCGTCTCACGCCGGATACGACTCTCGGCAAAGGCCACATCCTCTGGAATCGATTTATCCAGATGGTGACAGACCATCAACATATCGAGATGTTCTTCCAACGTGTTGACGGTATAGGGGCGCGTTGGGTTGGTTGATGATGGAATCACAAATTGCTCGCCGCAAATTTTGATAATGTCGGGCGCGTGACCACCGCCTGCCCCTTCGGTATGGAACGCATGAATGACCCGCTGTTTCATCGCTTTGACAGTATTTTCAACAAAGCCACTTTCGTTAAGCGTGTCGGTATGGATCATCACCTGCACATCCATGGCGTCGGCAACTGACAGGCATGTATCAATGGCCGCCGGTGTAGTTCCCCAATCTTCATGCAGTTTCAAGGCACAGGCACCGGCAATGACCTGTTCTTCAAGCGCTGCCGGAAGGGATGCATTGCCCTTACCAGCAAAGGCAAGGTTCATCGACAAGCCATCAGCGGCTTGCAGCATCCGGCCAATATGCCAGCTACCCGGTGTGCAGGTGGTCGCCAAAGTGCCATGCGCAGGGCCGGTACCACCACCAAGCATTGTGGTCAGCCCCGAATGCAAAGCATCATCAATCTGCTGGGGACAGATAAAATGGATATGACTGTCAAAACCACCCGCCGTCAGAATATGCCCCTCAGCCGCAATCACCTCGGTTCCCGGCCCGATAATGATATTAACACCCGGTTGCGTATCAGGATTGCCAGCCTTGCCAATAGCGTAAATCCGTCCATCTTTTAGCCCAATATCTGCCTTGTAAATACCGGTTACATCAATGACTAACGCGTTGGTGATAACCGTATCAACCGCGCCATCGGCACGGGTAACCTGCGACTGGCCCATGCCATCGCGGATAACCTTGCCACCGCCAAACTTCACCTCTTCGCCGTAATGCGTCAAATCGCGTTCAACCTCGATAATCAAGTCGGTATCAGCCAAACGCACCCGATCGCCCGTGGTTGGCCCATACATATCAGCGTAAATATTGCGGGAAATTGTTGTTGGCATTTATAGATCTCCCATTATCTGTGCATTGAAACCAAAGACCCGCCGCGCGCCAGCCATCGCAATAAGCTGAATTTCCCGTGTTTGCCCGGGCTCAAACCGAACTGCGGTTCCAGCCGCAATATCAAGCCGCATTCCGCGTGCAATCTTGCGGTCAAAATCAAGCGCCGCATTGGTCTCGGCAAAATGATAGTGGCTGCCGATTTGTACCGGCCGATCACCAGTATTGGCCACCGTCAGCGTTATGGCTTCGCGCCCTTCATTCAGGATGATATCACCTGCGGCAACAATAATTTCTCCGGGGATCATGGGATGTCCTTTTGTCATAGGTTCGTTTCAACGGATTGGATGATGCACGGTTACCAGCTTGGTGCCATCAGGGAAGGTTGCTTCAACCTGCACGTCATGAATCATTTCGGCAATGCCGGGCATGCAATCAGCCTCGCCCACCACATGTGCACCAGCTTCCATCAAATCCGCAACGCTACGACCATCACGCGCACCTTCGACAACAAAATCTGTAATCAGCGCAATCGCTTCAGGATAGTTCAGCCTGACCCCACGTTGCAGCCGCCCTCTAGCAACCATAGCAGCAACACTAACCAACAATTTATCTTTTTCACGGGGGGTTAATTTCATTGGCAAAATCTCCTTGTGACCGAAACGCACAGTCTTATCAAAATAAATAGGGGCCCGTTAATTCCAAACACGCGGGTTAGCAATTTGGCGAAACTGTTCGATAAATTGTGCCAACAGTTTTTTCAGCCTTGCCGTATCATTGCAAAGGCAACGGATAACAAGCTTGCCTTGCCATGCAGACACTGCGGTTTGCACATCGGCAAAGCGATTGAAAAACCCACGCACCACGTCAGCTTTCGCTTCGGCATCACGGCTGACATATAAGGTTGTCGCAAAGCAGACATTGCCAGCCGCGCTTGCTTTTTGATGGCGTTTTTGAACAATCTGGCCATCAAGACGAAATGCTTCAGCATGGATTAGCCTGCCGTCACACCAAATCCGCCACTGATCCCTTACACTCCCCTGACGCACAGTTTCCTGCATTGCCGTCCGGCCAAACACCATCATTTCACTGCCAAGAAAACTGGCACCTTCAACCATCTGAACATCCAATTGACGGGCGAATCCAGCCCCATCAAACAAGATTGTTTCCTGCGGCAGCCAATGAAGGCTGGCGGTGCCAGTCATTGTAATATTGACACGCATTTCTGCATTTTGTGAGCCTAATGCGCGATAGACCCGTTCGGCGGTTTGCGTTGAAACGGTCAAATGCGTATCACCTTCAGCGGCAAGCCTGACCCCAAATTCATCGCCACCAGTTAGGCCACCAGCCGTGTTTACCAGAACAGCCTCAATGGTTCGAGCGTAGGTTTTCGGCAAAAATATCTTGGCTGAACCGGATTGATAGAACCGTTCTAACTTGCCATCTTTCACCACAAGGTCAACGGCACCGCGTGCTCGTTGCAGAACTGGTTGTTCAGTTTTTGTAATTGTTTGCACCCTTACACACCCACTGACATCCGTAGTTTTGACTTGTCTATTGTAGACTTTTTGCTTTCATACACAACCTCACCACGCTTCACTGCATAAATTTGATCCGCAAGCCCAAACGCAAAATCAAAATATTGTTCTACCAAAACTATTGCCATGGTTTTCTGATTACGCAGAAATGAGATAACTTCACCAATCTGAGCGATGATGTTCGGTTGAATTCCCTCGGTTGGCTCATCTAGCAGCAGCAGCTTTGGCTTTGTGACGAGCGCTCGGGCAATCGCCAATTGTTGTTGTTGCCCCCCTGATAAGTCACCACCACGGCGATGCAACATGGTTTTTAGAACCGGAAACAGCGCATAGATCTCATCCGGCACAAACCTCTCATCACTTTGTAAACAGGCAAAACCAGTTTCAAGATTTTCACGAACAGTCAGCAGTGGGAAGATCAATCTTCCTTGCGGCACGTAGCCAACGCCTCGGGCTGCAAGGTCATAAGGCCTACACCGCGTTACATCTTCACCGTCAAGCACATAACTGCCTGAGCTACTGGGATGAGTGCCAGCAAAGACCTTCAGCAATGACGTTTTACCAACACCGTTTGACCCCATTACCGACGTGACCGCACCTAGTTTAGCGCTCATCGAGATGCCGTGAAGAATTTGTGAAGATCCATAATGAAGGGTAAGGCTCTTTGCTTGCAACATATTCATCTTCCCAGATAGACGTCAATTACGTCTTGCCTTTTGGTAACAAAATCAAGCGATCCTTCGGCCAGAACTGCGCCTTCATGCAACACAGTAACCCTGCATTCTAGCTGACGAACAAACTCCATGTCATGCTCAACAACAACAATCGATCTTGTTTTTGCAAGGTCCTTCAACAGCATCACAGTGACCGCCCTCTCGGATGCAGTCATTCCAGCAGCCGGCTCATCGACCAGTAGCAATTTTGGGTCTTGCGCCAAAAGCATACCAATTTCCAACCATTGTTTTTGACCGTGGCTTAATGCGCCCGCATTATGGTTTAAACTGCCTTTAAGGTTAATAAGGCTCGCAATCTCAGCAATTTTTGTTTCATCCTGGGAAGATTTTTTATATCGAAGAACGGCGAATGGATTGCGATTGTTCGCCAACGCCATCAGGAGATTTTCATAAACCGTTTGAGCCTCAAAGGTTGTTGGCTTTTGAAATTTGCGGCCAATCCCTAACTGAGCAATTTTTGATTCAGATTTGCGAATAAGCGAGGTGCTCTTCTTACCCCAACGTACATCTCCCGAGTCAGGGCGTGTTTTCCCCGTGACAATATCCATAAAGGTGGTTTTACCGGCACCATTTGGACCAATGATCGCACGCAGCTCAGCGTGACCAATATCAAAACTTAGGCCATTGATCGCCTTAAAGCCATCAAACGCCACCGAAATATTATCGACTTGAAGCAACGTTGGCATCACACGTCTCCTGATCGGTTAAAACGATCAAAAAAACCGCCAATGCCGTTTGGCGCATAAAGCGTTACCGCAACAAAGCTGAAGCCAAGCAGTACCAGCCACCAGTCGGTCCAGCGCAAAACACCAAATCCGAGCGGAATATCTGGCGCCTGACCTCCAGTGAAATAGCTAGAAACAAGCGAAACGAAAGCCGCTCCAATCACCGCGCCATAGATCCGCCCTCGTCCTCCAATCGCAACCCAAACAGCAAGATAAATAGACGCGATTGGCGCTAACTCAGCTGGATTAATTATCCCAGCTTGTGGATAATATAGCGCCCCAGCGATAGCAGCCATAATTGCCGTTATGGTGAATACAAACAACTTATACCCCTCAACATTATATCCCAGAAAACGAACTCTTGCTTCGTTATCGCGGATGCCTTGGATGATATTTCCCAGCTTACTTTTTACAATCACCATTGCCCCAAGAAAACACAGAGCAAGGGCAAACGCACTCCCAAGGAAAAACCAAATTGAGATGATCTCTTGAGGCACATCCTCAAGACCGGGCAGGTATTGTAAACCTGACAAACCATTATTGCCGCGTAGGCCACTTTCGTTCTGGAAGAGATACAAAGAAAGCGCAAGCGTCATGGCCTGCGTTAAGATTGACAGATACACACCATTTACTCGTGACCGAAACGCCAGCCAGCCAAATAGAAAGGCCAGCAGACCCGGCACCAGAACAACCAAAATCAGCTGCACCCAAAGCAGGTCGGCAAAGCTCCAAATCAGCGGAATATCTGCACCTCCAACAACGCCAAATATCTGGGCTCCAACAGCGTCATTAATTTCTGCCGGGGTGGGCGGTAATAGAGCATTATGGGCGGCCTCAATCACAATCAATTTTGTTCGAGCAAACATAAGCCACATGCCAATCATATAGCCACCAAGTCCAAAAAAGGCAAAATGCCCCAGCGATAAAATGCCACAATAGCCCCAGACCAAATCCATCGCGATGGCGATGATGCAAAAGCATAGGGTTTTACCAAGCGTCTTGACAAAGCTGGTTGAGATCAAGCCTAGCCCGAAGCCTTCGCAAAGAATTGTAACGCCGAACGTGAACAGTCCAAGTGAGGCTAAGAAGATCATAATCGATGGATTGCAAAATAAAAATTTTGTGAAAATCGTCTGGTCTAGCAGCCGGCCATTGTTCTTAATAGGTGGTTGGGCCATAATCTAATCTCCAGCAGCCCGGCCCTTAAGCGCAACAATGCCACGCGGCCGAAACTGGATAAATAGAATGATAAAAATAATCATATAAGTTTGCGCCGCCAGAGTGTTGGAAGGGTTCAACCATTCGATACCCTTTTGCAACGTACCAATCAACGCCGCCCCCGCAAGCGTGCCCCAGATATTGCCAACACCGCCAACTACAACCGTCATAAAGCTCTGAACAATGTAGTCAGATCCCAGCTCAGATGTCACTTTGGAGAACAGGCCGATAGCAACACCAGCAATACCAGCAATGCCAGACCCAAAACCAAAGGTCAGCATGTTGATGCGGTCAGGGTTTATCCCCATGCTGGAAGCCATTGCAGGATTTTGTGTCACGGCACGCGTATCAAGACCAAATCTCGTACGCTTCATAACAAAAATAAGCAGTGCTAGAAAAACCACGCCCAGCACGAAGATAGCAATACGGATATTGCTGATCGCCAGCACATCGTTGATTGCCAATGCACCATCTAGCCAATCTGGTGAGGTAAGTGGCCGAGCTTGTGTACCGAAGATATTTTTTGCAATCTGTTGTAACGCGATACTGATACCAAAGGTTGCAAGCAATGTTTCCAACGGGCGTTTGTAAAGATGCCGGATCACCAGCCGCTCGAGCACCACACCAGCGGCGAATGTAACAGCAAACGCTGCTGGTAACGCCACCACGAGTGACAAGGTATAATTTGGCACGAATAGTTGAACGACATAGCCGGTGTAGGCACCCATCATGATGAATTCGCCATGAGCCATGTTAATCACGCCCATCACGCCAAAGGTAATTGCAAGTCCAATCGCTGCAAGAAAGCAAATAGAGGCAAGGCTTAACCCATCGACAAGCAAGTCAATTGCCTTATAAAGATTGACTTGTCCTTCAATACTGGCAAGCGTTGTTTGAGCTGCAGTCACAATTTTCTTTGATGGGTTGTCATAGACAGCATAAAAAACCGCCTCATCAACCGCCTGCTGGATCGCTTCCTTGTCAACCATTTTTGTTGCACTGCCATTGAGAACAAGTCGGCTATAGGCAGCGCTTCGCGCTGTCTCATTATTCAACCCAGCAGCTTTTTCAACTCCAATGCGGCCATCTTTTATGGCGTCAGCCAATGCTGCATTGCGCGCCTCAATAGATACTAAAGCTGGTGAAATCGCGGCATCAACAAGCATGTTATAAGCCGCCCCAACTGATAATTCTGCCGGAGCGCCACCGATAATTGATCGCCTTCCAGCCGCGCCGTCAGTAAGTTTGGTAGTTTTGCCCGGAATAATGCGTCGCGCAAGATTTATTCCCTCAGGCAGCGTCGCAGCAACATATAGTTTATCTGCCAGCAACGGGTTTAGAACAGCCCTTGTCTCCAGTGAAAGATCACCCTCAAGCTCATGGATTGCCGCCACTACGGTATCTTCATCCCGACCAAAACCAATCAGGCCAAACCTGTAGGCGCGCTCTAATCGGCGCTTTAAGGCCGCATTAGTTTCAGTTGTTATTGCTGCGTCAAGAAGCGCCAGATGGCTCTCGTTAAAATCACGCGCAAGCGCATCCAAGCTCGTTGCTCGCTCTTTAGGATCAGCACTTGCTAGCAAAAACGGTATCAACGATGCAGAGATTTTTGCGCGCACGCCACTGTTTGGTTTGATTTGCTTTATTGAGGCTTTGGTGACAGTGGCAAAAGCCGCACCCGTTTCAACATTTATTAGTTTGATCCGGTCATCACCCAGGTCTTGAGTATAAGCAAATTGGTTGCTTTCCATGAGGAAATAGAGGTCTTTCGATCGCCATCTGGACAAAAACTTTTGTACAACTGGGCCACCAAATTCTACAATCTCACCAAGGACTGGGGCAACCGTTTTAGACGAGCTTCTTTGAATTAAAGGAGCATGTTTGGCGAGTAGATTCTCAAATGTCTGTGCCCCAGCTGATGGCACAAAAACAAGAGTATTTAGAAAACTGAAGATCAACATACAGCAGCCAAGAAAACTAAGCTTGAGGCATTTTAAATACATTAAAAGGGAGCGAGAAGTTGCCATCTGAGGATTTCCATTAAGAAATGAGGCAATTCAAAGACACCAAGTGATTAGTGTCTTTGAAACTTTTTAAGAAAAAAGGTGTTACCCTACGATCTTAATAGATTGACTTTAGCTGAACACAAGATGCGGTGGTTTTGTTATACATGCCACATTTCAGATCTTGCCAATCCGAGACTAAAACTTTTGATTCTGGGAGGAAGTCTGTCCACGCATCCCCAGGGACCTCGGCCGTTTTACTGATGATGTCAAACTGACCATCTGCCGTTATTTCGCCAATCAGAACTGGCTTTGAGAGATGGTGGTTTGGAAGCATTTTGGCAATACCGCCAGTTAAATTCGGAAACGTCAAGCCATACATGTTTTCTCGAACCTTATCGACGTCAGTCGTCCCAGCTTTCGTCACTGCTTCAACCCACATATTAAAGCCGATGTAATGAGCTTCCATCGGGTCATTAGTGACCCGCTTGTTACCCATTTTTTCTTTCCAAATTTTAATAAACTCGGCATTTTCTGTTGTGTCGGCTGACTGAAAATAATTCCATGCAGCAAGATGACCAACAAGATTCGACGTATCAAGCCCTGAGAGCTCTTCCTCGCCAACCGAAAACGCTACAACCGGAATGTCGTCTGCCGATACTCCAGCAGCAGCTAATTCTTTGTAGAAACCAACGTTAGCGTCGCCATTGATTGTAGAGATCACCCCGACCTTTTTGCCGTCCGCGCCAAGGGCAACCACATCAGCAACAATTTTTGACCAGTCTGCGTGACCAAATGGGGTGTAATTTACAAAAATGTCAGAAGCCGCAATGCCTTTATCCTTCAAATATTGTTCAAGAATTTTGTTGGTTGTCCGCGGGTAGACATAGTCTGTTCCCAACAGTGCAAATTTCTCTACTCCCAATTCCTCAAGAAAGTAGTCGGTTGCTGGAATTGCCTGTTGGTTTGGTGCCGCTCCGGTGTAGAAGACATTCTTGGAACTTTCCTCACCCTCATATTGAACTGGATAGAACAAAAGTCCATTCAGTTCTTCAACCACTGGAAGGACTGATTTCCGTGATACAGATGTCCAGTTACCGAACATCACGTCCACTTTGTGAACAGTCAAAAGTTCACGCGCTTTCTCGGCAAACAAAGGCCAGTTTGACGCAGGGTCAACAACTACAGGCACGATCTTTTCACCAAGGATTCCTCCTTTGGCATTCTGCTGATCGATCAACATTAGCATAGTGTCTTTCAGCGTAGTCTCTGAAATCGCCATGGTCCCAGATAAAGAGTGGAGAATACCAACCTTGATGTCGGCGACTGCCTGTGAGGCCACACCAAACACAAGCGCTGAAGCGATAAGTAATTTTTTCATTTTTTCCTCTTATGCAGGCCTCATGGGGCCACTGCTATTAAGTTGTGGGAAAGGCGATCAGCGTGACCGCATCTGATTTATCCAAAGTAATGGGGAAATCATTGGCAGCAATACTGCTAAAAAATCTTATGCATGATGCATTTTTTGCAGCGCATATTGGAATTTGTAATTGAACAGGGCTTTACAAGGCACAGCTGAAAGCTGAAAATTAACCAAAATGAGCAAGGTTTTAATGCCTAAAAGTAATCTTCTGAAAAGCACGGCTCATCAATCTGGATCAATCGATTCGGATAGCTCTATTGTGATGTCTATTTTATAAGGGCCACGAGAGCTTTTTTGATGGTGTTGTCAGACAAAGCCTAACACGTCTCAAAGTGCCACGATCACATAAACCTATGAAGCGCAGATTTGGTACCACTCCGTGAGAGCAGTTGTGCGTTTTTGCTTATAAATCTGTCTGTTTTGAAGATGTCTTTCATGATTGAAGTGGTTGTATATTTGACTGTGATAACTGACAAACCTCTGGAGCGTGGCTGCTGTTTTAAATAACTGCATTGCTCGCTCTCGCCGTCGAAACGGTAAATGTGAGTTTTCGCATCTGTTGTTTGACCGACCTCCACATAATTGCTTGTCAGCAATTCCAATCTCACGAAAAGCCGCGCCGTAGGATGGTACCTTATCCGTTGTGATGATCTTGGGTGAGCCGTGCTTTCGCATTGCTTTTATCAGGAACTTCTTCGCTGCAGCCTTGTTGCGTCGCCTCGTGACGTAACATTCAAGAACTTCCCCTTCATGATCAACCGCGCGTCAAAGGTTGAGCTTATAGGGGGCCTAGCGGCGATACTTAAGCTTACAATTTCTGGACACAAAAAAACCGCCATCCAAGAGGATAGCGGTATTTCTAGGGTCTTAATGGTTGCGGGGGCAGGATTTGAACCTGCGACCT
>JAOEVD010000041.1 GCA_028383305.1 Candidatus Puniceispirillum sp.
AAGATATTTGCGGGTCAGATTGGTCCAGGCCTTGATGTCGGTTTTCGGTGCTGAGGCATAGCCATAGCCGGGCAAGTCAACCAATTGCAGGCGATCGGCTAGATTGAAAAAAATCAATTGCCGTGTCCGGCCTGGCGTTTGTGATGTTCGCGCCAGCATTCGCCGTCCGGTCAATCCATTCACCAGTGAGGATTTGCCAACATTCGACCGGCCAGCAAAGCAGATTTCCGGCAAGGTAACCTGCGGCAATGCCTTCATATTATTGGCGGCAGCGATAAAATCACACTGGCCGGCAAAAAGCAGCCGACCAGCTTCATTTGTGATAGCTAGCCGCTCTTCGCCACTTGTTTCATGATGTACCATTGCTGCGCCATTGAAAGAAGGTTGTTCCATGTCCAGTAAATCACCAAACCGGCCGGGAAAGTGGCTAGCAGGAAGGTAAAAAACACCGGCATCCACTGGAATACTTTAGCCTGGATTGGATCAGGCGGCGTCGGATTCAAGCGCATTTGCAAAAACATGGAAATACCCATGAAAATTGGCCATAAGCCTAATTGTAAGAATGGCGGTAGAAAATCGACGGAAAAGGGTAATAAGCCAAAGATATTAAAAATTGATGTCGGGTCGGGTGCTGACAAATCGGCGATCCAGCCAAAGAAAGGCGCATGTCGCATTTCGATGGTCACAAACAAAACCTTGTAAAGCGCAAAAAACACCGGTATCTGCAATAGCACCGGCAAACAGCCTGCTGCCGGATTGACCTTTTCCGCCTTGTACAGCGCCATCATTTCTTGGTTCAGCTTCATCCGGTCATCACCAAACCGTTCGCGAAGCGATTGCAGTTTCGGTGTCAGAATCCGCATCTTTGCCATCGAACGATAGGATTTGTTGGCAAGCGGGAAAAAGGCAAGCTTTACAACAACGGTAAAGGCTAATGTTGCTACGCCAAAATTACCAAACAAATTGAACAGCCAGTCAATGGCATAGAAAAACGGCTTGGTCAGGAAATAGAACCAGCCAAAATCGATTGCCAGATCAAAATTTGGAATACCCAATTCTTCGCCATAATAGTCCAGCAAAGCCACTTTCTTGGCCCCGGCAAAAAGCCGTCCTTGAGTGCTGACGGCCGAACTGGCCGCCAAGGTCAAACCAACATTGTCGATATAATCGACCTGATAACGGTCAGTCTTTCCCGGTAATGATTGAAAGCTGTAGGTGAATTTTTCCTGTTGTGATGGTAATAATGCGGCAAGCCAATATTTATCGGTGATACCGATCCAGCCACCAGCAGCTACTGGTGAGACTTTGATGCCGCCAGCAGGAGCGTCTCTCAAGTCCGAATAATCTTCTTCTTTCAGGGTTTCGTCAAAAACGCCAAGTGCACCCTCATGCAGAATGTAAATTCCGCTTGTTGGCGGTGTTCCTTGACGGCGTACCAAACCAAAAGGATACATGGTGATTGCTGTGTCAAGGCTGCTGACAACCGAATCATCATAAGTGATCAGATAATCATCATTGATCGAAATTTTACGGGTGAAAACCAGACCTCTGCCATTGTCCCAGCGCAAGGTTACCGGACTTGATGGTGATAACAGATCACGATCAGCCGCCCATAGAGTTTGCGCTGATGGCATTGGCTGGTCTGCATCTGAACTCGCCCATCCAAATTCGGCAAAAAAGGGTGCTTGTGAACCGGTCTTTTTCAAAAAGTGAATATTATCAGATTTGGCATCTAAAGTTTCGCGATAGCCAGTCAGAATAATATCATCGATCCGCGCGCCCTGAAGCGAGAACGAGCCTTGAACTAATGGCGCGTCAATGGTGATGCGTTTGGCAGTGTTGGCGGTTGCGACACCCTGTCCTGCCACGCCTGGCGTCACATTGATTGCCTCAACGGAGCTGACGATTGCTGGCGTGCCATCGACAGTTTGTGTCTTCGCAATTGCCACCTGCTGTTCCACAATCAGGGCTTGTTGCGCCTGTTCTTTTTCCAGTTCGGGCTGAATCACCAATATCTGCCAGCCAAACAAAACAGCCATTGACAGCGCAACGGCCAGAATCAGATTACGATTTTCGGGAGTCATTCACCTAACCTTTGGTTTTTGGCATTAATATTTTCTGCGGCTTTTGGCCTGTTGAAGAATGTTGGCACCGGATCAACCCTTGGTTCGGCCCAAGGGTGACAACGCAAAATACGTTTTAGCGCATAGTAGGATCCATGCAAGGGTCCATGCGTGATTACCGCATCTTTCGCATATTGTGAGCATGTTGGCAAATGCCGACAATTTGCTCCCAAAAGCGGTGAGATAAACAAACGATAAAGGGCAATCAACCCAAGAAGCAAACTCGCCGCCGCTTTTCGCGCAAAACCGCCAAACTGGTTCATGATTGGTCCTGTGATTGGCTGTCTGCCATAGGCTTGATGTTTGGCTTGGCGTCTGGTTTAATATTTGGGTTTGTGCCGTTGGCGATGGTGCGATGAAGATAGCGAATTGCTTTTTGCAACCCTTTGGACATGTCCTGCCAATTCGCCGTTGCGGTGTCGTGACGGGCGATCAACACATAATCAATGCCATTTTTGGCCAGTGGTGACAGATGATCACGCGCCAACGCGCGCATACGCCGTCGTGCCCGATTGCGGGTGACGGCATTGCCAATTTTTTTGGTAGCGGTTAGCCCAATCCGCCAATCATCCGAATCGCGGGTGACGGCTTGGATCACAAGACCTCTGGCAAGGGCTTTTTCACCCTTGGACCGTGCCGCAAGGAACCCAACGCGCGACGGTATGGTTTTCATGTCAGACACCAAACACCGGTATCCTTGTGAATATAGTTACGCTGAGAGGCGCGCGCGACCTTTTGCACGACGAGCCTGGATGACCCGACGACCACCAACTGTGGCCATACGTGAACGAAAACCGTGACGGCGCTTGCGAACCAATACGCTAGGCTGATAGGTGCGTTTCATCTGAACGCTCCTTTATGACTATGAATCAAGAAAATTACTGAGTGCGGGGTATAGGCTTCATGGTTGCATCTGTCAATGATATTTGCATTGGGCCGGTTATTATAATCATTATCTTTTTTGCCAGCCTTCTTGCCGGCTTGCTGTTATTATCGTTGGGTTTGTGGTTTCAGCGGCGCCCTCTGATCTAGCGTTGGCCGATGATTGGGGTTGATGGCTGCGGCTCAAGATCCCACGGAAAGAAAATCCAAGTATCCTGAGAAACTTCGGTAACAAATGTATCGACAAGCGGCCGCCCAGCCGGTTTTGCATATACGGTTGCCAGATGCGCCTTTGGCATCATTAGCTTTAGCGCCCTGGCGGTTTCACCCGTATCGACAAGATCATCAACAATCAACCAGCCGCTGCCATCACCAGCCAAGGGTGATGGTTTAAGAACATCAAGTTTGCCGCGCTCACTTCCAGCATATGATGAAATACAGGCTGTATCAATCAGCCGAATTTCCAATTCACGCGCAACAATCGCTGCTGGCACAAGCCCACCACGCGTGACCGCAATCAATCCGTCAAACGGGCCAAGCTCGAGCAGCCGCCAGGCCAGAGCCTTTGAGGTGCGATGTAATTCTTCCCATGAAACTGGAAATGATTTGATACGCTGGTCTGTCATGCTTCTCACCCTTGAACAAAGACAAAGCCTCGACGGCCAAGTTATTGGCTCTATCATATCGGTTTGCCGTAAAAGCTGTAAAGCCAAAGCACATATTTGATGCAGTATTTTTTCACAGCCAATTCAGATGATGAAAAAAGACCAATGAGAATGACCAATAAAAAAGTCGGTAAAGTCGGGTGAATATTCACTTGCAAGCGCTTCAGCCTTGACCTATGTTGCGCGACATCGGTTGTTACTCATCGCCAAAGCCGCAGGGCAAGCTGGTAATTAACCAAAAGGCAAAGACGCGCTCGTAGCTCAGCTGGATAGAGCACTAGACTACGAATCTAGGGGTCGGGAGTTCGAATCTTCCCGAGCGCGCCATTTTCTTCAAATATACTCAGATAGTTAGCAGATTGTAGTAACAGTCTGTTGTTCTGCATATGCTGTTTTGACACAGATTTGACACAGTAAAAGGTCAAATCGATGGGAAATGTTCGTAAAAGAGGTAAGTCTTGGACTGCTCAAGTGAGAATGTCTGGTTGGCAAAGTTTTACAAAAACTTTTGAAACAAAATCATTTGCACAAGAGTGGATTAAACATACTGAATACGCATTGAAGAGCAATGTTTTACCTGATTATAGCGTTCACTCGATGACGCTTTACGACTTGCTTGACCGTTATGCTGAGGAAGTCAGTTCTAATCTGAAAAGTTCAGAAATAGAAATTTACAAATTAAGACTTATTCAGCGTTACCCCGTCTCAAAAAATAAGTTGTCTTATCTTACTAAAAAACACTTCGAGAATTATCGTGACGAGAGATTAAAAGAAGTAAAATCTGGCACAGTGCATGCTGAGATAATGCTCCTTAAAAGAGTTTATAAAGTTGCAATTGAGCAATGGGGTTACGGTATAATAAAAAATCCACTTGCTAGCATAATTGCACCAGCACCACACAAACCAAGAAAAAGACGACTAACTCAGAAAGAGCAAATTGATGTTTGCATCGCCGCTAAATTACAGCGCAATACCTACATTTGTTCAATAATTGAGTTTGCAATTGAGACCGGTATGCGTCGTTCTGAGATACTGAAACTCAAATGGCAAGACATCAATCTAGAAACTGGATTTGCACTTCTCTATGACACAAAAAACGGTGAAGATAGAAAAGTGCCGCTCACTCTGAAGTGCATTCAACTTCTCAATCAACTGCCTCGCAGTCATGAGCATGTCTTCCCCATATCAGCAACATGCCTGCATCAAGCATGGCAGAGAGCAGTAAAAAGAGCAGACATCAAAGATTTGAGATTTCATGACTTGAGACATGAAGCAGTCTCACGCTTCTTTGAGATGGGCATGAGCGTGCCTGAAGTTGCGCTGATTTCTGGTCATAAAGACCTCACACAACTGTTCAGATATACGCATCTCAACCCTGAGAATGTGTTTACGAAGTATGAAGCATTTCAAAACTCTGGATGAAAAAATATTTCAGAAAATACAATAAAAAGTAAGATTTTTTCAGTTATTTTTCAATTTGTTAAGACTTGCTTGTCTAAATAGTTGTATGACAAATACAATTCATAAAAAGCGAGCAAAACAAGAAACACAGCGATACCTTACAGAGTTGCTAAACGCCGGCAACACACTCGCCATTACACTCACTCAGAAGCAAATTGTTGACCGTCAGCGTATAGATGACATCGTCTCATCTCAGAACGTTCGACACTTTCTCAACTTCTTGAACAGAGAAGTTTACGGTCGCCGACGCAATGCTAAAAAACAAAAAATTTATGTTTTCATAGTTAGAGAGACAAGTTTCAATGACAGGCATCATCTTCATCTAGTTGTTGAGAGACCGTCTCATATACGCTTGGAAGACTTTCGAGTATCAATCTTGAGATGCTGGATGAAAACAAAATTTGGTTATTTCAATATCAAAGTTGATGAAGTGTATGATTTATCAAATTGGACTGATTACATGCTCAAACAAAAAACGAAAGGTGACTGGTATCACGCCATTGATTGGGAAAATTGCCATCTCAAGACTGCAGAAGACTAAGCGCTCGCAGTCAACAGATAGCATCAGATTTGAATAACGAGAGACGAATGTCTCTTTAGTGCGAAGCATTATCTAAATTCAGACAAAGGCAACAGCACCAACAATCAAATCATTCAGACATTGTTGACGCATCGAGCAAAGCGAGATGCAGTCAACCTTGAGCGAAGCGAAAGGAAAGTAACTGCTCAATAGTGACAATCAATCTCTACTAAATAGTTCTGCTAACGAAAGAGAGACAAAATGTCATTGATTGAACGCCATCTACCAACAAACAAAACTGATCTGATTAATCGCCTACAGAAACTCAATATCAAGCAGATGCATGTAGTCGACAATGTTGATGCTAACTACGCCCTAGCACGCCCTATCGTCCGTAAGACACTGCCTCAAGCAAAAGATGAAGAAGTGCAAATCATTATTTTGAGAGTTGCCAAATGAAGCATAAATTACCAGTCGACAGACCGTTCTCAATGAGAATGCAAAAAGACCTTCACCGCCTACTAAAAGAGAGAGCAGACAGACTTGAGTTGTCACCAAGTCACTATGTGCGAAAGATACTGATGAAAGAGTTATTAGTCAGGTAAGACAGTTCGAATAGTCTAAAAAATACACAGTGCCGTATAGTCTTTTATGTTTGACTGAAAACTAATCAAAGGTAGATCCTCGGCATTAATTCGAGTTTTAACAATAGCGCGATTTTCTTTCTTCAATATCAAGACCATTGTTTCACAAGATCTGTTATCTCTTTGCTTCTTGAGAGGTCGTCGACAACCTTCTCTATCAAAGTGTTGAGTGATGACGCTGTAATTCTTTTTCTAAACTCACCGTTCAATTTTGAAAAAAACTCTTTATCACCAGTAAGGCGTTCCCAAAACTCTTCCCCAACATAGAGTGTATAGTCGTATTCATCACGTAATTTCTTGTAGTGAGCACTTAGATCATCCGCTGTTCCATACATTATACCCACCACATAATCTTGTTGCTGAATACCCATTTTGTGCAACTTGGCACGATTACGTATATCTTTGAAGTGGTCATGTATCGTCTTTACATCATCTTTATTAATAGTATTTGGTCCTAATTTGATTTGTGAGTATTTCCTTCTATGATCTATCTTATCAGTAAACTCTATATCTAAACCTGCCGTGACGCTTCCAAAAGATCCCGCAATCACGTCAGTAATAAAGGTCTGGATATTTGCTCCGAAAGACCCTGTTATTGAAGTCCCAAAAACTCTTGGATACACCAGTGCACGTGCAATACTTTCACCACTTATTTCGCCCTGAACGCAGTGACTGAGATACGGTAATAACATGGGGTTGATTTGAAATTGTTTTATTGATGTTAATTTTTTTGTATTGATGTGATGCTGTCCTATTATAACTTCTTCAAACCAATCGCCTGCCTTATCAATTGCTTGTTCAACTTGATTAACCACTGATACTTCCTCATTAAACAAATCACTCATTAAACTGATCAAAAGAGCATTTTGTGCCTGAAAAGACCCTCTCATCTCCAATCATTGCCGACATTCTTGGTATTTCCAAGTCCAATGTATCTAATTGGGCGGTGAAAAACCAGATAACACCTAGTTTCACGGTTGGTGAAATTGGACATTACCCTTTGTCACAACTCATATTAATGAAAGGGTTTGAGTTTCTAGTTTCAGACCAGTGGCATCGAGATGAGAGAACAGCGAAACCAAAAAAAGAATTCACAAGTGCCGAGTTGTTCGCAGGGGCGGGTGGATTAGCACTAGGTTTAGAAAGAGCAGGTTTTAAGCATGTTTTTCTTAATGAGATTGATAAGTCTGCTTGCCAAACTTTGAGACACAATCGCCCCAACTGGAACGTCATCGAAGGTGACGTATCATTTCAAGATTTTAGTAAGTTCCAAAACAAAGTCGACCTTCTGTCCGGTGGTTTCCCGTGCCAGGCATTTTCATACGCTGGAAAAAAGATGGGATTTGAAGACGTCAGAGGAACTTTATTTTTTGAATTTGCAAGAGCAGTCCGAGACATTCAACCAAAAGTTCTTCTTGCTGAAAACGTTAAAGGATTAAAAGCACACGACAAAGGCAGAACGCTTAAAACAATTATGAATGTCATCTCAGAGTTGGGTTATTTTTTAGTTGAACCAGAAATTCTCAAAGCGATTTTTTATAGAGTTCCCCAGAAGCGTGAACGACTGATACTTGTGGCAGTGAGAAAAGATATTTGGAAAGATGGTTGCTTTGAATTCCCATCAAAATTTCCTGGAATTTTTACGCTTCGAGACGCGTTAAAAGCAGGACAACTTTATAATTCTGACGTTTCAGACTCAGACGGTCAAAAATATCCCAAGAAAAAATCTCAAATAATGAAACACGTCCCCCAAGGTGGTTATTGGCGCGACTTGCCAATAAAACTTCAGAAAGAATATATGCTAAAAAGTTTTCACCTTGGCGGTGGCAAAACTGGAATGGCACGAAGACTTTCATGGGATGAACCAAGTTTAACACTTACTTGTGCACCCGCTCAAAAACAGACAGAGCGTTGTCACCCTGACGAAACGCGACCGCTGACCGTTAATGAGTACGCACGAATTCAGACTTTCCCGGATGAGTGGGAGTTTCAAGGATCAGTCAGTCAGATATATAAGCAAATTGGTAATGCTGTACCGGTAAATCTTGGTTATGCAATTGGTCGATCAATATTCAAAATGCTGTATCAGTTATCATAAGTTTCTTACATCAACGAAAACTCATTTGTATAGTGTAGTCAAAATATTCCGTAAGCGTTTCTGTGGTAGTTAAACTTGATACAGCGTCTAACCCAGATTTTTCTTTCAAACAAGAAATGAGCGAACAGGAAAGCAACTCTGGTCGGCAAAATGGCGGCGTGCCAAAGCACTAATAAAGAAGCAAAACTTAAAGCGAGGCAGTTTGGATAATAAAAAAATAACCACAATTGAAAATCCTAAAATTATTGAATTTGCCTAACTAGAATGTTCAAAAAAAGTCCTTAAATCAGGGTTATCTTGCCATTTTTTGAATATAACCCAGTTATGAAAATCAACTTTTGTTACTGGGATTTTTTCACAATATTTAAGTATTTCTTTAGGTTTATCTCTAAAATGTGCCAATGCAAGATTCCTATGATTAACCTCATTTTCTACGCAATATTCTAGAATTTTTTCAAAATTTGGCGGTTTGAATGCTGTAAGTTTTTTTCCAGAATGCGCACTTGATTCTTCAAGAATAGGATTAAGAATCTCAACAATTTTTTGTTGGCACAAACAATAATTTACTCTCTCAAACAAACACCAATCTTTTATATCAAGATTCGCGATTTCTTTTGCAAAATAAAACCAAATATCTTTACAAACAAAAAGAAACGTTGGTGATTTGAAATCAAAAGCATAACTTAAAATTCGGTGGCAAGCATTAAGGGCATAACTTCCCTGTTCTCGATATAACTTTTTGGACTTTTTGAACGCCGCCAAGTGGATCACAATTGCAATGTACAAGAGTGTTTCTATAACACTAACGAAATAAGAAGGAGTAATGTTTGCTGGTATTCGATTTTTCTCCAATTCATTAAAGTTAAGTTCATCTGATCGGAAAACTTCTTTTTTTAATCGTTTTTCATATTGTTGCCCGTTCTTGCCTAAACCGCGTTTTATTGAGTCGAGATACCGTTTATCGATATACTGTCCACGGTGGGTTAAAAGATTCCGTCTTTCACGTGCTTCAACATATTTGAACTTACGTTTTTCAAAAATTTTACCCGATTCATTAACCCCAAAGATGAAAATTGCTATTGCGATTGGATTGGGTAACTCATCATAGTTTGCGAGCATTTTCTTCCAGTCAGTGAGCATGTTAATATATTTATCGTCGTTGTTTTTTGACCGATGCTCTTTTGCAAAATTAAGAAACTGTTGAGCGTACAACTCTCTTACTTTTTTATTTTTGGTGACACTGAGTTTGATTACATCTGATATGAATTTTTCAAATAGCGTAAAACTATATACAAAATAAGCGTTAAATTGCATCAAGGTTGTCCGCCTCAAGTTTAGTTCCTCAACTGCAAGCGAATGCAAGGCATAGTTTTCGTGTGGGTTTAAGTACTGCATCAAGTCATCAATTTCTTGATTTATGCCCTCATTAGATGCGATTTCATCTGCAAAATTTTTTATGCGTTTACGCTCACTAACATGAGTTTTGATATGCTGTGAACTGTGCTCACTGAGTAACAGCAGATCTTCAGAAAATTTATCTATGAGAGTTAAAATATTTTTATCGTTTGCACTCATCTAAGCAGTCCCACAATGTTTTCTTCAGATTAATTCTAAATCTCTTGGTTTTGCTATTTCAATTAAAATGACACAGATTTGACACAGTGACACAGACAGTTGTATAGTTCAGACAAGAAATCTGTAAAAAAAACAGGCGATTTCAGTATATTAGAAGATAGAGCACTAGACTACGAATCTAGGGGTCGGGAGTTCGAATCTTCCCGAGCGCGCCATTTCCTTAGAGATACTCCTGGATAATTCATTGTTCTGTAAGCATTCCGTGTGTTTACTGAGCAAGGGATGTGTCCAAAATCATGTACAATTATACCCAGCAATACCTCCAATCTAAGGACGGTATCTTCTATTTCGTAAGGCGTGTTCCTGTTGATGTGCAGCCTTATTACTCATCAAAACGTATTTCATTTAGCTTAAAGACCAGGTCTTTAAACAGAGCCATGAGAGCCTGTAACTCTATCCTTCAGAGGTTAGAAGACTACTGGCTTGGTCTAAGGCTTCAGAACCTAGATATACCTGCTATTCATCTAATGAGGCCTGAGGCTGCTTCTAAAGAAGGTAATACGCCTGCGTTATCTGATGCACTGGAGCTTTATCTGAAGCTCAAAGGTGTTGGTAAAGACAAAGTGTTTGTCAGAACAGCAACTCGAAATGTTGAGTATGTAGTTAAGGTCTTGGGTAATAGGTGTATTGAGCAATACTCATCTGCTGATGCTTCTGTATTCAGAGACTGGTTGTTAGACCAAGGCATGAGTATCAAGACAGTAAAGCGTGTCTTCTCATCTGTTAGAGCAATCATCAATATTCTAATCACTGAAGAAGGTTTAGGTTGCTCCAATGCCTTCTCAAAGACCTACTTTCCTGAAGATGATACAGCAGTCACTCGTAAACCCATTCCACTAGATGACATAAAAAAGATACAAGCTTTGTGTCAGTTTCAAGATGATGACATGAGGTGGTTGATAGCACTTATCAGTGACACAGGAATGAGATTAGGTGAGGCAGCAGGCTTGTTGAAATCTGATATCAAACTAGATGGTCCAATTCCATACATAGACCTAAAACCTCATCCATGGAGAACACTAAAGACCAAAGGAAGTAAGAGGAAGATACCTCTCGTTGGTTCTGCATTGTGGGCTGCTAAGCGTATAGTGAATCAACAAGATAATAGCCCGTTCTGTTTTCCAAGATACTGCAATGAACAGGTGTGTAAAACCAACTCAGCTAGTGGTGGATTAAACAAGTGGTTGCATCAGCATGTACCTAATGGATGTGTTGTTCATAGTTTCAGACACAGTATCAGAGACAGGCTAAGAGCAGTTGAGTGTCCTAGTGACATTGTGGATGCTATTGGAGGCTGGAGAACAGCTGGTGTTGGGCAAGGATATGGAGAAGGATATTCTTTGCAGGTTCTTTATCGACGGTTAATAAGTATCACATCAATCGTACGCCATTAATTAATTAGTTAATTCAATCTGAATTGTCATTCTTTGTTGGATACAACAGTTTTACTTCATGAGAGTGCGTTGGTGCGCTTACATAAAAGGGAGCGCCCATCCTAAGCTCCTTAGTATAATTAGAAGATTTCAACGCCAAAAAGATCCATGAGAAAAGACCAAATTGATTGGGGGTTTTTCCTTCCTCGATGGTAAAAGAGGAGAAGGAATTTACTTCAGTACCTGGTTCGGTCGTTTGATCAACAAAAGATACAAAAGCTTCTTTGCACCAATCATCATAAAAGTTTTCTATCTGAAAATCTGAGTATTCTTCTTTTTGAATTGTTTTTATGAAATCAAAATGTTTTTCACTTAAGTTCTCTTTGAGATAATGCTCCTCGTATAACTTAAAAGCATTTCCAAAGTGTATTTCGTCTAGAGACCCAAAAGGTTCGGTCAACTTGTTTATCGCGCCAACAAACTCTTTTGAAACAATGTTGGTATTGTAATCTTTTGGAGCCCAGCAAAGACAGCGAATACAGATTTCAAAATTATTCAATGGTCTTGCTTCGTATGAATCATTCCTAACAATCTCAATCGCTTTAATTTCTGTGTTGCGGATTAAATAGCGTTGAAGTGAGAGGATCAGTATTTCCAAGGGCCCAATATCTTTAGGGTCTTTGTAAAACTCAAGCTCGACGTTAGTTTCAATATAAACAAGACTGTTTTTTTCACTTTCCAAGTGAAGATTCATTTTGGACACATCCCTTGCTCAGTAAACA
>JAOEVD010000042.1 GCA_028383305.1 Candidatus Puniceispirillum sp.
TTACAGAGCCAGTAAACGCACCAATCACGACTGTAGTGACAGGTGATGGTGATAGCATTCTTGCGGAGCTTCTGAGTGGAGCGTCCGCGCCGACACCAATATCCGTTACCGAGGTTGGTGGCGGTGATGCCGAGGGCGGTGATGCCGAGGGCGGTGATGGCTCAAGCCTCATTGGTGTTAAACTCATTATTGAAACAGGAACTAACACATTCGGTACTGAAACTAACTCATTTACCTATGTTTACACGCAGGATTATCAATTGGTGTCCGGTGAAGAGGCTCGTGGTGCGACCAAATTTACATATGGTCCGAACTGGGAAGCTCTTGGGTCCAAGACAGAAATTTCTCTCGATGAGGGAAGTGGGTTTGCACTTGCCGACCTTGCCGAACTGCCTGCCGCATTTATCAGCAGCATTTTCCCGGCAGGCTCTGTAGAGACTGTAGAGGGTGCAACTAGCTTTGTTGATACAGGTGATGCAGGTGCTGATGTTCCGGTTTACGAGCAGACAACACTCTTTGAGTGGGGCGGTGGTGAGACTACTTTCCTGAACGCTGACGGAACAATCCTCGGTTATATTAGTTTTGATAGCTATACATATCAGGACGAGAATGGTGCTGACCAAACCTCAACAAATTACAACTTCAGTGACGCAAACTGGAATAGCTTGGGTCAAAGCAATAACGATCAGTTTGGATCAAGTTTCAGCTTTAATACCGAGGTGGCTGCTGCTGACGACAATGTTTTTGTTGTTGATGCAGACGGTCTTCTTGCTGCTGCCAACATCACAGTTTCAGAGAATGATATCATTCGCACAGAAACTGGCACGAGTACCTTTGTTAACTGGAATGGTGAGACTGAAACGCGGGAATACACATATAACTTTGACAGTGCTGGTAACTTCCTTGGCGGTAGTGAAAACAATAACGGTACAACGATGCAATTTGGTCCTCATTGGTCCAACCTTGGTGAGAGCGTAGACGTGACCGCATTGTTGAGTTCTGGCGGATTGGAAACTGTTGGATCAGACGCGCTAGCGTTATTGCCGACAGCGCTGCAAGCCTCTTCAGGGGACACGCTGGTGCAACAAGAAGGTAGTGGCTCTGAAATAACGTTGACTTATCTTAGTGCCGACACTGGTGCCGTTCTTGGAGTTGCAAGAAGCTTTAGCCAGGGCACTGATTCGAACATTAACTATGAAGATGCAAACGGCGAGTGGATTGGATCACGTTACTCCAATGACTATGGCTCTGGTTTTAATTTTAATGCTACCAGCACGACCAACCCGCTTGACTCAGATGCCGAGGGTTCATTTAGAATTGAAAGTGGCGCGAATTATGATGCTGATGGAACGCTCACTAGCTCATTCACGAACGTTCTTAATGCTACAACTTTCGACTTCCTGAATGGTGTTGAGGTCCGCGGCGATGGAACCGAGCTCGTTTTTGGTGCGAATAGGGAAGTTACATCACAATCAGTTGCAGGCTTTTCTGAGCTCCCATCGTTAGACCCGACTGTTGCAGAAGATCTTGCGATTTTGAATACACTGCCTGATGCGCTGAAAGCTACTGACAGTGATGGAAATGTTGTGGCAACAATCTATCAAACCGTAACTCATGATGATGGTGGGACTCAAACTACCTATCTTGGAACGGATGGAAATATCCTAGGTTACGCCAACAGCTACAGTGATAGCTTTAGCAGTAATACAAATTACGAAGGGCCAAACTGGGAATGGCTGGGCAACGTCAATGAGAATTCTGATGGAAGCATCTTTTCTTCTATCAAAGGTATCACCCTGAATGATGACGGCGTTGTTATTGGCAGCACCATGACAAATACAGAGATTACTTCAGATTTCACCCGAATTGAAGTCACGTTATACGACACGGCCGGCGATCGGCTAAGTTCTGAAGAGACGGTGACAAGCAGTGGGACCACTGTTGTGTCGAAATTCGACGCAAACTGGAACCTTGTCGGATCTTTTGATGGTGACGGTAACCTTCTTGATCCGATGGCGGTATTCCAGCTTGGTTCATTTGTTTTCGAGAGTGGAGCAGAGCAAGAATACGCTGAGTCAATGGGCTACACCAACTTTGAGGACTATAGTGGTAGTGGTACTGCTGATGTTTTGGAAGAGGACTACGACGAAAATGGTATTCCAGATATTGCACAAATGTACATGGAACAGATCTTAAACCAAGCCATTTTAAGTGAAGATTTCAAGCCATTGAACGTAGAAGCTAATGGTGCTGTTACAGGCATCATCACGGCTAATGCAAATTACTTTGTTTCAATGTCTGGTGCTATTACGGTTGCTGAGGATGGAACCCCCTCGGGAACCATCACAGAAATGACGGTTAGTAAATCAGCTGCCACCGACAGTGGTTACGAGGCTATGGACGGCAATAACTACGAAGCTGGTGATGCTATTGCAGTGGCAACTGGCTTAAGTATTGACCTGTCAGGCCTTGTAGCCTTTGTCTCCTCAGCTGGTGCTGAGGGTGGTGACGGGCATGATACCGGTGTCGGTGACGGCGGTGACGGGCATGATGCCGGTGGCGTTGATGGCGGTGGCGGTGACGGCGGTGATGCCGGTGCCGGTGACGGCGTTGATGGCGGTGCCGGTGACGGCGGTGATGCCGGTGTAGTCGACTCGACTTTTGTTGAGAATATGCTGGTGGCTCACACGCCTTCAACTGGCTTTTCAATGACGAATGGCACCTACACTATGAGTGTAGTTGTAGCCAACGACATTGTCACAGACATCAACCTCTTCACGAACGGTGGTGACGCAGATGCGTCTAATGATGTCTTGTACGCAAGCGCGACAGGTCAAACTATTGCCATGGCCGATTGGGTGGCCGCATTCCCTCAGTTTGATTTAAGTGACCCTGATTCATTGCCAACGGAAAGCGATAAGCCTGCTTCTCTGGCGCTGGGTAACGATGAGGCTCATGCCCTGTTGAATAATTTGCTTGCGACAGCGGCGGACAGCAATGTCTATGTTGACTTTGGCACTCAGGCTGCAACTGCATTTGGTGTTACGGTCACAAATACTGATGCTACAAACACGGTTTCCTTCAGGATGAACCCTGATGTCATGGCAGTCAGTGATGATGGGTTGGGATCTTATGCCATTACTTTGACTTATGATCCTGCAGTTGTCAGTTTTGATGAAGCTCAAACCCCGGGTGGTGGAGCTTCAACAACGATAGGTACTCATGATGCGACAGCGGGAACGATAGAGATTGGTGGCTTCGCACTTCCATCATTAACAGACCCCATGCTAGCAGTGGTTGAGCTTGATTTTATCAACCTTGATAGTTTAGGAGAGCAGGCTACAACCGCATCAAACTTTAGCCTTGGACTCTCAGCGGTGGCAATTGATGATGTCGCTCAGCCTGATCAAACCATCGCGATAGATGTTGTGAATACTGAAATGCAGGGGATGCTTGCAGCTGCAGCTTCTGACCCTGCGGCGGTTGAGCTCTTTTCTGGAGGCACTACAATGCCTTCGGCTACCTCTTCGCCAGATAATTGGACAAGTGTTGAATCTAGTGCAGTAACTGCATTGGCGGCTGTTGAGGGCGCGGCTTACGATAGTGACAATGACAACTACAGCATAGTGACTGACGCGCATATTATGGTTGTTACTCTGAACTCAGACGGAACAGCCGTTGAGGCCGCTACAGTGTCTGCAAACGACGGAGATTTGGCAAGCCCAGCAGTAGGTGCGACGCTGGCGTCTTTCGCCGGGTCAGCCTCCCTTGCCAGCTTTAAGGCTGCTTTCCCTAATTTTGCTGAAGATGGCGGAACTAGTGTTAATGCCGCAGCAGCAGCCGAAGGGTCTGCTATTGTTTTGTCAGGCGTCGAATATCACGAAGGTGCAGGGATGATCACCCTGATCTCCTCCGCTGGTTTTGATGATGACTTTGCGACCAGTTTCGCGGCCAGTTATGATGGGGGCATTACATACAAAATTGATGGATCGACTGATGTGGTAATCAGTGCAGACGATATTGAATCGGTTTCTGCCAGCGATAGCAGTGAGGGTGTAACTAAACTGATGCTATTGCTTACGCCTGGCAACAATCCGATTGCTCTAAGTGCTGAGGCAGCAAATATTCTGGACCTCGGCACTGAAATTGCAGACACAGTTGTCATTACAGGAGTTACGGGCGTTGCTGATCTTACAGCCACTGCAGTTCTCGCTTCTGGATCAGGTGGTGATGATGATGCTGGTGCAGGCGGCGGTAGCACCGTTAATTACACTGTCACTGTAGAAGGGGGCATTTACTACATTGACGGCGCTCCCGCTCCTGCGCTCAACTTACAGGCTGGTAACACCTATATATTCGATTTGTCACACTCCTCGGTTACAACCCACCCATTTGCGTTGAGTGCGACTGTAGACGGAACCCACGGAACTGACAGTAATGATGCCGCTGGCGTGCCGTACGAGGCCGGTGTAACCAGTGAAGACGGTATTCTTACGATTGTTGTTGATACCGATACGCCTTCACCACTCTACTACTTCTGCGTGTCGCACGCCGGAATGGGTAATAGTGAGGTAGTGGCACCATTGGAGTTGTTCTTGGCAGATGAAGTTCTCCTCAACAGCGACTATGTGTGGGATCAGGCGACATTGGATGGCACGGATGATTTTGTGGAAGAATTCGCCACCAACTCAGCTTATGACGGTGCCAACTCTACCGATGGGGGCATGAGTGCATACCTCAATGGACTGATTGCTAAATTCGTGAATTACGAAGAACCAGTTGTCACGTCGGATATGGGTGTTAATAAAGTGTCTTTTGACATTCCTTTGGCTGCAGATTTAGCGGCATATGCAGAATTTGTTGGCGCTGTGGAAGTGTTAATTCCCGACTGGTCTACAACTGGTGGGGCGCTTAGAGTGACCGTAGAGGGCTCCAATTTGAAAACTTCAGACGGTTTTTTCCTAGCCGTAGATAACACGGTCAGTTCGATTGATATTCAAGCCGTATTGGTTGACGCAGACAGCCCTGCCAACACGGTTGTGGAGGATTTATATACGTTAAATGGGCTTGGTGCATCCATGGCTGATTTAGCTGGTCAAGAATTTACTCCAGTGATGGGATCAGCTAACGTGTTTACTGATGTAGGCACGGATGCTGAAATAAGCATTGAGACGAATGCTCAGGCTTACCTCGATGGGAACTCTGAAGTTATTGGAATACTTGGAGGCGTTATTCCTGATGGAGTAGTGGCGGATATTCATAATGTTACATTCAAGTTCTCTGCCTTAAATACTGACACCAGTGATGATACTGCAGGGGACAATGGTGATGAGGTTGTTTATGACACTGACCTCAATGTGTTAGTCGATATTTCCTCATATAGTGAAGTCGACGACTCAGCCGTTGCGGCAAAAGTAATTGAAGGTGATGGGACGTGGTCTGGCGTTACAGTCAGTAAAGATAACCACATGATGGTCATGACGTTTGCTAGCCCCGTTACTGACACAGAGACAGTGACATCAGTTGGAGGCCCAATCGTTGGTTCCATAGGTATATTTGTAAATACTGGGAATAAAGCAGCTCCTATCCAAGGTGATCCTTTAGCTGAGCAAGATGCGGTGAATACTGAGTATTTTGCCTTTATTGATCAATTCTCTCTGCTGGATGCAACAACAGGATCTACTTCATCGAATACTGGGCAACACGGTAGCTTGTTTACTCTTGTAGACTCCGTTCCAGACGACGGAATTAGTATCGACAATATAAACAGTTCCGTGCTTCCTGATTTTCTTTATGCTGACACGGACGTGGCGAACACTTCAGTGGTCGAACAAGTCAGGTTCTATAAGGATGCGCCGGGAGATCCGTCTGGGACAATAAATATTGCTACTTTGCAATCTGCCGATGTGATGACCGTTGAAGAACTTGATGCTTTTGTCATACAACAATTTGGATAGGCCTAGTAGGGATAAAAATATGAGTGAAAACGATCGATTAACGTCTCAACGAGAAGCTCTTCAAACTCGCCTTGAAGTTGAGCGCCAACGTATTGTGGAACGTCATGAACGGCAGATTGAGGGAATAAAGGGGCGGATGGATAGTGAAATTCGCTCGCTTGAACGGCGGCATGAGGCGCAGCTAGTACAAATGGAAAAGGCGGCAAAGTTAATGCCGGCAACGCCAAGTACAACGCATTAAGCCGTTGACCGCAAAACTGTCTCTGTAAGCGTTTGTTTAAAGGACGTTTGACGCTGATACATAACATGTATTTATTATTGTTTTTGTCTTGTTATCCAGGGCCCTAAATTACCGAAGAAAAGCCCCCTATGGTTTTGGTGTTCCTGAGCTGTTGGATTAAACCGTGGGCATTAATATAAAAAACTTCAAGTAATTTATAAGCTACACCAACATCTGAACGGTTCCCTACTGTTGGCCACAAACCTGTAATTAGACCATTTCCAGCGCAATAGATGTGTCAGACTTGTTCTGTGGGCAGATAAAACAGCGACATTCTCATTGCTGTGAGCCAGGACATCGTTCTGTTTGGCTCGAAAACAAAGATTTCAACAACCATACAGGCTAAGTTTGATAAACGTGTCGTTATTAATCGGGATTGTAAGTTAAGATTTACAAGCCTGTGCCGTGTCTTAAAGCCGCTATTATTTTATTCAGCTGTTGTTAGCATTTCACGTAAAAAGTAATAACCATCATATTACCTACTAAATATAAACAAAGAAAAATTGATAAGCTTCGCTAATTCAAAAAATGCGTTACCCTAATCTTGATTTTACAATCAATACCGGCGATGATTTTTTATTCTTGGATGTTTTTTAAGGTCAGTAAGATTTTAAACAGTACTTAACAGGGATTGAAATGGCAGACTTATCAAATTTGCTGTCTGGCCACGTCATTGATGAAATCTACACTGTTTCTGATGGAAGCGTGTATGTACTTAGCACCATTAATGACTACGACGGCAGCATTTTAAATAATGGCGTGTCACAAACTATCTTCCTCTCTCGGTTTGATAGCAGTTTGAGCAATCATTTTTTTAACAAACAGATTTTTAGTAGGCCAATTGAAGATGTCCAATTTGGAGCTGAACAGGGTTCTTTTATTGTTGGAGAGCACAGTGACGGGATCACCGTGGTTACTGGTGGAAGTAATATAACCAGCGATACCTTTAGTTCTGTTTTAACGGTTAGTTCAACTGGTGAATTTATTGACACAACATATGCTGGGAAGAGTAGTTCGGGTTCGATAAAGTTTGGATCCGGCGCTATCAATGTTGACCACGGCGATGCTCATTTTTTTGCCAGTGACGGTGACACTAATGAGGTAACAATTAGATTGATACCTGACCCCGCTGGGATAAGCACCGGCGGTCATATTTTGAAATCTTACTATACTGTGGACCATCCATATGGAGCAATGCCACCGGATGTCGATGTGCATACTCAGGGGGGGCATGACTACATAATTTCAGTAGCAAATAGATCTGACGATAGACTTATTTCAGTTGAAAATTTTGATTTAGAGGGGACGCACTCAACATCATTTCTCTACGAGGGAAGTTCCAGCTCTGGTAGCTTTGAGGTGGATCATGAGGGTCCGTTCATCCTAAAAATTGATGGTCACCAGAATAAGGGCGAGTTAAGCATAAAGCTCAGCGGTTACCCTAATGGAACTTATTCTAGTAGGGTCTTGTCTGGTGATGGAAACTTTTCATCAGGTGATCTAAACAAATGGGTTTTTATCACAGACCTGCAACCAGCAAGCCAGGGTTGGCAGTATGAAATCACTTCCAGTGACTCAACCAACTACGGGAATGGTGGTTTTCAACCGTCTTTAACTCTAATTGACGCAGACCCTCTGAGTTATTTCCAAGAAACTACTTTACTTGAATACTATAATAATAATCACGACCTCATCAAAACAATTGATATTGGTCCTGTCCAGGATCCAAAAATAATTTCAGGTGATGGTTTTGAACTTATTCTTGGCAATGAAAGATTTGAAGGTCATGACGTAAAGACGGTTGTCAAGAAAATCAACAACTCAAGTGGTGAGATAGAGTGGTCAGCATCTCTACTTGATGAGCCATCAAAAATTTCAGATACAATTTTTACAGACAATGGTGGCCTACTTGTTGGAGGCGTTGAGTTTTTACAACCTTCTAATATGACTTTTACCAAGTTGATTGATTTAGATGGAAATATTTCAAATGGGCCGATCGAGTCCGTCTCTACAAACGACTCAGCATCAGTTTTATTTTATGTTGATAAAACAACTGCGACCTTAAAAACAATAGTTAGCGTTGCCTCAGGTGAGATTCAGATCTCAAATTCTGATGATTATTTCTCCACGAATCCATCTGCTCCAGAAAAGGCGAACGAATATGGTTTCGGTATGTCTTTATATGAAGATTTGGATGCGACTGAGGGTAACATAGTATTCAACTCTCAATTCCTCGATCGATATTTCATTGACCCTGATGGAGATGAGCTTTTTTATTCATTTATTGATGGCCCGGATTTTATTTTTGAGTCTAATGGTAGTTTTATCATGCCCTTCACAGATCACACGGTGGGGGTCCATGAAATTACGATACAAGTGTCTGATAGAAATCCGACGCTAAATGATCCCTCCACAAAATTTATTTATTATAATTATAACGTTACGGTTAGTAACTACCCAGAGGCACCTACCGTTAAAACGATACCGGATGTCGTCATTCAATCTGATGTTTTCAACAACAATATTTTAGATTTATCTGACTATTTTGATGATGAGGATTTAATCAGTAACCCTGAAGAAACTCTGAGCTTCACAGCTGAGGGTCTTCCAAATGGCCTGACACTGGACCCAATAACTGGGATAATTGCGGGCTCGGTTACAGGTTCTGAGGACGCTTCTAATGTTCAGGTCACAGCGACTGACAGCTCTGGTAAATCTGTTTCTTCAAATTTTGATTTAATATTTACTGTTCCGTTTTCTGCACTTGAAATTAAAAATATTAGAACTGGAGAAGTAGACGGCAAAACCTTTCTTTTTTTAGATGGCGCCGGGCTTAGTGATGCAGCTAAAAAAACCTCCTTTTCTCTAAATTTTGGAAATGAGCAGCGATATGCAGATGGCAGTGGGCAAACAGGCAACGTTAATGCAGATATTGACCTGAGATACAGCTTCCAGGCGAGCGCTTACGAAGGAAAGGTCCTTGGTAAAAGTAATTTCGGTGAAGTGATTGACGCAAACACCGAAGGCTACGAATATCTTGGATCTGATGAGTTTCAGCTTAAATTTGAAATGAAGCCTGGATTGTGCATTCCAGATATTTTTGTCGACTGGGTTGAGCTTTCGGCGATAGTTAATAATGAACAAGTGGGATTTGGAGAGGCAAGGGCTCTGGGGCCACTTGAAACTGGATACCTAGGAGAATACATCAGTGAAGTATCGCCAGAATTGCTAGAGGCTGATTTTACAAAAATATACGAATTAAACGAAAATCATCATGGGTTTGAAATTACAGGTCGTGTTTCCCAAGATGATATTGCGGTAGTTAACAACATTGTGATTGGCTACACAGATGTTGTTAATGGTCCAGAAAAATACATCTTGGTTGAAGAATTTCGTATCAGCGATGACGGTACCTTTGTAGGTTTTGGTGATCTTTGGTCATATGACTCCAGTGAAACTAACTTAAAAATTACTGGCGGGTACCTAACGGATAATTCGGGAAATGTCTCTGTTTTTGATGAAAGTTTTGCCCATGTTTCCGGCGCAGAGTTGTTCATAGACCAACATAGAATAATGAATTCAGAGTTTAGCGTAAAAAATGATGCCTTTGACCTGACGTCAGCTTATGTAAAAGTTGGTGATGAAATCAACATTGACATCGAACATAATTATTTTGAGTCAAATGTAATATATAACTCTGTTAAAGGCACTTGGGGTGACAATGTTGATTGGCTTTCTGTAAATGAAACAGGAGTTTTAACAGGTACTGTTCCTGAAGACTTTGCTCACGGGGGATTTCATGTTGAGGCTACTATCAACATGAATGGTTCGGACATTGTTTTCGCTACGTCTTTTGTAGACTTCAAAACCCTTGGCGTGGCTTGGGATGATGGGATTGCACTAACTAATTTTGGCGGCGACGAGTGGACAAACTCTAGAACTGATGGCGACGTTTTAATTAATACGCGTTCCACCGACGTTATTTTTGAAGGTCAGTCGATTAATGGTGGAACGATTCAGCTTTCTGATGGCTCAGAATATTCCATTTCTGAATTAAATTCGATACGAGATGGCACTGGATTAGTTGTTGCGGGTTCTTTAGGAAATGACTTTATTGATCTTAGCGGTTTAGCCGAAGACAGCTTTTTGAATGTTACGTATCCCTTTGACTATGCGAATATGCGAGTTACGCCCGGCAACGATAAATTGGTTGCTGTTGACTTCAAAGTTAATTGGTCTGGGCTTTTTGGTGATCAGACATCTGGCAGTGACCCGGGGCTGCTGCATGCAGGTATTTTGAATGCACAAGATTATTGGGGTAACCCTCTCAGCAGCGGTTTAAACAAAACTGGAGACTTCGTCATCAAGTATAATGGTGACGGGGATGTTACTTTTGAAGATACTGCGAATGGGTTTAAGACGACTGCTGAAAACATCACTTTAGTACAGACTGTTCAAGGTGGTGACAATCGGGTTTATGGAGACGATTTATCGAATATCATTGTTAGTAGTGGCGGTGCAATTGACATTTGGGCTGGTGAGGGCATTGATAACTTCATAATTATGACAGACCCTGACCCAATAAGTGCCTTCAAAAAAAATTCAATGCATATATATGATTACGAGAGTGGAGAGGTTATCCGTCTTCTTGATACAGGCGCTGTATCAGCCGCTGATTTTTCGACCGAAGTTGTTAGCAATGTTGAAACGTCTTCCTTTGAAACAGTTGTCTCTTATAATACTGAAAATCATAATGACGGAAGCACAATTACGCTTGATGGTGCGTGGAGACTCAACCCCCTAGATTTTGGGGTAGTGTTAAGTAATAGCGGTGAGGTTGCTCTAAGCTTTAGCGAGTCTGCTTTGCCTCTTCAGGACTGGATTATCTCGCAATATGAGACGCATGTATGGAATGGAGAAATTCAGCGAGGACGGCTTGATCTAAGTTTTGATGATTTTGCAGTACCTGGATCTGATGGCCAAGGTGTATTGATTAACTCCACAGATGTTGATGTTGTTACGGAAAATGGAACAACGATTCCAGCCGGTAAAATTTTGTACGCCGGCCAAACAGCGGATCTCTCGGAATTAATGGCGGCAATGCCCGGAATTCAACACATCCGGTTTCATGGAAGTAGTGGGAATGATTGGGTTGATTTCTCCCAACTGATGAACAAAGGATTTTCGCTTTCAGAAGATGAGTCCTCAATTGAAGTCACATGGAGTGGTGGCGATGATTTATACACACTACCAAACCAAACCTGGGATTCAGACAAACACGAAAATTGGTTTATGCCCTGGAACTTTGCTAGCCCCAATGGTTCAGATGGCCTTGGAGTAAGCTTCGATCAGAACTCAGGACTTATGGCCGCCAGTTATATCGGTGCTGAAGATATTGTCCTTGGGTCTGCCCAGATATCAAACATCGCAAAAATAAGTGACACACGTTATTCAGACTCTGTGTCCGGCAGTGAGGCAAGTGACAGCTTTAAGTTTGGTTACGGCGGAGAAGATACGGTTGCTGGCGATGATGGTTCTGATAAATTTCGTATCAGTGGCAGCTTCCAAGAAGGGAGCAGTTATAATTACACAGTGAAAATAACAGACTATGAGTCAAATGAAAGAATAAGTCTGGAAGACTATAACTTCGATGCAGCAAATTGGCAGAATGAATTTTCTGTA
>JAOEVD010000043.1 GCA_028383305.1 Candidatus Puniceispirillum sp.
GAGTTGTGGTGTTGGCGAAGCCAGTTCATCAACTCAAACAGCGTCAGCACCAAAGGTTAAAACAAAGGTAACCTCAGCTGCCTTAACTGCTGCAGAAAAAGAAGCTGAACGCTTGCGTCAAAGAGTGGCCGCTCTTGAAGCAGAGAAAACTAAACAACAACAAACTATAAGCTCTGACACTCAGAAGCCAACCATCACAGCTTCAGCTAGCAGCAATGGCACAGATGGGATTATTTCAGGCACTGTTCGTGACAATGTTGAGGTGGCTGAAGTTCTGGTTGGTGGTCAGGTTGTGGCCCTAAATGCTGACGGTTCCTTCAAGACGTCTCTATATGTCCCCCGTTCCGGGAAGACCGTTGAGATAGTCGCTGTTGATACCAAGGGCAACAAAGCCACCAAGTCCCTTTTCCTTGAGCGTGGTGCAGTCCAAGGTGCTACTGGCCCCGTCTTTGCCTCCCTCAACCCATCGGGTAAGCGTGTCAAAGTCAACAAAGATGCCTTGGCCCTTATCATCGGTGTCGCTGATTATGAGCGAACCCCAGCCAAAGCCGCCTATGCAGACAAGGATGCCAAGACATTCTATGATTATGCCATGCTAAAGCTCGGCATTTCTGCAGGGAACATCAAGGAACTGGTTAATGTGGACGCGAACCGCATTGACGTCAGCTTGGCTATCAAGGACTGGATTGCGCGAACCACCAAGCAAGGTTCTTCTGACATCTACGTCTTCTTTGCGGGACATGGTCTTGCCAGTCAGTCAGGTGAACAGATGTACCTGTTGCCTTACGATGGGTCACCAAGGTTGCTTGAAGATTCGGCTATTTCACGTGACCGCCTGTTCGCTGACATATCAGCCGCGAACCCCCGCAGCGTGACTGTCTTCCTAGACACCTGTTACTCAGGCACCACTCGAGGCACTGATATGCTAATAGCCAGTCGTCCTATCGCTATTAAGGCTCTAGAGCAGTCTATTCCTGATAATTTCACAGTCATGACTGCAGCTAGAGGTGACCAAACAGCCAAGCCTCTAGAAGAAGCAAAGCATGGAATGTTTAGTTACTTCTTGATGAAAGGCATGGAAGGTGAAGCAGATGAAAACCAGGACAATAAGATAACCGCTGGCGAACTTCACTCTTACGTCCAACAAAACGTAGTCCAGCAGTCTTCTGGTTCTCAGACACCTGAATTACAAGGTGATGCTGAGCGTGTTCTTGTGAGGTTCCAGTAGTTAAGATGACCAGAGTATTACTCACACTTTTGATTGGGCTTGTGGTTTCGCTGTGGCATCCAAAATCAAGCTTAGCACAATACTCAACTGATTATTGGGAGAAATACTCCGATGATGTGGTATGCAGCGCATCAGTTCGGTTCTCGAAAAAACTTAACAAAAAAGTTTGGGGAGACCATTCTGGTAATAATCAAAATGCTAGCAGGCTTGAAGCTTGGAGACGGAGTTTGTCATGCGGTGTATCAGAGCCTGATTACCAACTAATCAATAAAGAATTGAATACCTATGCACTTGAAAGGAGCGATTATGGCATTTGTTTTCTTGCAACTAAGGACGGTGGCTGGGAGGTTAGAGAAGATTGGGTCAAATATGTTGAAACTGCAAAAAGCCGTGGCCTGAGTTGTGGTGTTAGTGAGGAGGCGCAAACAGTAACCGCCTCCAATGATTTGGAGAGTAAAAGTGACAAGTGGATTTGCGATATAGCAACCACAGAGTTTTCAAAGCTGTTGTATCACAGCAGTCGGCCAGCTGGACGCACTACCAGTTTAAAATATTCAGCCACATCATGGAACTATGCTCCGTGGGCAAAATTAGCTTTATCAGAGGCCAAACGGCGTGGACTGAATTGTGGCGTTGGTGAAACAACTCAAACAGCCTCAGCCTCCAGCGCAAATGCCGCACCAAAAGTCAAACCAAAGGCCACCTCAGCCGCCTTAACCGCTGCAGAAAAAGAAGCTGAACGCCTTCGTCAGGAACTAGCTGCGCTGAGAGCAGAGAAAGCTGCACAAAAACAAACCATCTCCAACGACACCAATCTACCAACAATAACCATCGCCAGTGCTAATACCAAAGGCAAACAAGGTATCATAAGAGGCAGGGTTAATGACAACACAGGTATTGCTGAAGTAACTGTCGATGGGACAGTCGTTCCATTAACGAGTAACGGCAATTTTGAATATAGCACCTTCGTCCCCAGCGGTGGCTTAAGTCTGAAAGTTCAAGCGACAGATTTAGCTGGGTTGACCTCGATGATGTCTGTGACCCTAGAGCGAAATGCTGGCACAGCCACTGCTGCTATTAACTTTGACCGTCTTAACCCCATGGGCAAACGAGTTAAGATTAACAAAGACGCATTAGCCTTGATTATTGGTGTCGCTGATTATGAAAACACACCAGCTAAGGCAATCTTTGCTGATTCAGATGCAATGATGTTCCGAGACTACGCCTCAGAGAAACTAGGGATACCGGAAAGCCGCATCAAGACTTTGGTTAACGATGGTGCTGATGAAAGGGAGTTGTTGTTGTCAGTCAAATCTTGGCTAGCAAGAGCATCAAATCAAGGTAAGAGTGATGTCTATGTCTTCTTTGCAGGACATGGTCTAGCCTCGGACAATGGAGAGAAGATGTACTTACTTCCGTACGATGGCTCACCAGAGTTACTTGATGATACCGCTATCCTGAGAGACAGGTTGTTCTCTGATATTGCCTCAGCCAACCCTCGCTCAGTCACAGTCTTCTTAGATACGTGTTACTCAGGCACCACTAGAGGCACTGATATGCTTATTGCTAGTCGTCCTATCGCCATTAAGGCTCTCAAGCAGTCTATTCCAGACAACTTCACAGTTATGACTGCAGCAGCTGGAGACCAAACCGCCAAGCCACTAGAAGAAGCTAAGCATGGAATGTTTAGCTACTTTCTTATGAAAGGCATGGAAGGCGAAGCTGATGCAAACAATGACAACAAGATAACAGCTGGTGAACTGCATAAGTACGTCCAACAAAACGTAATCCAGCAGTCATCTGGTTCACAGACTCCAGAGTTACAAGGCGATGCTGAGCGGGTTCTTGTGAGGTTTCAGTAGTGTCTATGATGACTAGGTTTGTTCTTACACTTTTGGTTGGGCTTGTGGTTTCTTTTTCAGGAACTGCCTCAGGTGATATCCCTGCCTCCACATTAAACGAAATCAAAAGCAGTTGCAGTTCATACTCAGTGCTTGGCCCAGCAAAGGTTTTGGAGTGCGAAAACAAGCGCAAGCAAGAATATTTGGCAGTAATAAGCCAGCAAAAACCGGTTGCACCAGAAGGCAAAACAAAGGTCACCTCAGCCACTCAAGCGGCCGCAGAAAAAGCGGAAATTGAGATTGCTTTGCGGCATTTCAACAAAAGCAACAAGGAAGGAATAGAAGCACTGAAGTTACTTGCTGAGAATTCAAAAACTTTGAATGGCCGTTTGGCAGCGATGGAGGCTTTAGCTTTGTCTTGGAAAACAATTGGAGCAGATAAAGCATTGCTCTGGTTGGAGCGAATGGTTCCCTTGGGAAGTGGTGATGCAGCTAACCAACTTGCTGCAATCTACTGTGAAGGCTTAATCGTTACTCAGGACATAAAGCGTTGTTTGTACTATCATCAAGAGGGTGTAAAATTGGGGGTAGAGGACGCTCATATAGCTTATGATGAAATCGCAGCTATACTTGAACGTGCGCCGACAATGAAGGCAATTAAGCAATCATCAGCTGAACTAATCAAAGCAGAAAAAGACAAACAACAACAAACCATCTCAAGTGACACCAAGCTACCAACGATAACCATCGCCAGTGTTAACACCCAGGGCAAACAAGGCATCGTCAGAGGCAGAGTAAATGATAACACAGGCATTGCTGAATTGACCGTGGATGGGACAGTTGTTCCAGTAACAAGTAGTGGAGACTTTGAGTATAGCACCTTCGTCCCCAGCGGTGGCTTAAGTCTGAAAGTTCAAGCGACAGATTTAGCTGGGTTGACCTCGATGATGTCTGTGACCCTAGAGCGAAATGCTGGCACAGCCACTGCTGCTATTAACTTTGACCGTCTTAACCCCATGGGCAAACGAGTTAAGATTAACAAAGACGCATTAGCCTTGATTATTGGTGTCGCTGATTATGAAAACACACCAGCTAAGGCAATCTTTGCTGATTCAGATGCAATGATGTTCCGAGACTACGCCTCAGAGAAACTAGGGATACCGGAAAGCCGCATCAAGACTTTGGTTAACGATGGTGCTGATGAAAGAGAGTTGTTGTTGTCAGTCAAATCTTGGCTAGCCAGAGCCTCTAAGCAAGGCAAGAGTGACGTCTACATATTCTTCGCTGGTCACGGTCTAGCCTCGGACAATGGAGAGAAGATGTACTTACTTCCTTATGACGGAGCACCAGAGTTACTCGACGACACTGCTATCCTGAGAGACAGGTTGTTCTCTGACATAGCAAGTGCCAACCCAAGGTCAGTGACTGTCTTCTTGGACACCTGTTACTCAGGAACAACCAGAGGCACTGATATGCTTATTGCTAGTCGGCCTATTGCTATTAAGGCTCTTAAGCAGTCTATTCCTGATAATTTCACAGTCATGACTGCAGCTGCAGGAGACCAAACAGCCAAGCCTTTAGAAGAAGCCAAACATGGTATGTTTAGTTACTTCTTGATGAAGGGGATGGAGGGTGAAGCTGATAGCAATCAGGATAATCAGATTACCGCTGGTGAACTACATCAGTACGTCCAACAAAACGTAATCCAGCAGTCTTCTGGTTCTCAGACACCTGAGTTACAGGGTGATGCTGAGCGTGTTCTTGTGAGGTTTCAGTAGTTACGATGACTAGGTTTGTTCTTACACTTTTAGTTGGGCTTGTGGTTTCGGTGGGGGCTTTGGTTTCTGGTGGTTCTGGGGTTGCTTGGGCCAACGTTCTTCCCGATGTTCCTCCAGAGGAGCAATATCGGTTTGCTCTTGGTCGGGCTTTGCAAAATGACCTGACTACTTCGGAAGAGGCTTATACTGAGTTTCTTGAAGTAAACAAAGGCCATGGTCGTATTCCTGACGCTTACTTTTGGTTAGGCCGTGTTCAGTTTATGCAGGGTAAGTATAGAGAAGCTGCGCTTACTTTTTCACTGTTTAATTCAAAATATCCAAAAGATGCGCGGCGTGTTGACACAACGATGTGGGTAGCGGAGTCTGTTTCCAACTTTGCAAAATCAGAACAAGCTTGTCCCGTTTATGATGCTTTAGTTAGCCAAGTACAAACGCCTCCCAGAAGTTTTGTGACACAAATGGATGGACTCAAAGAAGCTGCAAATTGTGGTTCTTTTGCTTGGAACGAAAGGTCCAATGATTTGCTAACGGAGCTGAAATCCAACGCACTTGGTCAGAAAGTCACTAAGGCTGCGGGGCTAAAAGCTAAACCTGTACCGAAATCTAAAATTAGAGTGGCCAAATCAAAATCAAAGATACTCCCCGATGTTCCTCCAGAGGAGCAATATCGGTTTGCTCTTGGTCGGGCTTTGCAAAATGACCTGACTACTTCGGAAGAGGCTTATACTGAGTTTCTTGAAGTAAACAAAGGCCATGGTCGTATTCCTGACGCTTACTTTTGGTTAGGCCGTGTTCAGTTTATGCAGGGTAAGTATAGAGAAGCTGCGCTTACTTTTTCACTGTTTAATTCAAAATATCCAAAAGATGCGCGGCGTGTTGACACAACGATGTGGGTAGCGGAGTCTGTTTCCAACTTTGCAAAATCAGAACAAGCTTGTCCCGTTTATGATGCTTTAGTTAGCCAAGTACAAACGCCTCCCAGAAGTTTTGTGACACAAATGGATGGACTCAAAGAAGCTGCAAATTGTGGTTCTTTTGCTTGGAACGAAAGGTCCAATGATTTGCTGAAGGAATTGCAGGTTGAATTTGATTTTGACTCATTGTTGAGGCCGCAGGAGTCTATTGCTTCTGGCGCGTCAGCTGATTTAAAAGCGGCTCAGAGGAAAATTGATACGGAACGCCAGAAGCGTAAACAACTTGAACAACAATTGGCCGCTCTAGAAGCGAAGCAAAAACAACAACAAAAAACTATATCAAACGACACCCAAGTTCCCCTGATAACCATAACTCAGTCAGGGGCCGATGGTCGCAAAGGCTCAGTCAAAGGCTACGCTAAAGACAACGTCCAAGTAGCCGAAGTCTTGATTGATGGTCAGGCTGTGAGAGTTGGAAATGATGGTTCTTTTGAGTGGTCAGGCTTTGTTCCAGCTACAGGCAAAGAGATAACCATCGAAGCCATCGACACTGCAGCCTTGTCTTCAACTAAAACTGTAAGCCTCAAGAGAGGTCAGATACAACAAGCCAGTGGCCCAAGGTTTGACGTTCTTGACCCTACTGCAGGAAAAAAGGTTAAACGTAACAGCAACGCATTAGCCTTAATTGTTGGCATTTCTGATTATGAAAGAACCGATGCACCTGCAGTTTACGCCGACAAGGATGCTCAATACTTCCACGACTATGCTTCCCTAAAACTTGGTATTCCAGACAGCAACATCAAAACTATGGTCAACGCCAAGGCTGAACAGGGTGATGTTATCCTTGCTGTGAAAGACTGGATGAGAAGGTCAAGCAAGCCAGGCAAGACTGATGTGTATGTGTTCTTCGCTGGTCACGGCCTTGCTTCAGACGATGGAGAGCAGATGTATTTGCTGCCTTATGATGGAAGACCAAGGCTGCTTGATGACACAGCTATCCTGAGAGACAGGTTGTTTTCTGACATAGCCTCAGCCAACCCACGCTCAGTGACAGTCTTCCTGGACACCTGTTACTCAGGAACAACCAGAGGCACTGATATGCTTATTGCTAGTCGTCCTATCGCTATTAAGGCTCTAGAGCAGTCTATTCCTGACAATTTTACAGTCATGACTGCAGCTAGAGGAGACCAAACTGCTAAGCCTTTGGAAGAAGCTAAGCATGGAATGTTTAGTTACTTCCTGATGAAAGGCATGGAGGGTGAAGCAGACCAGAACCAAGACAATAAGATTACCGCAGGTGAGCTACATCAGTACGTCCAAAGCAACGTAGTCCAGCAGTCTTCTGGTTCCCAGACGCCTGAGTTACAGGGTGATGAAAACAGAGTGCTAGTTCAGTTCCAATAAACCCAAGTTCCACTCTAACCACTGGGGTCACAAATGACCCTACACAGCCTGTTCTTTACTTGTCTTAACAAGTTGAGACTTGGGTGCTAGGGTTTTGTTTATGATGACTAGAGTATTACTCACATTTTTAGTTGGGCTTGTGGTTTCGTTGGGGGCTTTGGTTTCTGGTGTTGAGCCGGTGTTGGCTTATGATAGAACCGGAGATGTGGACGTTGTAAATATGCAATGCCCAGGCTTTCCAAATTTCACGGAAAAAAGGCTATGGACATCAAACATTTCTATTGAAGCGTCTATCAGCTTGTCTACGGATGAGAGTTTTTCACTAACGCATTATGGTATGAGTACATTCATGCGTTGGTCAGGCGAATATAAAGGAACCAAAGAAGCAGAGTTTACTAAAGGTTTAGGAAGTACATCCATTTCAGTAAGTTATGGCAAAAGGTTTACGACTGGTGCGTGGACCAAGAGAGACTATATCAAGTGCGTTTCCGATGGTTTTTTTTCAGTTATTTCCAGCCAAAAAGAAATCAGTCTCTTGAATAATGAGATTCCAGCAAGTGATGAGGATGTCTGTAATATGGCAACCTATAACAAAGGTTGGGACAAAAGCTCGGTTGGTAAAAGCTGGAGAGAAGAAGCCAAACGTCGCAGCCTGAGTTGTGGTGTTGATGAAGCTAGTTTGTCAACACAAATAGCCTCTGCTCCCAAAGCTAAACCAAAGGTCACCTCAGCCGCTTTGACTGCTGCTGAAAAACCAATTCAAACCATAGCAGATATTCTGATAGCTAACGAATACGTCAAAAGCAGGTCAGACAAATATGTTTGTGAAAGGACAGTTTTTCAAAGACTGAACCGATGGGACTACAACACTCCCTTCGGTTCCTACACCCATAAAATGCTCTTAGAGGTGCAGGCTCGGGGCCTTGACTGTGGCATTACAAACCCTGATTTTAAACTGAACGACGTTCTCAATACCATTCAAAAGAAAGGCAAGAGGGGGCCAACCACTCCTAATTCACTATACTCTGCAAGCTCTGAACAGATTTGTGGCGGTGCAACTTTCAAAGGCTCCTGGGACGCTCGTTCAAGATATGCGCCCTATTTAAAAGAGGCCAACCGCCGCGGGTTGAATTGTGGGGTTGTTGGAACAGCTACTAGTCAGATAGCATCGACTTCAGACTCAAATCAGCCCAAAGCACCGACATCCGCTGCGTTACTTGCCGCTGAACGGAAAGCTCGTGAGCTGGAACAACAACTTGCCGCCTTAAGAGCAGAAAAAGCCAAACAACAACAAACCATCTCCAGCGACACCAAACTACCTACGATAACCATCGCCAGTGCCAGTACCAAAGGCAAGCAAGGCATCATAAGAGGCAAGGCTAGAGACAACACTGGTATTGCCGAAGTTATGGTTGGTGGTAGGCCAGTGCCGTTCGATGCCTCAGGCAACTTCAGGTTCGAAACATTTGTTCCAGTAGGTGGTAAGCAAGTCACAATTCAGGTTACTGACCTAAATGGCCTGTCTAATTCAAAGACTGTTAAGTTAGACCGGAGTGCGTCCAACACCACTATTGCTATCACCTTTGAGAGTCTAAATCCTCTTGGTCGCAAGGTAGTCAAGAATGAAGATGCTCTGGCTCTTATCATTGGTGTAGACGAGTATTCAAAGACACCAGCTAGAGCAATTTACGCTGACAGTGACGCAAAGGTGTTCGCTGATTACGCTAATGAAAAACTAGGCATCCCAGCTAATCGAATTAAGACTCTGGTCAACGATGGGGCCGATGAGTCGGGAATGCTGTTGGCCGTTAAAGACTGGCTGTCTAGAGCATCTAAGAAAGACAAGTCTGATGTCTACGTCTTCTTCGCCGGACACGGTTTGGCATCCCAAGACGGAGAGAAAATGTACCTCTTGCCCTACGATGGTTCACCTAGGCTACTTGAGAAGACTGCCATCCTAAGAGATGAGCTGTTCTCTGACATTGCATCAGCCAACCCAAGGTCAGTGACTGTCTTCTTGGATACTTGTTACAGTGGTGAGACACGAGGCAACGAGATGCTTATCGCTGGTCGACCTATCGGTATCCGTGCTCTTAAGCAGTCGATACCAGACAACTTTACCCTTATGACGGCCGCAGCTGGAGACCAGATAGCTAATCCCTTGAAAGAGGCGAAACACGGTATGTTTAGTTACTTCCTTATGAAAGGCATGGAAGGCTTAGCGGATACCAATCAAGACAACAAGATTACCGCACTTGAATTACATGAGTACGTCAAAGAAAATGTCTGGCAGCAATCATCGAACAAACAGTTGCCTGAGTTGCAAGGCGATGAAAACCGAGTGCTAGTTCAGTTCCAGTAAGCCACTTCGTTTGTCTGAGCATCAATCAAAAACAACTAACAACAAGCGACCCTTTAGCCCCTTTTTTGAAGTCGTGAGATTACGATGGGTACTGGGGTATGATTTTAGACGTAGGATTCCTAACTTATCTTGTTAACCAAATCCTCTGCCCTAAGATGAGTGTACCTAAAGAGCATCCTAGCGTCCTTATGACCCGATATGACTGCCACCTCAGGAATACTTAACCCCATTTCAAAGAACCTACTTATTGCTTCATGGCGAAGGTCATGGAACCTGAGGTCACACAAGTCAGCGCGTTTCCTGAGACGCTCCCACGCTAACCTGAAGGCATTGGCATTTACCGGGAATGGAGTAGGGGTGTCCTGTCGTGACCTCTGGTTACTCAAGACTTGGACTGCCTTTGTAGACAAGGGAACTTCTCTGCTTGTCCCATTCTTGGTCAATAGGAGATAAGCAAGCTGTTGTTCCAGGCTTATGTTATCCCAAGTTAGACCAAGGATTTCACTTCGTCTCATGCCTGTTTCAATAGCAAAGACAATGACAGGCCATATGTGGGGATTAAGAGTTAAATTAGACGCTTGCTCCAGACACTCATACTCACCTTTATTTAACCTTCTTTGCCGTGGCTTTGAGGCTGGAGGCATCTTGATGAAGTCAACTGGATTGGAAGACAGCATTAAACCCCATTCATGAGTGGCTATCTTTAGGCAATGTCTAATCAAGGTAAGGTCATAATGTGTGGTTCTAGCTCCGTCAGGGAGCCTTCGGTCACGAAAGGCGGCAATAGCTGATGAGGACAGCTTATCGAGGGTGAGGGTGCTTATAGGGTCGTTAATGAGGCGATTGAGGCGTCGTTTTTCAGTAACTGCACCTTTTTTTAAAACTGTAACTTCTCTGCTATAGCGGAGTAGTAATTGGCCAAGGGTTACTTTTGTAATCTCTAGACTGGACGAATTTTTGTGGACAATCCGTTCATGTTCTTCTGATGCCCATTTAACCGCCAGTGTTTTAGATTGGAATGTCTTGGCCACAACGCCAATATCTTTATGTCGAACGATAGCTTGCCACTTGTTCTTACGTCTGCGAAATGTTGCCACTTAAGCCTCCTTAAGTGACAG
>JAOEVD010000044.1 GCA_028383305.1 Candidatus Puniceispirillum sp.
ATAGCGTGTACGCTGGATAGTCGTGGAGATGTAGTGGCGGGTTTGAGAATTTTTGTCGGCAGAATTAGAATGGTAGGTATTCCTGAAAAGCAAAAACACCCCAAAGTGCAATTCCTGTCCACATAAGAACCTTACGATGTTTAGGACTTAAATTTTTCAATGATAATCCTCATCATCTCCGAAATATGAGCAATCTAATCAAACGCCACAATCCTCTAAATAGAATTGCTCGCACGAATGGGTTTTGCAACAGGCGTTGAATAAATAATCAGGGTCTGGGCAGCGAGCGCGTTGGGCATTAAATATTTGTGATTTGAGATAGCAATCCATTGGGGACCAAAAAACTATTTACTTCAATCGACTCAGAAAGCCCGTATGTTCGGGACCTAAGCCACAACATCCACCAAATATTTTTACACCTTCTATTTGCCATATTTCTGCAAAGCTTAGTAAATTTTGTGGGGTTATGATATCAACAAACTGCCAATTTGGTGCCTGAAAATATCCACTGTCAGGATATGCCATTAAAGGCCCATTGTGATAATTCTTTATTATTGAATTGCAGCCACTAATCAAATCAACAGCAGTATGCATCACACCCATCACGTCAAAATTGTAAAGGGCTGCGGTTTTGACATTATCTTCAAAAAGAACCCTTTCATCGTGAAAACTAGTTATTTCAGATTTATGATTTTGACGTTTTGCAGACAGACCACACCACACGGGCAAAGTCGAATTTGATACACATTCATAAAGCGGTACCGTTCTTGCCGGTATACTCATCATTTCTAAAAGCAAAAGGTCTACGCCACCCGCTTCAAATAGTTCGCGCATCTCAGTGAATGCGAACTCTAATTCATCTTTGGAAATTGGAATATCTATTTGCTGTTTAACTTGCCCGTCTAGATGCTGCCATGCTACCTGATGCGATATAGACCCAGCTATTAGCACTTCGTTGGCACCCGTTTTTGACCTTGCTTCAAGAGCCGCGTCAATGTTCCTCTTGTTAATCTTTTCAATCAGAGATTCGTTTAAACTATCACCTAATACTAAACGTGAGGATGCATAACTGTTGACGGTTATAATATCTGCGCCAGCATCAATATAGGCTTTATGGGTGTTTACCAGAATATCAAATGCATCAATTGAAACACGCCCAGACCATTGCGAGTCTTGCATTGGAGCGCCTTGCCGCTCCAACTCTGTAGAAACTCCACTGTCTAGGACAGCAACCCGGCCTTGCTGAATTTCGTTGTACAACTTTTTATAGTGATAAGACATCCAATAACCTGCAAATTCAACCAAAGTTCCTGCGACAAGGATTCTTATCACAAAACTAGGATTTTTAATAAACAACGCTTTTTTTGCAAATGTTTTCCAAAAAAACCTATTCGTTACCCACAACCCCTCACACAGCATATCTATTATTAATAACCTAATTAACTTTGTTAATGCAGTTTAAGTGAACAGCTAAGTGTATTTATAGATTAATGGAATATCACTTACACACCCACTTACCCTGTACTCAGTAGAAACTCAAATAGCACTTAGCTGCTCACTTACTCTGTACTGATAACGATAAGGATATATAGGTCTATTCCATTGCCCGAAGATTTCTATTCACTGTGAGAGAAACTGTGAAAGATTACGTGCCTGTTGACAGTGAGTCAGTGACACATAATATGTGGGTATTGCTGATGTTCAGGTCAGTGATGAGGGAAGACTTTTTTGTACGCCGCATCATCCAACAAGAAAAAGGTACCGGAAACTGTAGGGCTGCATATTGTTCTGAATAAACTGGTGGTGAGTGATTTTCTGGCTCTGACTTGGTAGTTAGCTGAATTTGTGACACTCCGTTTCTATTGTAACTTTGAACAATATTTTAAAAAACATTAAATTTAATCTTTTATTGATAGCTGGAGCTAAATCAGCGAGGATTTCGTGGCAGGCTGTTGACTGTTTACAGGGAGTATAACGATGTACATCAGAGTCATTTCTATCACCGCACAATCTAAGTTACAGTTTGATATGACAGTTACTTATTTTTAAAATGTGTGGTCGCCGAAGGTTATAGGCCTAGGCGCAATTTCAGCGGAGTTTGTCCAAAGCACTGAGAATTCTGGAATGTACATTATCCACTACCCAGACAAACAGACTGCAATTTCTATATTTGATAAAATTAAGCCTGAAGTTGAAGAGGTGCGCTCCCAAAATCGCATTCAAATTACTGAGGGCAAGAGGCTCTTTCGCGTAGATAGCTGAAACAAACGCTGCCTAGAAAATGACCGAAACTGTTGGTAAACAAATAAACACCTCAGCACATGTGGGGTTGGTGGGTACCCCACCCCACCCACATTTTGTGCCGGAATTTAGTCTTCTGCGTCAGAAACCCCTGTTCCAGCCATAAACCTATCAAATTTCTTCGTCAGCTTAAGTTGAGCACGGCCAACAAACCCATAGGGCAACGTTGTGCTTCATCAATAAAACGTACAACTGAAACATAAATGTAAAATATGCCCGTTATGAGGACGCTACCCTAATGACTTACGAAGTTACCTGTTTCAATCTATAACCATATTTAAAATGATACTAGTTACATATTTAAAACAGTTAAAGGTCGGGTTAACAGTAGTTTTTTAACATGCAAACCCTAAAGACGCTTCACATCGCTGATAAGAGGAAAAAATTATGCTATTTTATGCTCAGTACCAAGTTGATAGAGACAAACAAGCAGAGACGCAGGCATTTTTCGCTAATATGACCGAAGAACAGCGAGCTGGAGAAGTGCCAGACGGCGTCAATTTAATTGGCCGTTGGCACGACCTCCCTAATGGGTGGGGGGTAGCAATAGTTGAGGCGGAATCGCAAGAAGCAATGACCAGCTGGATGATGTCTTGGTCCGGCGCTTGTACATTCCCAGTCATAACCCCGGTCGTCGATGACGATACTGGAACAAAACTTCTCAAACAAATGCAGGGGTGAGGCTGACATAAAAATGGAGCCTAGGGGCCAGCCTTTGCGCTGTTCTTTTTCTATATTCAAGCGATGCAAAACTTGCATCATATTGAACGAAAATCACTCCTGTAAATTTTGTGGTGCAGGTGATTTGTTTCACCATAGCAGCACAGACACGAATATTTTTTAAGAGGTAAAGCAATGTCAATAACTATGCATATTACGATAACAACCAAGGAAGGTTGTTTCGACGATTTTCATGCCCTTGCAAAAGAGGAATTAGCTTTTACCCGAGACTCCACGGGATGCATATCAATCCAAACCTCATCCTCCAGAGAAACGAACACATTTAAATTTTCCGAGGTTTGGGATAGTGAAGATGACTTTAATACCTATTTTGCAAAAAGAGTTGAGCGAAGCGGTGAGGATTTTGCGCGCTTACTAGTAGGACCGCCGGAAAAAGAATGCTTCCAAACTGATGACTGGGGCTACGGAAAAGAGTGGCAAAAATAATTAATTGAGGCGGAAGGTAGAATTTAATGCACTCCCCAAACTCGGACCGGCTTCAGGCTGCTCGTTTTTTGTGACAATCATAAAATATGGAACAAAAACATAAAAACTGCTCAGTTTGCAAGGTGATAGGAGAACATAAATGGCCGCATATCTTGTGGTGGACACAAAAATAAAAAATGATGAAGCCTACGAAGAGTACAAGCTTCGCGCAAAACTCATCGTTGAGAGTTATGGTGGCGAGTACCTTGCTCGTGGAGGAAATACTACCGCACCAGAGAATGAATTGTGGACACCTACGCGGCTCGTGGTAATCCGTTTCCCATCAAGACAAAACGCTGAAGATTTTCTCAGCTCCGATGAGTACGCTCCCGTGAAGGCTATCCGTCACAAAAACGCTGAAACGACAATGTGTATCATTGACGGGATGTAACTCAGAAACTCGGCTAGCCTTTGACAAACCTCACCATCAGCTTATCACCGTGCGTCACCTGTCCATTCACACTGGCATGAATGTTCTTTTCTGTGACGTGATCAACAGCCCACTTGTTGTCCTCTGCAAAAGAGCTGCTGCTTGCGCTTACTAATAGGGTCAATGAGGCAACTAAACATCTAAAGCTAGCCCTGATCATGACTGTGACGCCCTAGCTTTGATTAGGTTTGAGCAAACCACACCGTCATTTGATAGCAAACTATTGTTAGGCGTCTTTGATTCAAGTTCCATTGACCTGTCATAGACATGCATAAACAGCTTTGTCATCTCAATGCCTTTATCAAGATCAGCTTTGACATTGTCTTCGTCAGCAAATGCGCGTGCTGTCATTACTGCTTCAACAGCTATGCTATGCCAGTAGTCACGATCACGTGCCTTGAAGAACGCACTGTTTTTTATTGGGTCATTATTATTATCAATGATGCTGATGATCTTAAGAGCTGCTGCTGAACATCTGGCTAGCGTGTACTTTGCCATCTCAGCCTTGTCCTTATCGGATAACTCTAAAGTTTTGATCCTCTCCATATGCTCACCCATTGTAAGCACTTGAGGGTAGAGTTTTGATGGTATGGAGTAGTTTTCTTTTGCCTCTGCTGCTGTCGCTATTAACAGAAATAAAAATACCAACACTGCAGTTGATGGCTTGAGATTGCTTTGAATGATTTCCTTCATGACCCCTACTTCCTGAGAACGTTGCAAACTAACTTTCGTCCGTTAGGGGCATCAATAGTGATCGCTGGCACGTCAGGGTTAGCAGGGCGGCAAGGTATCTCAACCCATCTGTACCCTTCTGCTAACTGCTTGTTGACCGCTTCATTGTAAGCAGCATTACACCCACCAAGAGAGAGGAGCGTGGCTGCTAAAAGTATCTTGTTCATATGATAACCCTCAATTGACTGAGGGAGTTATATGCAAGGTATTTGTTCTTAATTTGCTGAGAATGTGGCATCAACTGGCAATGTCGGATGGAACCCCCGCCCCACCGGCGGCCTTTTTTATCTCTGGTTTGAAAGCGCCTTTTTGGAAGACTTCCCTTTTTGAAGTCAGTCGCCAAAAAGTCGCTGTAATACTGAGCCAAGGCTTCTACGAAGCTAGAGCCTTCTTTTACGTCCTCAACATCGGAAAATTCGTGCTTTAAATCATCCATAAACAAATCTAAGAATGATAGTGGTATTTTTACAAGTATAAATTGAGATGTGCATTGCGACACATAGTTTTCTACGACACGGAAACCTCTGGCTTAAACAAAATGTTTGGCCAGATATTTCAATTTGCGGGAATCCTAACTGACGAAAAATTTCAAATACTTGATCAGTTTGAAATCCGATCTCGCCGCATGCCACACATTGTGCCAGACCCCGGGGCAATGCTTGTGACAGGTGTGACGCCAGATCAGTTAGAAGACGCTCCCGATACTTACTACAGCTTTGCAACTAAAATTCGTGAGAAGCTGCTGGAGTGGTCACCTGCAATTTTCTGCGGCTACAATATATACAGCTTTGATGAACACTTCATGCGGAGCATGTACTACCAAAACCTATACCCACCCTACTTAAGTCAGACCAATGGGAATAAACGGCTAGACGTCCTTCCACTCGTCAGGGCGACAGAACAACTGTCCCCCGGGAGCTTGAATTTTCCGATTAATGAGAGAGGCAAAACCTCTAAAAAATTAGAAGATGTTGCTTTGGCAAACGGATTTTCCGACCACAACGCCCACGATGCTATGGGGGATGTGCTGGCAACAATTCACGTCGCTGAGCTAATTCGAGACCGCGCTCCATCTTTATGGGCCAGCGCATTGGATGCATGTAGCAGAGCAGACTTTAACAGATCAATCGAAGGGGAAAACTGGTTCGTTGTCCACGACCACAACAATGGCTGGCCCGTTACCTTCCCAGCAGTTGAAATCTCCAAAACTGATAATGGCAGAAACTCTCTCTTGTACGATTTGCGATACCCTTTAGATCAGGTTGAAGGAAATCCGCTAGAAGACAACTTCAAGGGCCGCCAAAGACCATTTAGGGTGGCTAAAAGTGCAGAGACTCCGCTGGTATTTAAGAGCGATGACCTTGATCAATTAGATATGGCAGATGACTTAGACCTTGAGCGACTTGATGGTTTAGCGCTGGAAGCAAAACAGAATGCAAGCATCTACAATATTGCTAACTTACGTGACGAGATGCGGGAAGAGTTTGAAAAGAGCCCCCACATTGAGGCGCAGATATACGATGATTTCGATGCATTTGACCGAGACCGATACTTGATGGAAGACTTCCACCTTGCAAGCGCGAGTGAGAAAAAAGTACTTGCGAGGCAGTTTTCAGATTATCGCTTCAGATCATTTGCCAAGAGGATCATATTTGAAAACTTCCCAGATCAGATGACAAACGATGAAATCACAGAGTTCCAGTTGAAGATTAGCGAACGCATAGCTGAAGAAGATGATGTACCTTGGACAACAAAGCAAAAGGCCGTCGGTCAATGCGATAGGCTTTTGGAATCGCGTGAAGACGTTAAATTTGAATTAGATACAATCAAAAACTATCTGGAGAACCTCTAGGTGTACTCAATCAATTTAAAAACCCTACTCACAGCCATATTCCTAACCCTATTCAGCCAGACAGCTTGGGCAGAGGACGCTAAACCAATCCCGCTAGAACCAACAGTGCTTGAACGGTCGGTGATCCAACAAAAATTAAAAAATATTTTGCAAGATGCTCTGAAGGCAGCGCCATCAAGGGTTGAAAAATTGAAACAATTGGCTGAGCAAGACAAGTTAGTGGTTGAGCAAAACAAGTTGCTGGTACCTAAAGTTCGGATGGCCATAGGAAAATGTTGGAGACCGCCCACATCAGCTTTGCACAAAAGATCGAGGGTTGAGCTGCGAGTAGAAATAGATAAGACCGGCAAGGTCATTAGTGTGAAAACCAATTCAGATTTCGACAGCCTTGCCCCAGCAGCGTATAAGGCTATTTTTGCCTGTCTACCAAAAGCGCTCAGTAAAGATGAATTTAAAAGGTTTTACGAGGCCACCAATGGTGTTTTCCAATTTAATTTTGATTATAAATTTTATAACTAACCCCCCGCAGCAGCCACCACGGAGGGTTACACCAGCTGAAGCCTGCGCCTAGTAGGTACTAATATGAGTGACAATAAAAGCAAATTAAACAAACAGATCAACGTTTTCTTGGCGTTGCGCGGTCACAATCATCAAATGGTAGACTGGTGGCAAGTCATGCGCGAGATGATGGAAGAGATCAATTATTGGCGAATGGTTGCCAAACACCCCGGTGAAGTTGATAGACCGCGGGGTGGGCAAAAAACAGCTGAAATGGACAGGATCAGATACCAGCACATGATTGGCTACCTGACGGGCAAACACAGCATAAATCAGGCAGAGGCTGCAGAGATCATTTCTGAACACAGTATGTCTGTGACTGGTCGAAGGCCAAAGCCAAAAACCATCTTAGAACTAGCCTCTGGCTGGAAAAATAATCATGAATTCTCTATCCCCTCAAAGCTTTTTGATGTTCCGCGGTGGCAAAGACATGAGGAGATGCTCTACGAACTGATGGAGATGACAGGTGACCCTGATTACTTCCCTGAGCAAATTGCGAATTACCGTAAACCCGAATGAATAGCATTCAGATGGATCGACCGTAAGGCGATTGTGACCATAATTGATCATCGTTATCCAATCACAGGAGTTAACGATGATAGAAAACCAACAGAATGTGTTGGCTGCTGAGGCAGCTACAGAACTTCTCACACCCGGCCAGCTATCCAGAAAGCTAACGGTGCCAACAGCAACTTTGGCTTTTTGGCGCACCACAAACCAAGGGCCAAAATTTCTAAAAATAGGTCGTCACGTTAGATACAACATTCAAGATGTAAACGATTGGCTTTACCGCTGCAAAGGGGAAGCCAATGCTTAATCTGGAAATGAACAACCCCACATTTGTTAATGTAAAAAAACAGGCACGCCATCACTGGAATGGGTTGCTGGTCGCGGCTGGTATTGACGCAAAAGCCTTACGTAATGTTCACGGACCCTGTCCGGGGTGTGGAGGTAAAGACCGCTTCCGATTTGACGATCACGATTGCAATGGGACTTTCATTTGTAGTCAAGGGAATGGCGACAACTTATCTGGTGATGGCTTTGAACTGTTGCAGCATGTCGGGGTGGCAAGCAGCCCAATAGACGCGCTCAGATTTGTATCTAACGCTCTGGATAACAAACAAATAGATGCGTATCCATTTCATACAGAATATATTTATCGTCGACCAGATCGGTCGATAAATCTTAAAGTTGTTCGGACCGATACAGCTAATGGCAAAAAATCATTTAAGCAGTTACTTCCTAGCGGTAAACCGCCAAAAACTGACCCTAACTTCAGGCCATTTCCATATCGCATAGACGAGTGGCTCCTAGATGGACCTATCCTAATATGCGAGGGCGAGAAGTGCGCAGACGCACTTTGGCGAGCGGGTTTTCCAGCAACCACACGTGCAGGCGGATCAAGTAACTGGGAGGTTGAGCTTGGCCAATACTTCACAAATCGGGAGGTAATTATTCTGCCCGACAATGATGATGCAGGCCGACTATTCGCAAGAAAAGCTGGCGATTCATTGCTGAACATATCACCGTCAGTAAAGGTCTGTGAACTACCGAACTTGCCAAATAAGGGTGATGTGGTTGATTGGTTTGCAGCAGGTGGAACCACCGATACTTTGAGCGAAGTCCTATCTCAGGCAATTAACTTCCAAAACTGGAACAAAACTTCTTACAATTCACTTGTTCTGCGATCAATTGGTGCTCTCAAAGCAAAAAAAATAGTCGTCAGAGAGCATTTGCATGAACTCTTGCCACCGGGTTTTACACTTTTGTCTGGAGCGCCAAAAGTAGGCAAGTCAAAATTAGCTGAATATATATCGCGCCAAGTAGCCAAGACATATCCAGTAATGTTTCTAGCACTTGAATACAATGAACTGGTTGCGCAGCTGCGGTTTGGTCATATGGATGATCACTTAAAGCTTACTCTATTGTTGGAAGGTGAAGTTCCACGATGGGACAGCGGTGGGGAAGAATTTGTAGAGGCGGCACTGAAACAGATCCGGCCGTCACTGACCGTCATAGATGTTATAGGTAGGTTAAAAAAACCCGGGGAAGCGCGGGGTTATGAGGGAGAGACAGAGTCTCTGAGTTTAATAAAGCAAATGATGAGCAAGTATGGATCTGATTGCTTGGCAGTCCATCACCTACGAAAGGCGGGTTTGACTGATAGTGCGGACGACCCATTTGAACGTATCCTCGGCTCGACAGCTTTCGCAGCGGTGCCTGATAACCTACAAATTCTTTTACCCACAGATGATGGGGTTGCATTACACACTAAAGGTAGGGTCATCTTTCCATCAAAGCGATCACTTAAGCTCGTAGGTCATGATTTTGAGGAAGTGAACTCAGCGCTGACAGACTTACCGCGCAATGCTACAGCCCAAAAAGAAATTGTTTTTCTCCTTGCTTCAGATGGTGAACTGAGCGTTGGTGAAATTGCAACCAAGCTCAATAAACACCAGTCCCAAATTACGACAGCTTGTCAGAAGCTAACCGACTCGGGAAAAACAACCCGCCTCCCAAACGGCAATTACACACTCGCTGACACCGACCTATTCTAGGCCGCCCAACCTTATAATAAGTGTTATATATGTTATATAACAGGTTATGGACGGCCCTATTATATTGCGTCGCTTGGCTGCCCTGATGC
>JAOEVD010000045.1 GCA_028383305.1 Candidatus Puniceispirillum sp.
ACGATCCGCAGTTTTGATCCGGCGACCCAACGCAGCATCGGCAAGCTCGAAAGCCTAATTTTGCGGCCAGTTGCCGAATTTATTATGAATGAGGCGACAATTGCGCAATTCCGCACCAGCTATCTGTCACTATTTGGTGCAAAGGCCAGCCGTGATGCGCTTTATGAGTCAGTGTCGGCAGGGCGAAGCCATCCGGGGATTGAGCATTGGTTACCGCTATTTCATGACAATCTAGCCTGTTTGATCGATTATTGTTTGGGGTGGCCAATTGTGCTGGATCACGAAAGTGACGCTGCCATTACCGCACGTTATGCCCAGATTCATGATTTCCATGAGGCGCGTCTGGCGCATGGAAGTGATGATACGTCAAGCCCGTACCGGCCATTGGCGCCAGAAAAGCTGTATCTATCGCAAACCGAAACCGATCAAGTATTCGAACAGGGCAGGGCTTGTCGCCTGTTTGCCTTTGCCCCGATGCAGGATGCTGGGCAAGATGGTGGGCAAGATGGCGCAAAAGATTTGGCCAAAGCCGATCAGCCTCAAATGCAAGATGCTGGTGGGCGGGCGGCAATCCGGCTGATCAAAGTCGAGGGCAATAGTGCCGTTCCGGAATTGGCTGCCTTTGTCACGGCCGAGCGAAGCGCCGCCAAACGTCCGATTATTGTTGCCTGTAGTTCGCCCGGGGCGGCAAGCCGGTTAGCCGATCTGTTGGATGGGCATCTTGGTGCGGGTGCGCTGCAACCGCTTACCGCGATTGAAGAGGCGGCATCTGGCGGTTTCTATGTAATGCAATGGCCGCTGGAAACGGGGTTTCAAACCGATCATTTGGTGGTGGTCTCCGAGCCGGATATCTTTGGCCAGCGTTTATCACGGCCGCAATCAAAACGTGCCAAGGGTGATGATTTTCTGCGCGAGGTCAGCGTTCTTGAAACAGGTGATCTGGTGGTTCATGCCGAACATGGTATTGGCCGCTATGAAGGGCTGATCATTATTAACAGTGCTGGCGGCGATCATGATTGTCTTCATCTTGTTTATTCCGGCGGCGATAAATTATATCTGCCGGTGGAAAATATTGAGCTGTTGTCGCGCTATGGCAGCGCCGGTGGCGAAGCCCAGCTTGACAAGCTAGGTGGTGTTGCATGGCAGGCGCGTGTTGCCCGCATCAAAGGCCGCGTTCGAATTATGGCCGAACAGCTTATCAAGATTGCGGCGGCGCGTTATCGGGCGCGTGCCGAACCTTTGATTGCCGAAGATGGCAGTTTTGGCGAATTTTGCGCGCGTTTTGCCTTTACTGAAACTGAAGATCAGTTAAATGCAATTAATGATGTTGTTGATGATCTGGCGTCGGGCAAAGCCAGTGACCGCCTGATTTGCGGCGATGTTGGTTTTGGCAAAACCGAAGTGGCGTTGCGCGCGGCCTTTATTGCGGCAATGGCGGGTTATCAGGTGGCTTTGGTTGCGCCTACAACATTGCTGTCACGCCAGCATGGCAAGGTCTTCGTCGAACGATTTGCCGGTTTTCCGGTCAAAATCGGTGTTTTGTCACGCATGACATCGACAGCCGATGCGAAAATCATTCGTGAAAATATTGCCAGCGGCGAAATCCAAATTGCCATTGGCACGCATGCGCTTTTGGCAAAATCAATCACGTTTAATCACCTTGGTCTTTTGATCATTGATGAAGAACAGCATTTCGGCGTTGGCCAGAAAGAACGGCTAAAAGAGCTTCGTGGTGATATCCATGTGTTAACCCTGTCCGCAACGCCGATCCCGCGCACGCTGCAAATGGCGCTGTCAGGTGTTCGCGAAATGTCATTGATTGCAACACCGCCAGTAGACCGGTTGGCGGTTCGTACCTTTGTTGGCCCGTGGGATGGCGTTGTTCTTCGCGAGGCGATCCAGCGGGAAATGTTCCGTGGCGGGCAGGTGTTTATGGTTTGTCCGCGCATTGATGATATGCAGCGGATCTATGACCGGATTACCAATCTGGCACCCGAAGCACGGGTGATTTCAGCGCATGGACGCATGCCAGCCAATGAGCTTGATCAGGTCATGACCAGATTTGCCGATGGTGAAGCCGATATTCTGCTATCGACCAATATTGTTGAATCGGGAATTGATATCCCGTCGGCCAATACGATGATTATTCACCGCGCCGATATGTTTGGCCTGTCTCAGCTTTACCAGCTTCGCGGCCGTGTTGGGCGGGGTCGCCAGCGCGCCTATGCCTATTTGACATCTGATCCGCAACGGCTGTTGAGCCCGCAGGCGCGCCGCCGTCTTGAGGTCATGCAAACGCTTGATACGCTTGGTGCCGGATTTACGCTTGCATCTTATGATATGGATATTCGCGGTGCGGGAAATCTGCTTGGTGATGAACAATCCGGCCATGTTCGTGAAGTTGGGGTCGAACTTTATCAAGAGATGTTGCGACAAGCTGTTGATGCCGCCAAATCGGGGCGTGGCGGTGAAAGTGAAGAAGATGCAAAACCGGCATGGACACCGCAAATCAACCTTGGGCTGGAAATCCGGTTGCCTGAATCCTATGTGCCTGATCTAACCGTGCGGCTGTCGCTTTATCGGCGGATTGCCGATCTTGCTGATCCGCAGGCAACCGATATTTTGATTGCCGAGCTTGTTGACCGTTTTGGTGGTTTGCCCGATCCGGTTAAAAACCTGTTTTCGGTGATCGAATTAAAACAATTATGCCGTTTGGCAAATATCGAAAAAATTGATGCTGGGCCAAAAGGATTGTCATTGGCATTTCGTGATAATCATTTTGCTCGTCCGGATGCGCTGATCGGCTGGATTGCCAGACAGGGCGGGCGGGTGCAGCTTCGTGCCGATCATCGTCTGGTGGTGGCAACGCCAATTCCAAAGCCTGAGATGCAACCAGCGGCCTGCAAAACTGTCTTGCAAGACCTTGTCGCGCTGCTATAGCGGCAGATGGATCGAAAATTCAGGCATTTGTCACCAGCTTGGGATTATTCTGCCGGTTTGACAAGACAGCCATCAATGGCGGGGATCAGATGTTCGGGCATATGCGCGCCGGCAATGGCATATTGCCCCGCAAAAATCATAAATGGAACGCCATCGACCCGAAGCTGGCGCGACATTTCGATATCATTGGCAATCTGCCGGTCAAGGGCTGGATCGGCAAGGCTGGCCGGATCAATGGTAAAGCCCTGGCTATGGGCGATTTTGGCAAGTTCATCATCATCGCCAATATTGCGGCCATCAATAAAATAGGCTTTGAAAAATGCGTCGCTTAAATCATGGCCTATGGCAGCAGCGGCAAGCAGATAGCGATGGGTTTTGCGACTATCGGGGGTGCGTTGGATTCCGTCAAAATTAAAGGCAATTCCGCTTTCAAGACCGGCGTCGGCAATGCGGCCATAAACGGCCTTAGCGGCATTACCGAATTTACCAATCAGATAGGCCTGACGATCCATGCCAGTCGAGGGCATTGTGGGATTAAGCAAAAAACACCGCCAGATATAACGCGGGGTCACATGGGGGCGGGCGGCAAAGGCGGCATCAAGCCGCTTTTTGCCAATATAGCACCAAGGGCAGATGATATCGGCGTAGATTTCAACATCAACATATTGCGTCATGTGCCTTCGTCCTTGTTGGTGGTTTGATCTTATCGAAACCCATTGTGATTGGCTTGGCAAGGCATGATTGATGCGCCGTGCTAGCGCAGTTGATTTTCCCAGCCTTCACAACCATGTTAGAGATGGTCGTGTTAAATTTGGCCATGTTGAATATGACCATGTAAAATATGGCGCTTCGGTCTGGAATGCCATTTGGTTTTGATGATTTAGGATAATGCAAATGCAGGAAAACGCCGCCTTTGAAGATTCGTCGGGAATGTCGCGCGAAAAGATTGAGCAAGCGCGTGACGCGCTTTTGCAGCTTCGTACTCTTTATATATCGGTAAACGGCCAGCAAGACAGTCCTGAAATGGGCGTGTCGCCCTTTATCCGGCGTGACGATGGATTGTATATTTTTACCAGCCATCTTTCGCGGCATGTTCGCGATTTGATGTCGCAAGGCGCGGCAACCTGTATGCTTTGTGCTGATGAGGCCAAAAGCCAGAATATTTGGGCGCGCAACCGGTTGAAATTTGCCGTGGATGCGGTTGAAATTGCGCGTGGCGATGTCAAATTCGGCGGGCTTTGTGACGATTTTTCTGCAGCGCATGGACCAACTGTGGATTTGATCCGCAATTTTGGCGATTTTCATATGTTCCAGCTAGTGCCGCGTGATGGTGTTTTGGTGTTGGGTTTTGCCAAGGCCTTTGCCGTTACCGGCTCTGATTTTGCGATTGCTGCCCATATCAGCAAAGCCTAACAACATGGCACATGTCGACCAACCCCCGATTTTCTGGAGTTTTCGGCGTTGCCCCTATGCCATGCGGGCGCGGCTTGCGATTGCGGCAAGTGGTCAAAAAGTTGAATTGCGCGAAATTCTGCTTCGTGACAAACCGGCCGATTTTCTGGCCACATCGCCAAAAGGCACGGTGCCAGTCCTAAAGCTTGCAAATGGACAGGTGATTGACGAAAGCCGCGATATCATGTTCTGGGCGCTTGGACAGAATGATCCGGAAAATTGGCTTGCTGTTTGGCGGCGCAATCCGGCTTTGGCTATGGCCTTTCTGAATCGGCTGGATGGTGCATTTAAACATGATCTTGACCGCTATAAATATGCCAGCCGCTATGATCGTGACGCCGGTTCGGCTCATCGCGATGGCGGCGGCGTATTTCTGGCCGAGATTGACCAAGATTTACAGCAAACAGGCGCACTGTCGGGGGTGCAGCTTGGCCTGTTGGATTTTGCCAGCCTGCCTTTTGTGCGCCAATTCCGTATTGCCGACCCTGACTGGTTTGACAATCAATCCTGGCCGCATCTTCATGCATGGCTTGGCGGTTTTCTTGGCTCGGCCAGATTCCGACTGATGATGCAAAAATATCCACAATGGAGTCCTGATGGACAATCAATCGCCTTTCCGCCAAAGCCCTAGCCGGATTTGCCGGTTTTGGTGCCAAAATTTGGACAGATTTATCAATTGTCATGAAACCGTAACATTAATTGGTAATTATGCCGTCTAAACCAGCGAGGCCATGATGTTGGATATGCCTGACACAACGACAAAAGTGATTGATGTTGGTGCAGTTTTACGGGCTCGTATGCCATCCTTAAAGCATTATCCGGCGGTACTTGTCCGGTTTTTGATTTGGTGCCTTCGCACACTTGTGAATGAAGACCGAATCAATCAGTTTTTGCAAAAACATGGCTATCTCAAAGGATCTGATTTTATTGATCAGGTTTTTGACGAATTGCAGCTTGATTATCTGGTTCGCCATGACGAAATCAAAAACATCCCCGTCACTGGGCGGGTGCTGATTGTTGCCAATCATCCGCTTGGCGGGTTAGATGGATTGTTATTGCTTCGCCTTGTTGGAAAAACGCGCCATGACGTGTCGATTGTTGTGAATGAATTATTACGTAATATCAATTCGCTAAACAGCATGTTTCTACCAGTAGATGCATTTGGTGGTGAAACGCATAAAGCCGATTTAGAGCGGATTATCACGGCGTTAAATCAGGATCGTGCGGTTATCATTTTTCCCGCTGGTGCGGTGTCGCGGACAGGGCCAAAAGGCATTTGTGATGGCAAATGGCTATCGGGATTTTTACGCATTGCAGAAAAGACATCAGCGCCCATTTTGCCAATTCATATTCGGGCGCGGAATTCGGTTCTTTTCTATCTTGTTGCCAGGTTAAGCGCGACATTATCCATGCTGATGCTGCCGCGTGAAATGACCGGATTTAAGGGCAAGATCAGCCTGACCATCGGCCAGCCGATTCCCATTGGTGATTTTGAGTCACTGCCAATGGGGCGGCGTGAAAAGGCACAGCTTGTGAACCGGCATTTGCGGCGTCTTGGGCGCGGAAAACCCCCCGTCTTTAAAACGCCAAAAGGCATTATTCATCCAGTGTCACGAAAAACCCTTCGTGACGAGCTGAAATCGGCTGAAAAGCTGGGCGTTACGGCGGACAACAAGCATATTCTGTTAGTTGATTATGCCGAAAACGCCGCGGTTATGGATGAAATTGGCCGGTTGCGCGAACTGACCTTTCGGTCGGTTGGCGAGGGTACGGGGCAAACCAAGGATAATGATCAATTCGATCATTATTACCGCCATCTGCTGTTATGGGATGATGATCGGCTGGAAATTGCTGGTGCCTATCGCCTTGGCGAGATATGGCGCTGGCAGGGACAGCCAAAAACAAAGCTTTATTCACAATCGCTTTTTGACTACCAGCCGTCAATTCAGCCCCTGTTTGCGCAAGGTTTGGAACTTGGGCGAAGCTTTGTTCAGCCGCAATATTGGGGGCGTCGCAGTCTTGATTATCTATGGCAGGGGATTGGTGCCTATCTCGTATCGCATCCGCAAGTAAGATATCTGTTTGGCCCGGTCAGCTTGTCAAATAATATGCCAAAACCGGCGCGTGATATGTTGGTGCATTTCTATGAAACCCATTTTGCCGATCCGGATCATTTTGCGTTTCCTGTTATTCCCTATGTGATTGATGGGGATAGCGTGACTGATTTACGTCAGCATATGCCCGGTCTAGATTTTGACATGGATCATGAATGGCTTCGCAGCCAGCTTGGGTTTATGGGGTTGAAAATACCAACATTATTCAAACAATATGCCAATGTTTGCACCCCGGGTGGAGTGCGGTTTTGCGGCTTTAGCATTGATCCGGCTTTTAGCCATTGTGTTGATGGGTTGGTGTTGGTTGATATTCACCAGCTAAAGCCGAAAAAACGCACACGTTATATTGGTGAAGCCCTGACCATCGTCGCTCAAAGCTGATTCTGGCATGAATTTTGCTTTCCTCTTGGGTGACAACAAGTCAAAGAGGACTGCATTATGGTACAAAAATTGAATTCGGATATGATTGTCGATGTGATCGAGGCCACGATTCGGGTGTTGGTTGATACCGGATTAACCCGTGATGAGGCATTGCAAGTGATGCTAAGTCAGGTTGCGGCACAGGTTTCACCGGATGTGATGAAAATCGCGACCAAGCTGAATGAAAAATATCATCATCATTTCGATCAGGCAAAATGGTATGCTGATGACCGCAATCAGGACAAGCCTGTTGGCTCAGCCGAATTTGCTTTTGGCCCGCTCTAGCCTCGGATCTATAACATCACTTTATGAGGCTGACGAAATTGGCGATTTTCTTCGGGTTAACTCAGGTAGGGGACAGAGGGGAGACAGATCCTGTGCGAACCTGAAAAGCACTGTACAGGCTATATAAAACATCATCCGTGAGATTTGATAATACTAGCAGCTTTCTCAGACGCCTCGAGAAAAGAAAATGCCTTACACCTTCCAACTCAATATAATTTTGAGGGCTTAACGAGGCTCTGCTCTCGTCATATTCTCGTGGCCAGGATATAATCAGGCCCGGCATAGTACGATTTAGGTGTCAGACAAAAGGTTCAAAGAACCCTCATGTTAGGACACAACTAAATCGTTCTCAGGTACAGGCAACCCTTTGGACACCCTCGCAATATTGTCAAACATTCGGGATACGGTTGGCTCGAATGTATCCTTTGTCACAGCGCCGAGGTGAGGTGTAACGACTATGTTGTCAAGGGTCAACAATGGACTATCAGAGGGTAACGGCTCAGCCATAAAAACATCCATGGCGGCACCATGAATTTGTCCTGATTGCAATGCATTGAACAGGGCGCCTTCATCTACAACTCCCCCCCGCGCAACATTTATCAGGGATGCTGTTGGTTTCATCGCCTTGAGTTCTTTTTCACCAATTAGATTTTTAGTTTCTTCAGTTAGCGGACAATGTAAACAAATGATATCTGCAGTTTTTATAATTTCGCCAATTGAAGCCCTTTTAGCAAAATCGTGAAATTCTGAGTGGGATGGAAGAGCTGATCGTTTCGCATAGAGCACTTTAGCTTGGAACGACTTCAATAGTCGCGCGACATTCTGTCCAATCGCACCAAAACCAATAATTCCGACTATCTTACCACTTAATTGATAGGTGGGGGTTGGCAGTTTAGTTATGCCTCGCCAATCCCCTCCTTTCAAATGATGATGTCCATACCCAATACCCCGCAGAACCGTGATTATCAGACCAATAGTATATTCAGCAACTGACAAAGCATTACTTCCGGTTGTGCGCGCCACTTTTATGCCTAACTCTCGTGCAGTCAATAGGTCCAAATTATCGACACCTACGCCCCATTTGTGAAGAAGCTTGAGACGAGTTGCAGAGCGCAAAACATCACCACTCACACCTATCTGGCCTGAGATTGCATAGTCTGCATCGGCTATTGCAGTCTTAAGATCTTCATCTGAAAACCCTTGGCCACATTCAAGTATAAAACCTTTAGGCAATAGCTCTCGCAACTCATTCGCACGCTCTTGGGAAATTGGGTCTAGGACCACTATTTTTTCTGCCATTTTTTTAACTACCATTTTTTCAGTTCACTGAAAAACCCACGCCAGCACGCGCTAGCCCTCCACCCAAACCAATCGGCACGCCATCAGCTCTCCAGCACGCCGAGCCCGTAATTGACCCATCCTGATTGAATTTGACCGCATTCATTCCACCCGCTATCCGCGGAATTCTCACAACTTTGTGCCCAAGTGAAACAAGTGCATCGCAAATGTCAGTTGAAAAACCATCTTCAACCTCAAGCACACCTCCCTCAGTCCAAATGCGTGGTGCCTCAACAGCACTTTGTAAGTCCATTTCAAAGTCAATTAAATTTAAAATAGCTTGGAATGCAGATGGAAATATCCGTAAAGCTCCAGGAAGCCCCAATGCAGCTACTACATGACCATTTTGTTCAACAATCATGGGTGCCATCGATGTGAAAACACGCTTTCCTGGCGCAACAGATAACACGCGATCTGGGTGAGGGTCAAAATTAAGCATGTAATTGTTTGCAATCAGGCCTGTGCCCGGAATAGACAGGCAGGCTCCAA
>JAOEVD010000046.1 GCA_028383305.1 Candidatus Puniceispirillum sp.
TATATGGATTGATTGTACGTTATCCTATCAACTTTAGCCCAGTTGCCATAACCATTTCGCAAGGGTTAGGCAGTTACACACTCGCTGACACCAACCTAGTCTAGACCTTCCACTCTCATAACAAGGTTTATATCTGTTATATAACAGTATATTGACGGCTCTATTATGTTGCGTTGTTTGGCTGTTCTGAGCCGCTCACGAATCACACAAACCACCTTCACGCGTAAATTTGAAGGGTGGTATCAGCGGATCAGGCGCTGCGATCGCACGAATGGTTGTATATTCGACTTGCCGCGCGCGTCAGTAGGTTGCAGACTCATTGATGTTTCAGGCCAACGCGGTGGCGATGGATACAAGCTGGATATTTTAGCCGCTTGGATGGAGAAGGTTGTAGGCCCACGATGAAGCGAATAAGCCGAAAAGCTCAATTTTCTGCGGGTTTTTGACAGGAGCCCTATACAAGTGACTGTTTCCTCGGATCTAGGTTTTTTAATAGTTATTACTTGGTTCTTTTAGATGATTACTTTTGCTCTAGCAGTTTGTTTATTGCTTGTTACCCCGGGTCCGGGGGTCTTGTCTCTGGCTGGTGTTGGCGCAGCTTTTGGCTGGCGACAGGGGATCAGCTATTTATCTGGTTTGTTTATAGGCAACAATCTCGTTTGCATTGCTGTGATTTCTGGGCTTGCCACTATGATTTTAGCAAGCCCTTCCATTCGTATGGCGCTACTGCTTATATCGGCGGCTTATTTGGGTTATCTCGCACTCAGGATTGCTTTTTCAGGTGCAAAAATTGCATTTATCCAGATGCCTAAACCCGGTTTGGGAACTGGTACAACAATTCAACTCATCAATCCAAAAGCCTATGCCGTTCACATAACACTTTTCAGTGGCTTCGCTTTCTATCCAAACAACTTTTTTGTTGAAACAGCGGTTAAACTTTTAATAGCAAATGTGATTTGGATATTGATCCATTTCTTTTGGCTTTATTTAGGTGTCAAAATCAATCAATTGGAACTACCCGAGAAAATTCAAAGAAACATAAACGTTTTTATGGCTATCTGCCTTTTAGCCGTTGTCAGCCTCTCTGTTTGGTCAATTATAGGTTAATTTTTTTCATCCATTTTGATTTCAGTTTGAGATCAAAATCCACGCCATAGTGTTGTCCAACACCTTAGGTTGACCACCTGCCAATTGCATCAATTATGTCTGTTGGGCATTCAACCGCTCTTAGCCTGTCACGAATACTATGCCTAAAAGAATGGATTACGCACGTCTCAGGCACATAGGGGCTTTAACCATTTGTTTAGCTCAGCACTGGCTGAGTTAGCGCTGCATTTATTTTTTCTGCAGTATTTTGGAAACGCGAAGCCAGAACCCACATGACTGATGTGCCGCTTGCCAGCTCGTCAATTCGTGCCGGTGTCAATCAAACGATTATGTTAAGCCTTGCAATGGTTGTTGTGGCATCGTTGATTGGGGCGAAAGGGCTTGGTGAAGATGTCCTTGAAGCGCTTCAATATGCAAATATTGGTCAAGGCATTCTGGCAGGCTTTGATATTTTGTTTTGTGCAATGATCCTTGACCGGATCGTTCAGGGCGGTAAACAATAGCCGAATGAACTTTCATCTGTTTCTTTGGCTTGTCGCGGCAAGCGGGCGGCATGCCCGTATTTTGTTGCCGCTTGGGGTGGTGCTGGCCTTGCTATTGCCAAGCAGCGGTGCCTTTTTCAAACCGGCCGCGTCCTATATCCTTGCGGTTCTGATTGGCGCAGCACTGGTACGGCTTGATATCGGCGCGGTTTTAAAAGCCGCGCTTCAGCCACAAAGATTAATTCGCAATTTTGCCATTTCGCTTGGTCTTTTAATCATTGTGCCAGTGGTTTTTTTCACCGTGGCAAAATGGTTTGGCCTTCCTGATCATTTCTTGCCATTGGTGACTTGGTATGCGGTGGCACCGCCAATCGGTACGACGATCTGGATGTGTATCTTTTTGGGTTTTACCGCGCCGATTGCGATGGAAATCGTTGTTCTGACAAATTTGCTGGCACCTTTTACCGGCCCTTATCTTGGTGAATATCTTCTTGGCGCGGCAGTGCCGATATCATCGGCAATGCTTTGTTTGCGGCTAGGCATCATTCTTGGTGGTGGGCTATTATTGGCGTTACTTGCCAAAAAGATTCTTGGTGAAGAGCGGATTGAGGCCAACCGGCACCGGCTTGATGGGGTCTCCACCTTGTCGATGCTTGCTTTTCTTCTTCCGGTTTTTGATGGTATTGGCGCGATGGTCATGGCCGTGCCAATTTTGGCGCTGGCCTGTCTTGGACTTGTTTTTGGGCTGAATTTCGGCTCGCAGGCATTGGTTTTTGCCGGTGGCCGATTGCTTGGCCGTTTTGGCCAGTTTGAACGCGCTGCATCGGGCAAAGCCATGCCGTTTCCCGAAGGCACCCGTTCGGTTGCGGTTGTCACTGGCAATCGTAATCTTGGGCTATATTTCGCCGCTTTACCCGCCGATCCGCTATTTGCGCTTTTTGTTGCGGCCTATCAATTACCGCTTTACCTTACACCTATGGTGGCTGGCTGGTTCGCTGATCGGTCACAAAATGCATGATTTTTGACCCCGTGATTTTTGCTCCAATCATTCGACCGAAGATTATTCGGCACTCGCCCCATCATGAGACCTCATGGCCAACCCTGAATTTTACGCGCTAAATGCCAACCAGACCCGCCGTAACGCCGCGATTGATGCGTTGCGCGCGCCTTGTTATGCGCTTGGCATTACGATGGCCGGATTTTCCACAATCGCCCGCGAATCTGGGTTTGATTTTTGGATGGCGCTTGTGACCTCGCTTGGGGTTTGGGGGATGCCCGGGCAGGTGGCCTTTGCCAGCCTTTATTCAACAGGCGCATCTTTATTTATCATTTTTGTCGCGGTATCGCTGGCGAATATGCGGATGTTGCTGATGGTCATTTCAGCGGCTGATATGATGCATCTGAAATCGCATGATTTGCCCCTATGGAAACGGATCTTCTGGATGCAGTTTCTGGCGATTACGGCATGGGCGAATTTAGGACTGGCGCAGCAAAAATACCCCTCACATTTGTTATTGCCATATTATCAGGGTTTTGCCCTGACAATTTTTACCTTTGGTATTCTTGGCACGATCCTTGGGTTCTTCTTAAGTGATCTATTGCCTCCGGATATTTTGCGCGTGGTGATCTTTATAACGCCAATCTATATTTTGCTTTTAATCATCAATGCGCGGCAAAAGGCGAACCGGCTTGCCGTCTTAATTGGGGGGGTTCTCAGCCCGGTATTTTTTCCGTTTTCCGGTGAATGGGCCATTCTGATCGCTGGTATTCTTGGCGGCAGTTTGGCCAGCCTTTACAGCCGGTTCATTGCCAAATGGCATCTTGATCCGGTGCAATAGGGTGATGATGATGCGGCAGGTGATTTAATGGAAGATTACGGTTTTTTCCAATCTTGGGCAGCGGTATCTTGCGCCATTGTTGGAACGATCATCTGGCGGATTGCCGGTGTTGTTTTGGCGTCGCGCATTCCGGCTGATGGGCCGGTAATGGGGTGGGTCAACACAATGGCCTATGCCATGGTTTCAGCGGTTTTATTGCTGATATTGGTTCATCCAACTGGCGTATTGGCAACCACCGGCCTTGATCACCGCCTGATTGGGCTAAGTGGCGGATTACTGGCAATGTTTATCAGCAAGCGCCTGATCTTTTCGCTGCTTTGCGGCATTAGCGCATTTGCTGTGGCGATTCAGCTTATTTAGCGACCGCAAAAGCGATTAGAATGGCAATGGTTCGCCGCGATAGCTTTCGTAAATGCCGGTTGTCGCAAGATCAAGCGCATCGAAACGTGCCAGAAGTCCGGCCGCGCTATCCGTTGGCGCAACATCGGCGGCACCCCCGCCCATATCGGTTCGCACCCATCCCGGGTGATAGGCACCAACAGCAACTCCGCGCGGCGCCAGTTCGATAGCAAGCGTTCGAGCAATATTGGTTGCGCCAGCTTTGGAGGCACGATAGATCGGCGCATTGCTGCTGGCGCGTTCCTGACTGCCCATAATTGACGAAATGACCGCAATTTTACCAGTCATGCCAGATGGGTGATTATCGCCATCAGCGGGTTCCAGCAAATGCGGTAAAAATGATCGTGTGGTGAAAAAGACACCGGCAATATTGGTCATCAAAACCGATTCAATTGCGCGGCTGTGATGCGCCGGATCTTCAAGGCCACCATAGCCATTTAGCACCCCCGCATTACAAACCAGAATGTCAATTTTGCGGGTCATGCCAGCGGCGATTTGTTTCATATCAGCCTCGGCGGTCACATCAAGCCCGAGAAGGCTGATCGCCGGATTGTCACGGGCAAGCGCAACCAGATCAGGGGCCTCCATAACATTGCGGGCGCAGGCAATGACCTGATCGCCGCGTTCGGCTGCCTGTTTTGTCATTTCAAAGCCAATGCCGCGATTGGCGCCAGTGATCAACAGGGTTTTTGACATGGGTTTGGCCTTTATAGGTAAATGGTAAAAAGATGAATTGCTTTTTGCAGATGCCGGCTAGCCGGCCTGATTGATAATCGCTGGATCAAAAGGCGGGCGGGTAAAGATTTCACGAAGCATTGCTTCAAAATGCGCCAATGGCTTTGTCGGGTAATCGGGATCAAAGGCCATCTGATCCCAATCACGGCAAAATCGCTCACAGCTATCAAACCAGGCATGGTCGCGGTAAATGTCGCGGGCGTTTTTATCAACGCCCATTGCATCACCATAATAATATATCTGGAAAACGCCAAGATGCTCGATAATCCATGCCACTTCAGCGCGGACATAGGGACGAATAATTGTGGCGGCGAGCTGGGAATGGTTAAGAAGTGCCAAATCATCACCAAGATCATGAATTAATTCGCCAACAATCAGCTCGATATCAGCTCCATCAGCCTCGGCACGCGTCGCAGATTGCAATGAATGTTCAAGCCGATTGATTTGATAACTGGCAAGCGAGTCCTCAAGGCTGGTAAGGGCAGCAAGCAAACGGTCGGGCAAAGCCACAACAAATTCAACTTCAAGTGCATTCAAAAGGGCATAATCTTTCGCGGTGCCTTCTTCCATGCGGATAAAGCTGACATGCTGCATAGCTTTGCTCTCTCAAATTGATTGATATTAAGGCACAATCATATGCTAATTTGCCGATTTTAACCAACTATTTGTAGTTAGCAGATTGCATCACTATGGAAAAGATAGGCTCAGATAGTGATGGTGGCATCTCTTGCTAAAAACAGCCCCTGATCAAACAAAATTTGCATAATGTCTCAAATCATGTCTTGGTTGTGAGCAAGAATATCGTCAAAATAATTGCCTATTGACTGGAAGAATTTCTCAAGTTTGTTAATTATCTCGACCCTCGCATATTTCCAAACCTTAGTTAAAATTGTAATTACTTAGGTTGTATATTCTCAACAGCATTAACCTCATCACCGAGAAAAAAACACTATGACAGAATTTCAACAAATGATTGAAACACTGATTGATCAGCTTTTGATAAGGATGCCATCGTCAATCTTTATCGATTTTCCTTTGCTTAGCGTCTTGCTAGCAAACCCAAATGGCCGCTATGTTCTTGCTGGCCTAGTTATCGTTATCAGTTTTATTGGCCTTTGGGTTTTTCTACGTATTGCCCAGGTTTTGTTCGGCAAACAAGCAAAACCTGTCTCTGACTTAGGTGGTGATTCAACTAAACCTGACGCCACCAATTTGTCAGAGGCTGTGTCTAAAGACGAATATCGGTTTTTAAAACGCGCAGACGCAGAAATAGTTCAAAGTGATGATGACCAAGCATTGGCAGCAATTGAGCAGGAGATGCTTGCCATTAAACAGCTTTTTGCTGATGGCCATATTTTAAAAGATGTCTACGTGACCGAAACGCGCCGTCTTTATGTCAAGGCAAAAGCCTTAAGCAATTGAAGCTATTTTGGGCTTCCTAAGCATAGCTGAGCGCGCTCATAGATCTCCCTCGGTTATAATGAATGGACGTTGTATTTGTAGCCTGGTGTTTGCTAAGAGGTCGAGAATGGCTGTTTTAATGTCCGTGTGTTAGTCATTCTTGTTTCCATAGAGGTAGTGTTTTTTGGCTAGCATTATTGATTGCATCATTGCCGTCTGAAAGCCGTGTGTTTGGTAGGCTAATTTTTTGTGCTTGGGCACGGTTTATTGCCTGCCAAATAATTACCGTATTAATTTTGATAAAATTATTAAATACAGTTATTAATGAAATATCGGCAGTGTCAATTGGCAGGAGTTGGATAGAGGGCTTAGCGATGCTGATTTATTTGCCCTAAATAATTTTGGCCATCAGGTCCAAATCAGCTCATTTCTTGTTTTGAAAAGGTTGGAAACTGGCTAGCAATTCGTAACCTTAGATAATTGGCATCAAACTTGCTTACGTCAAACATATACTAAAATATTTTTAAATCGTTAATCCGTCGCAGAACTCACTAAATTATTACAGCGTTTTGCAATGCGCCTGGAAATTAGTTAAGACAATATTGAAAGTTTGAAATGGCACCAAAAATTGCAAAAGCAATCTTTGTTGGTAATATCAAAGGGGGGGTCGGAAAAAGCACACTTACTGTGTATCTGACCGACTATTTGCGGCGCCGATTCAAACGCCAATCGGTGGTGCTTCTTGATACTGACCCACAAGGTACATCATTTGAACTGATCGAGCCAAAAAGCAGAAATGGTGACGCACGATTTTTGCCGATTGGTGACCGTTACGATGGAGTGAATATGACCACACTCGATGGTGTGGTTCGTCGATTGCTTGCTCAGAATGATGGCATTGTGATGGTGGACACTGGCGCTGGCAGGCTTGGCAATTTCTGGCAAATGGCATTTTTATGCAACACGCTTTTGGTGCCAACCTCAATGTCATGGGCCGATTTGCGGCCAACTATTGATTTTATCAAGGAAATTGATGAACGAAAAGCCGATTTGCAATCGGTCACGCCGCATGTTGTTGTTGTTCCCAACCGGGTATCACCGCAACAGCGTCATTTCCAGCAGATCTCTGATGCATTGCTTGAGGTTAATGCCATTCTGGCGCCGCCCATTTCCGAATTATCAGCAGCGCGCAACTCGTCGTCAGATTTTTCTGGCCTAGACGGTGTTGAGGGCACGCGGTTTTACCGCGAAATTGAACGGCTTGGCGAATTTCTGGTTGACTATGTTATTAGCGGCGAGCTTGACCGGATCTATGCAGAAACTGCTAATTAACCCAGCTTTGACTCACCCACTTAATGCCGTGGCAACCCATTTGTGAAAATGATGCGTTGGTGCATCCATCACAGCCGAGAATTTGCCGCCATCATATTGGCGGGAATGACGGCCTTTTTGCATGCCTTCAACAACAAACACATCTTCGACAAAAATATCACGCCACATGGTGGTGTTGGTGGCACGCATATCAGCAAAGGCCGATGTTGTCGCCGCGTCTTGCGCATAATAGATTTCAACATGTTCGATGGTGCGATCTGGCCCGTTAGGCACCAAAATAATGCCATAGCAATGGTCACGGTGAACGCCAAGAAGCAGATTTGGAAATAGCGCAACATATTCCGCACCTGATGACCAATGTTGTGACAGGCCGTCAAAATTTGGAAGGGCGCGGCCATCATCGCTGATTTGCGGTGCATAAACGGTTGAACCCTGACCGGCATAGGCGGGAACAGGCATGATATTATAATGATCCTCAAGCCGTGAATAGCTGTTTAGCCCCGGATGGATAAAAGGCAAATGATAGGCTTCACAGTAATTTTCAACGGCAAGTTTCCAATTGCAATTGACCGACAGGCTGAAGGATGAGTCTGGCCCGCTATGATAAACGGGCTGGTCAAATTCCTGCCAGCGCTCAATCAGATCGCTTGCATAGGTCTCGAATGGCGCGGCTTGCCCACCAATATTCACAAAAATAAAATCGCGCCATTGGTACGAGCGCACTTCGTTCAGCGGATAGTCGCAATGATTGACGGTATCATGCTCATGCACATCTGGCCCGCCAATATGCGGG
>JAOEVD010000047.1 GCA_028383305.1 Candidatus Puniceispirillum sp.
TTGAGTATTCTGGCGACCTTTTAATGCAAGATGCCAAGATCGGTATGACGGTCGATCTTGGCAGCGCTTCAATTAATGTGCCGGAACTGGGTTGGAATAAATCACTGGCCGAGGATGGTCGTGTAGCTTTAACCATCCTGAGGAGCAAAGGTAAGGTTGCGTCGCTGCAAAAAATTAACTTGGCTGTTGGGAGCCTTTCTGGAATTGGTCAGATTGAATTTGGTTCAACCGATGAAGTACAAGAAGCGTTTTTTGAGCGCGCTAAATGGCCTGACAATGATGTCCGCGATTTGATCATCAGACGTAATAGCAACGCCTCATGGAAAGTCGAGGGTAGGGCCCGGGTGTTAAACCTTTTGCCAATTCTCAAGAATGAAGGTTTTACCGGTGATGAGCCGATGATTTTTGATTTTATTGCTGATCGGTTCGTAGTTGATGATAAAATTAGTCTTTCTGGCCAACTTTCCGGTACGCGCAAACGCGATGGTTTTGGTAAGGCTAATTTTCGGGGAACTCTGTTTGCTGATGATGAACCATTGATCGCTGAAGCCAATCTAGAAATTGGCTTTGGTAATGGTGCTGAGCAAATTAGTGGTTCTGGCCTAATTGGTGGTGGAGAGGTCAAATTTTTCTTTGACAGGAAGATTGGATCGAACCCAAAAATGGTTGTAGTATCCGATAATGGTGGCCGGGTATTGTCAGGATTGAAAGTGACTGATGCCATTCGCGGAGGGCAATTGCGTCTGACGAACATTTTTAAAGATAAAAAATACAAATTTTTTGACACCAAGATCGAATTGGCAAAATTCAGGATTGTCGAAGCGCCAAGAGCCTTGCGGGCGTTTTCGGTGCTCAGCCTTGCTGGTCTCTATTCGCTTGTTGAGGGTGATGGTACGGCGTTTCAGCGCGGTGAGGCGGTTTTAGAAACGCGAGGCCCGACGGTGAAGATCGTCAGCATGAAAGCCAGCGGTGAGGCGGTTGGCGTCACCATGCTTGGGGTTTATAATCGTGCCACCAAAAAGGTGTATGTGAGTGGCAATTTGGTGCCGGTGAATCAGATCAGCAAGTTTCTTGGCAAAGTGCCTTTGTTGGGTGATCTTATCGCAGGCATGGATAAAAGCGGCGTCTTTGTTAGCCAATTTAACGTCACTGGTACATCGGATGATATGAAAACATCGGTTAATCCAGTATCGTCAATTGCCCCCGGCCTATTGCGTGATCTGTTTTCGCCAAACTGGCTAGGTAGAGAAGAAAAACGCCTATTTGGTAAGGGTGAAACTGCAAAAGCGCCAGCGCAATAGGCCGCCGGAAAAGTGGCATGATTTACCGCTAATCTATGGCTATTGATCTATGATAGAATAATAAGCGCGTGCCGTTTTTTGCCAGCCGACATTTTCAGCTTACCATCTTGGAAATCAGCAAGACTGATCATAGCGTTTTCATCGGTGATGGCATTGTCATTCAGCTTTGCGCCGCCGCCGCGGATTAACCGCCTTGCCTCGCCATTCGATTTGGCAAAGCCGACCATGTTCAAAGCCGCGATAACGCTAAGGCTGGCAGCGTTATCTGAATTGATCGTCACTTGATGAAGGCCATCACTCATGCCTTTATCGCCAAAGGTGGTATGCGCGGTCGCATTGGCCTTTTCGGCAGCGTCAATGCCGTGGCAAAGCCGCGTTGCCTCATCAGCAAGGATAATTTTGGCTTGGTTGATCTCGGCGCCTTCAAGCGCGCCTAATTTTCGAACCTCGTCCATTGGCAATTCGGTAAATAGGCTAAGAAAACGCGCAACGTCTGAGTCTTCGGTGTTGCGCCAAAACTGCCAGAAATCAAAACTGGATAATTTCGCATCATTCAGCCAGATCGCACCATTGGCCGATTTGCCCATTTTTGCACCCGATGATGTGGTGATCAGCGGCGATGTCAGGCCATAGATTTCCTGACCATCAACGCGGCGGGTTAAATCAATGCCGGTGACAATATTGCCCCATTGGTCTGATCCGCCCATCTGCAATTGGCAGCCATAGCGGCGGCGCAATTCCAGAAAATCATAGGCTTGTAAAATGGCATAGTTGAATTCAAGAAAGGATAAGGGCTGTTCACGCTCAAGCCGCAATTTCACCGATTCCATGCCCATCATGCGATTGATCGAGAAATGTGGCCCGTAATCGCGCAGGAACCGGATATAGTGAAGGCTGTCGAGCCAATCGGCATTGTCAACCATCAAAGCATCAGATGGGCCATCACCAAAAGTCAGATATTTTTCAAAAACGCTTTTGATGCCGTTTTTGTTAATTTCGATATCCTGATCCGACAATAGCGGGCGGGCGGTATCCTTGCCCGATGGGTCGCCAACCTTGGTTGTGCCGCCGCCCATCAAAACGATTGGTTTATGACCGCATCGCTGCAAAATGCGAAGCATCATGATTTGCACAAGCGAGCCAACATGAAGGCTGTCAGCGGTACAATCAAAACCGATATAGGTCGGGATCGTATGATCGGCCGCTAGCGAGTCAAGCGCGTCAATATCGGTGGCCTGATGAATATAGCCACGCTCGCTAAATTGTTGGACTAGGTTCGATTTATAATTCATCTTCGATCCAGATTGTCAAAATGTCACAGCCATCGCACCGATGCGGCGGCGCGATAGTGGTTGATGTTCCAGCCTAGGCCAGCGGATCAAAATCCGGCTCGGTCAATGCGGTATCAAGATAGGTACCAACGCGTTCGATCATCGGGTCAAGATGATCGGTAAAGAAATGATTGGCACCGGGAACGATATCGATATCGATTGTAACGCCTTTTTGAATTGAAAGGCGATCAACCAGTTTGTGAATCGCATCGGGTGGCACTTGTTCATCCTGTTCACCATGCACAATCAATCCAGACGCCGGACATGGTGCCAGAAATGAAAAATCATGGGTCAATGCTGGCGGCGTTACCGAAATAAAACCGCGAATTTCTGGGCGGCGCATCATCAATTGCATGCCAATCCATGCGCCGAAAGAAAATCCGGCAATCCAGCATTGGCGTGATGCAGGGTTTTGTGCCTGTAGCCAATCCATTGCGGTTGCCGCATCTGACAATTCACCTTCGCCATTGTCATATTCGCCCTGACTGCGGCCAACACCTCGAAAATTGAACCGAAGCACAGCAAAGCCACGCGCTTGGAAATGCTTATAAAGCGCATAGGTGACACGGTTATTCATCGTGCCGCCCTTATCAGGCTCTGGGTGCAGAATTAGCGCGGTCGGTGCGTCAGGCACCTCGCTTGGCATGTAGCGGCATTCCAATCGTCCGTCGGGGCCGTTTATGATAACCTCGGGCATAAGTTTTTCCGTTCATCTTGCACTATCGTAATCAGGGCTTATATCGTAATATGTAGGACACGCCAAGCGAGCTTTCACACCTAATGCGCGCGAATGTGTGATTTGCTGGTAACAAACCGGTCTAAATCTGTTTGCTGTCGATGATCTAGACCGAAAAATCACGCGTCAGCCATTTTTATTCCACCAAAGCCAACATTGGATTGAAACATATGTTTGCAAATTTACGCCGTGACTTGAATGCCATTATGGAACGCGATCCGGCAGCCAGCAACCGGCTGGCGGCGTTCTTTCTATACCCAAGCTTTCAAGTCATGCTGGCCTATCGTTTATCGCATATTTTATGGCAAATGCGGCTTCGGTTCATTGCGCGGCTAATCATGCAGATTGCCCGCGTACTAACAGGAATCGAAATTCATCCTGCAGCGAAAATCGGTTCCGGTTTCTTTGTTGACCATGGCATGGGAACGGTCATTGGGGAAACAGCCGAAATTGGCCGTGATGTCACGCTCTATCACGATGTAACGCTTGGCGGGGTCATGCCAGCAGTTGACTCAGACAAACAGCGTGCGGCGAAACGCCATCCAACGCTTGGCGATTATGTGATTGTTGGTGCCGGCGCGCAAATTCTTGGCCCGATTACGGTTCATCGCTGTGCGCGGGTTGGTGGCAATTCGGTTGTGACAAAAGATGTTCCCGAAGCGGCAACCGTTGTTGGCGTGCCTGCGCGTCAGATGAGCAAAACCACAACCAAGGCCGAAGCCGATACAAGCTTTATGGCCTATGGTGTTCAATCGGGTATTGATCTTGATCCGCGTGAGCGCACGATCAGAGCGCTTGTTGACGAGGTGCAAAGCCAGCGCGCACGCCTTAGTGATCTTGAATACAGGCTGACCATTGCGGCAGCACCAGCCGCACCGAAAAAGGCACTGCGCAAAACCAAGCCAAAGCCGGTCAGCTAGGTTGTTTGGTGAAGCTGGTCATCAATGATGCGTGAGACGCCAATCTATCTTGATAATAATGCAACAACGCCATTGCGTGCTGCTGCCGGCACGGCCATGCAGGATGCGATGGGGCCGCCAGCAAACCCATCATCGGTTCATGGCTTTGGGCGCAATGCCCGTCTGATTGTTGAAACGGCGCGTAGCGCGGTGGCAACGCTTGCCGGATGCCGCGCCGCCGATGTGGTGTTTACGAGTGGCGGTACCGAGGCTAATAACCTTGTGATGGCACAATATGATCATGTGATCACAAGCGCGATCGAACATGACTCGGTGCGACATGCACATCAAAATTGTCATCAAATTGCCGTTGATGAAAATGGGGTTGTTGATTTGGGTATGCTGGCAACAGTAATATCTGGCATTGATGATGCGGCCAAGCCGCGAACACTCATCTCGATCATGGCCGCCAATAATGAAACGGGTGTTATCCAGCCAATAGACGACATTGCCGCAATGGCGGAAAGCGCAAATATCGCCTTGCACAGCGATATGGTGCAAATTTTTGGCAAACGCCATATCAATTTTTCCGCATCGAAAATCAGCTATGCCAGCCTGTCAGCGCATAAGATTGGTGGCCCCTCTGGTGTTGGTGCGCTGCTGGTGCGCCCCGGATGCAGGCTTTCCAGCCTGCTTCGTGGTGGCGGTCAGGAACAGGGGCGGCGGGCTGGCACTGAAAATCTGGTTGGCATTGCCGGTTTTGGCGGTGCGGCAGATGATGCGCTTGGTGATATTGGTCATTATCAGACAATGGCGAAATGGCGTGATGATTTTGAACGCCGCATGCTGGATCAGCGAAGCGGGATCGCAGTGTTTGGCCGCGAGGCGCCACGGCTTGGCAATACCAGCTGTATTGCCGCATCGGGAAAGGTGGCTGAAACAATGGTGATGGCGTTTGACATTGCTGGTGTTGCGATTAGCGCCGGTTCGGCCTGTTCGTCGGGCAAGGTCAAACCAAGTCATGTGCTGGAATCGATGGGTGCAGGGCCACGGGCTGGCGAGGCCATTCGCATCTCAGGTGGATGGGCAACTACCCAAAGCGACTTTGAAAGGCTTGCAGATGTGTTTTTGCAACTGTACAAGCAACCCGCATAATTTGATCTGCCAAGTTTGAATTTGCAAATTCAGCGGGATTTGCAAATAAAGGGTGATCGCGATAAAGACAGGTGAAACAAGGAGTCGCCCGAAATGCCGAATATTATTTTTACCAAGCCGGATGGCTCGGAACATAATGTCACTGTTGAAAATGGTGTCACTGTCATGGAAGCGGGGCGTGATGCCGGACTTGGCATTGAGGGAACATGCGGCGGTTGCCTGTCTTGTGCGACCTGTCATGTCATTGTTGATCCCGACTGGTTTGCCAAAACCGGTGCACCGGGTGAAGATGAGGTGGATATGCTTGATCTGGCATTTGGCCTTGCGCAGACCTCGCGCCTTGGATGCCAGATTGAAATGTCGGATGCGCTTGATGGTTTGCGTGTAACGGTTTCAGAAGATATTTAGGGCTGATTATGGCGGTACAAGCAGCAAAAACCAAAGCAAAGGACAGCGTCGCTGCTGGTCTGAATGCGCTTGGCTTTGCCAAACCGCCTGCCGAAACACGCGTTGTTGTCGCCATGTCTGGTGGGGTTGATTCATCGGTAACGGCCGCCTTGCTTCATGAGCAGGGGTTCGATGTGATTGGCATTACCTTGCAGCTCTATGATCATGGGGTTGCGGTACAGACCAAGGGCGCATGCTGTGCTGGTGTTGATATCCATGATGCCCGCACGGTTGCCGGACGCCTTGGCATTCCGCATTATGTGCTTGATTACGAAAACCGGTTTCATGATCAGGTCATGCAGGATTTTGCCGATAGCTATCTTCGCGGTGAAACGCCAATCCCCTGTGTGCGTTGTAACCAGACAGTGAAATTTACCGATCTGTTAAAAACTGCGCGTGACCTCGAAGCCGATTGCCTTGCCACCGGCCATTATGTCCAGCGCATTGATGGCGATGATGGCCCGCGTTTGCTTCGCGGTGCTGATCCGGCGAAAGATCAGTCCTATTTCCTGTTTGCCACAACCGCTGAACAGCTGGATTATCTGCGGTTTCCGCTTGGTGGTCTTGATAAGGATGAAACGCGCAATCTGGCGCGTAAATTTGGACTTACCGTCTCGGAAAAGCCAGATAGTCAGGATATCTGCTTTGTACCAAACGGGCGTTATGGTGATGTTGTTCGCCGGTTGCGGCCCGGTGCGGTTGATGCGGGGGATATCGTGCATATTGATGGCACGGTTCTTGGCCGCCATAACGGAGTGATTGATTACACGATTGGCCAACGGCGCGGCCTTGGTATTGGCGGGCGGGCTGGTGCGGATGAGGCGGATGGCCCGCTTTATGTTGTCGCCATTGATGCGGCGTCAAATCAGGTCATTGTCGGCCCGCAAAAGGCGCTTGCCTGCGTCGAGGTTCATTTAGGTGATGTCAATTGGATCAATGGCGCACCTCGCGATAACACCCCGATTTTAGCACGGTTACGCAATACAGCACCGGCGATGCCGGCGCTCGTATTTTGCCATGAAGATGTTGGCGTAGCGACTGTTGTGGTTCTGCTGGATGAGGCGCAATTTGGCATTGCCGCTGGTCAGGCTGCGGCAATTTATGATGGTGCCAACCCCGATCAATTGCTTGGCGGGGGCTGGATTGCGCGGGCACCGCTGGTTGCCAATATCGATTGGGATCAATAAGGGCTTTGCACCAGCAATTAGTTTAAATCTCTGATCACGCAAAGCTAACATTTGGATTTTTCATGCCGTTTTAAGCGGCGTGATGATGAATGAACTTTTACAAATTCAAAAAGATTTAGGCGCGCCGCCGCGTGCGCCGCGGCGGCGTTTGGCGTCCGACGAGGAATCAGACGCACCAGAAGATGGCTATGAATCACGGGATTGGCTGGCAATGCCGGTCAATGACAGCCGTTATCACAAAGGCTATACAACCAATCATTGGCTTAGTGTTTTTCGGGCGGTGCATGCTGTAAGTTAAGGCAACTTTGAATTTTCTGGCTTCATTGAGCATGCGCTAACAAAACTGGTTCTTGCGTTCCTTTTCAGGCAATATGATATCCACTGGCTTGGCAGGGTTTTTGCAACCTTTTGCTATTGTTTTGGTATTACGCCAGTGCAGGGTAGGGATCGATGGGCCAGCAAGTCTCGGTTACAAAATTAAAAGAACAGATCGAAGCGGCGAAACGCGGCCTTGCCGAAATGTCGCCAGTGATCACTGCTGCCGATCCTTTGTTTCGACCTGCTGCCATGCAAGCCGCAAATTTTGTTACTTTGGCTGGTGGGCATGAAGATGGCGTACCAGACGCTCTCAACCAAAATATGGCGGCTAATGATGAAATGGCGACCGGTGAAATGGCGACCGGTGAAATGGCGACCGGTGAGGACTTTCAATTTTTCCACCGTCCCAAACGGTCGGATCGGCCACTTGTCCCGTCACCGCCTATCAGCATGGCAAATGTTGACATTAGCGCTGCTGGTGCTGATCAGCCGCTTTTTCAGGCGTTCGATCAACGGCTTGACC
>JAOEVD010000048.1 GCA_028383305.1 Candidatus Puniceispirillum sp.
CCACGGCCAATTTGACATGCATGTGTGGTTAGATCCAGAAAATGCGAAAATGATGATTAACGCGATCGAAGAAGCATTGATCGAAGCTGATCCTCGCAACGCTCGAACATATCAGGGAAATGCTGCAAACGTGAAGCGTGATCTAGACAAACTTATAACCGAGGTTGACGCGGAAATGAGCCCTGTAAAGGGAACACCTTATGTGGTATTCCATGACGCCTATCAATATTTTGAAGATCGCTTCGGCATGAAACCGGTTGGCTCAATAACAGTCTCGCCAGAGACGCTGCCTGGCGCCAAGCGTGTCAAAGAGCTTAGAGAAAAAATTAAATCTTTAAACGCAACTTGCGTGTTTTCCGAACCACAATTTGAACCCAAATTAATTGCAACAGTCATTGAAAGTACCTCTGCGAGCATAGGTGTACTCGATCCACTTGGCGTGTCTATCAAAGCTGGACCTGAAATGTATTTCACGCTGATTCGAAATATGTCGAAATCTCTGAGGAACTGCCTGTCGAGATGAAACTAAGTAGTGGATATGGGCGACCGTCTGGAGGATAGTGTGTCAAGTTTAATCCCAGTGACAATACTCACAGGATTTTTAGGGAGCGGCAAGACAACTTTGCTCAGCAGGCTAATTGAGCGATCAGCTCTCCCAAGAACTCTTGTGATTATCAATGAGTTTGGAGAAATCGGCTTAGACAAAGATCTGCTTATTGAGGATGAAGACAATAGCATTGTTCAAATGGAGGATGGGTGTGTCTGTTGTTCAATAAAAGATACTCTCGTGAATACCCTGTTAACTGCATGCCAACGCTTCCGTGAATTTGGGCAAATTAAATTTGATAGTGTGCTGATCGAAACCACTGGGCTAGCCGATCCTGTTCCGATCATTAACACATTGATCCTGTCACCTGCTCTCAACGATTATTTTAGGCTTGGCCAGGTCTTAACAACAATTGATGCCGTAAATGGCAGGGAAACGCTATCGCAACAACCAGAGTCTTTCAAACAGGCTACTGTAGCTGACAAGCTCCTTATTACGAAAAAAGATATTGCAGCGAAGACTGAAATTGAGGCTTTGACAAAACGGTTAACCATCCTTAATCCCGCTGCTCCGCAAATTGCTGTTGACACTCAACAGAACGCGATAGAGACATCCCTTTTTGACTCCTGCTTTACTGAGAACGCAAAATGCGGAACCGTCCTGGAATGGTTGAGTGTCGACGCTTACCAGGTAGATTACACTTCACCAGCCCACAACGCTCATGGCGCACACAGAAGTGGCGCAAACAGTCACGACGACAACATAAAATCATTTTGTATAACGTTAGAAAAACCCTTCAAACCTGGGATTATTGACCTTTGGATAAAAGTGCTACTTTTATTTCAAGGTCCTGATTTGTTACGGATGAAGGGAATTGTTAATGTCGCTGATCAGCGGGGGCCGACTGTGATACATGCAGTTCAACATATTTTTCATCCCATGGTCATATTAGAAACCTGGCCGAGTTTAGATCATCGCACAAGAATTATATTTATAACGAGAAATCTGGACGAAGCATCCATTAGGCGTTCTTTGATGGATTTGCTGGATGAGTAGAGCGATAATTTTTCGCTGAAATCGGTTTTTAATTTTCGAAGTCTCACATGTTTCATAATTGTAACCGAAGTCAGACATGCTGAGAGGCGTTCTTTTACGCAGCCTCTAGGACCGAGAGCCCAAGTTACTGAGGACGTTTCTCTGTCAGATTTGGACTTTATTGAAGGGGGTGGGGGTTAGGATGGCCGGGCTTGCGTCTCAGAGGGCCGGTTTACTTGATTGCTTGGCGGATTTGATCAGGTGGAGTTTTGTTGGGGGTTAGCATCCCTTAAATCCCTTGAAAACTTGAGGAGTAAGTGATTTGAAATTTCCCCTTTTCCTGATTTTGGGCATGATTTTTTTCGGGCAACAGAGTGCCAAGGCAGATAATCTCAGTGACTATTTGCTCAGCCAAATATCCAGCGTTTAGTTTCTGGAGGACAGTTACGAGGAAAATTACCAAGCTTTCATTGTTACCGAAGGCGAATACCAAGTGGTGAATTTTGAAGGTGTGAAAGAAATGTCCGAACTCATGCAAGGTGGTTGGGAACAGGAAATTACTGAGTTTCGGGTTCTTTCTAGGGCTGACTCTGATTATTTTACAACTGCTTCTTTTGAGTACAAAGCGGAACTGAACCTTGGAAACACAACGGTTAATACCTCAGTAACTGGCCACACTGTTTTGATGAAAACAGAGAGTGGTTGGTTAACTGTTTTTGATGCTCAGTCAATGTAGATTAAGAAGCGCAGGGACCACTGTTTGTCAGTTCTACGGCGTAATGTGACTGGTTTATGGCTGCGATGGGGTGATTGTAAGGCCGAGTAAGTGGCCTTACTTCCTCCATCCACCAATGCTATAATCCTCCAATGCAAACCATCCAACAAGCTCGGCTGAAATCAGGCCAATTCGCACCCGGTCAATCCGGTTACATGAAAACTTTGGTTGATGGAGTTTCATCCTTTGATTGAGTGCAACGCAAAAACCCGCTCTGGTGGGCAATGCCAGCGCGCTGGTAATCCTAAGAATGGTCGCTGCCATCTTCATGGTGGCAAAAGCACAGGTCCAAAAACCGCCGAAGGGCGTGCTAGGATAGCTGCTGCGCAATTTAAGCACGGTAATAGATCCAAGGCTGCTATTGCTGCCCAGAGAGCAAGGGCTGCACGTGGACGAGCCATTAGGGCCGAGTTAGCAGCGCTCGAGGTCGAGGTGATCCGAGAGGGCCTACTGCAATCGAATTGGCGTGATGATTATCGAATTTAATGTGGTTGTTTGTATTTGGGCTTAATTAGTAGCACATCGATCCTCGGACCTTTGTAAAGGGCGCCCTGGGCCCCGTATAGTTTGTTTGTAGCGTAAGACCCCATGAATAACGTTATCGGCGCTCGTGTAAGAGTGCTGGCTCGTCCTGTCGGCTGTTTTTGTTTACTTTGACGATCAAGGCAGTTGGTATGATACCCCCCCCTAGTAGTGTTTTTTTTGCCTTTCTATTTTTTAAAAACCAAAAATCCGATCTCGCGACCATCAACAGAGGGTGATAAGTGTTACAGTGATACAGAAGTGGTACAGCTATAACCCTTATCCAGTAACGGTTGTATCATTTGTACCGTTGTATCACTCAATTTCAATTTTTTTTTTATTTTTTCACAACCCGTAGAAAACATTATATACGGACAAGCCCTTCGGTTATTAATTCTCGCAAATCTGATCAACCAAAGCCTGTATTTCGTCAGACCGCCAAACTGTCACCTTTGGGCTAAGCTTGATTGGGGAGGGGTAGCGACCGTCTTTGACGCCTAGCCACCAAGCCGATTCTGATATTGGAATGATTGGCGGTATTTGCGGGTCAGCTTTTTTGTCACCAATGATTTGTTTCAATCTTAAAAAAGTTGGTGTGATGGTGGTTGGCTCTGTCATGAAGTTGTCTTTCTTAATAATTGGACTGTTTTTTCTTCCGAACTACTCACGAAGTTGCTCCAGTCCTGCATTAACCAACGACGTTTCTCTAACAAATCTCCACGTCGGTATGCGCCCTCAACTTTATTGCTAACTATATGTGCCAACGCCATTTCTGACACCTCATTGGAGTAGTTTGTTGTCTCTGAGGCCCAGTCTTTGAAGCTGGACCTCATCCCGTGAATGGTTGCATCTATTTTTAACCGTTTCTGAAGTGCATGGAGCAGTGCGTTGCTTGAAAGCGCAGCGTTATTTACTGGGCTCGGAAAAATCAAATCATTGTCAGTTTGAAGCTCCCTGGCTTTTTTTAATATTTCTAAAGCTTGGATTGAGAGAGGTACATTGTGAGGTGATCCCGTTTTCATGCGCTCAGCAGGAATGCACCAAAGTTTTTGCTCTAAATCAATTTCATTCCACGTTGCTTCCCTTACTTCTGTTGTTCTACAAGCGGTTAGAATAAGAAATTGAACTGCTAGTTTAGTTGATGGAAACAGGCTTGATTGCGCTACTTGCTTAAAAATTGCAGGGATATTTGCAAAAGGTGCAGATTTAAAATGGTTGGCTTTATTCTTGACTTTGGGGAGCGCTGCTTCAGCAATCTCAACAGGGTCATCTCCTGTGAAGAGGCCTTGTGCTCGCGCCCATTTAATCACTGCACGGAGCCTCTGCCTGATCTTTTTTGCTGTATCTGGTTTATCAACCCAAATTTTGGAAAGAACCGTCATAATGTCGGATGGTGTAATGTTGCCGATTGGAAGATGGCCAATGTAAGGAAGCGCGTGATTTTCCATTGAGGAGAGCCATTGGTTTGCGTGCTTCTCATTGTTCCAAGTGGGTGTGTTTAAGATGTGAACCTTCAGGGTGGCCTCTTTAAAGGTGAGGGTGCTTCCAATAGCCTTACGGCGTTCTGTAATGGGGTCACCGCCCGAGCGAGCGATACGGCGGAACCGAAGCGCTGTCTCCCTAGCGTTATCGAGGCTGACGATATTTACGCTTCCTAGCCCTATATCTCTTCGCCGGCCTTGTACGACCAGACGTTGCATCCATCTTTTTGCGCCGCTCGATTCGATAACGAGGTAAAGACCATTCCCATCCGCATGCCAGCCAGTCTTGTTAAGCTTTCTGACGCTCAAGGCAGTTAGTTTGTTTGATGGATGTTTTTGTGACAAATCTTACCCCACATTCTACCCCACATTCTACCCCACATTTTAATGTGGATTGAACTGGACGGCAAGAGACAAACTGATCTTTTATTACCCGATAAAGTAACGGATAGTATGGGATACAGAGCTTTTAAAGCTAATTAAGAATAATTAAAAATAAGGGGGTGTGGCGGAGAGGGTGGGATTTGAACCCACGAAGGGCTTTCGCCCTTGCCGGTTTTCAAGACCGGTGCATTCAACCGCTCTGCCACCTCTCCGTCGCAGATGGGATTAGCGGAAATCAGACAGATCTGTCAATAAGCATTCGGGTAGTTTTTCCAAATTGCCGCATTTTTATTAATTTTCTGCTGATCTTGTTATCATATGCTTGTCTAACCCGTGAAATCGGATCATATTAGCGCCTTGTGACATTGCTTGTCATGACCATGCTTTGGGGCTGAAGGCCTTTTGGGTCGCGCGGTTCCTCCAAAACTGGAAAATGACTGTGTAGTGCGTGTTTTTCAGGAGTATATGGTGTCCTTCACTTATCCTTTGCCAGCCGCTAGGTATGGTTTTCGGGGCGGGTTTTCCGTTTATGTTCAATTTGCGGCAGGGTTAGGCCTTGCTGCGGCAATTGTTATTGCGACAGTCATCCCGTCATGGGCGCAAAAGGCTGGCGGTGGCAAACGCACCGCGCGGGTCGAAATTGCCGAGGTAAAAACCCAAATTCTGTCAAATTTCACCGAGGTACAGGGGCGGGTAACTGTCGGCCTTGTGGACTCAGTGACTGCGGTGACGAATGCAACAACACAGCTTGGCGAATTTCGGCTTGGTGATCAGGTGGTGCCCGGCGATGTCATCGCCATTCAGAACAACGCCAAGCTTGAATTAAAATTATCACAGCTTCGCGCACGGCTCCGCGAGGCCAAGCTGCGGTTGGCAGATAGTGATGATGAATTGCGCGCCGAAGCAGGGTTGCTTGAGGTCAACAAAGCGCAAGCTGAATTGCTCGCTGGCAAGGCCAAGCGCGCGAAAGAGCTGGTGGCCAATAATGCGCTTGCCGTTGATGCGGCTGAAACGGCTTTTAACGCTAGCCTGACGGCAAATCTGCAATTATTAAGCCGCGAATCGTCAATTGCGCGCAAAAAGGCGCAACGCGAGATGAATAGTGTCACGATTGCGCAAACCGAATTTGAAATTGCCCAGCTTGTCAAAGATATCAAAGCTACAAAATTACGCACACAAACCGCCGGTCAGATTACTTTTCTTGCCGATTATCGCCGTGGTTATGCCCGCGAAGGCGAAATTATCGCCAAAATTACCGATTTGAATAATTTTGAAATTGAGGCTGAAATCCCGGTCACTTATCTTGGCTATATTGAAGCTGCCAAATCCATTTCAGGGCGTGGTCTTGATGGCAGCAAGCTGGAAATTCAGCTTCGCGTCTCGTTACCTGTGCAAAATTTGCGCTCGGCGACCCGCACGATGCGGTTTTCGGTTAGTGGCGGTATCCCATCCATTTTGCAGGCCGACAACGCCGTTGTGGTAATGCAGGTGCCAACAACCAGCCCGACACCGCTATTGGTTGTGCCAAAAGATGCGGTGCTGCCGCTAGCGGTGGGGCATATGGTTTATCTGGCCGATGGCGATCGGGCGCGTCGGCAAATTGTTCAGATCGGGGCTGCGGTTGACGACGGGTTCATTGTGAAAAAAGGCCTTACGGCCGGTCAAAAGGTGATTGTTCGTGGCAATGAACAATTATCTGATGGCAAAGAAATCCAAATTGGTGGTGGTAAAAAAGCAGGCGGCAGGGCCGGTTCTGGGCAAAAATCCGATGCCCCGTCAAAACCGGCAAAAATGAAAGGCTCAAATTAATGGGCGGAATTATCAAGCTGGCGATTGAAAGGCCAGTTGCTGTTCTGGCACTGATTTTCATGACCGTTATCTTTGGTGCGGTTGCGCTTCAGACGATCCCGATACAAATGAGTCCGGATATTGAAAAACCGGTTCTTGATGTGCGGGTGCGCTGGACTGGCGCGTCACCAACTGATGTTGACCGCGAAATTGTTGGACGGTTGGAAAATGAACTGTCGTCATTGAATGGCGTTGAAGAAATTGCCTCGCGTTCAACAAGGGGCTATGCCCGTGTGACCTTGACCTATGGTGTTGGTCAGGACATGGATAAAGCGCTTGTTTTGCTGCTGAGCAAACTTTCAGCAGTAAACGGGCTGCCTGATGATGCCGATACGCCGCTTGTGCGAACGTCAAATTCAGAAGATAGCCCGATTGCGCGATTGGCGCTTGTGGCCAAAGATGGATCGAATGTCGATCTTGAAATGCTTGGGCAATATCTCGATACAAATATTGTTGAACCGCTATCCCGTGTTGAGGGCATTGCCGAGGTTGAGTACCGTGGTGGCGGACGGCGTGAAATGCGCGTCTTTATCGATCCGGGCAAGCTGATCCAATATAAGGTCACCGTGAATGAGGTGATTGACGCGCTACGATCATCGTCTTCAATGATGAGTGTCGGAATGGTGACCGAGGGCAAAAGATCTTATTCTGTTAGATCAGAAGCTTTGAATTACACGCCTGAAACCGCTGGAAATATTGTTATTCGTGCGGATGTTTCGTCATCGGGAACGATCGTTCCTTTGCTTCTTCAAGATGTGGCAACGCTGGAAATGAAGGTGCAAAAACGTACCAGTTTCAGGCGGTTAAATGGAAAGCCTGCGATCATTTTGAATGCGATTCGGGAGCGGGGAAGCAATGTTGTTGGTACCATGTTGCGGTTGCGCCTTGTTGCGGATGCGCTCAACCGTGATGAGCTTGATGCGCGGGGCTTAACTTTGCGCGTTGTTTATGATGAAACAAAATATATCTCGTCAGCCATTGATCTTGTGAAGCAG
>JAOEVD010000049.1 GCA_028383305.1 Candidatus Puniceispirillum sp.
GGTTTCATTTACACCCCCGTATAACTGTTGCCATGCTTCGCGACCAGCGGGTTTTGATCAAGATTCGTGGCAATCGCGCAGGCTGGGTATTTCGAGCAAGCGCATCGGTAGCATTGGATACATCCCTGTTTTTTGATATTGATGGGCGCAAGAATTGTCAGCAGATTGTTATTAATGTTCCGCTCGCCGATCTCCGGTCAATCGGCGCGATTGACGTCAAATGGGCATTTCAGCGGAACGAGCCGTTGTAAAACACCATCTTGGCGAGTAACAGTCGTTGCAGCATGTGTTTGACTCAAGAATTTGACCGTCATTGAAAGTTTGCATTTTTGACCCAGACCCCACCTCAATCCAGACCAAATCAGATCGGCAAAACGACACCGCCACCACTTGTGCAATCAACGGCCATCTGGGGCAAGATCGGGCTGTTGTCCTTTGGCGGGCCAACCGCACAGATTGTGCTGATGCACCGGCTGATTGTTGCCGAACGACGCTGGCTTAGCGAAGCGCAATTTTTGAATGCGCTTAGTTTTTGCATGTTGCTTCCGGGCCCCGAAGCAATGCAGCTTGCCACCTATGCTGGCTGGCGGATTAATGGCTTTCTTGGCGGGCTTATTGCTGGCTTGCTATTTGTTCTGCCCGGTGCCTTGATCATGCTTTGTCTTGGCATTGCCTATGTCTATTTCGGTACGTTCGGCATTGTTGGCGCACTGTTTCTAGGGGTGAAAGCGGCGATTGTCGTCATTGTTTTGCAGGCCTTGATCCGGCTTGCCGGAAAAGCCTTGCAAAAACCGCATCAATGGGTGATTGCCATAATTGGTTTTTGCGGCATTTTCATTCTTGCCCTGCCCTTTCCGCTGATCATTGCGATGGCGGCAATCTATGGCTTTGCCAGCAATCGCCAACCCCAAGCAACATCAACATTGCCGCCTTTGCCAAACGGCAAAGATACGGCCAAAACCATTTTGATCTGGGTTGGAATTTGGTGGGGGCCATTATTGGCAATTGATCTTCTTGCCGATGCGCCTTTGCTTGCCGAAATTGGCTATTTCTTTAGCAAGCTTGCCGTGGTGACTTTTGGGGGTGCCTATGCGGTGCTTGCCTATATGGCACAAGATGTCGTTGGCCAGCTTGGTTGGCTGCAACCAACTGAAATGATGGACGGGCTTGGTCTTGCCGAAACCACCCCCGGGCCCTTAATCCTTGTGACTGAGTTTGTTGGCTTTCTGGCGGCGTTTAAAACAGCGGGCATTGCCCATGGGATCGCGGGTGCCGGCATTGCGCTTTGGGCAACTTTCATTCCCTGTTTTTTATGGATTTTTGCGGGCGCGCCCTATCTTGACTGGCTAACATATCAACCACGTTTGCAAGGCGCATTGGCAAGCATTATGGCTGCCGTTGTTGGCGTGATTACCAATTTATTTGCATGGTTTGCGCTGCATTTATTTTTTGCCAAAACCAGCATGACCGATCTTGGCATGATCTATATTCTGACCCCCGATCTGGCAAGCCTTGACCTGCGGGTGATTGCGATTACGCTGGTTTGTGCATTTCTGGCCTTTGGACGCGGGCTTGGGCTTTTCTGGCTTTTGGGGTTGGCCGCCTTGGCTGGCGCGATGATGCATCTCATCCCGCTTGGCTAGATTGCTTAAACGCAGTTTTTTCGCGATCAGCAATTGCCTTTCCAACCAAGCTCGGCCATAAAGACCGCGATAAATTCAACCTTTCTGCTAGGCAGTATTGGCAAGCCATACCATGACCTCTTCTTCATCTGTTCCTATTCGCCGCGCCCTTCTTTCGGTTTCAGACAAAGCCGGGCTTATCGAGCTTGCCACACGGCTTGCCGCGGCCAATATTGATCTTTTATCAACCGGCGGGACAGCCAGCCTGCTTCGCGATGCTGGCCTTCGCGTTACCGATGTTGCCGATGTAACCGGATTTCCTGAAATCATGGACGGGCGCGTCAAAACGCTTCACCCCAAAATTCATGGTGGGTTGCTGGCGCGGCGCGACCTTGATGACCATGTTGCCGCCATGACGGCTCAAGGCATCGAGGGAATCGACCTTCTGGTGGTAAATCTCTATACGTTTGAAGATACATTAGCGCAAACCAGTGACCATGATTCGCTTGTTGAAAAAATTGATATTGGCGGGCCTGCAATGCTGCGCGCTGCGGCTAAAAACCATGATTTTTTAACCGTTCTTTGTGACCCTGCCGATTATGGTGATGTTGCTGATGCCATTGAAAATCAGGGCGGAACAGACCTTGCACTTCGCTGGCGTTTGGCAGCAAAAGCCTTTGCCCGTACGGCCGCTTATGACAGCGCCATTTCAGGATGGATGGCAACAAGCCTTGGTGAAGACCTGCCGCAAATCGCATCGACCGCTGGCCGGAAAATCATTGATTTGCGCTATGGCGAAAACCCGCACCAGCAAGCTGCCCTCTATAAAACTGGGCAGAACCGGCCCGGTGTTGCCTCGGCTTTACAAATTCAGGGCAAGCCATTATCCTATAACAACATCAATGATACTGATGCGGCTTTTGAACTTGTTGCCGAATTCGACAAGCCAACGATTGCCATTATCAAACATGCCAATCCGTGCGGCTTGGCAAGCGGTGAAAATCTTGTCGCGGCATGGCAAACCGCATTGGCGGCTGATCCTGTTAGCGCTTTTGGTGGCATAATTGCCATGAACGAGCCACTTGATGCCGAAACCGCCGCCGCCGTTGCCAGCATCTTTACCGAAGTGGTGATTGCCCCTGATGCCAGCGATGAGGCCAAGGCCATTATGGCGGCAAAGCCCAATCTGCGGCTGTTGATCACCGGCGACATGCCCGATCGAAGCACATGCTGCATCAAAATCAAATCGGTTGCGGGTGGGTTTTTGGCGCAATCACGCGATGGCGGCATGGTCGTTGCTGAAGATCTGAAAATTGTCACCAAGCGCGCGCCAAGCCCCGTCGAAATTGCCGATATGTTGTTTGCGTGGAAAGTCACCAAACATGTGAAATCAAACGCCATTGTTTTTGTGAAAGACGCCAGCACCGTCGGCATTGGCGCCGGCCAGATGAGCCGTGTTGACGCTGCCCACATCGCCGTTCACAAGGCGTCGGACATTGCCGAAATTCATGGATGGCCGCAATCCCGCACGATTGGATCAGTCGCGGCGTCAGATGCGTTCTTCCCATTTGCCGATGGTCTTGAGGCCTTGATCAAAGCGGGGGCAACCGCAGTGATTCAACCTGGCGGATCGGTCAAGGACAATGACGTGATTGCGGCGGCTGATGCTGCCGGTATTGCCATGGTATTTACCGGCATACGCCACTTTAATCATTAAAAGCGCAATTATTAAGGGTGCAATTATGAAAAGCGCAATCATCAAAGGTCGCCACTAGCGGCTGGCTCGTGGCGGTAACGACATTGCCGCGACGGCTTTCCATATTTTGCGCATCAGGCTTGGCAAATCGGCTGGACGCGGCTTTGCCCAATGACCTTTGATATCATCCGCGATTGGTTGCGGTGTCCCCTCAATGCTGGCAAGGCAAATTTTCATCTCAAGCGCAAAATGCGTAAAGACATGCAAAACAGGTTCATCCAGCAAAACCCAATCAGCGGCAAATGGTGCCATTGTCTGATCAAGATTTTGATCCGCCTGTTTTGACGCAAGGCCAATTTCAGGAAAAGCCAGCATACCGCCAAGAAGCCCCTGATCGGGGCGGCGATGCAAAAATATGTCGCCTTGATCATTGACCGCCACAAAGGCAATTGCCCGCCGAATCGGCTTGGGTGTTTTGACCGGCTTGACCGGCAATTGATCAACCAAGCCGTGCGCCAAAGCCTGACATGATTCGGCAAAACAACAGCCATCACAAAGCGGCTGTTTCGGTGTGCAAACCGCATTGGCAAAATCCATCAAGGTTTGCGGCCAATCCGATGGGCGATCAACCGGCAAAATAGCCGCATAGGCAGCCGCAATTTCGCTTTTGGCCGCTGGTAGCGGGGTTGTAATCGCAAAATAGCGGCTGAACAGCCGTTCAATATTGCCATCAACAACTACGGCCTGCTGGCCAAACGCGATGGCAGCGATCGCACCGGCAGTATAGGGGCCAACCCCCGGAAGAGCGCGCAAATCAGCAACAGCATTGGCATGGCGATGATCACCGGAAAATTGTCCGCCCCATTCAGTCGCCACCATCACCGCCGCTCTATGCAAATTGCGCGCGCGGGCGTAATAACCAAGACCCGCCCATGCTGCCAACACATCATCAAGCGGTGCTGAGGCAAGGTCATTGATGGTTGGCCAGCGGCGGGTAAAATCGAGAAAATAGGGAATCACCGTTGCCACAACAGTTTGCTGAAGCATGATTTCCGACAGCCAAACATGGTAGGCAGGGGCTAAATCTGGCCAGCGGCGACGCCATGGTAAATCGCGCCCATGCTTGTCATACCATCCAAACAAAGCGGCCGTTGGGAATGTTTGCGATTTTTGATTACCCACGCGATTATATCCTGTTATCCGAAAAACTGATTTGGCGTTATTGCTGTCTGTATTTTTGTTTGGCCTGTTTTGTTTGATCTATCTTGTTGGGCCTATTTTGCATCAGGGATCGGTCATGCTAGTATATTCGGCAATTGGGTCAAGTCGCCCAAAACCCTTTATTCTTATTCATCAACCAACAAGTGAACCGGCATCGTAAATTATGGTGAAACCGCCCAAAAACCGATTAAATAAAATGCGGCGGCTATCGACCATGATCGAACCTATGGTCGCGCCATCGGCGAATGAGCGTGGTTTTGCGATTAGCCGCCTTATTTCGCATTGGCATGAAATTGTCGGTGATACGGCTGCATGGTGCCGACCGGCAGATATTCACTTTCCGCGTGGTAGCAGCAATAACGGAACGCTGAAATTGCAAATCACTTCGGGCCGCGGGCCGCAAGCCCAAGCCATGTCAGCCCAGATCATTGATCAGGTAAATGCCGCCTTTGGATATCAGGCTGTTGGCCGGATTACCCTTGTGCAAAATCTGCCGCCATCACGCCCTGAAACGCCGCCCAAAAAACCAGCCACAATTTCGAATGCACCTGATGTTTGGGGGCTCGATGAAAAACTGAAACATATCAAATCGCCCGAACTGCGCGCGGCGCTTCGGCGGCTAGGCGGGCCGGTTGGCGAAGATGATGGCGCAAAGAATTAGCGCAAAAGATCAGCTAAAGGATCGACGCCCAAATAAAATGCGATTGTCCTAAAATCGCGCATTGCCCCGCTTTTCCCCTTGGATTATGATTGCTCCATGATGAAACAAAACCAAATGAATTTCGCCCTTGATCGTCGCTCTGTCCTGCTGGGGGGTGCTGCGATATCGCTTTTGCCAACCGCTGCCTTTGCCCTTGAGCCAACGATTGCACATGTGACCTCACCGCGCGTTCTTGGCAAGGATGATGCCCCGATCAAAGTTGTTGAATTATTTTCAATGACCTGTTCGCATTGCGCCAGCTTTCACAACAACACCTTTCCCGATGTGAAAACACGGCTGATTGACACTGGCATGGTGCGGTTTGAGATGCAGCCCTTCCCGCTTGATCAAATTGCGCTTCGCGGCCATGCGCTGGCACGGGCTTTGCCAAAAAACAAATATTTTCCAATGATTTCGATGCTGTTGAAAGATATTGACCGCTGGGCGCGCAATCCTGATCCGCTTGCCGCCTTGTCGCAACTGGCGCGGCTTGCCGGAATGAGCGCCGCCAATTTTGACGCAGTGATGGGCAATAGACCCCTTCTTGAAGCGATTGTTGAAATGCGTCAGAAAGCCTATAAAAGCTGGGAAATACAATCGACACCATCTTTTGTGGTCAATGACAAAACCATCATTTCTGGCGATCTGTCATATGAAGATTTTGCTGCCAAGATAAATGCAACAGACGCCTGATCTCAGACGTCACCAATGACAGGTTGTTAATGTGATTTTTCGAAGCCTGAAAATGGCCGGATTCAAATCCTTTGCGGAATCCGCCGAGGTTGAGATTGATTCCGGCCTAACGGGCATTGTTGGGCCAAATGGCTGTGGCAAATCCAATATCGTTGAAGGGCTTCGCTGGGTTATGGGCGAGAGCTCGGCGCGCCAAATGCGTGGCGGCGAAATGGATGATGTGATTTTTGGCGGCACTGAACAGCGCCCCGCGCGCAATCTTGCCGAAATCACCCTTCAGCTTGATAACCGTCATCGCCAAGCCCCTGCCGAATTCAATGATGTTGATGAATTGGAAATCACCCGCAAAATTGAACGCGGCAAAGGCAGCAGCTATTATGTGAATGCCAAACCGGCGCGGGCGCGTGATGTGCAATTGCTGTTTGCCGATACCGCCACCGGCGCGCGATCATCCGGCATTGTCAGTCAGGGACGCATTGGCGCGATTGTTGGAGCCAAACCCGTTGACCGGCGAACGTTAATCGAAGAAGCGGCAAATATTCGCGGATTGCATGCGCGAAGACATGAGGCCGAATTAAGGCTTCGCGCCGCCGAAACCAATCTTGAACGTCTTGATGATGTCATCGCTGGCCTGATCGAACAGCGCGACTCCTTGCGCAAACAAGCCCGCCAAGCGGCACGTTATAGGTCGGTTGCCGATCGTATTCGTAAAGCCGAGGCACAATTCCTTCTAGCCCGCTGGATGGCCGCTGAACAGGATCGCGATGCCGCCACCGCCGCGCTTGGCGCAGCCAAATTAGATGTTGGTGCGCGTGCCGAAATTGCCGCCCGCTGCGCCACCGCCCGAAGCGAGATTGCCGCATCGCTTCCGCCCCTGCGGGCAAGCGAGGCCGAAAAAGCCGCTGAATATCAACGTTTGGCGTTTGGCCACGAAGAATTGGATCGTGAAGAGGCGCGTGTTACCGATGCCCTGGCCCAGCTTGCAAACCGGCAAAACCAGCTTACCCAGGATATCGCCCGCGAAACCAGCCTTCTTGATGATGCAAAATCAGCTGTTGCGCGGCTTGCCGATGAAGCCGAATCCCTAGCCGTTCAAATTGCCGAAGCCAGCCCGAAACAGGCTGCGGCGAAAGATGTTTTGGAGGCGGCACGCCTGACCGGAAGCCAGAATGAGGCCAATCTTGCCGAGGCCAGCGCCGCCCTTCGCGCCGCTGCAACCACCCGCAATAGTTTGGCCAGCCGCAAACAGGATATCGAAAACCGCATTCAATCGGCAAATGCCACGCTGGCGCAATTGTC